>JAVHOW010000001.1:0-59646 GCA_036170235.1 Minisyncoccota bacterium
TTTTTCCATTGACGGTTGATTACGAGGAAAGATTTTACGCAACTGGAAAGATTTTGGGATCACGATTCGTGCGTCGAGAAGGGAGGCCTTCGACCGAAGCGATTCTCTCTGGCCGCATCGTTGACCGAACTATTCGCCCACTATTCAACCAGAAAATCCGCAATGAAGTGCAGGTTATTTTAACCACACTTTCTATTGACCAAGATGATCCGGATGTAGTTTCAGTCATCGCCGCATCACTAGCTCTTGGCGTCTCCGATATTCCATGGAACGGACCAGCATCAGCAGTGCGCATCGGTAAAGACGGTGCATGGTTAGTGAATCCTGACTTTGCGGCACGCGAAGAGGCTGGCATCGTGCTCGAAATGGTTGCTTGCGGCAAAGATGGGATGATCAACATGATCGAAGTCGGCAGTAAAGAAGTTGGTGAGGTTGTATTGAATGAAGCTTTAGCCAAAGCGTCAGAAGAAATCGAGAAAGTCCAAGCTTGGCAGAAGAAAATCATCACCGAAATTGGTAAAAAGAAAGCTGAAGTGGTATTACCTGAACCAACTCCAGGAACAAAAGAATTATTTGATAAAGAAATCGCTCCAAAGTTGAAAAAATACGTGATGAGTAACAAGCCTGGACATGAAGGTATTAGTGAGATCAATACATTGTGGACAGAATTATTCACAGAGAAAATGGTGACTGGAAAAGTTGGTACACCGGAAGAGGGTAACACCGCTATGGCGCAAGAAATATTCGAGGAAGCAGTCAATGATTTGCTTCATGACGAAGCTATCAAGAATGACAAGCGTGCAGACGGTCGTGGCATGGATGAAATCCGTCCATTATTCGCACAGGCTGGTGGAGTTTCGCCAATTCTTCATGGAACTGGAATATTTTTCCGAGGTGGTACACATATTCTCTCGGCTCTGACACTCGGCAGTCCCGGTGATGCGCAAGTGATCGACGGTCTGATTGTTCAGGAAAAGAAACGCTTCATGCACCATTACAATTTTCCACCATTTTCAACTGGCGAAACTGGTCGCGTTGGCAATACCAATCGCCGCATGATCGGTCACGGCGCTCTAGCAGAAAAAGCTTTGGTAGCTGTCATTCCTGATAAAGATAAATTCCCATACACCATCCGTATCGTTTCAGAAGCTATGGCCTCAAATGGTTCCACATCTATGGGATCGGTTTGCGGATCGACATTGGCTCTCATGGACGGCGGTGTTCCAATCAAAGCACCCGTCGCAGGTATTGCCAGTGGACTCATGATGAAATATGACATGCAAGGTAGACCTGCGGAATATAAAGTCCTAACCGACATTCAAGGCCCAGAAGACCATCATGGTGATATGGACTTCAAGGTTGCTGGTACACGTGAAGGTATAACCGCAGTGCAAATGGATGTTAAAGTTGGTGGAATTCCACTAAAAGTTTTGGCTGAAGCATTTGAAAAAGCCAAAGCCGCTCGTTTCAAGATTCTTGATGTTATAGAAAAAGAAATTCCTGCTCCACGTACCAAGATTTCACCGAATGCTCCAGAAATTCTGGTTATGAAAATCAAACCTGAACAGATCGGTCTAGTTATCGGCACTGGAGGTAAAACAATCAACGAAATTCGTGACGTCACGCACGTTGATGACATAACTATCGAAGATGACGGTTCGATATTTATTACAGGGAAAAATGAAACCGCCACCAAAGCAAAAGAAATAATCTTCAACATGACTCGTGAATATATGCCAGGCGAGAAATATGATGGGGAAGTTGTGCGTATGATGGACTTCGGTGCTTTTGTGAAGATCGGACCGAATGCAGAAGGTTTGGTTCATGTATCTGAAATTGCCCCATTCCGTGTAGAGCGCGTCGAAACTTATCTCAAAGAAGGCGACAAGGTTCCAGTCATAGTGAAAGAGGTTGACGATAAGGGCCGCCTCAATTTATCTATCAAGGGTGCAAATCCTGGCTTCTTCACAAAAAGGGAAGAAATACCAAAACCAATGGGAGATCGCGGACCAAGGAAGGATTTCAAGAAAAGGTACTAATTAATCATATATATTGCATATTATTAGTCAAAATAAGCCATCCGTGGCTTATTTTGCTATACAAATACTTAACTTGATGGAGAACTTTTTAATTTACAGTTATAATAGGAGGTGATGAACGATGATGACATTATAATACAAAAAGTTCCTACTCAAGATAACGTTGATGATATAAATGAAGATAATACAAACACAGAACGTGTATTTGATATTTCTGCTGACAATATTTCTCCTGTGACTGATGACTTACCTGTGTTCGAACCGAAAAAACCAATACAAGTAGCAAAACAACCTGCACGCCCCTACATCCCTCCTGATACTGATTTATTAGACAAAAAGATCGGCACATTTGACATGACCCCTTTTGCTCCTGCAAAAAATGTGCCAAGCGGTTCATCTATACCGAAAACACCTATACCTCAACCATTTATACAAAGACCGCCAGTACAACCGCAACAACAACCTATACAACCAACGCAACCGCGACAACCGACACCTCCTGCAAATCTTCCGATTGAACAGCCAACACTCCAGCAACCAGTAGTTCTTGTCCCAGCAAAACCATCTTCAATACCTTTGCAAGATATACCAACCTCGTTCAATAAAATCCAAAAAATTCAAGGGAGGACATTGCAAGACGAAGTTATTTCAGCATTACCTCCAAACCTTCGCCCCAAAAAACCGGAATCACCACCTACGTCACAGCCAGACACGACACAACAAACAACGTTAAATCGACCGAATATTTCTAGTGTTCCTCAGAAGGTTCCACAAGCCCAACAAGACGGACATTTCATAACTGATACAGCAAAGCCGATCCGAACCTATGAAGGAGACGTGGCTGAAGTCATGTCACACAAAAGAACTTCTAGCGCCTCAATCGCTATTGCGGAAAGTAAAAAACAAGAAGGTGAAGAAAAATTGAGCAATGAGGAACCGAGTCATGCTGGTAGAAAAATGACCATGGTCTTGATTAGCATCTTATTATTAGGAGGTGGAGCTATCGGAGCATATTACCTATACAGCATCAGTCCTCTGGCGCCAGTGACTCAAACTACACCGCAACAAAAATCTGCTCCGAGTATTATCCCTTCGGATACGCAAGCTGTCTTGGTTATTGATAGCCAAAACCCACTGGCCACAAAAGCACTTATCCAAAATGAAATCCTCAAAACACAAGTACCAAATACTATAAAAGAAATCATTGCGACCACAAAAAACTCATCTGGCGCTCTTGTTCGAGTGTCTGGACCAGATATGATAAATATTCTGGACATAAGCGCGCCAGATATTTTGGTTAGATCCATCAACTCAAATTGGATGCTTGGCGTATATGCTGATACTGAAAATAATAAGAATGTATTCGTTGTTGTAACGAGCAATTTTTTCCAAAACACCTTCGCGGGTATGCTCCAGTGGGAAAATGTCATGGCTGACGACTTGAAACAATATTTGTATCCAGTTGAACCAGCGGGTATTTCCAATACATCAACACAAAAAGAAGAAGTCCCGTTACAAGTAACTCCGCCGCTTCGTCCTTATTTCACTTTACGAGGAAAATTTGAAGACAAAATCGTAAAAAACAAAGATGTACGTGAATTTCGCACAGATACTGGCACAACATTATTCTTATACTCATTTATAGATAGCAATCATTTAGTCATTACGTCCAACGAGGCGACATTGACCGAAATACTTACCCGACTTGAAAAACAGTCTTTTATAAGATAAAATGACGTTATTAGTAAATATACACTATGAATACAAAAAACCTCGAACAATTCAAAAAGAAATTGCTCGCCGAGAAGGTTGCGCTTGAAAGTGAACTTGGCGGTATTGGACAGCGCAATCCAGCGCATGTTGGTGGTTGGGAAGCGACATCTGGCGGTATTGAGGTAGATTCCGCTGATGAAAATGAAGTTGCCGACAAATTGGAGGAATTGGAGGAAAACACCGGTATTGTGAACCAACTAGACAAACAAATAAACGAAGTTACTGCCGCATTGGAACGCATCGAGAAAGGCACATACGGTATATGCGAAACATGTGGCAAAGAGATCGAAGAAGACCGCCTGTTAGCAAACCCATCTTCGCGTGTTTCAATCAAACATAGTCATTAATAAGGAGGTAAGGAGGTGCAACCTACGTAGGTAGCACCTCCTTATTTTCAAATCTTCATTACTTCTTTATCGTTTCTTCAGTGTTTCTTCATTCCGATTTGATACGATACTAGGATGAGTATCGCAATATCATACGGCGCACAACTGATTGGGCTAAAATCAGAAATAGTAACGATTGAGGTGGACATTTCCAACGGTCTGCACTCATTTTCTATAGTTGGTCTTGGTGATCGAGCAGTAGAAGAAGCTAGGGACCGCATATCTGCGGCCATAAAGAATAGTGGATATACCTCACCAAAGCAGAAAAATCAAAAAGTAATAATCTCATTGGCACCAGCGGATGTGCGCAAAGAAGGACCGTCATTCGATCTTGCTATGGCACTTACGTATTTGGCGGCTGTTGGAGATATTGAGCTTGATCCAGACAGAAAGCTATTTCTTGGAGAATTGTCACTGGATGGAAGCCTCAGGAAAGTGAGCGGCCTTCTACCTATACTCTGTCAGGCTCCAAATCATGGTTTTACCTCGGCATTTATACCCAAAGAGAACGCACGTGAAGCGTCTTTGGCACAAAACATAACCATATACGCAGTTTCGTCACTCCGTGAAATTATTGGGCACCTTATGGGACGAGAACGACTCGCTCCGATATCTCCACGAGAAGTTCTGGCGGAAGCACTGGAAAAACAACGCCCCCAAATTCATGATATGAGTGTTGTACGCGGAAATGAAACAGCCAAACGTGGGTTGGAAATTGCTGCCGCGGGTGCTCACAATCTCATTATGTGCGGACCTCCAGGTACTGGAAAGACCATGCTCGCTCATAGTTTTTCCTCAATACTACCAGCACTTTCATATGAACATTCCGTTGAAGTTACAGGTATACATTCGGCGGCACGTACTTTGAAAGAGGACTTGCTTGTGTATCCGCCATTTCGTGCGCCACATCATACAGCTTCATATCCGGCAATCATTGGCGGAGGCAGTTTCCCCAAACCAGGAGAAGTCACCTTGGCGCACCGTGGCGTATTATTTCTAGATGAATTTCCAGAATTCGACCACAGTGTCATCGAAGCTCTACGCCAACCACTCGAAGATCGGACTATTACTATTTCACGAGCTCGTGGAGTGGTTACATTTCCAGCGCAATGTATTTTAATAGCTTCGATGAACCCTTGCCCATGTGGACTTGGCAAAGACAAGGGATGCACGTGCCCTGAAAGAATTTTTAATGCCTATCGACGACGTCTATCTGGACCAATCATTGATCGTATTGATGTGTGGGTGAATGTAACAAAGATTGATTATGAAAAACTTGCCACCCGAACTATTTCTTCTGAAAATTCCGAAACAATCCTAAAGCGCGTATCGGCGGCACGAAAAATACAACTGGAACGTTTCAAAGAAAAAGGCATCTCTATTTGTTATAACAGTGAAATGAGCGCGCAAGACATTGAAAAATGTATCGTGATGACCGAAGATGCTCGATTGATGTTGAAAATGTCAGCAGAAAAGCTCGAATTGTCTGGCAGGGCATTTCATAGAATCATAAAAGTGGCGCAAACCATTGCCGATCTGGCTGGCCAGAACATTATAAAAAAAGAATTTATTTTAGAAGCTCTGCAATACCGTGAAAAAATATAAAATCTCCTGACTTCTATCATTTAGTATGACACTCCCAAGCAATCCAACAGCAGTTTAACTTTTTAATTTGGTCCTAAAATGGGTTTTTTGCGCCACGAATCTCAAAATGTAAGTGGACTCCAGTCACGCCAGTTACTTTTCCAGAGTGACCCATAAGAGCAATATTTTGACCTTGATCTACATGTTGACCAACTGTTACAAGATTTTTCGAGAGGTGACTATATACTGTTTGTGTACCATTATCATGAGAAATAATGATGAGATTTCCATACCCGCCATTCCAACCACCATTCGCACTTGAAATAACAGTACCTGCGGCAGCGGCATAAATAGGTGCTCCGAGGTAGGATGCAAGATCGACACCGTTATAACCATGAAGACCTTGCGTCTTAATACCACCGACAATAGGACGAATGTAATAGCCGGCGTAGCTAGGACCGTTAGTGTCGTGTGCGGGATTGGTGCTTTTTGCAACAGATTTGGTTTGTACTAGTGGCTGTTCTGCATCAGGAATAATAATCGGCTGACCAGCAACAAGAATAGAATCTAATGAAATATCATTGTACTGTAAGATTTCATCAACATCAGCCTTGTATTTGATGGCAATGCCTTTGATGGTGTCGCCTTTTTTAATCGTATAGTTGATACCGGTAATAGGAAGGATGATAAGAGTCTGTCCAGAGCGAAGCGCGGTAGTACGACTAATATTATTTGCCCACATAACAGTATTAGTAGAAACGCCAAACATTTTAGCTATCCCAGAAATTGTATCACCGTCACGAACAATGTATGAACTAATTTGCGTACTTGTGGTATCACTTGTAGCACCTTCCGAAAGAGTCGCATCGGCTACAAGAGCATTACCTACAATAGGAGACACTCCTGAAGCTTTTTCTGTACTGGGATCAAAACTAGCGGCGTACTGTAGTAATGCTAAGGTTTGTGAATTACCATGAGTCTGATTTTGAGTAACTTCTGCTGAAACCTGACTGCCACCAAAGATGGTATTTATGTATGAAACGAGACCGGCGTGGGCGGTCTCTGAAAATGTAAATATGACAGTTATGGATACGAAAAAAATGGTTGTCCATGTAACAATACGTTTTGAAATAGAAGAATATTTTTTTGTGGGAGAGGTCGAAAATTGCATAACGTATATCTCACTTCAGCAAGTCAATCGTGTGGGTATTTCTTCCGAACGGTGCCTTATATTTTAAAGCATAAATGGCTCTGTAAAGCCATATTAAGACACCTACCGATGAAGGTACTCATCCAGAGTAGCAGGTAAGAAAGTATTGTCAATGAAAGATATACACAGTCATAAAGATTGCTGTAATGTCAAGGAATGTTGGGTAATAATGAACTACAAGCCAAGCGCAGAGACACCTGTTTTGATGTGCCTGCGAAACTCACTTCGTGCATTTCAAATTCGATGCCTCGCAATTACAAGGGCTCGGCATCTCATAAGAAATGCTACTCGCTCAGACATTCTCGGCAATCAAAACAGGTGTCTCTGCGCTTGGCTCCCAATTTTTTCTACATTTACCATTCTTCTGCTACACTAGCCACATGACAACCCTAAATGAAGCCCAACAGCGTGCGGTGAAGACTCTTGAGGGATCTGTTTTAATCATTGCTGGGGCTGGATCGGGAAAAACCAAGGTTATTGCACATCGGGTACTTAATCTCATAAAAAATGGGGTAGCTCCATACAACATTTTGGCCATTACTTTCACAAACAAAGCGGCAAAAGAGATGCGTGAGCGAGTTGGGGCGCTAATCGCTGAAGATAAGAGTGTCAACTTACCTATTTCAATGCGGGAACGCCCTTTTGTTAGTACATTTCACGCACTTGGTGTGCATATCATTCGTGAGAATGCGGTTCTACTCGGATTAACCAGACATTTCACAATTTTTGACCGATCTGATTCACGTCGAGCTGTTAAACAGGCGATGGGGGAATGCTCGGTTGACCCGAAACAATTTGATCCTGGTACAGTTTTAAATATGATTTCGCGCGCAAAAGGGGATAATGTGAGCCGATTGGAATATTTCGATTCTGCAAAAGGTTATATGGAAGAAATAGTTGCTC
Organism: Minisyncoccota bacterium; assembly: GCA_036170235.1. Classification (GTDB taxonomy): domain Bacteria; phylum Patescibacteriota; class Minisyncoccia; order Phycocordibacterales; family PALSA-1337; genus C7867-002. The sequence goes on from JAVHOW010000001.1 coordinate 7,896, forward strand.
AAGTTTGGGAAAAATACGAAACTATCATTGCAAAAGAAAAAGCTTTGGACTTTGATGATCTGCTTCAAAAGACGGCTCAACTACTGGCTAAAAATGAGCAGGTGCGAAAAAGATACCAGACTATTTGGAAGTATATTCACGTGGATGAATATCAGGACACCAATAAAGTTCAATACCACATCACGAAATTGTTGGCTGAATCGCATAAAAATATCTGCGTGGTAGGTGATGCTGATCAAAATATTTATAGCTGGCGTGGAGCAACTATAGAAAATATCCTTAATTTTGAGAAAGATTACCCAGACACAACGGTGATTACTCTTGAAAAGAACTATCGCTCAACAAAAACTATTTTGGCGGCGGCAAATAGTGTTATTGAAAAAAATATAATGCGCAAAAAGAAAACTCTGTATACTGACAATTCTGATGGAGAAAAAATTGGGCTGAATGCTTCATATACAGAACTTGATGAGGCACGAAATATTGCCGACACATCACGTGCTCTGATCGAAAAAGGGACGCCCGCGCGAAATATTGCAGTCTTATATCGAGCAAACTTTCAATCACGAGCTATCGAAGAAGCATTTATCAAGAAAAATATTCCGTATCAACTGGTTGGCGTGCGCTTTTTTGAAAGAAAAGAAGTGAAAGATGTGCTGTCATATATTCGCGCGGCACTGAATAGGGAATCGTGGGGGGATATTGGTCGTATTATTAACGTGCCGACACGCGGAATTGGTAAAGCAACGATTGCCAAAATAATGTCAGGCAAGCCGGAACTCCTGCCACCTGCTATGAAGGTAAAAATTAGTAGTTTTTGGAAATTACTTGATGATATCCGCGCGGAAATTCTAGAAAAGAAACCATCTGAAGCGGTAAAATTTGTAATTCAGGAAACTGGGATGGAGCGGGCACTCCGTGATGGTGATGCAGAAGATGAAGAGCGACTGCTTAACATCAGAGAATTGGTGACTGTGGCAGCGCAGTATGATGACCCATCAGAACCTATCGTGGGTGAAGACCACATGTTTGCGGAGTCTGGAATTGCAATTGGCATCGAAAAGTTCCTAGAAAACGCCGCATTGGCAAGCGATCAAGATGATTTGGTCAAAGACCAAGATGCGGTGAAACTTATGACTGTTCATGCTTCAAAAGGCCTTGAGTTTGACCACGTTTTCATAACTGGCTTGGAACAAGACTTGTTCCCATTCAAACATATTGATGACGCTGGCATCAGTCCGGCGGAGCAAGAAGAGGAGCGCCGCCTGTTCTATGTGGCATTGACGCGCGCCCGAAACAAGGTACATTTGAGTCATACGATCATTCGCACGGTTTATGGAGCGCAGAGAGTGAATACGCCTTCGGAATTTATTGACGATATTGAGAAAGATTTGATTGAGGAACAGGTTCCGGAGAAACCGAGTGGTGTGAAAGCGTTGTTTATTGATTTCTGATAATTAAAGATGCATGAAACTATTCGCAAAAAAATCATTGGGGCAACATTTTCTAAACTCCACACATGTGTTGGATCAGATTATTTCTGCCGCGCATATCCAAAAAGGGGAAAGGGTACTTGAAATAGGTCCTGGTACAGGAGTTTTGACTCGCGCATTACTGAATAGTGGCGCAAATGTGATCGCAATCGAAAAAGATCAGCGTGCGATTGGCATGCTGGAGCAAGATTTTTTTACTGAGATCAAAGAAAATAAGTTGAAAATCATTTCTGGCGATGTTTTGGATCCTAATATTCTAAAGTTTAACAACCATTTAGATTTCAGACCTAACGTAAATAATAAAAGTGTTCAAAATTCTGAAACCTCAAATCTGAAATCTGAAATCTCTGATACTAACTATGCCCTTGTCGCTAACATCCCTTACTACATCACTGGAGCAATCTTAGAAAAATTTCTTGAACATGAACCTAGACCTAACCGAATGGTTCTACTTGTTCAAAAAGAAGTAGCAGAGAGAATTGTCGCGCACGACAAAAAAGAAAGCATTTTATCTATCTCTGTAAAAGCATTTGGTACACCGAAAATTATTGCGAGGGTTCCACCAGGAGCATTCACGCCACCACCAACAGTTGATTCCGCAATACTTACAATTGAAAATATTTCTGATGCACTATTTCTTGAGAAACTTTTCCATAATAATACCTCCGCCATTTCTTCAGCCTTAGTCAATGCAAATTCCACCCCAGCAATCTCATCAAATTCCTCAAAAAGCATTGATATTCCAAGGGATATCGCGAGGTTTTTTAGCATTGTGAAAGCTGGATTTGCTCACAAAAGAAAATTTGTCACCCGAAACTTGGAGACTGTTTTGAGTAAAACAGAAATCGAAACTATTTGGAAAAAATTGGAGCTTGACCCAAAAATAAGGGCGGAAGATATGACAGTTGAACAGTGGGTGAGTGTTGCATCAATGTAAGTTATTAACCTTGTATTTTTGCACTTATATAATTACTAAAGCGATGATGAACCTGTCCCCGGAGAAATCATTCCTTCCGATGGCATAGTTTCACAATACGGACATTCTCCTTCAACGCACTCACCTCCTTGTTGATATTCACCAAGAAGCTCCGTAGTAAAAGGAATATTATATCCTAGATATATTTGAGACCCAGTCTGATATGTTAATAGACTGACATAAGTTGGTCCAAGTGGCTCAACCCCAATCCACCAATTTTCAGTTTGAGTGCAATACATACTAAATAAAAGCGCTCCACCAAACGGAGTTCCCCCTATTGCCATAGCTTTTTTTGGAGAAAATACTTCCTTAAATGGTTTAATAAGATCTGCAAAAAAATTTTGCACTGGTTGAGGAGACTTTGAAATACTACTCCTAACAACTTCAATAAATTTTCCTTTGAGATCTGTTGTTGTTGCCGCCTGAGTAATAACTATTTTTTTAACTGAAGCAATTTTTTCTTTTGATAGCCCCTGTTTTTTACCAACCCTATCTATTGCCGCAAATATAAGGTCTAGATTTTCTTGATTTGGATTTTTTGTAACTATGTTACCTTGATTCGAAAAACTTGTTTGAACAACTAAGTTTTGTATTTTACTTGCAGACATCAAAGTACTAGTCGAAATTAAGGAACTTGCCGTTAAATTCACCTCTTTAGCTAACTTATTTAACATTGTTATGGTTGATTGACCAACAAAACCAGTACCAGAAATTAAACTATTAGGCACAAGAATGTCATATTTATATTTTTCTTGAAAACGAATAACCGCATCACGAGTAAGAATACCAAAATACAAGGTTTCTTGACCAGATGATCCTGGACCACTTGACTGCACTTGAGTGTTCGGATCCTTATTAAGGATTTTCTGCAATTCGCGAACATCTTCACCTAACAAACCAACCTTCAGTGTTCTAGTAAACAAAAAACTTGACGCATGTGTGATTTGATGTAAAAAAACAATGTTTACAAGTACACAAAGTGCGAGACTTGTCAGTAATATACGAGATGTGGTATTCACACAGTCAATTATAGCACTATAGTGAGTATGCTGAAAAATACACTATCCCCAGAAACATAAGCAAACATATGCTTATTACTATATAATTGTGAACATGCCCTTGTTCTATCCGCACAAACAGACCGCGATCATTTTCATAATATGTATCCTGGGTGTTTTGGGCACTATCTGGTATGTAGGAAGAGGAAATGCGCGTAGCCAACAAGCCTCAAATGTTATGTCTGGCCAACAAAATACACAAGTAATACAAGTTGGAACTGCTATTGCCACCACAACCGACTGGCAAAAACAATTTTTTGCAAATTCGACCTCAACCAAACTAAAAAACAGTACGCTGACAACAAACGATCCGAGCACCAATGAACCAGAAACTGTCACGGGTCAATTTGGTAAAAAGTTTTTTGAGCAATACATGTTACTCAAGCAAAACAATCTGACAGAAGACCCAACGGCAATAAAAGCTGTTGTTGATCAGAATATTGGTGATATCGTTTCTACTGCTCCACAAGCGCAGGTATATGATATAAGAAATGTTTTAATTGCCACAACGGACAACCTTGCGGCTGAACGAACTTACGCAAATACCGTTGGAGAGATTCTTTCTTTATATGACCCAAAAGGGGACGCGGCAACTATTGCTACCGAGGCATTAGACAAAAATGACACCAGCAGAATCAAAGAAATTGAAGACATCGCCAATTTGTATTCTATAATGCTCAAAAAACTTTTGGCTGTGCCCGCACCAAAAACAATAAATCAAAATCATCTGGCACTTATCAATGCCGTAAGTTCGATGGTTTTTGTTTCGCAAGGCATGAGCAAGGTCTTCATAGATCCGTTACAAAGCATAGTTTCTTTGGCGGTATATGAAAAATCTTTAACCTCTCTACAAAATTCATTGCTCGATCTCAAATACAATTTTTCACAAAAAGGTATCCAATTTTCAAGTAATGAACCGGGTATTATTTTCACTCTTATAAACTAATATGAAGCAAAACAAAAAGACCATTGCAAAAAATATTCTACTAACATTGCTCATAATAAGCATGTCACTATCGTCGATAATGCTGTATCGTCCACAAACTGTGCGAGCACAAGTAGGCACCGTACCGATTGGTACCATGCTCAACTTTCATACTATAATGAGCCATCTAAAAGACTTTGTTCTTGACAGACTCGCAGTCATGGTCGCCAATCAACTACTCCAAAGAATGACTGCTAGCATTATTACGTGGATCAATAGCGGTTTTCAGGGTAGCCCCGCGTTTATTACAAACCCGAAAGGCTTTTTTCTTGACGCGGCAGACCAAATCACTGGGGAGTTTTTAGACAAAGAAGGTGGACCTTTGTCACAATTGTGTACACCTTTTAGTTTTGACATACGATTAAATCTTGCCCTTAATCAGTCAACATACACAACCACACGATATAGTTGTACGCTTGGTAGAATTGTCGCTAACAGTCGAAATGCTATAGCTACGGCTGGACAGAATAGTGGTGTAACAATTTCTGGTGATCCAAATGGTGCGAATATAGGCAACTTCATAAACGGTGACTTTTCGCAAGGTGGTTGGGCGGGTTTTATTGCCTATTCGACTGAACCACAAAATAATCCAATCGGAGCAACTCTTATGGCACAGAGTGATTTGCAAGGTAGGATTAGCCAAAAACACGCAGCTATAAACACCGACTTAAATCGTGGACAAGGATTCATGTCATGGCAAAAATGTACCGATGTAACATCTGGTTACACAAGTGGTTTGTATAATGGGGGAGAACTTGGTTTGACGGTTGCACAGGAGCAACAATTGAGAAAATTTGGCAATCAGACGGCCGTCACTGGACAAACTACAGATGGAACCCAAATGCCAACAAGCGTACAAAAGAAAGTTGATTCAAAAACTGGCATGGTGTCATACCAAGACTGCCAAACCCAGACGCCTGGTTCGTTGATAGGAGGATCGCTTCAGAGAACACTAAACATTCCGCAAGACAAACTCGTACTTGTTAAAACGATTAGTGACAGCGTCGACGCCATATTGGGCGCATTGGTAAATCAAATGCTCGACAAAGGACTTGGTGCATTGAGTAACCGAGGTTCTAGTTCTAGTGGTGGAAACAAGTCGTACCTTGTACAACTTGTCGAAGAAGCAAGTAGTACGAACGCCGCCAATACGCAAAGTGGTAGAGCTTCAAGCTCAATGGGTGATACTGCAAAAGACACAGCTTTAATATATTCACAAACTGTTGACTTACTAACTATAAGTAAAAACAACTACTTAAATGCAAAAAATTGCTTCGCAGATAAACTGGCAACTAGACCTCTCTTGGAAGCATACTTGAAAAAATACGCCCAGGACCAGATGAATGCGATTGACCTTATCGTCACAAGAGATATTGACCCATTGATTGCCACAACTACAACTAAAGAACTAACAAGCCAAAGACAAGCGGCTAGTTTCGATGCTGCAACAGCGGGAGTGACGAGTTTCTCCATGCTTGATACAGCTGTAAATTCTATAGCAATAATAACTCAATCTGCCCTAAGTGATGCTGCTACATCCCGACAAGAATACAAAGACACCCAAACAAAAACGACCGCGTGGAACACTGACGCGCAAAGGTTCCAAGGTCTTTGTGATCAGTTTCCAGATTCAGTAAATATACCGAAAAAATAATTAAATGAAAGGTTTCATTAAAAAATACGCTGGAATTATTAAGGAGCATGCTATTTTCAAAATAGTATGTTTGCTAGTACTCGTTATCACGTTAATAGGATTATCTGGGCACACAGCTCATGCTGAAATAATCGAAAAGTTCTTGGGGGTCAGTGGATTTTGGGACTTGGTGGCACAAGGAACTGCGTTTCTGGTCAACACCGCATTATCTGTGGCTTCATGGTTTGTTGCTCTGACTGGAATGTTGCTCAATGTGTCCATCAATATAACCATGCACATGAAGGATTTTGTGAACAGTACTCCTGCGATATATGATGTTTGGAAAACAATCCGTGATATATCTGGCATGTTCATCATCTTTATACTTCTCTACGCCGCAATACGGATGATTCTAGGGCAAGATGCCAAGTTGGGTAATACTATAAAAAATATAGTAATTGCTGGTGTTTTGATTAATTTTAGTTTCTTTGTCACTGCACTTCTCATAGATACATCCAATGTTGTATCTCTGCAACTCTACAGAGCAATTACTCCTGGACAGCCAGATATTGGTCAACTAATAGCGGCCAATAATAGTACAGGGGCAATGAGTGCTATTGTAGGAAAATTGTTCGACGACGGCGGTTTGTCTGCCATATTCATGCAATCGCTCCAAATACAAAGTGTTTTTAATCCAAAAAATATCAACCTTGGAGCAAATTCCTCAAATTCAAACGGGGCTACTCCATTCAAAATTATCCTAATTGGTGTGACTGGTATTGTCATCATGCTAGTTGCTGGTTTGAGCTTCCTTTTCGCATCATTGGCGTTCATTGTGCGCCTAGTGCTCCTCTTGCTACTACTTGCATTTTCACCAATCTGGTTTGTGGCTGGCATAATTCCACAACTCAAAGAATACGCGGATGAATGGAAAAAAATACTGATCGGACAGCTCACATTCATGCCTGCATATTTATTGATGATGTATGCGGCGCTTCTAATACTTACAAAAAGTAATATTTTTAAGAATGGTGCGTCTGGTGGACTATGGCAAGGAAATTCAACGACTGGAGTGCCTACCGAATTCGTAACTTTTGCTATCAATGCTGTCTTTATTATAATTATGCTCAACGTTCCTTTGCTTGTTGCAATCAAGCTTGGTGGAAGTATGGGAGGATTGATGGATATGAAAAAACTAGGAGGAATGTTTGACGCTAAAAAGATTTGGGGGGGTGTAGGCGGATTTGCAGGTAGACACACCGCTGGACGCTTTGCATCTGGTCTTGATAAACAACTTGCAAATACTCGCATCGGTAACATGTCACTTGTTCGAGATATAAGAGCTGGTACAACAGGTGCTCTCGCAAAATCAAAATTTGGCAGTAGTAGATCGTATGAAGATCAAGCAAAAATAAACGAAGATGTTGCTAAACAGAGAGAATTAATACGAACAGGAAATACTGAGATGGATAAGAAACGAAAAGCTGGCGAAAGATCAAATGAGCTTAATGCTATTATTGCATCTGGAACTACTGCGCCTAATAAATACCAAGATATTATTAAGAAAATGAATGAAAAAGAAAAATTAGCTCTTGGTGGTAAAAACTTGAAGAATATCGAGGTTCTAAAACATTTGAAAAAATCTGACTTTGAGGCTATCAAGAAATCAGATGATATTAGTGACGAAGACAAGGCTGAGATTGGTACATTGCGATTACAAGCTTTGCGACATACTATAGACCAAGGTCATTCCCAAGAAGATTTTGCAGAGCATATGTTAAAAAATATGGAAACTGATGATATTATGAAGCTTGAGAGTTCTTATCTTGAAGATCCACATCTTATCAAACACCTAACAGCAGGACAACTAAAGAAAATGGCGGATGAAAAATTAAATCCTAATGTAAAAAAGGTAATAGGTGATACGATAACAGATTGGGCAACAAATCCACTTACTGTCCCAATAAGTGGCGGTGATTTCCATCATGCACTAGGTTTTATTACTAAAAATCGTGCTCAGTGGTCATAAACTTACATGTCTCAACAACCAAACATATCTCCTGAAATAAAGAAAATAGCATTATCTGCGGAGCTTTATGATAAGTCTGAAAAAATTGGAAATATTTTTGGATTACATATTGATCAGATAGGCGAACTTGATACTGAAATTCGTAGTATATTGATTGGTAAAAAAAACTCGGCTAATTTTATTGTGGATATAATAAAAAATCTTGAAATAAACCGGGAACTTGCTGATAAAATCTTAATTGAAGTCAACAAAGAAATATTCTCCACAATCAAATTAAATTTCCAATCGCAAACCGAATCTGATGAATCTGTTGTATCATCAATCGAAAACGCTGGCAATTTCAGTATAGAAAAAGAGGAAGTTGGAAAAACCAACGGCAATGGAGTAACTTACGCGGACAGAGCCAAAATACTCAATGATCTGGAAAATCCACCAGGTCGCAATGCTACAGCGTCAAATTTTTCAACGCCTATAGTTTCAGGGTCAAAAACTGGTTCTGGGACAGCGCCAGAAAACTACACTGAACCATTGGTTGACTACTTACTCGCAAATCCAATAGCGCAGAGTGAAAAGAAGATAGTTGTTGAAACAAAAGATACTGTGCCACAAGCGAAAATAGCGCCTACAACTCCTGTGGTGCCCAAAAAACAAGGACCAGATCCATACAGAGAGGCGGTGAAGTGAATTGTGGCAAAAACTTGTACTCAAGAGACAAATGTAAAATACGTATCCTTGTTTATCACTTCAAAACTACTATTGGTGTATGTCTCGAGAAATTGCTTTGGTTTTTTTGTGCGTGCATCACCCCACTTGAATTCATAGGCACGCAGACTTCCACCCTCTTCTTCTATATAGTCAATCTCTTTTTGCTCATAAGTTCTCCAGAAAAATATGTTCGGAAATGATCTAGAGTTGTGGTTCTTTTTCATCCGTTCCAGAATGCAGAAATTTTCCCACAACCCGCCGACATCCGTCCTTTTTGATAATTGGTTTGTGTTGTTGATAATATAATTACGTATCCCCAAATCATAGAAAAAAACCTTGAAGGTACTGTGCACTTCATTCCGCAGGTTTCTTGAAAGGGCTCTCAATCGGAATATGATAAATGTCTTTTCCAATAAATCAAGATACCTTTCTATTGTTTTTGGTGTGGTCTTTAATGTGTTCGCTAGCTCTGTTACTGAAACCTCGTTCCCTAATTGCAGAGCGACAAGTTGCAGAATTTCACTTAAAATAGCCGGTTTTTTTATATTCTCAAAATCATATATATCTTTATAAAGATAGCTACTAGCAATTATACGTAATTTTTCCTCTGCCTCATCACGTGGTTTTTCAAAAACATCCGGATACAAACCATATATGAGAATCGACTCCAATTTTTCATATATAGCAATATTATCATTAGTTTGTTTTATCTCTTCAATGGAGAGTGGGTACAATGTAAATTGAATTGCCCTACCAGTAAGAGGTTCGTTAATTTTGTTTGCTAGTTCAAAACTTGAAGAACCAGTCGCGATAATTTGAATCTCGGGAAAATTATCAACAAGAATTTTGAGAGTGAGACCAATGTTTTCTATCCTTTGAGCTTCGTCAAGAACAACAACTTTAAAGTTTCCGATGAAGGTCTTTAGTTTCTCCGGACTAGGTATACTCAAAAACTCTCTGTTATCCAAAAACTCACAGTTTATATATCGCGCATCTTTCCCATATGATTTGATAATCTCTTGGACCAAGGTTGTTTTTCCAACCTGTCGAGCTCCATACACAACGATCAGTTTACTTTTGAAAAGCCACTTCTCTATTTCTTTTTGAATACTTCTTTTGTACATAAATTTGTAATTATACTATTGGGTATCGAGATTATAGCAAAGTCCATACCCAAAGGCAAGTAATTATGCCAAATCTACGTACCTTAGTATAGTATTTACAAAATCGTTATTTTCCTATAAAATGGCTACGCTGAATAGTTTAAGAAAAGAATCTGGTTGCGCAAAACCTATAATACTAGGTGCCAGGGTGTCCTACTGAAAACAAGACTCTAGCAACTTAATCCACTACGTATTTTATGTGGAAAATATCCCGAAAGGGATATTTTTGTTTAAAAGTACGCTATAATAACAAAGATGCGATTCCAAGTTCCCCAATTCATCGAGGTAGAGGACAAAATATTCGGGCCACTTACCCTGAAGCAGTTCATTTATTTGGCTGGCGGAGGAGGTTTGTCATTCATTGTTTATGTATTTCTCAACAGCGTAGTGCTAGCTATTGTGCCTATTATCCTGATAATGGCAGTATCGTTCGCTTTTGCTTTCTATAAAATCAATGGTAAGTCATTTGTCAACATCGTCGAAGCCGCTTTCAAATATTATATTGGTGGAAAACTTTACGTCTGGAAAAAAGAGCAGAACATACGACCACAAAATACAGTAGACGCGATGAAAGACGCCAAGAACTACGCTTCGATTATGGTTCCCAAAATATCCGACAGCAAACTGAAAGACTTGAGTTGGAGTTTGGATATCAAAGACAGCATCTATTCAAATAAGAAACAAAGGTGATACACTATACCTAAATGGCTTCTCCTTTAAAAACAACTCAAGATTTTATCCCTATCCAAGAGATACGTGATGGCGTCATCATTCTCAAAAATGGCGGCATGCGCGCGGTCATCCTCGCTTCATCTCTCAACTTTGCTCTCAAATCGCAAGACGAACAGAGTTCTATTTTGATGCAATTCCAAAACTTCGTAAACTCATTGGACTTTTCCATACAAATATTCGTCCAATCAAAAAAACTAGATATACGACCATACATAGCTCTTCTGGAAGATCGTTACAAAGAACAGACAACCGAACTGATGAAAATACAGGTACGAGAATACATAGAATTCATCAAAACATTCGTGGAGAGCACCAATATCATGTCAAAGAGCTTCTTCGTTGTCATACCTTATGATCCGCCGATCATTGGGGCTAGCAAAAATCCTCTTTCAAAAATATTTCCTGGAAAAAACGCTGGTCTAAGCGCAAATGCGATCGCTGACGCTCAATTCCAAGAATATCGTAGTCAACTCGAACAACGTGTCGCGGTGGTAGAGCAGGGTTTGGTGCGTTGTGGTGTCCGTGCGGCAGAACTTGGGACCGAAGAAGTGGTAGAATTGTTCTACAAACTGTTCAACCCTGGCGAGACAGAGAAACCGATTCAGATCACCTAGGCTTAAATTAAATACAAAATTATGTCATTTATTGGTAAATTATTTGGAAAAAAGGACGAGCAATCACCGATTGTTTCTATTTTGCCTGAAGAAATATATCAGGCTGGTATTCTCGAACTCAAAGATGTTATTTCACCATCCGCGCTCAAGATTAGTCCAAAGGATTTGAACTTGGGTGAAAAAGTCGGCAGAACACTATTCGTTATTTCATATCCGCGCTTTTTAGATGAAAGTTGGTTCGCTCCTATTATAAATTTGGATAAGATTTTCAATATTTCCATATTCATTCATCCTATTGATACTGCCAAGATTCTCCGCCATTTCCAAAAGAAAGTTGCTGAAGTCCAGAGTCAGATCTCGCGCAGGGAAGACAAAGGGTTGGTTCGTGACCCAGCACTAGATACTGCCTATCAAGACCTTGAGCAACTCCGCGATCAGCTCATGCAGGCACAGGAACACTTGTTTGATGTTGGTGTATATATAACTCTCTTTGCTGATTCTGAAAATGAACTAGATAAACTAGAGTCTGAGATCAAATCCATCCTCGAGTCAAAGCTTATCTACGTAAAACCTGCTCTTTTCCAACAAGAACAAGGTTTCAAATCAGTCATTCCGATTGCTGACGACCAGTTAGCTGTGCACTCCAAACTCAATTCTTCACCTCTGTCATCACTTTTTCCATTCGTGTCATTTGACCTAACTTCTGACAAAGGTATCTTGTATGGTATCAACCGTCACAATTCCTCACTCGTGCTTTTTGATAGATTCTCCTTGGAAAACTACAACTCCGTAACATTCGCCACCGCTGGTGCAGGAAAATCTTATAATACAAAGTTGGAAATCCTTCGTACTTTGATGTTTGATACGGATGTCATTGTTATTGACCCAGAAAAAGAATACGAATACATGGCCGAAGCCACTGGAGGGAAGTACTTCAACATCTCACTCAATTCCGAACACCATATCAATCCTTTTGATCTACCAATACCTCGTGAAGATGAGTCGGCGGCGGATGTTTTGCGATCAAATATCATCAACTTGGTGGGATTATTCCGCATCATGCTTGGAGGAATTACCCAAGAAGAAGACGCTATTATTGACCGAGCTATCAGCGAGACTTATGCTTTGAAAGATATCACTCCTGAAGCGGATTTCCGTACTGTTGAACCACCACTTTTGTCCGATTTTGAACTAGTTTTGGCAGGAATGGAAGGTGGTGACTCACTCGTTCAGCGTCTTTCCAAATATACCAAAGGAACTTGGGCTGGATTCATCAACAGACCATCCAATGTGGATATCAACAAGAAATTCGTTGTGTTCTCACTGCGTGACATGGAAGATGAGTTGAAACCAGTCGCCATGTATATAGTCACGCACTATATCTGGAATGCTATCCGTAAAAATCTTAAGAAGCGTCTCCTGGTTATTGATGAGGCGTGGTGGATGATGAAATCAGAAGACACTGCTTCGTTCTTGTTCAGTTTGGCAAAACGTGGTCGTAAATATTTTCTTGGACTTTCAACGATCACCCAAGACGTGGATGATTTCTTGAATTCTCCTTATGGTCTGCCAATTGTGACAAACTCATCCATACAAATACTTTTGAAACAATCTCCAACGGTTATTGACCATATTCAAAAAACATTCAATCTCACAGATGAAGAAAAGTATCTATTGCTCGAGTCAGACGTTGGTGAAGGTATATTCTTTGTTGGTTTGAAACATGTGGCTATAAAAGTGGTTGGATCATATACGGAAGACCAGATCATTACAACCAACCCTGCACAAGTTATGCAAATGCAACAAGCGAAAAAGGAGTTAGAGGCGGCGGGGTAGTATTCTGTTATAATTAACTTATGGCTAAAAAAAGTAATTTACGGTGGTTTGTTTTATATGGATTCGCTATTACTGTTGACGCTATTCAACTTATAATTACTTTCACTGGTATTGGCATCTTCGTAAGTGAAGTCATGGAAGTCATCACCGGACCTATTCTGATAGGACTTTTTACATTATTTAAAATCTCCATCATTACAAAACCAAAAAGAATCGCCTCTTTACTTGGTCTCGCTTTTGGTGATGCAATAACTGGTGGAATGGCTCCTTTCTGGGTTGTCGATGTATGGTACATTCAGCGTGACGTGAAAAAAGAAGAGGCTGCAGAACAAGCTCAACAGGAGCAAGAAATGATGCTGAATAATGCAGTTCGTCAGCCATTGTATAAAGATGGTGCCCGACAACCAACAAAATCAGACCAAGGAAATACAGATGTTGGTGCTCGTAATAGAGGTGGCATACGCGCTCCAAACGGAGCAATACTTAAAAATAGTTAATGTGGTAAAATAATACCAATGAAATATCGTTTTCTATTATCTTTTATAATCGCTTTCTGCTTCTTTGCTTCAAACGCCTCCGCGCAAATACCTAGTTCTGCTGGAGGACTTGACCTTTCCGCTTCAACTGACAATCCAGTCCCTGGTCAAACAGTTACTATTACCGCTAGAAGTTATAGTCTTGATATAAATAGTGCCAAAGTTACTTGGGTAGTAAATGGTACTACAGCACAAAATGCCGTAGGCGCGACTGTTTTGGAAGTCAAAGCACCAGTTTTAGGTAAAACACTTTTGATAAAAGTTGTAGCCCTAACACCCGAAGGGAGGACTGATGTTGGGACTATAACGATCGGCTCCGGTTCAGTTGATTTGATTTTTGAAACAGATGGCTACACATCTCCTTTTTTCAAAGGTAAAATTTCTCCGGTGTATCAAAATGCAGTGAATATTATCGCGATACCACATCTAGCAAACGCAAATGGGTTGGAATACGACCCAAAAACACTCATTTATCAATGGAAAAAGAATAGTCGTGCAATTGAAGATCAATCTGGATATGGTAAGCAGTCGATCACGCTTGTTGGTGACATTGTGCCACGACCATACGAAATAAGTGTTGATGTTTGGCCACGCGATGACAGCACTCACGCCCAAGGTATGAGTGAAGTTGATGTGGCTGGACCTAGTATTAATTTTTATGTTGATGATCCGTTGTATGGACCTTTGTTCAATAGGGCAATAGATACTATAGTCCGCATTGGCTCACAAAAAGAAACGACTGTGCTCGCTGTTCCTTTTGGTTTCAACAAATCACCGAGCGGTACAGGAAACCTCTCATGGTCGTGGTCAATCAACGATTCCATACGCAGTGAACTTTCTTCAAATGAGTCGGTAATTCTCCGTGCCCCGGACAATTCAGCTGGATCCTCAAATATACAGCTTAATATTATAAATACTGATAAAATACTACAGGGTGCGAGTACGGGATTCTCGGCGACATTCAGTGCGGAGAAATCAAGTACTGCTGATCAACTAACTTTTTAAGTTTATATGAATAAAATTTTTAAAAAAATGTGGTTTAATAAAAAAATACGCCGAATAATGCAGGTCTTTATTGTTTGTGTTTTCGTAGTAACACTGTCACCGAAATTATATGCCCAAACCGCAACAACCACAGTATCTGCAGGAACCGTTAATTCAGTAGGTTATACATTGCTCGAGCCTTTACCTTGTATTCCGGGTGATACACCAAAAGGAGTTACTCCTTGTACAGCAGGTACTCCAATAACATCGCCTGATTTCTCAACTTATGTTCAATACATGTTCAATCTTTTAATAGCACTAGCCGCTGTCTCTGCGGTTTTCATGATTGTTTGGGGTGGTTTTGAGTATATGACGTCCGAGGCACCAGGAGTGAAGTCGGATGGTTTAAAGAAGGTACAAAATGCCATTTCTGGTCTGCTATTAGTGTTGAGTTCATTTTTAATTTTAAGGACACTTGATCCACGGTTGGTAGATATACCGAGCACGTTGGTAGCGCCGTTGGAACTTAAATGTCCGACGAATCCAAGTATCCCCTTGTCTGATAAGAACTGTAAAAATTATGTGACAGATTTTTTTGGACAATTAGCAAGTGAGGCTGACAATTATAAAGTGAATAACCAACAAGCACTTGCAAATATAGCTGCCGCAAAGAAAATAGAAGATGGATTGCTATTGAAAAAATCCGATCTTGAAAAACAATTGCAAAATGCCATAAAAAATAATGACCAAAAACAGATTGATAGTATAAACGTACAAATAGCAAATACAACAAGCAATCTGGGTGACAATCGAGCTAAAATACAAACTGAGGAAGCGATAAGTATATTTAATTATACATTAACATCATTGGCGACAAATGCAGACCAAAATCTGTTAAGTGAAACAAATAAGTTGCTACTACCTGATGGTGGTGCCAACGTAAGAAAAAGTAGTCTGGATACCATAAGCGGCGCTACTAAAACAATATATGACACATACAAGAGCACTTATACTAAAATAAATGATCCACAAAACCCACAAACACCGCAATATATTAGTAATTTGATAGCAAGTGGAGACGACGCTCTTTTAAAAGCTGCACAAATATATGCTGAAACATATACAGCAAACAAACCAGCAAGTATACCAGACACACAAGATGGTGTACTTAATATATTAAAATATAAAAATTCTTTTGCATTAACTGACCCCACAAAAAATGGACAGAAAAATGAACTTCTATTAAATTTATGCAAACAAGAAGTGAGCTCAATAAGTCAAGATCCAAACTTATGCAAATAAAAACGTACTTGCAAGATTACAGAGGCACTTTTACTCTTAAACAAAATAACCTATGAAAAAAGGATCTGTAATAATATACTCGATAATAATCCTCCTCATCCTCGCCGCCCTTGCGTACTGGCAATTTTTCTTGCGTAACAATTCAAACGCACCAGCAACCCCTGACACCCCCCAAACCGGTTTCACCCCATTCGGTAGACCATCAACAGGTACAGTGGTGCCTAGCGGCAACGAAAATAATAACAATAACGGAGATGCGACCTCGACGACAACAGGGGTAAAGATTAAGATTCCAACCCTTCGCCTTTTGAGCAACACACCAGTCGGGGGATATGGCGCTAGCACAACTGAAACAATCACAATAAAGGCAACTAAACTGGCGAGTTCGACTCAAATATTAGGTACGACACATATTCGGTGGGTGGATCGGGGGAGGGGAAATATTTACGAGGCGCTAGGGAATACCTTGGACATAGTGACATTATCGAACACAGTTGTTCCAAAGATATACGAAAGTGTTTGGGATAAAAATTTGACTTCATTTGTAGCTTTGACGTTTTCAGACCAAGATAATACGATAAACGGGGTACTTGCGGAACTGAAAAGTCGTGTGATGCCTAAAATTGTAACTTCAAAAAATTCCACAAGTACCACACCAGCTTCACAAGCAAACCAGACGCAATCTCAATCACAAACTAATAGTACTGGTACTGGCTCACTCACACCTTACGAACTAAAAGGAAAGAGTTTGCCTGATAATATTATTGGATATGCTGTTTCACCAAAGAAAGACCGTATTTTCATGATGATCAACAACAATGGCACTGGAGTAGGGTATACATCCAATTTTAACGGAACCTCTCCTGTCCAAATATTCACCACGCCGCTCACACAAGTAAATGTTGAATGGCCATCAGATAATGTGATTGCCATAACTACAAAAGGTGCGGCTGATCAGCGCGGTTTTCTCTATTTTGTTGATCCAAAAACAGGTGTTTGGAATAAAATTCTCGGTCCACTCCCTGGTTTGAGTACCAAAGTAAGTACAGATGCAAAATACGTCTTTATTTCAGCCGCAGGTAATGCTGATAATATAGTCACGAGTATATACAATGTAGCTACTCGCAAAGGAACTGATGGAATCATTCGCACTCTGGCAGACAAATGTGTCTGGGGTAATTTTTATAAAGACATGGTGTACTGTGCCGTACCATCTCAACCAGTTAAAGCAGTATATCCTGATGATTGGTACAAAGGCACGATTTCTCTTATAGATAAAATCTGGCAATCTAATGCCACAACAGGGGAGATCAAGCTCATTTCTTCAATCGTCGATACATCTGATCGTGTCATTGACGCTTTCAATTTGGGTCTAGATCCAAAAGATAACTTCCTTATCTTCATGAATAAAAATGATTTGTCACTATGGTCACTTGATTTAGTCTCTGGGAATTAAGAGGCGCCACCACATTAAAAACCACTGCGTGTGCGGTGTGTTTTACTTCAAATGCTTTTTCCTAATATAAAGTTCCTGCCCCAAAGTAAATAAAGTGCTCACTGTCCAATAAATAGCGATTATCGAAGCCGCTTGAGGAAATTGTGAAGGGATAATCCAGTACGTTGAAGCAAAAGCTAAAAGTGGTAGTAAAACTTTCATTTGTTTACCCATGGAACCAGATAATTGTGAGGCAAAATCACTACCAATTGGCGTATTGGTAGCTGGTTTTTGTGTAGCCAAAGAGTAGTGAAGTTGAAAATACTGAGCAACCCCAGTAATGAGCGAAAGCACAAGACTTTTTTGTGTCAGGTCAATCAGGCCAAGGAAATGTGTTTTTACGATAGGAACTGAAATAAAACTATATAGATATTCAGGATGTATGGTAGGTATAATCTTATAAAATACAGAAATCAAAGCAAGAAGAATAGGTAATTGAATAATGAGTAGTAAAACTCCAGAAAAAGGTTTTATGCCTTTCTCTTTATACAAAGCCATGATTTTTAGTGTTTGTGTTTGGCGATCTGTTGCATATTGAGCTTTTATCTTGTTCGCCTCTGGTTCGATAGCTTTCATGCGAACCTGGGTCAATAGGGAGGCTTTGGATAGTGGAAATAATATAAACTTAACAATAATAGTGAATATGATAACGGCAATACCAACGTCAATCCATGGAATGACGTCCATAATGCCAACAAGGCCGTTGTAGAGTGGGCGAAATATGATTTCGTTATACATAAATAATTGCTAGTTCAACAATTCAATAATACTAGCGCATAATCCCAGCTTTAACAAAGAGAGTTTTGAGGTCTGTTTCTGTTTCAGTTCTATCTGCTTTTAGTAAAGGCAGTTTTGCTAAAACTAATACATGAACTCCTTTAATCATTGTTGAATTATTTGGTGCTTTTTGAATATTTCGCAACACCTCATATACACTCCTTCTAATTTTATTTCTAATAACAGCTTTTTTAAAAATCTTTTGTGGAGCCACTGCCGCAATCCTTGTATCGATTTGGCCACCAAGTATACGTGCAAGAAAAAGGGAAGAGTGGGCAATCTTCCCTTTTTCCATAACAGAGTTAAATTGTTCAACAGAAAGTCTCTGTGAACGAGAAAGCATATATGTATTATACAGCAACGCGCTTGCGACCTTTGGCACGACGACGTGCTAGAACCTTGCGTCCCGATGTTGTCTTCATGCGTACACGAAATCCGTGGGACTTTGCGCGCTTACGTTTCTTTGGTTTGTATGTGAATGACATAGTTCACATACTATTACATATTTTAAGACGTACATCAACTATCCACAACTTATCAACATAATTTTTCGTTCTCCACAAGTTTGCAAAATTATAAACAGGTATATACTTAGAGCTACCAAACCCTATGAATGATCACCAGAAAATGTGGCAAACAGCTTTAGTAGAAATAGAAAGTGCTGTATCTCAAGCCAACTTTTCAACATGGTTCAAAGATATCAAAATACTTCGAGAGGATAGTGGTGTGATATACCTAGGTGTTCCAAACTCATTTACCCATGAATGGCTCCAAAAGAAGTTCCATAACTCAATTTTGCGCATTTTACGCCAAATGAGTGAGAATGTTCGTGCTTTGGAGTACGTTATTGTCAAGGAAGATGGTAAAAACACACCACACGTTCGTAAAGAACAAATTATGGCACCTACTATAGCTATGCCTTTGCAGGATTTTTACATAAATAAAGACGACAATCTAAATCCTCGTTATACTTTCGAAAATCTCGTTGTTGGTCCATTCAACGAACTAGCTAATGCCGCATCACAAATGGTAGTAAAAAATCCTGGTGGTGTATACAACCCACTCTTCATTTACGGACAGACTGGTCGTGGCAAAACACACATGATTCAGGCTGTAGGAAACCAAATAAAGAAGTTACACCCAAATAAAAAAGTATTTTATTTGACTTCAGAACGATTTGGTTCAGAACTCTTTGCCGCTATACAAGAAGGAAGGGTTCAACTATTCAAAGATAAATATCGAAAATATGATGTGATTATTATGGATGATGTTCAATTTTTCGCTAGCAAAGAAAAATTCCAAGAGGAATTGTTCCATTTCTTCAACACTTTCCATGATACCGCTAGACAATTGGTATTCTCCGGCGACAAACACCCAAACGCTATACCAGGACTTGAGGATCGTCTCAAAGGACGTTTTGGTATGGGTATGATTGTGGATATACCAGAACCTGATCAAGAATCACGCATAATGATTGTTAGAAGTAAATGTGGTACACACAACATCACACTTTCGGATGATACTACCAACTACATAGCCTCATCAATAGAAGACAATATCCGTGAAATAGAGGGTATTATCAATGTGATTGCTTGCCAGACACAACTCAAAAATCGTGAATTAAACCTCAATGAAATCCGTGGGATCCTTAAAAACAACGTAAAACCAAGAAAAATGATGTCTGTTGGTGATGTTGTTAAGATTGTTTCTGAATTTTATAACATAGAACAGGAGAGTATATACAACAAAACCAGAAGAAAGGAGGTGGTTAGACCTAGACAAGTGGTCATGTATATTTTACGTGAGGATTTTGGTATATCTTTTCCATCAATTGGAGAAAAACTTGGTGGGAGAGACCACACAACTGTTATTCACTCGTACGAAAAGATGCGCGAAGAGATAAAAACAGATCAGTTGTTATTACAAGAGATAACCCAAGTACGAACTATGTTATAAAAACTGTTTATAACACTGTGGAAAAGTTGTAGATATTAATTGGAGTAGTTGTTAATAAGTTGTTTTAGATAATCAAAAAATTATTAAGGTAATATTAAGAAAATTAGTTGTTAGAAAAAACCACAAGTTATTAATTTATAAAGTAGTTAAAGTATCAAGTAAATAATGGTTATAAAAAAGATTTCAACATATCCACAGTTCTAATAATGACTAAGTAATTTATATAAAAAATAAAAAACTATTATGAAGCTAGAAATTAATTGTAAAAAACTAAAAGACGCGGTAGCTCTTATTGAAAGGGTTGCAGGTAAACATCAAACACTACCAGTACTTTCTTGTATTCTGTTTGAGGTTACAAAAAACCACCTTTTACTTAAAGCTACAAATCTAGATGTTGGAGTTGAGGTTTCAATACCAATAAAATCAGATGGTGATAGGGTTATAGCCTTACCAGCACATACAATTTCTTCTTTTTTGTCACAAATAAACGATCAAAACCAAATTGTTACTATAGAGATTGTTTCTGGTAACGCGAATATAAAAACAAGTAAATCAAAAGGTGTCATAAAAACCTTACCACCAGAGGATTTTCCAAGTATTCCTAAAATACAAGATGGTCAAGAATACCAAATTTCTCCAGAAGATTTCATTAACGGCTTTAATTCAGTGTTTTATAGCGCGTCAATTTCAAGTGTAAAACCAGAACTTTCCAGTGTATATGTATATAAAGATGGTGAATATATAACATTTACCGCTACAGACTCATTCCGTCTAGCTGAAAAGAAAATAAAAACACAACTAGCCACAAAAATAAACGATGTTCTTATTCCTTTTAAAAACATCCAAGACATAATTCGAGTTCTAAGTAGCTTCAATTCAACAACAACGGTTCGTTCCAACAAAAACCTCATTTCATTTGAAAATAATGGAACATATATCGTGTCACGAGTTATAGATGGGGTATTTCCTGATTACCGCCAAATTATTCCAAAAACATTCACCACAGAGGTAGTCGCTCTCAAACAAGATATTCTCAACGCACTAAAAATATCCAACATTTTCTCTGATAAGTTCAACCAAGTTCATATAACCATAGACCCAAAAGATAAACTATTTGAAATACAGACAAAAAATAGCGATGTTGGTGAGAATCAAACGATCATTGATGCGGCTTTAACAGGGGATCGTATGGAAATAAACTTTAACTACAAATATGTCACTGACGGTTTTCAATCAATCAACTCCGATAGTGTTTCTCTACAATTAAATGGACTAAATAAGCCAGTTGTTATACGACCAATATCTGGAGATCAAACATTTTTGTACTTGGTGATGCCGATGAATCGTTAGATAAAATACTCAAAAAACCTAGTTATGCTTAAAATAGCAGATTTTTTTAAGAGAATACAAAATAAACATTCACAGGAGTTGTTTATTAGGTCTACAATTCAAGCAAGTATTAAAAAATACACCAAAGTTGAATTACCAATTGAATCCATATCACTAAAATCAGGGATTGTTTCATTAAAAGGAATTTCTCAAACAGCGCGATCACAGGTATTTATAAAGAAGCAAGCGATAATTGAAGAATTAAACTCTACACAAACAATTCGGATTGTTACTGATATTAGGTGATGTGCGAGGTGCGCTATAATTAACCCATGAAAATACTTGGCATCGATCCAGGCTATGATCGTCTTGGTATAGCTGTAATAGAAAAACCACTCAAAGGCAAGGAAATTTTGTTGTACTCTGCTTGTTTACAAACATCAACAAAAGACACTATTTACCAACGTTTTGGAAAGATTGGCGCGGAAGTTCATAATGTTATTGAAACTTTCAAACCAGACGCGTTGGCGATTGAAACACTTTTCATAACAAAAAACCAAAAAACAGCAATGCGTGTCAGTGAAGCGCGCGGAATCATCTTATATGAAGCCCTCAAGGCCAAAGTCCCGATTTATGAATACACACCAATGCAAATCAAGGTGGCTGTGACCAGTGATGGTAATAGCGATAAAGAACGAATTATAAAAATGGTTCGCATCCTTATTGATATACCCAAAAAAGAAGCAAAAGATGATGAATATGACGCTGTTGCCGTGGCGCTAACCCACGCCGCGTGTGTAAGGTAGATGGTTGCAGGGTTGTCCACAGTTTTGTTGCAAAAATAAACTATATTTGTTACAACTGTTTGCATAGAAATTAAATACATACATTTCCATGCCAATCGCAACAAAAAATGCGCGCATAAAAGTAAAAAAGGCAACCCCCAAAACAGATACTACCCATGAAGAAATTGGGCCTGAGATAGATCCTATTCCCGCAAAAAATAAAAAACTTGTTGAAATATATGAACCAGAGCCTATCATTGCTGGTGTAGAAGAAAAAATTGAAGAAGACCCATTGATTCCAGCAACCGAGGAAGAAGATAGTGAGGAAGCTGTCAGCCTTGATGGTGAGGAACTTAACCCTTTTGGTGACCGTTGGGAGGAGTAGGTGCTATAATAGTACTCATGTCACATCATAAAAAAAAAATCCGTAGGCACCTCGGAAGGTTAATTGTCTTAGCTCTTTCTGCTTTTCTTATCATAGTCGGACTAGGTACTTTGTGGGTTGCCACATTGAAAATGCCAGACCTCAACTCATTCCAAAATAGAAAAATAGTCGAGTCAACGAAAATATATGATCGTACCGGAACAATCCTTTTATATGATACTGGTAAGGACGCAAAAAGAACCGCGGTGGCTTTGGTACAGATATCTCCTTTCATACAACAAGCCAGTATTGCTATAGAGGACTCCAATTTTTATAAAAATATCGGTATTGAGCCAACATCTATTATTCGAGCTGTTATCGCAAATATAACCACTGGTGGATACGGTCAAGGAGCATCGACTATAACTCAGCAGGTGGTAAAAAACTCGCTTCTTACCACAGATAAAACACTTACTCGTAAAATCAAGGAATGGGTTATTGCTGTCAAACTGACCAAAATAATGTCAAAAGACCAAATACTCGAGACATATCTAAACGATACTTCGTATGGCGGAACAATTTTTGGGGTAGAGGAAGCTAGTCGTATTTTCTTTGGTAGTCCCGCGAAAGATGTCAGTCTAGCACAAGCTGCGTATTTAGCGGCTATACCACAGGCACCAACTTACTATTCTCCATACGGTACACACAGAAACGCTTTAGATGCTCGACACAAACTTGTTTTGCAAAGAATGAAGCAGTTGGGCGTCATATCCCAACCTGATTACGACACTGCTATAGCTGAAAAAGTTCAGTTTTTATCAAAAAATGACGGAAATATTCGCGCGCCTCATTTTGTTATGTTTGTAAAAGATCTTGTTACACAAAAGTATGGTGAGGATATGATAGCAAACGGAGGTCTTCGAGTTATAACCACCCTTGATTACGATATGCAACAAAAAGCCGAAGCGGTTGTCACCAAGTTCGCTCCATCTCTAGAATCAAATTTCAATGCCAGCAACACGGCTATGGTTGCTATAGATCCAAAAACTGGCGACATTTTGACTATGGTTGGTTCTAGAGATTATTTTAGTACCAAAATAGAAGGTAATTTCAACATCACCCTAGCCAAGCGCCAACCAGGTTCAACATTTAAACCATTTGTATACGCAACTGCTTTCAAAAAAGGCTACACACCTGAAACGGTCCTTTTTGATGCTGAAACTGAATTTTCAACAAATTGTACCGTAGAAGGAAAACCTAAAAATCCCGCTGATGACCCGGTAAAAGTATGTTATTCACCAGATGAATACGATCACCGTTTTGAAGGACCACTTACTATCCGCCAAGCATTGGCTCAATCTCGCAACATTCCCGCGGTTAAAGCCCTTTATTTAGCAGGGATTGTGGATTCTATACAAACTGCCGAAGATATGGGCATAACAGGACTTAATGATCCAAATAGATATGGTCTTACGCTTGTTTTGGGTGGCGGAGAAGTATCATTGCTTGATTTAACGAGTGCATATGGAGTATTTGCAAATGACGGACTACGCAACTCTTATAGGTCAATTTTGAGGGTTGAGGATAGTAAAGGGGACATTATTGAGAGTGTTGCTTCAACAACAAATCCAACACAAGCACTGGCACCGGAAATCGCACGACAAATCTCCAGCATTCTTTCCGATACAAATGTGCGAATGGATAGTTTGAAACCTGTTGGAGAGAGTGTTGGTAGGACAGTCACAATAAAAACAGGAACAACGAATGATTATCGCGATGTGTGGGCAGTTGGATACACGCCAAGTCTTGTGGTTGGTGCTTGGGCTGGGAAAAATGACAATACACCAATGCAACATAATGTTGCTGGACTAATTATTGCTCCAGTTTGGGGCGCGTTCATGTCCCAAGTCGCGAAGAATTTTCCACCAGAAGATTTCCAATCTCCACCACCTCCTTTGTCAGATAATAAACCTGTTTTGCGTGGAGTATGGCAAGGTGGAGTATCTTATTGGAAGGATTCAATATCTGGAAAAGTAGCAACTGATCAAACTCCAGCCGAAACAAAAAAGGAGGTCATATTCAACAGTGTTCATACTATTTTAAATTGGATCAACAAAGATGATCCGCGTGGTCCAGCACCAACAGATCCAAAAAAAGATTCACAATATGATTATTGGGAATATGGCGTGAGAAAATGGTTCGATGGATATCAAAAAACACATTCTGACTTTAAAGAAACATCAGTGACTTTAGTTCCAACACAAACCGATGATACCCATACAGCTGAAAAAGCACCACATGTTTTGTTTGTTTCCCCACAACCAAATTCTAGTATTGGTGAAAAAGATACCCTGACCATTCATTTGCAGGTGTCTGGTGCATATCCTGCAAAAAAAACGGAGGTATACCTAAATGGTAAATACGTTTTGACTGCAGAAACAGATCCTCTTAACATCTCATTCTTTCCCGCTGATGTTGGAAATTTGTCAGACACCAATACGCTGGCGGTTACCGTGTACGATAGTGTATTCAATAAAGGTTTAGCGACGACTACGTTTTCTATAGTTAAATAAAATCACGCGCCACATACTTAAAACAAAATTACTCTGCATTCGTAAAAACAGATTGAACCTCATCATTTTCTTCTAATTCTTCTACAAGTTTGGTAAGAATTTCAATGTCGGCATCCTCAAGTGGCATAGTTGTGGTTGCTGTCCACGTAGCGTGATCTTTTTTGAATGCCCACGAGGCACTACCAGGGGAGGCGAGTTCAAAACTGTGAAGCGAAAGGATGTGTTTGATTTCTTGCGCGGCCTTGTTTCTATTATCAGTTAAAGCTTCTATGAGAATAGCGACACCACCAGGACCATAAGTTTCGTAGACAATTGATTCCATCTCAGCAGAATTGTCGGTAGTTGCTTTTTTGATAGCACGGTCAATAGTGTCGTTTGGCATGTTCTCACCACGAGCCTTTTCGATAGCGGCTACTAGGCTTGGTGACGACAAATTACCACCAGCTTTCTTGGCTTCAACAGTGATGAGGCGGACTAGTTTGCCAAAGTTCTTGCTCTTTTGAGCGTCGTTCTTGGCTTTGATATGTTTAATTTTTGAGTATTTGTTGTGGCCGGACATAAGGGCAGTTTACAATGAAAAGTGTGTCCCTGCAAAGGCGGGGACGGGAAGCTACTTGTTTAGTTTTTTTGTGGCCTCCACCAACTCCTCACGATGCCTCTTTTGAAGTTGCTTTAATTCTTTTTTATGCCTTGATTGTATTTTCTTGATATCTTCAGCTCGTGGTAGAGACTCCGGGTATATGCCGCTTTTAACTAGTACCCCACGAACATTGGTGTTATTGGTTACATGTTCTTGTAGAATACTACCTTTGCCCTGAAGATTTTTTCGACGCGTATTCTCTGAGGTTATAGAGGTTGCGAATTCTTTCGCAGAAATTGTTACTTCAGGAAGAACATCGGCCAAAGGTTTTATTTTTTCAATTCCAAGTTTCTTTTTCATATCATCAGTAGTTTTTCCACCAAACAAGGCTTTGTCGCCAAAGCTCCTGATTTCAGATATCCCCTGACCATCCACACCCCGATTGAATGCCAGGGCTGCAAAAGCCTTTTCGGTCAACGTCAGCTTTTCTCGAGAACCAATTCTTTCAAACTCGGTCATTCTCTGCTAAATTACTTCCATTTTTCTGGTTTGGGTGACGAAATAGGCTTGGGCGAAGGCGACTTCTTGTTTTCTGGGGTCACTATTTAAGGTGACTAGGTAACACGCGTATCTCGTTAATTTAACATCCTCGACCTCTTTTTCGGCTCCGCTACCTATCTTGACCATCTTCCTGACGCCAGGAAAATGGTTAGTAATAGAACCACCAGCATTTTCACAGGCTTCTTTAGCCCGTTGTATAGCTGTTAGGAAGTTTTCCCATTTGGTATAACCAAGTAAAGGATACAAATCTCGCGCATACCAATACTCTACGCCATTTTCGCGGCGCACATTATCAAAAGTTTGGTACAAAGATTGAAGTTGCGTGTTTTCCATATCATAAGTGTACACCTTCAAATAATTTTGGGAACTTCCGCGACCAATTTTTTTCATATAACTATAATATTAACACTGTTACAACAACTTCGCGGCACCCTTCTCACCCATATGAGCATACGCCTTGTCAGTCGCAATTCTTCCTCTTGGAGTACGCTCAAGTAACCCCAACTGAATCAAGTATGGCTCATACACTTCTTCAATAGTTGCTTGTTCTTCAGAGAGAGCAGCCGCTATCGTATTTAATCCAACAGGACCACCTCCGAATTTATTTATTATGACTTTGAGTATCTCGCGATCGGCTCCAGTGAGACCAATAATATCCACACCAAGCATCGTCAAAGCTTTTTCAACAACTTCTTTGGTTAAAGTAGTTTTGTTTATTTGGGCATAGTCGCGACATCGTTTCAAATGGTAATTGGCTGTACGAGGTGTGAATCGTGAACGAACGGCTATTTCTTTGACAGCATCAGGGTGAATTTCTATATCTAAAATCTTTGCTGAACGCTTAATAATTTCAGCTATCTCATTATCAGAATAAAATTCGAGCTTAAATACACCTCCAGAGAAGCGAGATCGTAGTGGCGAAGAAATCATGGCTATCCTGGTAGTCGCGGCAATTAAAGTAAACGGGGGTAGGTCGAGTTGAATCGTTCTTGCAGAAGGACCTTTGCCTATGATAATATCGAGCACTCCTGACTCCATTGCAGGATAAAGTACTTCTTCTATAGCTTTGTTGAGACGATGTATCTCATCTATAAAAAGAATGTCTCCAGCTGATAAGTTGGTGACGATTGAAGCGAGGTCGCCCACTTTGAGAATAGCTGGACCGGAAGTAACTTTCATTTGAGCGCCAGTTTCTTTTGCAATCAAATGAGCCAGAGTAGTCTTGCCGAGTCCAGGTGGACCATAGAAAAGAATGTGTTCGGGGGGATGTTTTCGTTCTTGGGCGGCCGTAAGTAGGATGTGGAGGTTATCTTTGATGTTTTTCTGACCAATATATTCATCCCAGCGTGCAGGTCGAAGAGTTTGGTCAAGAAAACCAACATCTTTATCGTCAGTAGGGGATTGTTGAATGGGTATTGACATTTTAATATGGTTATGCTAGTGTACTAGTGAAGAAGCAGGATTTTGGATTCATGATTCAGGAATAGTCACAAGGCGCGCTTTGTGTTTATTCTTGAATCTTGAATCCTGCATCTTGTTTCAATGTGCTCAAATCGAGCTCGTGAACCTCTAAGCAATGGCCTTCCCAGGTTTGGGTATAGTGCTAAGGACATTATGGTTGTAACGCTTCGGTGTTACGTACTGGAATTATCCTCGGGACTCTACCTCGCTTGATGCATCACGCATCGAGATATTGCTTAGAGATTCTCGCGTTTGAACCTCTTGATTCAAACTTCTTCTAATAAATAGCCTAGCGCTATCCACAGCTAAAAAGCAATTGACTATGGTGCTTTTTGTCTGGTTTAATATGTTAATTTGCCGTGCTCCTTGGCATCATTTTGAAAAGCTTTTTGTACCTGATTCAACGCATTTTGATGTACGAGTTTTTCCCGTTGAATACGGGCGATTTCTTGTTTTATTTTGTCGGCATCTGTTTTGTCTACATACATTGCATG
This sequence comes from Minisyncoccota bacterium, assembly GCA_036170235.1. Classification (GTDB taxonomy): domain Bacteria; phylum Patescibacteriota; class Minisyncoccia; order Phycocordibacterales; family PALSA-1337; genus C7867-002. The sequence continues at coordinate 36,317 of JAVHOW010000001.1, forward strand.
CTGGTCATCTTCAATTTGTCTTCGCAATCTCGGCACCTCCTGTCCTTTTTTAAGAAGATCTTCTTGGGCTACACGAAACTTTTCTTGTAAGTCACGCAACTCCTGAGTCTCTTTTTGCATTTCGTCATGAAGATGTTTTATTGTTTCAGGAATATTCGTTTTTTGCATGTTATTTTTTATTACTAAATTTTTAATTAAAAACAGATCACTTTAATAATTAATCTGTAAGCGAAATCACACGCTCCAATTCCTCTATAGACGTCATACCACTCAACACTTTTAAAATACCATCTTGTTTCATGGTCAGAATTCCTTGACCTTGTGCGGCTATCCAGATCTCACGTTCACTTGGGTTCATCTCTACAGCGTCCTCGATTTTCTTATCAGTAATGATCGCCTCATAAATACCAACACGACCTTTGTAGCCGGTGCCGTTGCATTTTTCACAACCAACTGCAGACCACATTTTCGTACGATCTGATGGTATAACAGATTTATCCTCGATTCCAGTGATTGTTGTTTCTATTTCTTTTTGATTTTCTCCTTCAACGACAATTTCTTTTTTACAAAATGTACATAGCACGCGCACCAGACGTTGAGCCATAGCAACTCGAATGGCAGAGGTTAAAACTTTTGAGTTCACACCTAGATCAATCAAGCGGGGGAATGTTCCTGCGGCGTCATTGGTATGCAAAGTTGAAAAAACCAAGTGTCCAGTCAGAGCAGAATTGACTGCAATATCAGCAGTCTCATTGTCTCGGATTTCACCGATCATAATAATGTCCGGATCTTGTCTCACAGTTGCTCGCAAACCTTCGGCGAAAGTGTAGCCTTTCTCATTCACTTGGGTTTGTACGATACCTGGCAAATGATATTCGATTGGGTCTTCGATGGTAACTATTTTAACTTTTGGATTATGGATTTTTTTAAGAAATGAGTAAAGAGTAGTAGTTTTTCCAGAACCTGTCGGACCAGTAGTCAAGATCATGCCATCGGGGCGGTCTATTTCTTTTAGTAGAATGCCGAGCAGTTTTTCATTGATACCAAGTTTTTCAAGAGGCACGTCGATAGATTTTGGATTTAATAAACGCATCACAACTGATTCATTATAAGCACCAGGAAGTATAGAAACACGGACTTCGATGTCGCCAATAGGGAGGCGGATACTGAAACGTCCATCCTGTGAGTCTTTTTTAACATTGAGCTTCATTCCAGAAATGAGTTTGATGCGCGAAAGAATGAGCCCGTATGTTTCAAGGTCGAAACGGATAAGTTCTTGGAGCACTCCATCTAGACGGTATCTGATCTGAACATATAATTCTTCAGGTTCAAAGTGTATATCAGACGCGTCGATTGCCAATGCCCCAGCGACAACGATTTCCAAGATACGTGAAATACGATAACTCTTTTTTGCCGCCACGGTATTTTCTAAAATAGAAATAATCGTCGGAAGACTTTTAGCTTTGTCGATAATGGCTGTAATTTCTTCGGTTGATATTTCCAATGATCCAGCTTTGCTCTCATAGGCAAAAGAAAGATCTTTGTACATTTTCCATGCCTTTTCTAGGCTTTGAGTGGAGGTGATATACAGTTCAGGTTGATAACCTTTGGTGACAAGGTCCACCAATACAGTTTTAGTTTTTTCGTCTTGAGGATTGCGCGCGGCTACTTTTACTTTTTTATTGATAAGAGCGTATGCGACTATTTGACCAACTCGCGCGGACTCTTCTGGAATGAGTCGAAGAGCATCAGTGTTGATTGGCGTTCCCAAAAGATTGATATATTCCAGTCCATATTTTCCTGAAAGGATTTGCACAAGCTCCTCCTCCTCTTTGTGGAGAAGTTCGTTGAGTTTGCGGTTTTGCTTGTCTTCGTCGAATTGGATAGTCATTGAAGACAATTATAACGTACTGGGCGATTATTGGCACCATAGGCATTCACATAGGCATTCGAGCTTGCGAGGAGGTGAAAGGACATTATTCATCAAATTCAATTTCGTTTTGTTGACTTTTTCATAATATGTGTGGTATAATGGTTTCAGAAGTTTAGGAATGAATCCTAGACTAAAACGTAAGGAGAAATATGAACTTGAACTTTGTAAAGAAGATGACGTGTGTGCCGATTTGCTTAATTTGCACGGTTATCACATACGTTTTGGTAAACTTGGCGTCGCAATGCCAAGGGCAAACGGTGACGGTTACGATAGTGAATCCCAGAACTCGGTGCCAACCCGCACCAGTTTGTGAGCAACGATCAGCAAAGGTCGTCACCGTTGTGACGCCGAGTATTACGTGGTACCAATCGGCAACTGTGGTCGAGCATCAATGCCAGCCATCAAGGCCGGTGGTAGTTGTTCAAGAACCTGTTTACATCAATGAACCAGTGGTGGTCGTTGAACAACCGGTGCCGATGCCGGTGCCGACCCAATACTTCGAGCCGATAACAGTTCCTGTATTATTGGAACAGGGTCCGTATTACTACGGTGGTTCGTACGGATACTATCAATCGTATCCGTCGTATTGGGGATATCCAAACGTGTACAGTGAGCGTTCCAATATCAGGGAAACGTGGCGGAATTATGGCTTTGGACATAATCGTTCTTCGTGTGCCCCACAAGCGCCACGGTATTTTCCCCAAGTTCGTCAATTACCACAACCGGTGGCGGGAGTACCATTTCCTCGGTACAACTACAATCCAAACCCGATGCGTGGACAATCGAGCGTGCAGGTGTTTCGGCAGCCACAACAATCACAACAGTTTCAGCCGCAACAACGATCGTATTCACCGCAACAGCCACAACAATCGAGACATTCCAATGGTGGAGGTTCTCGTGGAGGTCGTCGTTAATTGGGTATTATGCATCGTTGATGTGTCACAAAACTTCGCAAGCCGCGTTCCTCAAGTTGAGGGCGCGGCACTTTTTTAACCAAATTCATGTACAATAGATACATGAAACAGCGACTCATTCTACTGGATGCCCATGCCATACTCCATCGTGCCTATCATGCTCTGCCTGACTTTATGACGGCAAAAGGCGAGCCAACTGGCGCTTTGTATGGACTTTCCGCCATGCTTATTGGAATTATCGAAAATTTCAAACCTGACTATATCGTTGCATGTTATGACGTCAAAGGTCCTACATATCGCCACGAAGCATACAAAGAATACAAAGCACAGCGCAAGGTTGCGGATGATGAATTAATTACCCAAATGAAACGTTCCAGAGATATTTTCACCGCTCTTAATATTCCAATATACGACAAACAGGGATTTGAGGCTGATGACATGTTGGGGACGATTGTGGAGCAGTTGAAAGGGGAGAGTAAGGCTGAAGAAAAAAATGAAAATAAGGAAGAAATAAGAAATAAGCAAAAATCGAAAAATGGCAAAGAAAAAAATTCAGATTCAGATCTTGAAATCATCATCGCCTCTGGTGACATGGATACTTTGCAGTTGGTCAAAGGCGAAGAAGTAAAAGTGTATACCTTCAAAAAAGGGATTAAGGATACGATTATGTATGACGAGAAAGCAGTCAATGATCGTTTTGGTTTCGGACCGAAACTAGTTGCTGATTACAAAGGTCTTCGAGGGGATCCATCTGACAACATTATTGGAGTCAAGGGTATTGGTGAAAAAACTGCCACGATACTAATTACAACTTTTGGAACAATCGAAGATATATACAAAGAACTAGAAGCTGGTCATGAAGATGCATTCAAAAAAGTTGGGATAACGCCGCGCATCATTCAATTACTAAAAGACAATAAAGAGGAAGCGGAATTCAGCAAAATGCTCGCTACTATTCGTCGTGACGCGCCGATTACCTTCATTATGCCGGAGAAGACATTCAAAGATAATTTGGATGTTAAAAAAGTTACGGCATTGTGGACTGAATTGGAATTTCGGACGCTTACACAAAGGTTGATTAAGGTTGTTGAGGGTAAACTAAAGAATGAAAGTATGCGACCCCCTTCTTCAGCTTCAGAAACGAAAGATTCCTCACCCACGATCGGCTTTGCTCGCACAACGGAATTGCTCGCAAAGCCGTCTTTTCTCGCGTCGGCGAACGTGGTAAAAGAAAGCAATCTACAGCGACGCTCCGAAGAGGGTTCGGCATCTTTGTTTCCTTCGCTTGAAGAAGGGGAACTCAAAAAAACTCTACTCGCTCTCTGGCTCGTCAATTCAAATCTCACCAACCCAACTCTTGACGACATTCTAAATTTTGCAAATACTGAATCATTCAGCGAAGCCCAAAAAGTTATTTTTACTGAACTTGATAAAAGGGGACTTCGAAAAGTTTATGAAGACATTGAATTACCACTTATTCCAATTGTGGAAAAAATGGAAACACGTGGCATCAAAATTGACAAAGCCCTTCTTGTTCAATTATCAAAAACATATCACATCAAATTAGCTAGTTTGGAAAAAGAAATCTGGAAACATGCCGGCATCGAGTTTAATATTAATTCTCCAAAACAACTCGGTGAAATACTTTTTGATAAAATGGGTTTGACTGCCAAAAATATGAAGAAAACCGCTGGTGGCGCGCGATCAACTCGTGAATCCGAATTGGAAAAATTGCGTGATTTGCACCCGATCGTGCCAATGATATTCGAATATCGCGAACTGGCAAAATTACTTTCAACATATATTGACGCTATCCCGCCGCTTCTCGATAATGATGATCGTCTGCACTCACACCTAGTTTCCGCTGGTACAACAACTGGTCGTATGGCTTCGATAAATCCAAATCTTCAGAATATTCCTATAAAATCTGAACTTGGCAAAGCGATTCGCCACGCGTTCATTACCGACGCGGATTTTAGTTTGTGCGCGTTTGATTATTCTCAAATTGAACTTCGGATTGCCGCATTCTTGTCAGGCGATGAAAAAATGATCGAGATATTCAAAAAAGGGGAAGATGTCCACACATCCGTGGCGTCATTTGTTTTCAAAGTTCCTCTTGATCAAGTAACTCCAAATATGCGCCGCAATGCCAAAGCAATAAATTTCGGAATTATTTATGGCATGGGCGTGACGTCATTACAAAAAAATATTGGTACTAGTCGCGCTGAAGCGCAACAATTTTATAATGAATATTTTCAAACATTTTCCAAACTGGCACAGTACTTGAATGAGGTGAAAGCCGAAACAGCACGCCGTGGCTACACGGAAACGTTCTATGGTCGCCGAAGATATTTCGAAGGGATAAATTCAAAAATACCCTTTATTAAAGCCGCGGCAGAACGTATGGCAGTGAATGCTCCAATTCAAGGAACCGAAGCTGATGTTATCAAATTGGCCATGATTCGGATTGATGAATATATTAAAAAAGAAAAATTAGAAAATGAGGTTTTTCCATTACTTCAAGTGCATGACGAATTGGTTTATGAGATCAAAAAAGAAATAGCGAAAAAAGTGGCTGGTGATATTGAAAAAATAATGGAGTCGGTTATGGATCCGAAAGACACCAAAGGAGTCATTCTGAAAGCCTCAGGATCAACTGGAAATAATTGGGGAGAGTTAAAGTAGTAATTACAGCATGTAGTCTATATTCCATTTAATAAACACTGAAATAAAATGATTTCAAAAATCTCTCATTCACTTGAAGAAACAAAAAAGATCGCGGCGGATTGGGTCGCATTAGTTTCGTCAACAAGTTTAGATTCGAATAACAGGACAGATTTAAATATAGATTCAAGTTTGGTTTCAAAAGTCACACCCAATTTTGTCGGAATCAATAAAAGTGCAACCATTATCGGTTTATCGGGAAATCTCGGTTCAGGTAAAACCACATTTACTCAATGTGTGGCTCAAGAATTGGGAATTACGGAATTTGTGACAAGTCCAACTTTTGTGATTATGAAGATCTATCCGACTCAGCACGCTATTTTCAAAAAATTAATTCATATAGATGCGTATCGATTTGAAAAGTCTGAAGAATTAGAAGTTCTTGAACTCGACAAACTTGCTACCGATCCGCAAAACTTAATTATTATTGAATGGCCTGAAAAAGTCGCGCATGCATTACCTGTTGGCGCAAAAACTATTACATTTGAGGTGGTTGGAGAAAGTGAGCGCAGAATTGATTTTATTTGATATACTTTCACTATGCTATACGTTTTTCATGGATCAGATACTCATTCCGCGATTACCAAATCTTCTGCTCTGGTAAATTCATTGCGCGCAAAAAAACCTGACGCGTCGTATGTACGTGTGGAAGCGGGGACATGGACGTCGTCTATCATTGAAGAGCATCTTGGTGGACAAGGTTTATTTTCAAATAAATACATTATTCTTTTGGATCGAATCATGGAAAATTTAGAGGCAAAAGAAAAGTTACCAGAATTTGCTTCTGCCATGAATGAATCAGCGAACATATTTGTCGTGGTAGAGGGTAAACTCAACGCAGAACTAAAAAAAGCATTTGAGAAGAGCGCTGAAAAGATGGTGGAATGCGAGGAAATTCAAAAACAAGAACGCGATTTATCAAAATCACTGTCTGGCAGAAACAGAAAGGAAGAATTTAACATTTTTGCATTGGCGGACGCGGTAGGACAGAAAGATTCATTCAAGGCGTGGTCTGTATATCGCCAAGCTATTGATAATGGTGTTGAAGCGGAAAGCATCGCGGGTACGCTTTTTTGGCAAATAAAATCAATGATACTTGCTAAAATGACATCGACGGCGACCGAGGCGGGACTTAACCCGTTTGTGTTTGGAAAAGCAAAGCGGTATTCAAATAATTATTCCCCAGATGAATTGGGGCAGTGGGCGAAAAACATAATTGGGCTATATCACGATGGGCATCGAGGAAAGGTTGATTTGGAGCTAAGTTTAGAAAAGTTCCTGCTATTTTAGATTAATTAATGGTATTATTTACTTATGGACGCGCATCTGCTAATTCATAATATAGGGTATGGAGCTTCTACTATCGCGACTCTTATTGGGTTTCTATTTCTAATATTAAACAATCCTCGAGCCAAAGGTCATATTCCACTCGCTTTAACTTTCTTGGCGGTTACAGTTTTTATCTCGTCTCATATTCTTGGCGCAAACGCCGTCAATCCGGAAACCTCGCGGATGTTTTTCATGTTTAATCTAAGTATCTTTTTTATAGGAGCATTCAATGTGCATGCTGTTTTTTCTACTCTGGGTAAAAGCAAAGATAAGTGGTACATTATTATTTTTATATACGCACTTGCGATTATTTTCTCAATTTTTTTCATAATTTATCCAGATTTTTTCTTGCACGCTTCTGTTCCAAAAATGTATTTTCCAAATTATTATGTTCCAGGGGCACTCAATTGGATACGAATGGTGTTTTTATATGGCTCCTGCACTTTTTTTATTTTTGAACTGTTTAAGTCTTATAAAAAAGATGCGAATTTTGACAGAAAAAGACAGTTGAAATATCTGATAATTTCGTACACTTTTGCTTATGCACTTGGTTTTATTCCAAATTTTCTCGTCTATGATATACCAGTAGACCCTTTGTGGGGAATGATGTTCATGGTTACATTTACAGTCATATTTCTGTATGCCGCCATCAAATATGAATTGATGAATATCAAAATAATAGCAAAGCAAGCTTTAGTATATGGGATTGTAGTCGCAAGTGTTGGAAGTGTAATTGTTTTGTTTGAGTTCCTCAGTCGTACTATAGGTGTTGAATACCCAAGCTTTCCAGCGTGGATTATTCCAACTTCTTCAGTAGTCCTTGTTGCATTAATTACATCATTAGTTTGGAAGAAAATTCGCGAAGTAGATTTACTTAAATATGAATTTATCACAACGGTTACTCACAAATTCCGTACACCATTGACCCAGATCAGGTGGGCAAGTGACAATCTTGTGAATAGTGTCAATCTTTCTAAAGATGATAAAGATCAAATCAGGTATATAAAATCCGCGAACAGTAATCTTGTAGACCTGACTAGTTTATTGGTAACAGTTTCTGGAGATGAAAGTTCTACATACGAATATCGCATGGAAAAAATTAATTTAAAGACTACTATTGAAGAGATTATTGTTTCTATTGAAACATCAATTGCAAATAAAAAAATAACCATAAAAAATAATTTTGCCACAGATGTGTATGCTCAATGTGATTCATCAAGAATAAAATTTGTAATCCAAACGTTTATTGAAAATGCCATAAGTTATACGCCAGAAGGAGGTATAGTTGATATTTTCTTATGCAAAAAAGACGCAAAAGTTATCGTGTCAGTGAAAGATTCTGGCATTGGTATCTTGAAAAATGAATTCCCGCTGATTTTCTCGAAATTTTATAGAAGTAGTAGCGCTAGGATAAACGATACAGAAGGACTTGGAATCGGACTTTTTATTTCGAAACAGATTATTACACGCCACGAAGGAAAAATATGGGTAGAATCTGAAGGTGTTAATCGTGGTAGTACATTCTCATTCTCCATACCAGCTTTGAATTAAACAGACGTTACATGTATATTTCTGAGCACATATTACTTCTTGTAAGGAAAGACAATGGTAAATGTCATTCCTTTATTTTCTCCTTCTGAATAAATATTAATTTTACCCTTATCTTTTTCTATGATTTGTCGTACCATAAAAAGACCAACACCAACTCCTTCAGTATCTACCATTTGTGCTCGCGAACTCCTGTAGAATTTTGTAAATAGGTGTTCCTTTTCTTCTTTATTCAAACCCATACCATTATCTATTATCTGAACAGTAACTATATATTTATCATTATTTACTTTTATTGTAATTTTTCCACCTTCTGGTGTGTAATTTATGGAATTGTCTATAATAATTTCGATAGCGGAATTTATTCTCGTTTCATCCCCGAATATAAATGATCCAAGGTCACCAGTGAATTCAATTTTAATTTTTTTATAATCGGCTGAATGTTGATGTTCTGCTAAATGTTTTGAAACCAGATCATAAATGTCAAATGATTTTGCTTTGTAATTGAAACTGCTGGATTCTGTGTCTGAAAGATTCGCAAGAATATCAATAAGTTCTATTAGTTTGTGATTTGACTCTTTAATTCTTTTAATATCTTCTTTATTGGCTTCAGGTACTTCCGTGAGCAAACTGTCAGAAGCCCATTTTATATAAGTAAGTGGAGTTCGGAATTTGTGAGTAATGATACTTATAAAGTTGTATTTGAGTTGATCAGTTTCTCGTAATTTATTCCAAATATATATTCCAATAGTTACGATAATTATCGACCATATCATAGGGAAGAGCCATAAAGGAAAATTCTGTATATTTTTTTCCGCTAAATTGTTTAGGAAAAATAATACCTCAATTGATATGCCACCAATTACTACATAAAAAGCATAATATATAGCTTTTTTTGCTATAACTATAATATCTAGTAGTTCGTATTGTATAATTGCATATGTAAATGGTATAAAAAAGGCTGTTACAAAGAATATTGACCAGATTGGATCTATAAAGGTTATATTATATATAAGTGGTTCTGCTGTAGTTCCAAGTAATACTCCCAAAAATGAGGCGACAAAAAAATATCTCAGTCTGTTTTTTGTTGATGGATCAGATTTTCTATAAACAAGTATTGTTTGGTATAAGAAATACGCCGGTATAATGTTGCCAGAGAATAAGCGCATTATCCAATGAAGCGATCCTGCGACATAATAATTTGTAAAATATAACTTCGGGACTGATGGCAACAGGAAAGTATCGGGAAAGATAATGTATATAAATAACAATATGAAAGAAAGCACGTAAGTTATATTTAGTATTTTTCTTTGTTTTTCAAGAATCCCTATGAGTGATAGCGTGGTATGGAAGAAAAATAGAAAAATAAAAATGTTACTTAAATTGAACATCAAAACCAATCTTGATATTTCTGGGTCATGTACATTTACTCCGATTAGGTGAGAAATTAAAAATACCAAAACAGTAAACATCATGTACACCAGCATCTTGATCGTAGTTTGCGATCGATCTTTGCTGTAAAGGAAAATAATAAAAACGACAACCTCTATGATTGAAATGATATAACCAACGTTGTGTATAATCAGTCGCGTTGAATCCATGCTGTATAGTATAGCCTGAAGATGGTTATTGAAAAAGTGTACCGCAAAATATTAGTATGTCCTTGTTTCTGAATTCGGGCAGTAAGTGCTGAATTCAATAAATAATTGCACAACTTGTAAATTGTGTTAATCTGTCAAGTGTCGTAAAGATAACATGCGCCCATAGCTCAGGTGGTAGAGCAACTCCCTTTTAAGGAGTGGGTCGTTGGTTCGAATCCAACTGGGCGCACAAACCAATTTACAACGGCAAATCAAAAGCCAAGAATCCGGCACCGCTGAATGCTAGTGCGATCGCCATGGCAAGTAAGAGAACGTAGTAGTTGATGCCGTCAGTGAGGAATGCTTTATCGCGGATTTTGTATCCGATTTTTATAACGAGAATGACAGCATTCAAGAGCGCGGCGAGTTGGGTGAAGAGTCCGATGACGAGAAAGGCGGCGATGATTATTTCAACGGCACCATACATAACACTGTTGCTTCCAGAACTTTTTCCACGACCTTTTATTTTCTGATATCCGAAATAGGCGAGCGTGATACCTAGAACGACACGAATGATTAGTGGCGCTAGCTGTTCATAGGTTAAAAGGTAGGGGAATAATGAGGGCATATATTTTTGATTATGTGATAATGTGGGTATTATAGTCCAAATAATTTTTAATTACTAATCGACATAATTATCGAGAAATGGCCAAAAGAATCAAATTAAAAGTGACAAATAACACGACAAACAACACACAGCTGTTTTTGGACAATATTCGTAGTACCCACAATGTAGGCTCTATTTTCCGCACAGCCGAAACCTTGGGTATTTCGAGGATATATTGTAGTGAGACTACACCAGCGCCAATTGATCGTTTTGGTCGCAAAAGAAAAGATATAGCAAAAGTATCTTTAGGCGCCGAGGATTTGGTTGCATGGGAACATGTTGATGATGGTACTGTTTTGGTCAAGAAACTCAAAAAAGAAGGATTTGAAATTATCGCTATTGAACAGGATTCAAAAGCAGTCGATTATAAGAAAATTCGCGCCAAAGGAAAAACTTTAATTATTCTAGGTAATGAGGTTGAGGGTGTTTCAAAAAAACTTTTGAAGCTAGTAGATTTGATTGTGGAAATTCCATTAAAAGGTAAGAAAGAGTCTTTGAATGTTTCTGTGGCTGCAGGGGTAGCACTATTTCGACTACTTGATTAAATATAAGCTTTTCGTACTCATACTATTTAATTTCTAGCATGCCTCTACTATAGTGGCAGGGATATTTTTTGCAAGCTATACTATCATCATGCGTCATTACATCGCTCTAACTATTGCAGTTACTCTTTTCACAGTTCCGTGGCTGGCTGTTAATTTTCCTGATCAGGCAGACTACATTCTTGCTGGAATGAAAAATGTTGGAAGCCAACTTGCCGCTGTAATCACGCACAATCCTAGAACGATTGCCCAACTGCAGGAAAAATACAATAACGAGAGTCCGACATCTAATAGTAAAGTACGGATAGTGATTGTTCCTGGTCATGAACCGAATTATGGTGGCGCGGAATTTGGCGATCTTAAAGAACGAGATTTGACCGTTAGTCTTGCTGATGACTTGGCTCGATTCCTTCGAGAGAATGGTAAATATGATGTTATCGTGGCGCGTACCGCGGATGCTTGGAATCCGACATTTGCGGATTATTTTAAAAATTCATGGAACAGTATTATTGATTGGCAAAAGGCGCATAAAGATGAATCATTGAGGATACTTTCTTCTGGTCCACCACAAGCCCCACCAAAGGTTTACCACAATTCAGCGCCAAATGATGTGGCATATCGTCTTTACGGGATTACCAAATGGTCAAATGAAAATAATGTCGATATCATCATTCACATTCATCTAAATGATTATCCCGGACATGCGTGGAAAGTTCCAGGTAAATATTCTGGATTTTCCATATATACACCCGAGACGCAATATGCCAATGGAACTACAACTTACGCGATATCGGAAGCGGTTTTCAAGCGTTTAAAGAAATACAATCCTGTCAGTGATTTTCCGGGCGAGTCTGATGGTATTGTTGAAGAAAGAGAGTTGATAGCAGTTGGTGCCAGTAATACAGCTGATGCCGCAAGCATGTTGCTCGAGTACGGATATTTGTATGAACCACAATTTACCAACCCAGACACACGGAAGCTTGCCCTTGAAGACCTAGCATTCCAAACATATATTGGCTTGGAAGATTTCTTCAATCCGAATGGTTCCAAATCATTAGCGGCATTATATGACACACTTGTACTACCTCACAATTGGAAGTGGGTACTCTCCGAAAATTCAAAAGCAAATGAAGATATTTATGCTTTGCAGACGGCTTTGCTTGTAGATGGTGTGTATCCGCCAACAGACAAAAGTAAAAATGATTGTCCACGTACAGGTAAAATCGGTCCGTGTACTATCAGTGCCGTCAAAGCATTTCAGAAAAAATATAACATCAATGAAAATGGAATTGGGGAGAAGACTGTCAGAAAATTAAATAATCTATACTCGATTCAGCCTATGTAGTAAAAACATAGCAATATGTATGTTTGTCGCGAGTTTTTTTATTGATTTATTTTCTTTTCCAACTCTTCTCGCGCGATTCGCGCATCACTCCATGGAGTCTTGGTACCTTTTGCGCCCATGATATAAGGATCAGTTCCTTTGCCAGTAATAAGTATGGAGTCACCAGTTTTGGCCCGTTTTATCGCTTCAGCAATAGCTGCGCGACGGTCCATAATTATAGTCGGAATCTGGGATGTAATTCCTTTTGCGACATCGTCAACGATTTTCTTCGGATCTTCATCGTAAGGATCTTCATCGGTCAGAATAATCTCGTCACAATAGGTGTCGGCAATCCGTCCCATCACGGCGCGCTTGCTGGTATCACGTCCACCGCCTGTGCCACCAAGCACACAAATATTTCTTGAAGACTGGAATACTTGATACAATTTTTCTAATGAATCGGCAGTGTGAGCATAATCAACTATTACGGTAAAATCTTGGCCAGCGTCTATTTTCTGGACTCGTCCTGGTATGCCATCAAACTTTTCTATGGCGCGAATGATTTCATCTGTGGATATATTTTGACTGCGTGCCGTGGTTGCCGCGGCTAGAATATTGTAGAGGTTGAAAAGTCCAGATAAATGAGAAATAACTTTTTTTCCTTCATAAGTAAATTCCAAACCTTCTTTTTTAACGGTATATGGTTCAGCATCATGAATGCCAAAGCTCAATTTGCGGTCGGCTGTGCATTCAATAAAACGATAACTTTCTTTATCATCAGCATTGGTAATAATAGCACGGTCTTTTTTGCCGGATATCTTTATGTTACGGCAAATGGAAAGTTTTGAATCAACATAATTTTCATATGAGCCATGTGCTTCAATGTGTTCAGGTGATAAGTTTGTGAACACGAACGCGTCAAGTTCAATGAATCGATGTCGATATAGTAGCGCGCCTTGGGAAGTCATTTCAATGATTATATACGCGCAACCATTATTCACGGCCTTACGAATAAGTTTCTGCATAGCGAATCGTCCAGGCATGCTCATTTTGAATAAGTTTTCCGAAGAAATATCTCCAACCTTGAAACGGATCGTATTTGATAAAGCTGTTTTGTAACCAGCTTCTTCGAGAATTGCGTTCAAGATTTCAACAGTAGAACTCTTGCCTTTGGTGCCAGTAACTCCAATTACTTTGATCTTGCGAGAAGGGAAGCGATACCAGACTGCGGCCATTAACGAAATCACCCAGTGATATGCTGGCTGGTATATCCTGAATATTTTCGCAGGAATATGATCGCGGATTTTTGAGAGGATAGTTTCGAGCATGTATGGTATATGGTGTGGCGACATTTTAGCGAGGTGATACTTCGCTACTTTAAAAATAACATAAATATTCTATCTCCCCAACCCCTTCAATGCGGCCTTAACTTTTTTGCCAGTATCTGAAATTTCTGGGTCGATTTTCTTGAGCGCCTCACGAGCTTCATCGGCATCATAGCCAAGAGCACGCAAAGCTGAGATAGCGTCCATATCACTGGACATGTCAGCGGACATTTCGCCGCCACTTTCTATTCCACCTAATTTGTCTTTCAACTCAAGCAGAATTTTTTCCGCGGTCTTCTTGCCAATTCCTGAAACTTTCACCAAGTGCGCGGCAGAACCACTTTTGATCGAGCTAGTTAATGTATCTACAGAAACCAACGAAAGAATATTCAGAGCACCTTTCGGACCAATACCAGAAATACTTATAAGCAGTTCAAAGAAACTTTTTTCTTTTGGTGAAGTAAAGCCGTAGAGATCAAGAGCATCTTCACGAACAGCTAGGTATGTCCATAGGGTAGTTTCGGCGCCAATCTTCATTGAATGCAAAGTGTCATCGGTGACATATACCTTATAACCTACACCATGAATATCCAGAACGACATGTCGGTTGCCTGTTTCGATGATTGGGCCACGAAGTAGGGAGATCATGAATACATAATACAGTAGAATTGACCTAATTTCTAATTAACTTAATTTATAAGAAATGACCAAATTTCTTTACTTTTTCGCCACACCATGTTAAGGTGTCTCCTACATATGCCTATTACCTCATCAGCCCACAAAGCTCTCCGCGCTTCCAACAAGAAGCGTGTATTCAATCTCCGCCGCAAATCTACTATCGAAAAGCAACTCAAAGAGTTCCGTAAACTCGTAGTTGCAAAAAACAAGGTCGCGGCTCAAAAGCTTGTCCCTACTATTTATCAGGCACTTGATAAGGCCGCAAAGACGCACTTTATCAAAGCCAATACCGCTTCACGCACCAAGTCTCGCGTGATGGCGGCTCTCAAGAAATTAGCGTAAAATTAGACGGCAACAATCGTTGTTGCGCGTTCAAGCCCTCTTCGTTCAATGGATAGGACGCAAGATTGCGGATCTTGCAATGTAGGTTCGATTCCTACAGGGGGCACAATGAGTCATTCTCATAGTCAAGTTGAATAAAACGTCAAAGAATGATATATTTAAAACATGAAAAACATCATTCAATTTCTTGTTTCAAATGAAGATAATACCTATACAGCCGAGGGTGTTAATATTCCTATTGTTACAGAAGGAAAGACTTTTGAAGAACTAATGACGAATATTCTTGACGCTGTAAAACTTTTTTTCAAGGGGGAAGATTCCACATTGCTGGGTTTTGGTCCGATGCCGTCGATTCTTACAAGTTTTGAACTCCCCACAAATTTTCATGGGAGTAATGCTTAAAACTCTATCAGGAAAAGATGTTATTAAAATCCTAAAAGGATTTGGTTTTGTAGTTCATGACCAAACAGGAAGCCACATCAAATTACGCCGAGTAATGTTCAATATGAATCAGACGTTAATTATTCCCAATCACAATCCCATCGCAAAGGGCACTCTCAAAGGAATACTAAATCAGGCGTCAAAATACATCACGCAATCGGATTTATTGCCACATTTTTATAGTAAATAAATTTTCCGCTTCTAGTGCCCGCGACCATGAATCACCTAACCTCCAAAGATGGGCGAGCGTGGGCGAATAACGACCGTGGTTAGCATGACGATTTAGCGATTTCTCGTGTAAGACATTGTTTACGGATTCTTGGGGAACATGGTCACTTGTTAGATATGCCAGATTCTAAAAGCTTAGGTAAGGGTCTGTTCGAACTAAGAACTCAAGGCAAGATAAGAGTCAGAATTCTATATATATTTCATAAAAATAGAGCATATGTGATCCATGGTTTTGTAAAAAAGGCTTGGAAGATAAGCTTAAAAGACATCAATTACGCTCGTCGAATGCAGAAAGAGATTATAGAGCTTGCATAATATATCATATATGATATATTACTGATAATATGAAAACATTTAAACAATTTGAAGAAGAATTTTTGAAAGATCCAGCCAAAAAGAAGGCTTATGATAGTCTTGAGGTTGAATTCAAGATCCATAGCGCGCTCGTTAGGGCTCGTATTGAAAAGAAACTTACACAAAAAGAGCTGGCAAAGAAATTAGGCATTACCCAATCAAACCTAGCACGCTTTGAATCAGGTAGAACAAATCCAACCCTTTCTTTTCTCCAGAAGATTACTTCTGGATTGGGTTTGAGAATTACAATTGTTTGATATATAAAAAATATTATTCCGTTTTAAACACCTTATTTCCTCTATACATCGCTTTCTCACCCAACTCTTCCTCCAACCTCAACAGATGATTATACTTTGCCACGCGGTCTGTTCTCGAAAGGGAACCAGTCTTGATCTGACCGGTACCAGTACCGACTACGAAATCAGCGATAGTTGTATCTTCGGTTTCACCTGAACGGTGAGAGATGATCGAAGTGTAACCAGCTTTCTTGGCCAAATTTATTGCATCAATAGTTTCTGAGACCGTGCCGATCTGGTTGAGTTTGATCAGAATAGAATTACCAACTTTTTCTTCTATGCCACGCGCTAGGCGTTCAATATTTGTAACGAATAAGTCATCACCGACAATTTGTACTTTGTCCCCCAACTTTTCTGTCAAAAGTTTGTATCCAGCCCAGTCATCTTCTGCGAGACCATCTTCAATAGAAGCAATTGGATATTTTGCACAAAGATCAGCATAGAAAGAGACCATTTCTTCTGAAGTTAATGAACGGTTTTCGCAAGCCAAATTATATTTTCCATCTTTGTAGAGTTCAGTCGCCGCAACATCGAGAGCAAGCATGATATCTTTTCCGGTAACATACCCAGCTTTATTTATTGCTTCAAGAATGATCTCAATAGCTTGCTCGTTTGATGATAAAGAAGGAGCAAATCCACCCTCATCACCAACTGTTGTCGCAAAACCTTTGTCGTGAAGTATTTTCTTTAAGGCATGAAATATTTCGGTACCGGCACGCAGAGCATCACTCCATGATTTCATTCCAACTGGCATGATCATGAATTCTTGGAAGTCAGTTGATTTCTCGGCATGCTTGCCACCATTCAAGATATTCATCATAGGCACTGGCAACTGAATAGTGTTTCCAGTCTCGGCAATTTTATTAAAATAAACATACAAAGGTTCCTTTGAACTTACTGCCATAGCTCGCGCAAAAGCCATAGAGACGCCAAGAATAGCATTGGCGCCAAGTTTGCCCTTATTTGCTGTGCCATCTAATGCGATTAGCGCCGCGTCAAGACTTTTCTGATCGAATTCTTTGCCTGCAATCGCTTTTGCAATTTCTACATTTACATTCTCAACTGCTTTCTTTACACCTTTGCCACCATATCGCGAACCGCCATCCCGTAATTCGACTGCTTCGTGGCTACCAGTTGAGGCACCACTAGGAACTGCGGCACGACCAAATGATCCGTCTGTAAGTGCAATATCAACTTCAACTGTAGGATTTCCTCGTGAGTCAAGAATTTCTCGCGCGTGCGTCTTTGCTATCTTCATTGGTGTGTTATGAATTAAAAATTAAAATAATAATGATGCATTATATATGCCAGTTGGTATTGCACGCAATAGGGGATTTCGGAAGTGACATATCAAAAACCCAAGCGCTCCAGAACGTGCTTGAGAAATGGTTCATGATGTTCGGTTTCGGCAATATAATTGAGCATAACTTCACGGACTTTTTCAGGATCTACTTCGTCAATATATATGACGATGAATGGCATGAAGAGTTTTCTGGATTTGATGATGATCTTTGGAGGGAACTCATCATGCGGAACCCAGAATGAATCAAGCGTGAGAAAAGGGTAGAGAACATCATTTGCCAAAATCCCACGATCATTGATCTCGTAAGATACTATTTGTGGAGGATGTGACGCGTGTAACACAAGCGCAACCGCCGCGACTATTACGAATATGCCGGTAATAACATTTCCAAAAATAAAGGCGACCGCGGCTATAGCAAGCGTAATTATGCCAACAGCCCAATACCAGTCGGATTTTTTTTCGACATGGAGATGTTCTGGAGCACTCCAATAAATAAGAGCTTCTGTTGCCATGCGTGAATTATAGCATGAGTGTTAATATACGCTTACAAATATGTGCATAATAATTTTGGCGGGGAGTGTGGGACGATGTCCGAATAGCGTTAAGTCTAGCATATATACAATAAACCCCAGACCGAATTGTCTGGGGTGAAGTTATACGCATATCTTCAAAGCGTTTCAAACTACGACGACCGTCTTGCCGCGATCAACTGGTCCATCTGCTCAATGTGTTTTCGGGCTTCAGCAAACAACTCTGCTCGCTTGGCCTCAATCCCGAATTTGCGGTTATGCCGCATCGTTTCATCGAGCTTTCCACTCCATTTTTCAATGAAGTTACCGAGGTGGATGATGTCGTGAAGCATACGTTCCGTCTTGACACGAACGGCATCGAATTTAATTTCTGCATCGAGTATCTGCACGGCGCAGAAGACCAATTCATCGTGCGTATCCTCCTCGTTGTATTCATGGCTTCTACCACTCGGATACAACCCTTCGACGGCATCTCTGAAGCCCTCAAGTATCGGAGTACACCTTTCGGTGACCTCTTTAATCTTGAGGACATTCTTACCAACTACGAACTTGAAGTAGGCGAGGAACGGAACCATGATTGCCGCCATCACGACCAGCGAAAGATATGGACGATTGTAGTGGATGTTGATTATCAGTGAAATGATAAGAGCAACTATCCCCGCAACCAACATAACTTTCATGCAAGTCATAATGAGACCGTAGGGGTCCTTGTCGCTGACCTTCTTATATTCCTCGTTCGTGTCGGCCAATTTCACGTTGTTCTGTTTCTCGTATCCAGTGATGAGGCTGGGGCTAACGGTCTTCAACAGGTCATCAATGTTATGATTTTTCATGTCAACATCTTTCTATTTTTTGTCTTTTAGGATCATAGTCTTGCGGACATCACTGTTGGCTTGCGACCACCAGTAACACGATTTCTCGTTATGTAATCCAAAATAGTCAGACAGCTATTCTGTCATAAGTATGGCATTTTCAACACTATTTGTCAATACTTTGACGATTTCGTCAAATATGTGCTGTAGTATGGCTCTGTTAAGCCACCCTGTAAACCATGGTCGTTATTCGCCATCCGTGCCTACAGCACTTTCGGAAAGTGATGCGCAGGACGCTTGTAGATTAGGGCATGTCACCTCAGCCCATAACCACGGATATCATTCGCGACTAGCACGCATCGGTACTGCGTAGTGTCCCACTGTCTGTGTGTTTACAGACTGTGGGAAAACACGAGGCAGTACGGATGTGTGCGTTAAAGTCGCGTCACATACGCTATCAGGGCTGAGGTGGGCATGCCCGTCTCTCTCATACCATGCGCCCTATCAAGCGGCCGCGCATGACTTTCCTGCGATTGAAAGTGCTGTTGGGGCGGGTGGCGCCACTATCCACCATTTTGCCTTGCATTGTAATCTGGCAGGTATAAAATACAGGTTAGGTACAGTAACGATCTTTGATTTGAACTCTGCACGCTAAATCAATCAAAATTCCTCAACAAATAAATTACTAAATCCCTTTATGGGCTAGCACCATTCATTTTCGATACTGTGGTCGGTATCAATTATTTCATTACCAGCTAGAAATTTCAAATACAAAAACTTAGAGGTCCAAAATAATATAAGTGCTCACATAGAAACCTAGTCACCAGGTCTCTTTTTCGTTTATCTCAAAGTCTTTTTCTGTACCTATGAAAATAGGTGCCTTTCTCATACCCACAAAACTTAATCGACAGGATCACTGCTTACTACAAAAGTAAGGGTGTAACTTTGACACCTGAACAAGCCGAGGAGTATCTAAACTCCCTGGCTGATCTATACGAGTCGTTCATTGAGTTTGCCAAAATTCCATGAATACTCCAGAAAACACAACTCATTTTCTGGTGCACAAAAGCGGTGAGATGGAGCCGGTGGCTCCTACTGACATCCGTATCAGTCGCTGGGACTGGGAGAAGCAGGAGTATAACTATCTGTCCGCATTGTCGGTAAAGGTCTATGACAAGGATTTGAAAATCTCCGATTCATATCAAGTACCACGGCATATTGAAAAGAAAAGTGGCAAGCGCGGCGTCATCAAAAAGTATTCATTCGGAGCCAGTCGCCGCTGTAAATTCTTCATGCGTAATACCGGACACTTGATGAAGGTGATGGTCACGCTCACGTATCCGAATGACTATCCCATGGACGGCACAACCGTCAAAGCTCATCTCCACAAATTCCTGCTCTGGCTCACGTATCACGGTTACAAATACATCTGGGTACTGGAATTTCAAGAAAGGGGCGCTCCGCACTTTCACATTCTCGTAGACAAGGAAATTCCTCATCAGGATGTAGCAAAATCTTGGTATCGAATTGTCGGCTCCAATGATGAGAAGCATTTGAAAGCCGGCACTGAAGTTCGAGCTGTCAGAGCCAAAGATTCAATCGGATATTACCTCACTACCTACATGGAAAAAGCTAGACAAAAATCAGTGCCTCCGGAATATGAAAAGGTCGGTCGATTCTGGGGATCATCAAAAGGATTACTGGCTGAAAAGAAGATGAGGATATATGGCAAGCGCGAGGATATTTACAGATTGAAAAAGTCACTAAGAATAACCCGCCGATACGATCAATCGCAAAAGAAGCAGTGGGAGAAGCGATCTAGAGCTAAGGGAAAGAAGAGAAACAAATTTAAGAAATATTACAGTAGAGCATATTCATTACACATCATTAACAGCGACAAAATGAAAGACGAATTATCAAAACACAACATCGAGCTATTTCCTTACAGGTTAGCGGACATTGCGCCCGTCCCCGATTCGCGCGAGCGGCGGGGCGGGCGCATGACGCCTGTGATTGCAAAGACACAGGAAATACAATTCCCAGAAACCTACGAGGAATGGTTGGATCGAAAAGGTCTATATTGATGCCCCTTGGTTTATCTATACAGTCATATCAGAAGAAAGTAACAACCAGAAAATCATCAAAATCACCCAAAAGTTATCCTCAATTTATCAACTATTTGCCTAATCTAAAACAAAGCGTAAAATTATCACCATGAAATATATTCTCTACTGTCGAAAATCCACTGAATCCGAAGACCGCCAAGTCCTCTCACTTGAATCACAAGAAAAGGAGCTTATGGCTATTGCCAAGAATAACAACCTCGATGTTATTAGCGTATTCAAAGAAAGCAAATCTGCCAAAGCTGAAGGCCGTCCAGTATTCAACCAAGTGCTTAAAATGATCACCTCCGGCAAAGCTGATGCCATTATCTGCTGGAAGCTAGACAGGCTAGCTCGCAACTTCATTGATGGCGGCAAGGTCATTGACCTGCTTCAAAAGGGAGTAATCAAAGAAATTAGAACGTACGAAACTACACATTTACCAACTGACAACGTGCTTCTTCTTGCTGTTAACTTCGGTATGGCCAATCAATACATTCGTGATTTGAGTACCAATGTTAAAAGAGGTATTCGTACCAAACTAGAAAACGGCCAGTGGCCAAATTACGCTCCATTCGGTTACAAAAACGACAAAGCCGACAAGACGATCAAGATCGACACAAAAAGATCGCCGTATGTTAAGCGCATCTTTGAATTGTATTCAACTGGAGCCTACACCTTGAAACAGGTTGAAGATATCCTCTACTATGAAGGATTGAGAACTAAGGGCGGATTCAGATTGAAAAAGTGCCAGATTCATCGTTTCCTACAAAACAAATTCTATGTCGGTCTCATGGAAAAAGATGGCAAGCTGTATCCCGGAAAACACAAGCCAATCATCTCTCAAGCCCTATTCGATCAAGTGCAGGAAATTCTCAATCATAAAAGCAGTCCCAAGCCTCAAAAGCATTTCTATTCTGCTCGAGGATTCTTAACCTGCGCATCTTGCGGTTGCATGCTTACTGCTGAAACTCAAAAAGGATTTATTTACTACCACTGCACGAATGGAAAAGGCAATTGCGATGAGCACAAAACCTATCTGAAAAATACTGATGTCGATCAATTTCTTTCAAAGATGTTTCTTAACCTGAAATTTGACGAGGAATTCATTGAAATTAGCTACGAAGCTTACAAGGCTATAAACGATGACAAGAATAACTACGCCAAGTCTTCATTAGAAAGCCTCTCAAACGAATTAAACGCCCTTACAGAGAAAGAATCACGTCTCGTTGATGGATATGTATCTCAACTCATTTCAGAGCAGATTTACAAGCAGAAAAAGTTAGAGATTGAAAACCAGCGAGCCACCCTCAACAACCAGATTACAGAAATCGAGGCAAAAGGCGGTGTCTCCGAAGTTACTCTCGAACAGATCAAGAATGTATTTCTGGAAGGCAGTAGAGCCGCGGAAAAATATTTGCTCGTTGACGAACAAGAAAAACGAAATATGCTGAAAAAGTTACTTTCGAACACTTACATCCAAAACCAAACTGTGGCTCAGTACCAATTCAAAAGTCCATATCAGGTGCTTGCTTTGGCACCTAAAAATGGTGATTTAACACAGATGCGGATGGGGTGAGATTCGAACTCACGGTCCCGTGAAGGACGACGGTTTTCAAGACCGTTGCTTTAGACCACTCAGCCACCCATCCAAGGTGATTTGCTCATCATAAAGGAAAAATCATTGTTTCGCAACGCATTTACGATGATTTTGTGATATTGTTAGATTATGCGAATCCTCGGTATAGACTACGGCACAAAGCGCATCGGTATAGCGGTTTCTGACGAATCGCGGAAATTTGCTTTGCCTGTAGTTGTGGTGAAAAATAGTGACGTGGCTTTAAAAGAAATTATTGAGATTGCACGTCAACACGAAACAACAGAAATTGTGATAGGGGAATCGCGAAATTATAAACAACAGCCAAATGCGATTTTTGAAGAAGCGGACGCGTTCAAAAAAGAATTGGAGAAAGCGGGTTTCAAGGTTTATTTGGAGCTTGAGTTCATGACTAGTGTAAATGCCGAAAGATTACAAGGAAAGAATGAAATGAGTGATGCGAGCGCGGCGGCGTTGATACTGCAAAGTTATTTGGATCGCACGGCTTCTTTTTAATTTTCCTACTCTCTGCTAACATACCCCTATGATAAATTATGATGACTTCAAAAAAGTAGAAATCCGTGCTGGTAAAATTATCTCTGCGGAGAAAATTCCTGACACAGACAAATTACTTAAATTGTCGGTTGATTTTGCTGAAACCGTTGAAGCAGTGCTAGAAGATGGTGCGAAAATAACCAAACCACTGCCGCCACGCCAAATTGTTTCTGGAATTTCGCTATATTTTCCTGATCCTACTGTTC
>JAVHOW010000002.1:0-58262 GCA_036170235.1 Minisyncoccota bacterium
CTTTCTTGTATCGGCCAAGCATTGGTCCAGTCAAGACGACTGATGCGCGCATATCTTTTGCCAAGTCAGCGTCAATAACTGTTGAGTTTATTTTAGTCGCGTCAATAGTTATGGAGGTGCTACCTCCGTTTTCAACTCTCGCACCTAATTTTCTCAAAATATCCGTGAGTGTCTGAATATCACTGGTATCAGGCACATTCTCTAGTGTAACTGACCCATCAAAAAGTATCGCCGCCGCCATTGCTTTCAATGCAGAATTCTTTGCACCTTTTATGGTCACGGTGCCTTTCAGCGTTTTGGATCCAGCTAGGCCTTGGATAACGAATGTGTCTTTAGTATTCATAAATATATTGTAATCGTTTTTGAGCTATTTCACAAACACGCCAATAAAGAGTATAAATAGAGTATGAAACCACTTTTGATCATCACTGTCATCCCTCTCACGCGCTCCAAGGTCGCTGGAGAACTCTCTTATTTCACCGCTTCGGAAGTCCCAATTGGCGCTATCGTCTCTGTTCCACTGCGCTCAAAAAATATTTACGCTATTGTCATCAATGTTCGTCCTGCCGCGGATCTAAAAAGTGAGATCAAAGACGCGAGTTTTCAACTCAAAAAAATTGGTAAAGTGAAAGCTATCGCCTTCTTCCCTCCTACATTTATGGAGGCTTGTAAAATATTGGCAGAATATTATGCTACGACGATCGGTTCAGTCATTGACACGCTCATTTCCGATACGCTCATGGAAAATGCCAGCCGGATTGCCATGCCCGTTCGGCAGAATCAATTTTTTAATGAAATAAAAACAGCCACGACAATCGACGAAACTTTTGCCATTCAAGGTGATGATGAAGATCGTCTCGGCTCATGGCGTAGCCTCATTCGCCAAGAGTTTGCGCGGAAAAGATCAGTAGCAATATATGTTCCAACTGTTGAAGACGCAAAAACCTTGACTGACGCGTTAACCAAAGGGATTGAAGGGTACATTTTTATTCTGCACGGCAAGCTTGCTAAAAAAAATATCATTGACACATGGAAAAATATCGTCGAAACTGCCCATCCAGTGGTCATCGTCGCAACTGGTTCATTTTCTATACTTCCACGTAATGATATAGACGCTGTCATCATAGAACGCGAGAACAGTCGTGGTTGGATCGGGCAAAAACAACCATATCTAGATATTCGTCACGCGCTCGAAACTATCGCCCGAAAGCAAAAACAAACCGTTTATCGCGCCGACAGCATGTTACGCGCCGAAACACTCCACCGCATTGATACACATGAGATAGCGCAAGGTTCACCGTTCAAGTGGAGGTCTATTTCTAATGCCAAAGATGTGTTGGTGGATATGAGGGTGGAGAAGGGTGGGCAGATACATCTGGAGCGACTTTCGGAGCGAGCGAAGGCGAGTGAGAAGGAGGTGTCGGCTGAGCACAGCCGAACACCGTTCGCGGAAGATGTATCTGCCCACCCTTCTCCTAACCCAGCCCCATTTCGTATACTCTCACCAGAACTTGAAGAACTCATTACTTACAATCAGGAATCGAGCACTCACCTATTGATCCTGACTATGCGTCGTGGCTTGTCACCAATCACGATTTGCAGTGATTGCGAGACCATTGTTTCTTGCACAAAATGTTCCGCGCCAGTGGTTTTGCACACTTCGAAAAATTCCGGCAAAAATTTCTTCATGTGTCACACCTGCGGCGAGCGCCGAGACGCCAATGAAACCTGCAAAAACTGTGATAGTTGGAGATTGACGCCACTCGGTATCGGGATCGATCGAGTATATGAAGAGATTCAATCAAAATTCCCAAGTGTGGATATATTCAAAATAGACGCAGACACGACGAAAACAGATGCGCAAATAGAAGCTACTATTGAAAAATTTCGAGCAAAGCCAGGAAGTATATTGCTTGGTACGGAAATGACGCTTGTCCATCTCACTGAAAAAATCGACCACATTGCCATAGCTTCGCTTGATTCACTTTTTGCTTTGCCTGATTTTCGTATTCAGGAAAAAATTATGTACCTGATAACCAGATTGCGTAGCATGGCAGATCGTTCCATTTTCATACAAACAAGAAAAGCCGAGGAAAAAGTATTCGACTATGGACTCAAAGGTAATTTGAGCGATTTTTACCGCGCCACTCTCGACGAACGTAAGCAATTTTCATATCCGCCTTTTTCAACGCTCATCAAAATAACTATCGAAGGTAAAAAAGAAAAGATTGCCGCAAACATGGCAGAAGTGCAGGAACTTCTCGAACCTCGAGAAATTGATGTTTTTCCAGCTTTCACTTCCACTGTTCGTGGTAATTCCATTATTCATGGCATCATCAAACTTCCCGAAGGTGGCTGGACGAATTCAGACCTTATCGAGAAGTTACGAAGTCTTCCGCCAAACGTGAAGGTTAAGGTTGATCCGGAGAGTTTGTTGTAGGTTCTGAGAACAGGTGCACACACGTATTTTTTGTGTCGAGAACTGTTTGAGCGAGTAACACCGAACTCAAAATTGGAATCACCACTGAGTTTATGTAAAGTCGTAAAATTTTGAGTTCGGTGTACGTTGCGAGTTTCGCAGACACAAAAAATACGTGTGTGCACCTGTTCTCTAAAACATTTACGAATCAATGATTCCATGTTACAGTTTACCCATGAAAGACATAGTCCAACGCGACAACCCTGTATTGCATCAGAAGGCAAAACTTGTCCCTATTGCAGACATTACTTCCACGAAGATCAGAAAAATCATCGCTGACATGGTAGACGCTATGGCCAAGCAGAAAGATGGCATCGCTATTGCCGCACCCCAGATCGGTGAATCTCTACGAATATTCGTCGTTTCCGGCAGTCTCCTAAAACAAGCCGACAAGGATTATACTGGCGAAGAAAACAGTTTGGTATTTATCAATCCCGAAATCCTAAAATTATCAAAAGACAAAAAAGAAATGGAGGAAGGTTGTTTATCCGTGCGTTGGCTTTACGGTAAAGTCAAACGTTCAACCCGCGTCACACTCCGCGCTTACAATGAAAAAGGCGAAAAGATTGAACGTGGCGCTAGTGGACTTCTGGCACAAATATTCCAACATGAAACCGAGCATTTAGACGGCATTCTCTTTATTGACAAAGCGGAACAAGTTTGGGAAATGAGTGAAGAAGAGATAAAGGAGTTACAGAAGAAGTAAGAAAATAATTTCTAAGAAATACTCAATGTCACAAGTTAACTTTACTTTCTTCGGCTCATCACGATTTTCTGTAACTGTTTTAGATGAATTAGAAAAACTTGGTTTTATTCCAAGCCTCATCGTTACAACTCCAGACAAACCTCAAGGTAGAAAATTAATCCTGACGCCAAATGTGGTAAAAACTTGGGCGATTAGTAAAGGAATCAAAGTATTTGATCCAGCAAAAATTGATCTGCCATTTATTGAACAATTGAAACAAGAATCGTCCGACGTATTCATAGTTGCTTCATACGGAAAAATACTCCCTGAGACACTTATCAATCTTCCACCGCAAAAAACCCTAAATATCCATCCTTCATTGTTGCCGAAATATCGTGGCGCTTCCCCGTTGCAATCAGCAATGCTCGATGACCAAAAAAATACTGGCGTTACGATTATGAGAATAGATGAAAAAATGGATCATGGTCCTATCGTCGCGCAAAAAAATGTCACCATGATTGAGTGGACAACCTACGAAGAATTTGAAATATTAATGGCTCGTGAAGGCGCGAATCTTATCGCCTCAATTTTACCAGATTGGGTTGCGGGAAAAATCATAGAAAAAGAGCAGAATCATTCGTCCGCGACTTATACCAAAAAGATGACCAAGGAAGATGGTTTGATCGATTTACAAGCTGAAAATGTCGACCCTTATCTAAATTTTCGTAAAATACAGGCGTATCATGAGTGGCCGCAAGCATATTTCTTCATAGAACATACTGAAAAAAAGATTCGGGTAAAAATTACCGCCGCCTCATTCAAAAACGGCGAACTAATCATCGAAAAAGTCATCCCCGAAGGCGCGAAAGAAATAAGTTACAAAGATTTTCAGAGCGGATACTTAAAAATTTCTTAGATCAAGTGGTGAGACCAAGTATAACGTGACATTATTCATAATTATAAGTAGACGTATCCAGCATGTTGAAATTTTTGCCGATAGCTTCAGCTTTTTGGGTGAAATAATAGAGAAGTGTCCAAAAACAAAGTAAGCTAATAAACGCAATGCACAACCATTGATTTACCGGTTGCTTCATTTCCGCCAAACTAAAGAAAGAATTTTTATTCATAAACTATAATAAATAATCCGTAAAATTATACTATTTTAATTTTATCCCCATGGCCACATGCCTTTCATCATAGCTTTGACCTTGGCTCCACCACGACGAATGCGTGAAGTACTTTTTTTCTTGCTAGCGTTCAGTTCACGCAAGACTCCATCTTGAACTTCATCAACAGCGACGTACAAATCTTCTTTTTCGGCACTGGTATAAATATTGATACCAGAACCAACTAGATGTATCTCACAGCGAAATACGTCCCCTTTGTGATGATGCGCGGTCGTGCGGCCAAGCTCAACATCACATTGTGCTGACGAATCGTCACTAGTAAGTTTCGAGATCTTTTCAAGACGCTTGTTGACGTACGCTGAAATCGCTTCTGTCAAAGTTATGTTGGTTGTTTTTATATGTATATTCATAAAGTTATTATATCAGTTTTTTTCCTCCAAGGAAATAATCTTGGCGGACGCATGATGGCCGTTGACTATTCGTACACGCATGCTGGCATATATACGCCGTATGATCTCCAAAATTCTTTCATTCGCCTTGTTGTCTTCGGCTGGTTCGCGCACAGAAATATCATAGCGGTCGTCAGCTATCTTTTCGACTTTTTCTTTTTTGGCGTCTGTGGTGACGTGGATCTTTAGGTACATAATAAGGGTAGTTTAGAGAGTAGAATTGGAAATAGAATAAAAGCAATTTTGATTTACTTGGTGAGATATGGTACATTTTGGCATGTAATTGCATTCTGCGGTAGCTGTTTTGGTAGGTATACGGACAATCCGTACCATCTAACTTAATAGATATCGTGTGTAAAAACATTAACATTCCGCGGTAGCTCAGCTGGTAGAGCGGCTCCCTGTTAAGGAGTTGGTCGTAGGTTCGAATCCTACCCGCGGAGCAAATTTATACTAATAAACCAAATCTAGTTTCCTAATCAAAGGATTATCCTTAAATAACATGCTAGAATATCTATATGAAACTCAACTCCTTTCTCAAACTCATCATCACCATCATCGTCTCCGAGCTAGCCGGTATCATCGGAACCATCTTTACAGTCTCCGCTATCCCAACCTGGTACGCAACACTGGCAAAACCGGTGCTCAATCCACCGAGCTGGATATTCGGTCCGGTCTGGACGACCCTCTATGCCCTCATGGGTATTGCCGCATTCATGGTTTGGAAGAAAGGTTGGGATCGTAAAGATGTACGAAAAGCTCTTGCTGTTTTCGGACTTCAGCTTATTCTCAATGCAATCTGGTCAATCATCTTCTTTGGCTTACACAGTCCTCTCTGGGCACTTATTGATATCGCTCTCATGTGGCTTGCGATCGTCTGGACCATGGTTCTCTTTTACAAAATCTCAAAGCCAGCAATGTGGCTACTCCTGCCATACATCCTTTGGGTAAGTTTCGCCGCATATCTCAATTACTCGATTTGGATTCTGAACCTAATCTAACTCATCAACTATCACGTCTCTACTTACCATCGCAAAAGTTGTTTTCTTTCTAGTATTTGGTATTAGTCATTTCTTCCCGTTCAAATACTCGGCCATTATTACTGCAATCGCAGCAATAGTAGTCGGAGTACTTCTGATCGTAAGACTATAAGTGCACATCCTACACAAATGGTAGAAAAACTGAAAAGGTACTCCCTTTTCCAAGAGTACTCTCTGCGGTAATTTTACCTCCGTGAGCTTCGACAATCCATTTTG
Source organism: Minisyncoccota bacterium (assembly GCA_036170235.1). Taxonomy (GTDB): domain Bacteria; phylum Patescibacteriota; class Minisyncoccia; order Phycocordibacterales; family PALSA-1337; genus C7867-002. The sequence continues at coordinate 5,997 of JAVHOW010000002.1, forward strand.
TAATAGCGAGTCCGAGACCAGATCCATTATTGTCATTTAAACTGGAACGTGATTTATCTACTCTGTAAAATCTTTCGAAAACACGCTCAAGATCGTCAGATGATATGCCTACGCCATCATCGTGTATGTCAATTTTGATCATATTTCCCTTAATTATTCCTGATATGGAAATATGACCATGATCTCTTCCGTAAGTGACCGCGTTTTTAACGATATTTGTAAAAAGCTTATTTAAATATGATTCATCTGCAAATATTGAAACAGGTGGAATTTTTTTTATTTGAACAACAATACTTTTTTTATTAGCCAAAGTTATCCATCGTTCTGATATCTTTTTAATGAACGGCGATAGTTTTATTTTCTTAGTTTGTATTTTTCTTTGAACATGAGAATCTTTTGACGTAAGTACCGATAATTCTGAAAGAATTTCCGTCAAATGTTGTATTTCCGTGTTTATTGTTTTGAAAGCAATGGATTGATTGGTGGCATAATAATTTTTCATAGACAGGTCAACTGTGCCTTTTATTATTGCCAAAGGTGTACGAAGCTCATGCATGGCATCAGCCAGAAACTCCGTCCTCAATTCTTCTTCCTTCATTTTCCTTCTATATTCTTCATTCTTTTTCAGAATTTCCTTGTTACGAAAAATGGTAATAACCTGAGCAATATTACTTCCGATAAGAGTGCATAAAATTCTTTTTTCTTTTGAAAATGTTTCTAATTTCTTAAAACAAATAACAATATTGCCATATATATTATCTTGATATGTAATCGGAATGATCACAAAACTCTTCATGTACTTACTCACATCATATTTATCCTTTCGTTTTTCTACTATAGAGACAAAATCTGGCTGGAAACTTTTGAAAACTTTGGTATTGCGGCCACCCATTGTGGGAGAAAGTGGCGTATAAGGCAAGTTATGACTTCGATAGGCTAGTTCAAATTCCTGACCTTTTTTGCAAAACCAGACAAAACCAAAGTTTGCCCCCAAAATATCCACTGCTAATTCCGTAAAAGTGCTGATGATTTTATTTTCATCAGTCTCATTCAAACATTGAATGGTTGCTTCATTTAATAAAATTAATGTATCTGTAATCATTTTTATAAAAAAGCGGACGAAGAATAACCTTGATCCGCCTGTTACTACATAGCCATGACGGTCATGGCTGTCACTATTTTGCCAAAATAATTATAGTGCTTCACAAACCGAGCTTCGACTGGGCAACCAGCGCCACGAGCCAGATTTGATAGTATCATCCTCTTACTTCGTCTAATACTTGTCCCACCGCATGTGTCACAGGTATCTACTGGATTTTGGTCAGACAAAGCGTTTATGATGACTACGGCTTTTCGCTTTAAAGTATTTTGTCCTTTACTGAAAGCAGTTCGGCCAATCTCTTGAAGAACTACTTTAGCTGATGGCGTTGACAGACAATTCAAGAGACGGCAGAGATACCATATATCTACACTTCCCAATTTGAGTCCAGCTTTACTAGGATCAGCTAGCAGTGACTGTATCTCAAACGTCTTCACTTGTGACTCTTGGTAAATAGACTGAATAGGTTGTGGCATGGCATCGAATTGATTTCGTAGATTAGATATTGCCCAAATCCATGCCACAGGACTCACATCAACCCACCATGTTTGGAATCCTGCCTTAGTTGCCTCCTGCAACCATCTGGAATCATAACCTCGTCCATAACCAACCGCCATGATTTTCTTATTACCAAACCGCCGACGGTCGAAGTCTGAATTATCGGTCATCCGTGCGATGATTTTTTTGAAGTAACTCACCGCAAATTTTCCAAATAAAACATTCCTCATCCGAGCTTCGGTAATGCTTAACCCTTTTGCCTTGTCTTCCTTCGGAACAAAAGCAAGAGGGTCTTTGAGTCTTTCGTCCCAAAAACGCGCCAGCTCGGCTTGTTTCATTGGAGAAAGAGCCTTAAAACCAAAACCTTTTGCTTTTGTATTCATAATAACGTCCTAAATATCAATGAGCCTTTATTGCTTTAAATGTACCATTTATTAATATGCTTGTCAATGTTGCAAATTGGTTGTAGATTATTATTTTTTGTAATTAGTTCTATAATTCTGATATAATCACACGATGAAAAGTCGTTTTCCATTAATTTTTATACTCATAATTGTGATCGGTGGTGGAGTTGCCTACTACTATTCACAGCCTGTCAGACATCTTCTTGAACCAATCGTAATCACCGTACAGAAAAAATTCGCGCCACCAGCTCCTTGCACGGAACCAATTTTATATTCAATTAATTCGTCTGATGACCGATTCGCTATCAGTTCAACTCAATTAAAAAAAGATATCGTGCAGGCCGCGAGTATTTGGAATGCCGCGCTCGGAAAAAAACTTTTCGCGTACGACGCCAACGGTTCATTGAAGATAAACCTTATCTACGACTACCGCCAACAAGCAACCGTTCAATTGAACAAGATCGACACCGTCATCTCGAGTGATAGAGCAACTTACGATGCGCTCAAGGTGAAATATGACGCTATGTCACAACAATATCTTCAAGCTAAAGCTGATTTGCAAGCAAAGGTAGACGCCTACAACCAAGAAATGGCTTCATACAATGAACAAGTCGCCTCATGGAATGATCGTGGTGGCGCGCCGCCAGCTGAATACGAAAAACTCCAGATTGAAAAACAGAATCTAAACAACCAAGCCACCACTCTTGATTTGGAACGTTCAGCTTTCAATCAATTGGCAGATACATTAAATTCATTGGTACCTCAGCTAAATCAACTTGCTCGCACATTGAACATTAACGTCAAAACATACAATACCGTTGGAGCTTCGACGGGCGAACAATTCAATGAAGGCGAATACGTGGAAGATGCTAACGGCACGCGTATAAATATTTATCAATTCAAAAATGAAAATCAACTGATCAGAGTTTTTGAACATGAGCTGGGACACGCTCTTGGTCTTGGACACGTTCAAGATCCAAAAGCAATCATGTACTATTTGAATGAAGGAACAAATGAAAAATTGACTGCTAGCGACATGTCAGAGCTTAAAATAGTTTGTAACAGTAAATAAAAGGTATTCACGACACGAATTCACCATATAAATATCTGTAATGAAAAGACGCTAACTACGTCTTTTATTATGTACCCGACATCACAAATAGATCATGTATCTTTATTTTCAAAATACCCATGAATCCCTTCCCTCCTACATATCGCTCCATGCGAGCTTTCATAACGACTTTAAGTACACCGAAAATAGATCGGCTGATGAGGCGAGTTATGCTGGGAGCATTGATCGCTGATCTGATTATACTGCCAGCGAGTTTTATAAAACTATCTTCCTCACTAAAAATAATTCCAGTTATGGCGGCCACTCATGCTGTTAGTGGTGAAGTACTCGTAGGACCAGCAACAACATTATTTATGCAACAACTCAAAGATAATAACTTCGTTCCTGTAGTCTTCAAAAAGATTATTCGCCGTCCATTCACAGGCGACGGTAGTTTGATTACCTTGAACGGAGACAATGTTCAGGTTTTTGAATATTCTGACAATGATACAGCCATGAAAGATGCCTCCTTGCTTGCGGATAAATACGCGGTTGGTTCACAAAAATTGGTGTGGAAAAAGAATATGCACGTATACATCAATGATAAACTAGTGATTTTTTACTTTGGGAGCCAATCTCCAATAACGACTCTGCTTGATCAAAATGCTGTGGCATTTTTAACACCACCAGCTAAACCTTCGCCAGCATTATCAGTTAAATAAAGGTATTACACCCTTTCTTCCGTCTTCGCTCGGACGCTGTGCGAATAACACATTCGCACGCGATACATCGCTAGACGGAATAAATTAAAAAAACTTCTCCACCTGTCACATGGAGAAGTTGTGTGAAGTTACGAACTATGCAGTCATTATCCCGCATGTTTCGTAGCGCGTGATGATTTTGCGAAGTTTTTCCAAAGCAATTTCTTGAATTTGGCGAGCACGTTCTTTTGTCAAACCGAATCCTTCTCCAATTTCTTGAAGCGTCTTTCGCTCATCTCCATCAAAACTGAATCGCGCCCTAATTACTTTTGCTTCCCGTCGAGACAATTGCTTAATAGCGGTCAAAAGCAATTGTCTTGTCGTACTTTTTGTAAGTGTTACTGAAGGATTCTCCGCCATACTATCTGGAATCATATCCCCAACAGTAGACTGATTGCCACCCTCGTCAATTAACTGATCGAATGAGATAGTCGTTGGAATCTTACGAAGCCAGACAACACGATCAATAGACAAACCAGACCTCAAGGCAATATCTTCAGGAGTTGGCTCAAATCCTAGTTCATGCTCAAGATTAGCAACCGTACGACGCATTTTAGCTAACGATTCGGCCATATTGACTGGTACCCGAATCGTCTTACCTTGAAATGCCAACGCGTGCTTAATAGCTTGTTTGATCCAAAATGAACCATATGTTGAAAGTTTTCCACCCTTGGCTGGGTCGAATCGCTGGACTGCCTTCATCAAACCAATGTTTCCTTCACTGATTAAATCCAACAGTGGCACGCCAATGCCTTCATAGTCGCGAGCAATCTTCACAACCAAACGCAGATTAGCAATGATCATCTTTTCACGAGCTTTTTTATCGCCTTTTTTGATGCGTTTGGCAAGCTCGATTTCTTCCCGCGGAGTGAGCAGTTTCACCAATCCAATCTCTCTCAAATACTGCTTGAGGGGTGTATTTTCTCCAGAAAGATAAAGTTTTTTTGAACCATTCACTGGAACACCGTACGGCTTCATTCCTAAAAAACAAAACATAGTAAAATTCCTTCGGTTGACCAAATTTTTAAAACAACAACTAAACAAATCTTCTGCTATGCTACTCTAAAAAAAGATTTTGTCAAAATGGTGAGCGAATATCCAGATTTAAGCTATATTTTATGGTTTTTACGTAGTTATGCACAGCTCATACAAGTTAACGCTGTAGTATAATAGGTACAACAACATGCAGCCCCCGAAACCATACCGCGAGGCGCGACCATGGGGGGAGTTTATTGAATTTGTCAGAAACACCCCTTCGACGGTTAAAATCATCACAGTGAATGCCAGCGAGGCGTTCAGTCTTCAGACGCACACCAAGAGAGATGAATTTTGGCAAATCATATCAGGAAGTGGAACCATCAGCATCGGCGTAAAATCTGTTCCGGTTGTTAGTGGTGAAAATCATTTTATCCCTCGTGGTACCACGCACCGCATAGAAGCAAACGATGAGCCTGTGGTTATACTCGAAATATCATTCGGGGATTTTGACGAAAAAGATATAATCCGACTGGAAGACAAGTACGGGAGGAATTGATTTTCAGCGTTAAAATTCAATATTTAATTTTAAATATGTACATGAACCTCTCATTTCTTCCACCAATCATTGCCCTAATATTTGTTTTCATACTCTATGCGTTATATATACGCATTCAAAATCAACGATCTCCAAAAAAGTCGCGTGTCAAACATGACGTCAATCGCCATCACACTAATCCAGTCATTTCTCCACTGCCACATCGTGAATGGGAAACTAACGGTACTTTCAACCCAGCGGCTGTTGAAGATGATGAAGGTCGTGTTCATTTACTATATCGCGCTATAGGCGATAATGGTCTTTCAAATATTGGCTACGCTTCGAGTCCTGATGGTAGAAACATAGATCGTCGTTCTTCATTCCCTGTCTATCAGCCTTCATACGAAGAAACAAAACCTGAAGCCAAAAAATATTCAGGTCCAGCCGTGTACAATCCTGCCATTTACACATCCGGCGGTGGCTGGGGTGGTCACGAAGATCCACGCGCAGTCAGGATTGGTGACCGCGTTTACATGACCTATACCGCCTTCCAATGCTGGGAATCAGTTCGAATAGCATTGACATCAATAGCTCTCAAAGATTTGAAGATGGAGCGTTGGAATTGGAAAAAGCCAAAACTCATTTCGCCACAAGATGAAGTGCATAAAAATTGGGTTATATTCCCAGAAAAAATCAATGGAAAGTTTGCGATTCTACACAGTATCGTGCCAAACATTCTCGTTGACTATGTGGATGATCTTGATGGACTCTTTCCGCCAATAAAAAGTAAAAGATTACATGGACCACAACCAGGTCGAAAAGATTTCTGGGACAATCGTATACGCGGTGCTGGACCGCCGCCAATTAAAACTAATATAGGCTGGTTACTCCTATATCACGCTCAAGATGATAGAGAGCCTAGCAAATATAAGCTCGGCGCCATGATTCTCGAAAAAAATGACCCAACAAAAATATTGTATCGCTCATCAGATCCGATCCTTTCTCCTGAAATGTGTTATGAAAATGACGGCAAACCAGGCGTTGTCTACGCATCAGGGGCTATAGTAAAAAATGGTGAGCTGATAATTTATTATGGCGGTGGAGATAAACATGTCTGCGTGGCGCAAACAAATCTAGAATCACTACTTGGATGGCTGATGCAACACGGAAAAATTTAATAACCAAGCGCGCTTATTCATAGCATTCGTATAATTCGTATTAAAATAATAAAAAATGTTCACCCTGACCCGCTCCGAACACAACCCGATTCTTTCCCCACTCCGTGAACATCCATTGGAAGCCGCCGCCGCGTTCAATGCTTCTCCTATTCTTCAAGGAAGAAAAACTACATTGGTGTATCGTGCCATGTCCGAGCCAGACCTTCTAAAAGAGCCCCACATTCGAACATCAGTCATAGCACGAGCTAGTTCCAAAGATGGCATTCATTACGAAGATAGACATGTTTTGATTTCTCCAGATACGGATTTTGATCGTTTTGGTTGTGAAGATCCGCGAGTCACCAAACTTGGCAAAAATTATTACATTTTTTATACAGCGCTTGGTGGTTACCCTTTTTCAGCTGACAATATCAAAGTTGCCGTGGCAGTGAGTACTGACCTCAAAACTATTACCGAAAAACATCTGGTCACGCCATTCAATGCCAAAGCCATGGCTTTGTTCCCAGAAAAAATTAATGGCAAAATGGCCGCACTAGTCACCATAAATACAGATCGCAAGCCATCCGATATTTGTTACGCGGAATTTGATAAACCTGAAGACATCTGGTCTCCATATTATTGGCAAAAATGGCAAGAAACCATAGACGCACAGAAAATAAATATCCGTAGAATACCTGGTGATCATATTGAGCTCGGCGCAGTACCTGTCAAAACAGACAAAGGTTGGCTGATTGTCTATTCTCACATTCAACGATATGACAAGAGTGACCATGTATTTGGCATTGAAATAGTTCTGCTTGATCTCAAAGATCCTCGCCGAGTCATCGGTAGGACCAAAGGGCCATTTATGGTACCTGACACCTATTATGAACATACTGGCCAAGTTCCACACACTATATTTCCATCAGGAGCTTTGATTCGCGGCGAACATCTTGAAATATATTATGGTGCCGCTGATACATATTGTGCCGTAGCCACAATACCTCTTGAAAATCTGCTTGAAAGTATAATGGATGGTCAAAAAGTCGGCTTGCAGAGGTTTCGTGGTAATCCAATCATCACTCCACGTCCAGGTGTTCTCTGGGAAGCAAAAGGTACGCTCAATCCAGCCGCGATTGACATGGGCAATAAAACTCACATTCTCTATCGCGCGGTGACTGCGGATAACATATCGGTGATCGGGTACGCCAACTCCAGCGATGGATTTTCTATTGATGAACGTCTGGACAAACCTATATACAAACCTCGTGTTGATTTTGAATCTCGAGGCTGTGAAGATCCGCGTATTATGCTTATAGATAAAAAAGTATTCATGACCTATACTGCCTATGACGGCGTTCTGCCTAGAGTTGCGGTAACTTCCATTGATAGCGAACATTTTCTGAAAAAAAATTGGAGTAAATGGTCACAACCTGAAATCATCACTCCTATGAACGTTGACAACAAAGACGCGGCAATTTTGCCTGAAGCTATCAATGGAAAATATATGATTTTACATCGTGTTCATGAAAGCATTTGCGCGGATTTCGTTTCTTCACTCGATTTTTCCAAAGAAAAAGTCACAAAATGTATAGAAATACTGTCTCCACGACGCGGGATGTGGGATGGCAATAAAGTTGGCATTTCCGCGCCACCAGTTCGAACTGCCAATGGTTGGCTTCTGCTTTATCATGGAGTATCATGGAGCTCAATTTATCGCGTAGGAGCGGTATTACTTGACCTCGAAGATCCAACCATTGTGAAAGCGCGCACTGCTATACCTCTCTTCGAGCCTATAGAAAAATATGAAACCGAAGGAGTTGTGAATAATGTCGTATTTCCATGTGGTTTGGTTATTCGTGGCGGGACTGCGTATATATATTACGGTGGAGGTGATAGTGTTGTCGGTGTTGCCACTATCAAGATGAATGAATTGTTGAACATGCTAAAAACTTAAACCTATGACAGCCTACTCAAAACAACTTATTATATTTGATAAAGATGGAACTTTAACTCCAAGCAAAGGTCCTATGGACGAAGAAATGGCAAACCTGCTCGTTAAGTTATTCGAACGAAAAAAAGTAGCGATCATATCAGGTAGCGGTTTCCCTTTGTTTGAAGTTCAGATTCTCAAAATGCTTCCTCAAGGCTCGCAAAACTTGAGTAATTTGTTGATTTTGCCTGTATCTGGAACTCGGCTGTATGCATGGAGAGGAACTTGGAATGAACAATACGCTGAACACCTATCGCCACAAGAAAAAGAAAAAATAATGACATCGCTCAATTCCGCTCTCAAACAAGCCGGCTATGAAAAACCTCAGAAGATCTATGGTCAGCTAATAGAAGACCGTGGTTCACAAATAACATTTTCGGCTTTGGGACAGAATGCTCCGTTTGGACTAAAAAACGCATGGGATCCGACCCACGAAAAACGTCAAAATATCGTCTTATTTTTACAACCAAAACTTCCAGAGTTTGACGTGCGGATTGGCGGCACAACTTCGATTGACGTCACTAAAAAAGGCGTCAACAAAGGCTATGGCATCCGCCGCCTCGAAGAATATTTGAAAATGCCACTTGAAAACATGGTTTTTGTCGGCGATGCCCTTTATCATGGTGGTAATGACTATCCAGCTAAAGCCACTGGTATAGATTGTATATCCGTATCCGGTCCAGAAGATACCAAGAAACTAATCACGAGCTGGCTTGAATAATCTATCCAGCTTATCAAATCTTCAAATTTTCCAACAGTATTCTCGTATCATTTTCTCGTGCTCCATATCGCGAGTCAAGAATAATAAAAGCAATTGGCTGATCGGCAATATTCAATATAGTCATCATAGTCTCTCCCGCTTCTTCAGTACGTCCAGTTTTGCCACCAATAAATCGTAGATCATTCACGAATGGATGTGTACTAACAAATTGATGTGAGCCATGTTCTGTCGTCGTTGCAATTGACGCCATCGGCACGCGAGTCATTGTCAGAATATCTGGTCTATAATACACAAGATATTTTGCCAAACCGAAAAGATCTTCCGCGGACGCGACATTCTGCGGACTAACTCCAGAAGGATCAGCAAAGAAACTGTGAGGCATACCAACTTCCCAAGCGTAACTTCTCATTAATTCCAAAAATTTCACCTGATTTGTTGATGAGGAGATAGCTTCAGCCGCCACGTTTGACGAGTTGAGCAATAATGGCTGAAGTATCTCTTTCAGGGTGAAATGCTCGCCTACCATAAGATTGCTCCCATCTGGCGGTGCCAATACCGCTTGTTCAGTTATGGTGATTGTCGATGTGGCTAAAAAAACATCCGTTGCAACAAAGGCAGTCACCAGCTTTGACATTGAAGCAACCGGCAGAACGCGATTGCTATTTTTCTCAAGGTATATTTTTCCGGTTTTGACGTTTCCTACTAAATATGCAACGGCTGTCACACCAGGAATACTAGTCTGTCCAGAAATGCTGGTTAATTTTGGTTTTTCTTCTAACGAATTTTTCTTTTGATTTTCAAAAAAATTCGGATCTGGTTGAGTTAACACGCTAGATTTAGGCGCCATAGTTCCATTTGATTGGACATTCGAAATATTTTGAGAATCTAAAATCTGTCTACTTATTTTAACCACAACAGAAACTCCAACCAATGCCATACAAAGACATAATATAAAGATGAGGTTCCGGTGATTTGATATCATAATCCCATCTATGGTATCACAATCATCTTGTCACCGATATAGTCGGAGTCAACTCCCCTGTTGAGCTTGCTGTAATTCTTCCATTAGCATCACGAAATAATTCATAGCCAGTATCGTAGTCTGTAACACTCGTAAAATGCGCCCCAACAATTGACGGGTCATTTGGTAATGAAGATAAATAATCGGGAACAACGCAGGACGCGATATCGCCAGGATCATTTGGTGTACTGCTACTTTTTATAACTGTGGGCGTATTCGGAATATCCCGCATAACACCTCCACAAACGAAAGTACCTCTGTGTTCAGCCATATTTTGATGGACCGCGTTCAATAGTGCGTTTACATTGCTGGTCCGTTGTGAATCTCGAGCAAGCTTGAATTGACGTGCGGGGTTTACCGCGACCAATACGACTGCGGCAAGTACCGCTATGATTCCAATAACAACCAAAACTTCTATCAAAGTAAAACCACCGAAGGATTGCATGTGTGAATGATGAAATGCGCGCAGTGATTGCTTGTTTGGTCGTTGGTAATGCAGTTTTTTAACTACCTTTATTTTGCGTTGGTATGTATTTTTCATAATGTGATTCTTATACGCCTCATGCGAATTGTGTAAATTGTGTATATTCATAAAACTTATTTAATTAACGCGCTTCTAATAATGGAAGTACTGTATCAAATCGGAATGAAGAAACACTGAAGAAACGATAAAGAAGTAATGAAGATTTGAAAAAACCGTGTCAGTTCCGCACTGGCCGACAGCGCCGTCACTGACACGATTTTTTCAAATCTTCATAAACACAGAGATTTCTCCACAGGTTTTCCCCTTTTTGCATATTTCTTATTATTTTCTTTTGCCATGCTAGAATATACCCATGAACACAGCATCACCTTATTTCAAGACTAAGGACTTGAAAATACCTCCACAAAACATCGAAGCAGAGAAGGCCTTGCTTGGCTCTGTTATGATTCGTGGAGAAGTTATGCACGATATTGTTGACCTAGTTGGCGAATCTTCTTTTTATTCAAATCAACACAAATCAATTTGGGGCACCTTGTTTGAACTTCATAGCAAAGGAACACCGATTGACATGCTTTCCGTATCTGCTCGCCTCAAAGAAAAGAGCCTGCTTGATCAAGCTGGTGGCATGAGTTATCTGACCGAGATCGTCAACTCCGTTCCATCTTCAACCAATGCCGAACATTACGCGGAGATTGTCCAGAAAAAATATACTATGCGCGAATTGCTCCGCGCGGCCGAACATATCACAGGTCTCGGGTATGACGAAGAAGCCGAACTCCACGACATTTTGGAAAAAGCTGAGAAATCACTGTACGCAGTCACCAACAAAACAGGATCACACAAGTTCGTTGCTCTCAAGGATACCTTGCATGAAGCATGGGAACGTTTGGATCATTTACACAAAACCAAAGACGAACTCCGTGGCGTACCAACTGGTTTTCCAGAACTAGATAACAAGCTCGCTGGTCTGCAAAAATCTGACCTCATCATTTTGGCGGCACGTCCTTCCATGGGTAAAACTTCCCTTGCTCTAGACATTGCCCGAAAAACCGCAGTCAATCACAAGATTCCAGTGGCTATATTTTCTCTGGAAATGAGCTCTCAACAACTCGTCGATCGTATGCTTGCCGCTGAATCACAGGTTGATTCATGGAAAATTCGTACTGGTCACAACCTATCAGTGGAACAAGATTTCAAAGCCATCGGTGAAGCGATTGGACGCCTATCTGAAGCACCAATATATATAGATGACCAAGCTGGGAATAATATCCTGAAAATGCGCGCCGTAGCTCGTCGCCTCAAAAATGAAAAAGGTCTTGGTCTTATTGTTGTTGACTATTTGCAACTCATGGTACCGACCAATACTAGAAACAATGGCGATAACCTAGTCCAGCAAGTCACCGAGATCTCACGTTCTTTGAAGAACTTGGCGCGCGAGCTCGAAATCCCAGTTTTGGCACTGTCTCAATTATCCCGCGCGGTGGAACAACGTGGTGGCAAGCCTCGCCTCTCTGACCTTCGCGACTCCGGTTCTATCGAACAAGATGCTGACGTAGTTATGTTCATTCATCGTGAATCAGACGTTGATGCCGGCGGTCGCAAAGAAGAAACTGAAATCCTCATCGAAAAGCACCGCAACGGTCCGACTGGTGTGGCTAAACTATTCTTTGATAGTAAGAAGACGACATTCTTGAGTATGGATAAGGCGGATTTTGGTGGGTTTGAGAAGATTTAATACGAATCCACGAATTACACGAATACCACAAATAATTGCATCATGGACTCCTTACATCACCTCGAAGAACTATTCGCAAAATTCCCTGGCATCGGACCACGCCAAGCCAAGCGTTTTGTTTATTATTTATTGAATAAGTCACCTTCTTACATAAAAGAATTTACGCAACTCATTGAAGAAGTTAAAAAATCAACGGATGAGTGCGCTCAATGCCACCGCATTTTTGTAAGTAATTCAAATCAAAAATCTAAAACCGCACTTGTCTGCTCAATTTGCTCCGATCCTTCGCGTGACGTCTCAACTTTAATGGTCGTCGCTCGTGATTCCGATTTTGAAACAGTTGAGAAAAGTGGCGCTTATAAGGGTTTGTATTTTATCCTCGGTGGGACAGTGCCTGTATTAGATAAGGAGCCAGATAAAAGAATTCGTCTGAAACAATTACTTGAGGAGGTTTCGGAGAGAGGTTCAAAACTAAAAGAAATCATTCTTTCATTAAACACAACACCAGATGGTGAGCACACTGCTAATATCGTTAAAGAAGCTCTACAAAAAGTGACGAAAAACTTGCCACTTAATATTTCAGTACTCGGACGCGGACTATCAACCGGCGCAGAGTTGGAATACGTTGACGGTGAGACAATCAAAAACGCCCTCCAAAATCGACATTAATTGAACGCATTTAATTAGACAAACTGCCCATAAATAAAAAATTCCTTCTCGGGAATTTTTTATTTAATTATTTGAGTGCATCAATCTTCACCTTAAAGAATGGCTGTCTATGACCGTTTTTCTTGTAGTAACGACTCTTCTGTTTGTAGTGAACAACGAGAATCTTGGGAGCGCGACCAATCTCGGTAATAGTACCAGTGACTGAAGCCTTGGTTATGTAGGGTGTACCAATCGTTGTGTCTTTACCATCATCCATCAGTAGAACTTTATCAAAAGTGACCTTGTCACCCTCCTTGTGGGTGTCAGAAAGCTTCTCAATAGCGATAACATCGCCCTTTGAAACTGTATATTGCTTGCCTCCTGTGGTGATAACTGCGAATTGCATAGTCAGAACATTATACACGAAATCTTGTTTCGCGCAAGTTTTTATTCCTCCTCCCCCTCTGGCTTCTCAATCATCGCCACTTCAATACCAGGAGTCTCATTGGTAATTCGTAGCACATCTTTATCAAGCTTCTTGAATTCTTTATTGGAATTATTGTAATGGTTAACCACGGTCGAAAGTGATGTACCGAGTTTCGAATGATACTCTTCGTATTTCTTCAAATGGCTTCCAAGCTGACCAACATGCTTCACGATATCCTTGGCAGTCTCCTCGATTTGCATAGCCTTCAAACCCTGTAAAACCGTCTGTAAATAGGCCAAAAATGAGGTTGGCGACACTATTATGACATTGTACTTGCTGGCGGCACGCTGGATCAAATTGTCTGTTTCTTCAGCCACCGCGCCAATTTTGTTGACCAAAAGGTCATAATAAATGGCTTCATGCGGAATAAACATAAAGGCGAAATCCATAGTATTCTCGGCTGGACGAATATATTTAGCAGTCTCCTGAATACGAATTTTCAAATCACCAACAAAAGCTTTTTCTAGTTTCTCCTTTTCAACTGGATTTTTTTCTTCAACCAATTTATTGTAATTTTCAAGCGAAAACTTCGAGTCAACTGGAATAACTTTGTCTTTCACAAACACTGCTGCATCAACGACTTCCCCATTTTTGAAAGCATATTGCATAGCGTACTGACCAGGCGCCAGAACATTTTTCAATAATGTTTCTAGATAATATTCCCCGAGAATACCACGATGTTTGGGATTCTTGAGAATGTCTTGCAAATTTTGTAATTGATCGGCAAACGAAACGACTTGCTTGTTGGTTTCATCGAGCTTAGTCAAACCCTGCGTGACTTCACGAATAAGTTTTGACGATTCAGAAAGTTGCGTCCGCATCGAATCCTGCATATTTTTTGAAGACTCATTCATCTTGCTATCAACCGTCTTGGTCAAATCACCAACCTTCCGGTCAACTGTGCGCGAAATTTCATTCATTTGTTCAAGAATTAGTTTCAGGCCAGTATCGTCTTTCGGCGCCTGTTCCGGCGACTTTCTACGCATAAAATATACAACAATAAAAATGTTGGCCAGAATGGCGAGGACGATCAGGGAGATGAGGATGGTGGTCATGGGTATAGTATACGGGGGATTTAGTAGATTTACAAAAAATAATCAATGTTTTAGCTCTAATAAGTAGCAATCCACAGCCCCTTGATTTTCGTGCCAAATATGCTATGCTTTCCATGTGTCCGAAAGGACCGTTAAATTTAGAGCTTAGGGGCCTCTGTAAAGGGGTCCTTTTGGCGTTTAGGTATCAATTTGGCTCCTGAGAGATACTGATAATTCCTTCGGCCAGCATATAAATTCCTTGATTTTTCTAAGCTCAAAAATAGGCACCTGAAGATCAGCTATTTCTGGAGTCACCCATCCAGAAATTGAAACTACAGTAACTTTTTTATTGTCAGTTATGAGTTGTTGTATTGGATCTTTAAAATCGCTATCACCACTCCAAAGTACATAATTTTGATATTCTCCGCTCAAGAAATCAGAGAGCATGTGTCTACCTATCTCCACATCAAAATTACACTTTGGTTCCTCAAGTTTCAGAATATCTTGCTTGTTCAATAGTCCCAGTTTTGAATTCATGAAAGTTAGAGTCTCCAAATCAAGCTTTTTTAGCAGAGATTTTTTGATGAAATTCTTTAAAATTTCAGGTGAATCGTCTGGCACACTGGACACATCAATTGAAATTTTCATCTGTTTAACTGGCTTGGTAGTCAAATCGTACCCAAAGCTTTTTACTTCATCAATCTGTTTTTGAGATTTATCATTACCTTCTAGAGTGCCATGATATAGTCTGACTTTTTTGACCATATCGAAAGAATCATGCAACTGCTTGATACGGCGTAAGTGCAAATGCCAATCTAACTCTTCCTGCCAATGAAGAACATTTGCCCAATCGACATACACGACTGTTGGCGCATCAAAAATCTTCTCCAGTTCGATAATCCGTTCTGGAAATATTTTGGCTAACTTTTCAATTCTGTCAGAATGGGGCTTGAAGATGAAGATTATTGTACCTTAAAATTCCATATATTATGACAAATTATTTATTTTTTAATCTTTCAGCTTTTTTAGGAATAACATATACACTGTTTAACAAATTTTCAACAACATCCATAGCGACATCAAGCTTATAGACACCTAGTACGATAACTTCGTGGGCATACTTATTACGAAGACCTCTTATCATATGTAAAATATTTGCCCCCTCACTTGTTAATACTCCCTTTTTTACAAGGTCATCAATTTTATTTTCAAGACTTTGTCCTTGTGCATCTTTTTCACGACATACAGATTCAACAAGAGCACCCAATCCGATACCTGCAAGTATATTGAGTCCTGAACATAATGCTTTATGTGTTTCTCGATACACCGCACGAACAGGTTCTGGTAATTGATATACGTCAATTTCTTTTCTGCCTGCAATACGGTTCGGATATAATTCCTCGTGTTCACTGAATTCATTGGTGTTATAATCGAAGTCATCAGTATTGGTCGAGGAAAAACGAAAAGATGTCCCGTCACAACCACGACAAGTAACAATTTCAAAAACATTCCATCCTTGTATATCTTGATTACCCCAAGATTTTTCTACAGATTTAGATACTTCATGGTTCGTATAACCATTGCAATTACCACATGGAAGATGGCGTATTTTTTTATCTACCACTTCTTTAATAGGATTCTCTTTCATTGCCTAGGATTCTAGCATTTATTTTGTTATGATGTTACCCATGAACCCCCCAACCGAATCTCTTCAACACACTCGCCACACGCTCGCCCATCTCCTAGCCGCGGCTGTGCTCGAACTTTTTCCAGAGACCAAACCAACCATCGGTCCTGCTATTGATAATGGCTTCTATTACGACTTTGAATTCAAAACCCCAATCACCGAGAAAGATCTCAAAGACATAGAAAAGAAGATGCGCAAGCTCTTACCATCATGGAAAGAAATAGTCGGCAAAGAAGTTTCCGCCGACGAGGCGCGTGAGGCATTCAAAGACAATCAATACAAACTCGAACTTATCGAAGAAATTCTTGGCAAGAATGAAAAAATTACGTTATATACCGCTGGCCATTTCACCGACCTATGCCGTGGTGGTCATGCAGAAAATCCAGCCAAAGAAATTCCATCAGACTCATTTTCTCTTTCACATATTGCTGGAGCATACTGGCGTGGTAGTGAGAAAAATAACATGCTCACCCGTATTTACGGACTAGCTTTTGCCACAAAGGCAGAACTTGACGCTTATGAAACTATGATGAAAGAAGCTGAGAAGAGAGATCACCGCAAGCTCGGCAAGGAATTAGACTTATTCGAATTCGACGATGACGTTGGTCCAGGGCTTCCCCTTTGGTTACCAAATGGTGCTGTTTTAGTTGAAGAATTAGAAAAGCTTGCAAAGGAAACCGAATTCAAAGGCAACTACGTTCGTGTTCGAACACCTCATATTGCAAAAGAATCAATGTACAAAAAGAGTGGTCATTTGCCTTATTATGAAGAATCCATGTATCCTCCAATGGAATACGAGGGTGGCAAATACTATTTGAAAGCCATGAATTGTCCGCATCACCACAAGATTTATGCCGCACGCCCAAAGAGTTATCGCGATCTACCATTGCGTCTTGCAGAATACGGCACTTGCTATCGTCATGAGAAATCTGGCGAGCTTTTCGGACTGATGCGCGTCCGAACTATGCAAATGAACGATGCTCACATTTACTGCACTGAAGAACAATTTGCCGATGAATTCCGCGCCGTCAATGAAATGTATATCAAATATTTCAAGATTTTTGGCGTTGACAAATACATCATGCGCTTCTCAACTCACGATCCGAAGCGTCTTGGTGAAAAATTCGTCAATGAGCCGGCATTGTGGAAGAAAACCGAAGACATGGTACGCAAAGTTCTAGTCGATTCCAAAATTCCATTCATTGAAGTTGCCAACGAAGCCGCTTTCTATGGACCGAAAATTGACGTGCAAGTATGGTCTGCTATTGGCCGCGAATTCACCCTAGCGACAAACCAAGTAGATTTTGCTGTGCCAGGTCGTTTTGGTCTGACTTATACCGACAAAGATGGTATCGCCAAAACTCCTTTATGTATTCATCGTGCTCCACTAGGTACCCATGAACGCTTTATCGGTTTCTTGATCGAACACTATGGCGGCAACTTCCCTCTTTGGCTTTCACCAATTCAAGTAAAAGTTATTCCCGTTATGGAAACTCATTACGCCGCCGCGCAAAAAGTTCATGACGCGCTTCGAGGTGCCATGATTCGTTCGGAAATTGATCTGTCAAACAACGGTTTCGGTAAAAAGATCCGCAATGCCAAAAATGAGCGCGTCTGTTACACGATTATTTTAGGTGATAAAGATATTGAGGCTGGCAAAGTTACGCTTGAAAGTAGAGATGAAGGTCAAATTGGGCAATTGAGTGTTGAGGAGGTAGTGAAGAAGTTAGAGGAGGAGATCAAGGAGAGAAGGTAATATTACCCATGTCAAGCAAAAAACCTCTCAAAAGAGAGGTTTTTTGCTTGATTTACTATTAAACATTTAATTTGGAGTCGCACCCGCCTTCACTTTTGCTTCGCAAGCTTCGGCGGGACAAGCCCGTCAAAGTCTATTATACCTACATTAAATCTTCGGACGATTGAAGATCAGATATACGACTGTGGCAAATAGAACGAGGATGACGAGTATCGCAACCCAGCCCCATGGAACGTTCTTTAGTGAGAACAGAGCGGCGGCGGACAAACCATTGTCCTGTTGCTGTTGAGGCGCTGGCTGTACTGCAGGCTGTGTTGGAGCTGTAGGAGCAACTGATCCAGCACCACGAATAGTCAAGGCTGTAGAACATGCACGAGTAGCAGTTCTACCATCGGTAGACTTTATTGTAACAATAGCGCTCTTTTCACCAACTGAATCATAATATTTGATGAGAGTACTGTCGCTACCAGAAAGACCATTGGTACCAGTCCATGAATAAGTATACGGCGCGACACCACCAGTCACTTCAGCTCTCCATGTGGCAGGCTGATTGATGCGAGCAGTTGTAGGGTCTGAATAACACGCGACGTCTAGACCATTGTTGTTATTGTAATTGTTGTATCCATATCCACCAACATTCACTGTTCCGCAAGCCTGTGTTATAGACTGACCATTTGAATAAACAGTTACATAAGCATACTTCGAACCAGGATTTGAATAGTTGAAATACACTGATTGATTTGATCCATAAATACCATCTGTACCACTCCAACTATAACTGTATGAACCATTACCACCAGAAGGATACGCATTCCAAGTAACGGAATTGCCATTATTGTTATTGATGTTATTTGCATTACAAGTAACACTCAATGGAGAATAATAATTGTAGTTTTGAGGATAATAATTCTGATTGTAATAAGTATCACCGTATACATTGACTGTTCCATCACAGTTCTTTGAAACCGTCTGTCCACCAGAAGTGACACTAACACTGGCACTCTTGTAACCAGATGAATAGTAAGTCTTTCTTATTGAAGATCCATAACCTGACAAACCATCAGTTCCAGTCCATGTGTAATAGTATGCGTTGTTACCACCATAAGCAGAAGCAACCCAACTAACGGAATCACCTGTACGAGCCGAGAGTGGCATCGGATAACATGAAACTTGGAGCTGTCCGTAGTTCTGTTGAGGATATTGGTTGTACGAATAATAGTCGTAATTATAAACTGGCGTAGTATACGCAACTGTTGGTGCAGGTGTATTGCCTACATTAACGTTAGAACCAGGACTATTGATGTTACTGTTAATATTATTACTATTTGTATAACTATTGGTAATAGTTTGTGGGTTACTATTATTAGAATTCAAACTAGGTAAACCTGGAAGCTTGGGGAGTTGTGGACCATTTTTTATAACGCAAAGCGGATCGAGAAATCCGAGTGCTTTGATACAAGCATGTGCCTGTGTTGGTGCTGTAGAAAGCACAACAAACATGAGCGCAAAAGCCATGATTCCAAGAGTGACGTATTTGATTGGCTGATTGATGTTTTTCATAAAAAATAATTCACACCTCCAATTACGTGGCTAATTAAAGCCATAAAATAGAGGTATAGGTTTGTATATTTATAATGCTAGTATTGTATACTAAAATAAGAAAAAAGTCAAGGGGGCGAGTCTGAACAATTACAATATGTGTTTTGATTGCCTGCATGGCTTGCTCGTTAAATTGCAAGATATTTTGGCACACATTACACTTTACTAATAATTTGCTACAATGTCCCCATGTCAAAAGATATGAAAAAATTATCAACTGACGCCTACAAAGGCGTGCGCGACTTCTTCCCTGCTGATATGGCTGTTGAGAAGCGAATTTTTGATATCTGGAGGAAGACTGTTGAGAAGTATGGCTATGAAGAATACGGCGCGTCTGTGCTGGAACCAGCCGAACTCTACAAAGCAAAATCTGGTGACGAAATTGTTAATGAGCAAACTTATACTTTCATCGACCGTGGTGATCGTGAAGTCACTCTTCGTCCCGAAATGACTCCAAGCTTGGCGCGCATGGTAGCCGCTCGCAAGCGTGAGCTCACCTATCCTCTTCGTTGGTATTCTATTCCGAACCTATTCCGTTATGAACAACCCCAGCGTGGACGTGTACGTGAACATTGGCAACTGAACGTTGACATCTTTGGTGTCGAGTCCATATCCGCTGAAATAGAAGCCGTAAATATAGCCTATGATATTACACGCGCTTATGGACTCAAAGATACTGACTTTGAAATCCGACTCAATAACAGAAAAGTCATGAACTATATTACTCGTGATGTTTTCGGCTTGGATGAAAGTGCGGCACAGAAAATTTCCAAATTAATCGACAAAAAAGACAAGGTCAAGCCAGAGTGGTTTGAAGCGGCGACAATGGAAGTTCTTGGTGACAAAACCAAGCAATTTTTGACTTTGCTAAATTCCAAAAACTTTGAAGAATTCACAGCCCAGTTACAACAAACCAAAGAAGAACATGTTGGCATCAAAGAAATTCGTGATGCCATCAAAGGACTTGAGCGCCTCGGGATTACTAATGTGCGTTTTGATCAAACACTGATGCGCGGTTTTGACTATTACACCGGCATTGTTTTTGAAGTTTTTGATCTCAATCCACTCAATCGTCGTTCAGTCTTCGGTGGCGGTCGCTATGATGATCTGCTTTCACTTTTCGGCAATGAAAAAGTTCCTGCGGTTGGATTTGGCGCTGGTGATGTCATTGCGCGTGATTTGATGGAGACATACGGGACACTCCCAAAACAAGGTGAACTTGGTGGCATTCCCGCACTAGCTGATTTGGCATTATGTATTGTTGGTGAACAAAATACGCCGTATGCACTAGATTTGGCGCAATCATTACGTGATAAAGATATTCGCGTGTCAGTTGATTTATCAAATAAGAAAGTTGGCGATCAGATCAAGAATGCCGACAAACGTGGAATTCCTCGGATTATTTGCATCGGTGATGAAGAAGTCAAAAATGGTAAGTTGAGGATGAAGATTTTGGCGAGTGGTGAGGAGTTGTCTGGTAGTGAAGAGGAAATTGTTAATATTATTAAAAAATAACTCCACTATGCGCGTCATCACTTTCGACATCGAAACGAAAAACTTATTCCAAGACGTCGGTTCCAACGATCCTGTCGATCTAGATCTTTCAGTAATTTGCATTCATGACTCATTTACAAATGAATTCACCAGTTACCTCGAAGCTGATTTTAATAAGTTATGGCCCATCCTAGAACAAGCTGACGCGTTCGTCACGTGGAATGGAGATCACTTTGATATTCCTATTCTGAATAAATACTATCCGGGAGATTTAACTAAAATAAAAAGTATCGACCTGATGCGTGAAGTTCAGCTTGTTTTGGGTCGCCGCTTGAAGCTTGATAGTGTGGGCGAAGCGACATTGAATCGGAATAAAAGTGGGCATGGATTGGATGCCATCGAATGGTGGAGAAATGGTGAAATAGAGAAAATTATAAAATACTGCATCGAGGATGTTCGTTTGACTCGCGACCTCTATGATTATGCGGTTGCCAACAAGCATATAAAATACAAAGATCTTGGCGGATTGAAGGAAGTAAAGTTAGATACGACAAAATGGGAAATACTCGAAGCAAGTGCTTTGACGTACACTTTGCCATTTTAGGAATTTAGGAGGTGCGACCTACGAAGGTCGCACCTACAAATTTCTATGGTACAATAAACCTATTACTTTTTTAATTTATTCTCATGGAAAATAAACCACATCCCCTCACTATCCCAGGAGCCATCATTATTGCCGCCGCTATTCTGGCGATTGCTATTATTTATGTAAAAAAACCAACTCCCGTATCCGCGCCAACTACCGAACAAAAACAAAAAGTAGAAATTGCCATAGCTCCAATCACTGCCACTGATCATATCCTCGGCAATCCGAACGCGCCGATCCGAATCGTAGAGTTCTCTGACCCTTCTTGTCCATTCTGCAAAACATTCCATCCAACTATGAAAGCACTTATGGATACCTACGGTCCAAGCGGGAACGTCGCTTGGATTTATCGCTCATTTCCTCTAGACACGCCAGATCAGCAAGGTCGAGTCCTTCATCCGAACGCAGGTCATGAATCCCAAGCTTTCGAATGTGCCGCCGCGCTAGGTGGCAACGATGCCTTCTGGAAATTCACCAATAGACTTTATGAGATTACACCATCAGACCAAGGAGTGAGTCTTGACCAAAAGCAATTACCCGTTATTGCAAAATATGCCGGTCTAGATGTCGTCTCCTTCAGCGACTGTCTCGACAGCGGACGTTTCAAAGATAAAGTTCAAGCGCAATACCTCGATGGTGTGAATGCGGGAGTTTCCGGTACACCTACAAATATTATTGTGCTTTCGAAACCAACTCCAGCAAGCATGGATGCGACTATTGCCGATCTAGTGATCAAGTTTCGTATTCCTCCTATTGTAATATCTGATGATCGTTTGAAAATTGTTATGACTGGTGCATTACCTGCTGACTCTATAAAAGCGGTTATTGATGCGGTGTTGGCTGGGGTTAAATAATTAAAAGTGACCAATTAGTGCTCTTCGGAAAATTTAGTCCGTTTGGTAGGTTTTTTAATTTATTACCTCCCAACTCCCCTGACTCCGCACCACTCGCATTTCATGTCGTCACATTTAGTACGCGCGATTTCACCACTCCATACCGAATCAATCAGCGACTGAATTTCTTTTTTGACTCGATCGACATCAGTAGACTCAATCGGCAATATCACCGTTGGACATCTCCCTTTATCGTCAGGCGAGACGAATACCAACGCCGGCACGATTTGCCTTGAACGCCAGCGCGGATCGTTACTCAAAAGCATCTTATAGAAAATAAGTTGGCGGAAATAGTTGCCACTAGAATCACTTTTGGTTTCACCCTTGATAGCATTCACCGACATTGCTTGTCGAGTTTTGTAATCAAAAACGTAGACAATATTACCAGTATCTACAATAGCGTCGAGTTTTCCATGGAGTGGTATTCGAATTTCTACACCATTTTGCGCAAGTCTACCCTGCGCAATAAATTCTGACTCGACCCATGATTCGGTAAAAACAACCGAATTTGATATTGAAGAAATTGATGAATTATCAAATGGGCTATCAGGAGCAGGCCTCGACAAATTAAAATGTGACTCCAACGCCTTCGCTACGGCTGGCACATCCGCGAGTAATTCCTTCTTCGCTGATTCTTTTTCCAAAATCGGCAAAAATGAACCATCAAAATATTCAGCAATTTTTTCATTAAGAATCGCCTCAATTTCCGCCGCTGTTTTCTTCTTTGAATTCCAAACGCTATCAAACGCCGCATGCATAGCAGTTCCCTTTTCCGCTGGCACAGATGGCGCTTGTGGTAATTTCAAAATACTTTGATAGAGGAATGTATTTGGACATTCAAGAAAATGATTGAGTGCGGTGACTGATAAACCTTTTTCGAGAAGTGTATGTTTGGTGATGTCGATAAGTTTTTGGTCTATTGAATTACTTTGCGTTGAAGATGAAATCGGCTTCTGACTCGACATCAATTTCACGCTGGCCGACAGCGCTGAAATTGATGTCGAGTCATCCGCCTCATTACTTTCTTTATCTGTCTTATAAATTTCATCCACTCCAATCCTATGCAGATCCACATGCGTCACGTGTTTTTCATCCAATTCTTCAATGAAGCGCAGTGGTTCCAACATTTTTCCATCTGATTCTTCAAGCGCGGTTAATACTGTTACATGCTTGCGTGCACGAGTCAGAGCCACATAAAACAATCGGCGGATATCACGAATGTCGCTGTCATTGGTTCTTTTCTTTGGCAAAACAAATGAAGCACCTTTTGGTCGACCGATCCATGCTTCTTCTGTAGCATATGGAATAAAAACATAATCAAATTCCAGACCTTTACTTCCATGAGCTGTCAAAGCTTGAATAGGTACATCTGGCGCACCGACTGAAACTTTGACTGTGCGAGTTTCTGCTGACGTTCTATATGCCAGCATGTTCTTGATAAGTTCAGCTGGATCACGAATATCACCTTCACGAGTCAATGATTCGGCCAATGCCACAATCCCACGCCAGACGTGAATATAGGAAGGATTTTGCGCCACTAAGACGGTAAAACCTGACTGTTCAGCTGCGTGAATAATAAAACCTACGGCGCCGTCATTGAGCATAGAGCGTTGGATTCGAAGCAGATTTGGAATTTCTTTTTCAATTGAAAATACTTCTTCCTTCTTTGACTGCTTGTTTAATTGTTGAGTAGTTCCCTTATCTAATGATTGAATTCTCCCTTGTCCACTTCGGAGCGCCCGAACAACCACCACACCTTTTTCAAAAGGAATATTCCACATGCCAGCAATAACAGTTTTTGCTAATGCATCAACCTTTGACGAATCAACAAGATATTCAATCAGGTCAAAGAAAAGGCGTCCAACTGGATGGCTGAATATGTCAACACTTCTTTCTGATGAAACTGGGATACTGTGCGATTCGAGTAAACGAATAATGCGGTCAAGATCACGATTTCGGCGCACTATTATAGCGGTGGTCGCTTTTGGTTCATGTTCGGTAAGTGCCTGTAATTTTTTTACCAGATGTAATTCGATAGCTGAAACATTTTCGCCAGTCACTACTTCAACAGGTCTAGACTCATCATCACTTCCAGATTTTAATCTAATCCTCAAATCTTTATGCTCCCCTTCCTCGTAATTTTTTTCAATCATACCAAAACTAGCATCCAAAATACTTTGATGAGATCGATAATTCGTATCAAGTGAAATCAGCTTCATAGCCGGCCATTTCTTTTGCAATAATAGAAAATTCTCAACTGACGCACCCTGAAAACGATAAATCGCTTGTTTCTCATCACCGACAATAAAAATGTTTGGGGTATCAAAGAATTCAGCAATCAGACCAATAATGAAATTCTGCGCGTCATTGGTGTCCTGGTGCTCGTCAACGTGTAAATATAAATAACGTTCTTGAATTAAACGCAGTAATAATTCATCATTTCGCAAAGCAAGGAGTAATTCGATGATCAAATCATTGAAGTCCATTTTCTTGGCTTCACGCTTTTTTGATTCGTATAATTCGTAGACATCCGCAAAAAGAATAGTTCGACCATATTTTTCAATCATCTCTTTTGCATCAGCTTTTAATTGCCCTTTTGTCGCACCTCGCGTGGAAATAGATTCTTCGTCATTTTTGATGCGCACAACTTCATCTTTGGCATATTGCCGAACCATTTCCGGAGTCAGTGCTTCGCGTTTGGCGTCATCAATACTGCGAATAATTCCTGAAATATAAGCATCGGGTTTTCCTGCAGGTCTAATATCAGAAAATTTCGGATCAGAAATAATGGTGCGCATAAGTGACTCTTGTTCAATGTCACTCATCTGCTTCATGTCGCTAATATGCAAAAAATGATCTGGGTATTCGGCGATCACGGCCGAAGCAAAACCATGGAATGTGTGAATTCTCACATCATGCGCACGATCGCCGATAATTCCCTGTAACTTGGTGCGCATGGCTTTGACGCCAGCATCGGTATAAGTGATTGCTAGAATGCCATTTGCAGGCGTATCAGTCTGTTTCAAGATGTTAGCTATACGCAGGGTCAGAATGGTCGTTTTACCCGTTCCTGGACCAGCTATGACCATAACTGGACCTTCGATGGAGTCGACAGCCTCTTTTTGGGCTTTATTCAAGCGGCTATATTGTAAGTTGAACACTTCGTCTGACATGAAAAGATTATAACACTACATAAATAAAAAGCCCGACATTTTAATCGGGCTTTTTATTTATGTAAAATTAATAGTTCTTGAGTCGATTGATCTTCTCATGTTGTCGTATCTTCTCATGCGCCTTCGCCTCAATCTGACGGATACGCTCACGAGTCACACCGAACTCTTTACCAACTTCCTCAAGGGTGTGAGTAATACCATCATTCAAACCGTGGCGCATCTCTAGAATCTTGCGCTCTTTTTCAGAAAGGTCACCGAGAATCATGTTGACCTGATCACGCAAAATACGACGTGAGGACTCTTGGTCTGGAGAAAGGATCTTGTCATCAGGAATGAAGTCCTGAAGAGTTGATTTACCATCATCACTATCGTCACCAACTGGACTTTCTAGCGAAATCACATCTTGTTCGATTTTTTCAATTTGATATATTTTTTCTACAGCCATATCCATTTCTGTAGCGATCTCATCTGGCAAAGGTTCGCGACCAAGATCGTGAGAAAGGCGGCGTACGACTTGCTTGTATTTTGCGATAGTTTCCACCATGTGCACCGGCACACGGATAGTACGCGATTGATCAGCGAGTGCGCGAGTGATAGCTTGGCGAATCCACCATGTGGCATAAGTTGAAAATTTATAACCTTTGGTCCAATCAAACTTATCAACCGCGCGGAACAAACCGAGGTTACCTTCTTGAATAAGGTCGAGCAGAGTCAGATCAGGACTACGTCCAACGTATTTTTTGGCAATCGAAACAACCAGACGGAGGTTGGCTTTGGCTAGCAAATTTTTGGCTTCTGTATCACCTACCTGAATACGCTTTGCTAAATCTTTTTCATCTGACGCGGTAATGAGTGGATACTGACCAATCTCTTTCAAATACATCTGAATGGAATCGTATGCGGAATCAGAACCCGTGCGTGAATAGTGCGTGGCGGCTTTCTTTGGGTTGAGATCCTCTACTTCGAGAAGACCACCGCCTTCGAGCACGTCAACATTGGCAGAGGTGAATTTACTGTACAATTCATCAAGGAACATGATGTCATTTTCAATTTGCGGGAATTCCTTCAAAATCTCATCATAGGTAACAAAACCGCGATCACGACCTCTGGTAATGAGTTTATTGGCGCGTACTTCAAAATCCTTAGCCTTGTCGACTTTTGACAATGGTTTGGTTGACTTAGCGGACTTGTTTGAGCCACTAGTTCTACTTGCACCTTTAGTACTTTTACCAGACAACTTTGATCTATTGTGTGCTCCACTTTTTACACGAAATGCCACACGCTTCACAGAACGCTTACTACTACTATGAGCTTTTGAGGCTCCTTTTTTAAGTTTTCTCATGATGAGATTTGGAGAAAATATTAATTAACTTGATGATTGTAAGGTATTTGGTAGTTGTATGCAAGGGGGTTGACAAGTATAAAATATCACGTTCTTCTCTTCTTCCCCACCTCCGCTTTTCGCATCGACAATACCTGACACTTTTTCGCCAATTCAGCTACACGATTCATGTCATCTGCTTTTTCCGCTGATTTCAAATCATTCATAGACGCGATGAGTTCCTGATTGATCACATCTTCTTCAAAGTTAATAATCAGCTCTTTCATATGATTGTCCCAATGTTTCTGATCGCCACCAAAGAATGCTTCTGCTTCAAAGGTCAAGTCACTCATCAGTGGTTCAATACGAGTGATTCGGTCTGTGTATGACTTATCGGCAATTTTTTGTATTTCCGCGCGATATTCCTTGGCACTTGGTAAAGAAGATTTTTCTATGAGAGTCAGCAATCCGAACATCCGGCGTTCTATCAAATCCAAATGCGTGCCAACTTCAATTTTCTTATTTATAATTTCTGATTTATCCAAAATTGACCCATTAGCAATCGTGCCAGATTGCGATTTTTGATTTAATTCTTTAGGTTTAATTGTTTTAATAAATACTCGTAAATCATCCCAAACAGCATGCTCTGATACCTTCATTTTGTCAGCAGTCATTTTTATATAATAAGCTTTATCCATCTCACTATCCATTAATGCTAAATACGGAAATATTCTTTCTTTGACGGCGCGTCCAACCTTATGCTGATCTGTTACATCTCTCAACACATTACCAAGTTCATATTCAATGACATGTTTTGCTTTGCGGAGAATATTTTTCCATTCTTCAGGATTTTGAAGAACAATATCAGCAGGATCTTTTCCACCTTCAATATCGGCAATTTTAACAGCCATACCCATAGAAACTGCCGTGGTTGCTACTGCACGCATAGCCGCCATTTGACCTGCTTTATCGGAATCAAATGCGAGAATTATATTCGGCGACAATCTGCGCACTAAATTGAGATTACTGATAACGCCTGTGCTATTAGAAATTTCATCAGTCAGCGCCGTACCCGAAGAAGCCACCGTATTCTTGATCCCCGCCTGATGCGACATAACCAAGTCCATTTGACCTTCAACCATAATCGTATAATTCATCCGCCGAATATCACTTTTGGCTTTATCTAAGCCATAAAGCACCAAGGACTTGTCGAACAGTGGTGTATCCGGACTGTTCAAATATTTAGCAGATTTGCCATCATCTTTTAGAATGCGCCCAGAAAATGCGATCACCCGACCACTCGAGTCAGAGATTGGAAACATCACACGACCACGAAAACGGTCGTAGTAACTTGAACTTTTGTCCAAGGTCGGACCTTGGACTTGATTTACATCGCCATTATCTTTATTCTCTTTTCTTTTTATAAGCCCAGCCTTTTCCATAATCAGATCATTCCACCCTTTTTTCTTGAGATAATCACGCAAATTACTCCACCCTTCTGGCGCCCAGCCAATGCGGAATTCAGCGCGTGTTGCAGAAGTAATGCCACGCTTCTTCAAATATTCTTGAACTTCTTTTGCTTGCGCCGACTGCAGTCCAAGTTGTCCCTCAAAAAATTTCGTAGCATCTTCAACTATTTGAAAAAGTCGATCACGTTCACCATCTGCTTTTTTGTCAAAAGTAAGTTGCACTCCCGCACGCTCTGCTAGAACTTTCAAAGCACCACGAAAATCTAGCCCCTCAAATTGCTCTACAAAAGTAAAAATATCCCCTTTTGCGCCACAACCGAAGCAATAGTACCCGCCACGATCTGGAGATACAAAAAATGACGCGCTCTTTTCATTGTGAAAAGGACATTTTGCCTTGTAAGAAGCGCCAGACTTTTCTAGCTTGACATACTGACCGACGACTTCATTTATTGGCAATCGTTCTTTAATCTGTTCAACGGAAGTGCGATTCATGAAGCTATTATAGCGCACAACCCATAGCTATACACACACTACAAGAAAACAACTCTGTAAACGCGAGTCTACGATTGAGCCTGACACGTTTAAACTACATCAACTTACTTGCCAAGAGTGACATTAGCTTAGCCGCGTTCGCTTGAGCATCTTTACCATCAGCACTTGCAATGAAAACTTCCCACTGTTTTGTTAGAACAGGATCGTGAATTTGACGAATGTCATTCTCCAACTTGACACGATCTTCGTACGAAATAGTACCCTTGGTATTAATAACAGTATCAATGAAAAACTTTAGGAAACGAGAAGTCTGGAAACGGGCATTGCCATCTATTTCATCTTGAGTTTTTTGTTGAGCCAAAAAACGAATATTCTCGGTATACTGAATACTGAAGTAAATGTTGCCAATAACAAGAATTAACATCAAGATGTTTGAGACTAAGCGAGTCTTATCTAGGATACCTGTTTGGAATACCATTTGATTTGAATTATTAAATTTAATTATTAAAACTATACCTATTAAATGATTTCGTGACTATAGTATACCATAACTGATTTATCATAAAGAATGTGTGTATGCTAGCTGTGCATAACCTAAAAGAACTTGGTTAACCATGAAAATATCTTACCGAAGAAACCTTGCTTATTTGCTGGGGTTTCGGAAGTCTGTACTGGAGCAACTACGTCAATAGCGAGGGTCAACGATGAAGCTGGAGTAGTCAAGAAATATCGTCCTGGAGTGGTTGAAGCTGTAATACTTGTTGAAATACGGTCTTGGTTCTGAACGAAATTAATAGTTCTGCCATCAAAAATACCTGTAAATTTACCTTTGCCTGGTGGGATCAAACTAACGGTTAATTTAGCACCCGGAGTAGTTTCTACCATCTCTACAAAGATATGCTTTGGATCAGAAGCAAGGTATGTGGTAAGACGAATACCATCATTGGCAATGATGAATAGTCCTGGTGGGTCAAATTCCAAAACAGGAAGAAGTATTGGATGACGAGCCAGGTTCGCTAGGTCTTGAGCTTGATTGAAACCAACTCCAGCTAAGTATCTGCCTAGCTTCGCATTCTTTTTTAAGATCTTTTGAACAGAATCAGGTAATGGTGCAAATACAAAAGATGTAATTGGATTAATAAATGAAAATGCTTTTATAGAAAGTTTCAATTGTCCTGGAGAAGCCACATTGTCTAATGGATTACCGAGATTAGTTGATCCCGCTTTCGGTTGATCATTACCCAGAAGGTTGAAACCTGGAATCTTTATAAGACCGAGTGCGGCAAGTTGGGTTACATTAAATACTCTACTGCCACCAGAAGAAGAGTTTGAGGATTGACTGCTGGTATTAGAACTCGAAGATGGTGCTGGAGCGGGAGGTGATGTAAAAATAATTCTACTACCACCACTTCCAGAACTTCCTGATGATGGTGGTGATGGACATAAACCTGCGCCTGTTGTTATTTGATCACTTCCGGCATTCACAGTAGCACTGGTATACGTAACATCAGTAAGATTCATACTTCCTCCACTACCTCCATATCCGCAAACTGTAGAGTTACCACCATTAGCAGATAGAATATTACTAGTAGTTGTTGATATAGTTAGTACACCTCCCCTTCCTCCAGTAGTTGCTCCATCTCCTCCGTTTGCCGAAACATTGCCTGTGGTGGAGTATGAAATAGTGGTTGTGCCACCATTTCCTCCAGTAACAGTACCCGTGGATCCATTGGCTGTTACAGAACCAGTCACTGTTATGTTGTGAATAGTAAAAATATGACCGTTCACTCCATCACCGCTACCATTACCATTGACATCTCCTGTGAGAGTGTGGCTGGCACCGTCTAGGGTGACATTGTTGTTTCCAATAGTACAGGTGGCAGTGGTGTCAGTAGAAAGTGCGTAGTTGAGATTGCTTCCGAGAAGTGGTGAGGCGCAAGCTGTGGTGATGGTGGCAAAAGAACCTCCATTGGCAGTACTAAAAGTGGTAGTGGTATCATATGTCGCTCCGGAAACATCCACGACTGCTCCATCAGCAAGTACAGTCCATGCGCCACTAGTAGTGAAACTGCGAGTTGGACTCGTAGCAGTGGTATACCTGCGAGTTTTTGTGCCAGTAACTGTGCCTAGATTTTCAGTGGTATCACCATTAAAAATGGTATTAGAGGTTGTTGTGCCATGATTATAACTTGTATCATTAAATGTTGTATTTGTTGTTGTGCCATTATTGAAACTATTGTTATTGAAAATCCACGAAGTAATGACGGCATTGTCACTACCAACAATAGTCGTGGAAGTTCCATTTCCCCATTGCATACCAGTGGTCAAAGTATTTACGCCTCCAGTGGCAGAAGCGAATGTTGAAGTACCAGTGACAGTGCCGGCGTTGTAACTTGTACCATTGAAAGTGGTAGTACCTGTAACTGTATTTGCATTATAACTTGCACCATTGAAAGTAGTACTGCCAGTGATATTCAGTCCGGGCGAAGCAGCTGTAGCGCTTGTAAAAATAATTCCTGTGGTACTAGCGTCAATACTTAATGGTTTTACCCATGCAATATCAAGGAGATCTACACTAGGTGCTGTTGAACCGAGAGTTGTAATCGGATCACTGGCAGTTGGTAGAACTGCAGCTTGAGAAGTGTGATCTGAATACGTCCACCAGTTTCCTGTAAGAGTGGTCCAGTTGGTATTTGCTCCAGAATTGTACCAATAGCGAGCTGGGCAGGCGCTCGTATTAAATGAAACGATTGAACCGAAACCTGTTCCAGCAGAGTTGGTGGCATAGGCTCTTACATAGTAAGTATTATTACAAACAAGAGAAGAAAGATTACTAGTGAATGTGGTTGTGGCAGAATATGTTCCTAGTGTCGTGGTAGCAGTTGAAGAAGTTATAGAAAGGTCAGTAGAAGTACCATAAGCAAAACCATGTTCAGTACCTGCACCAATCATAGCGCCAGTATCGGTAATACTTCCATTAAAAGTAGCTGTATTATATGTTATTGCTGAAGTGGAAGAAGCTGTAACGGTTGGGGGTAGAATGAGTATCGTATAAGTCAATTTTACTTGACCTTGGGCGCCGGCGCCTCCGTTTCTGCTTGTGGATAATCCTATTCCACCACTGCCACCACCACCCAACGTGTTCCCTGGATTACCATACGCATTACCTTCAGCACTTAATCTGCCAGCTCCACCAGTTCCTCCATCAGGACTCCCTCCGATACCAGCGGTACTAGTCACTGCATTACTTCCATTTCCTGCACTTCCAGCTCCTCCACCTCCAGCACCTGAATAACTATAGTAGTCAACGGCACCATCCCCACCATTCCCACCATTATAAATAACTGTTCCTATCGCTCCTGTAGGATTAAAGATTCTACCATATCCAATAAAACCAGCTCCACCAGTTACACCACCACCTCCACCTTTAGATAAAACTGTTGCAGATGAAAGAAACCATGAATTTCCACCTGCTCCTCCATTACTACCTGCAGTACCAGAAGTACCTCCCGCTCCGACATAATAGTTATATGTTGTACCAGGAGAAACTGATACTGTCGTAGAAGCAAATCCTCCTCCAGCTCCGCCTCCTCCTGTACCAGTAACACCAAATGAGTAAACTCCACCTCCTCCACCTCCTCCACCAGCCCAAGTATCTACAATTACAGAAGTGACTCCGTTAGGCGCCGTCCAAGTGTTAGCACCTGTTGTGGTAAAAGTCTCGGTTGTGGCATTGGCGCTAGAAATATTTATTGAGTAAATAAATATTACAAAAAAGAATACTAAAATTCTAGAGATTTTCTTTTTCAAGATGGATATATTGTAACATAGAAATGTTAGTTTTTGGCTAATTTGTTGGTGCCGAGACCCGGGTTCGAACCGGGGACCCCCGCTTCTTCAGAGCGATGCTCTACCAGCTGAGCTATCTCGGCGTATCTATTTCAATTAACTTTATCACAACATCAATGTCCTCTATGTATATCTGCCAAGACAGCATATCTCGGCGTATAAATATAAAGAACTATTTCCACAAATCC
Source organism: Minisyncoccota bacterium (assembly GCA_036170235.1). Lineage (GTDB taxonomy): Bacteria > Patescibacteriota > Minisyncoccia > Phycocordibacterales > PALSA-1337 > C7867-002. Next base: position 39,170 of record JAVHOW010000002.1, read on the forward strand.
TTCAACGAACTCGCGGCATTCTGCGCGGTATTCATATTGCCCTGAATTCCCTGCAAACCACCTTGTAGCTGACCATACGCACCGAGCATGGTTTCCAAATATGGCTGAATGAAGTAATACGCACCAAAACTAAAGACGAGAATGAGCACCCAGTACAGGATCCGCATCACTGTCGAAAAGCGATTTGAACGACGAATCGAGTGCAGTATTTCATTATTTTCCTCGGCGAGCTTATGCGTCCGCTCGAGTAAAGAACGTTCTTCTGGGGTCATGGGAACAGTCTAGCAGAAAATAATAAATGCCGCAAAATCGTAGGAGTTATGGAGGTGTCACCTCCATAGGTGACACCTCCCGTACCTGCGAAGAGTTTACAGTTAGTAACTATTAGTTTACAGTTAAGCGACACCGCCCCCGTAGTTCAACGGATAGAATAGACGCGTCCTAAGCGTTTGATGTCAGTTCGATTCTGGCCGGGGGCACAAAAATATCCAAATGCTCGTTCAAATTTTTATTCACCTTTTCTACTCATCTACCGTATGTCGAGCAAAAAAGACTTTGTCCTTGGGAAAAATATTAAGTGCTATGTGATATATACTGTAAGTAATGAAGAAGGCAGAGAAAACATCGATTGTGTAGTGAAAATGACCCATCAACACAATAATACCAAAAAATATCGCGGACAAGACAAATAGGTAGCGCAATGGTTTTGAATCCCAAAAAATAAGAGCTAGAAGGAATGGCAATCCAGTGTGACCCGAAAAGAAAAGATCAGCGCCATATGAAAAAAAACTTGAGAAAATAGAAAGGGTTGGATCAACTAAAGGGATTGTCACGAATGTGCCGATATGCGTCATGCTTACAAAAGCAGATCTAATAACAACAAATAGCGCGATACTTTTTAAAGTAAATGGGATTTTGTTGGGATATGCGAAAAATAATAAACCAACAAATGCCCACAAAACAAGTGGCCCATACATAAATATTCCATCCACATCATATAGACGAATATTACTCAAAATAATGTCCGTAACAGGACTACTCACTCGTTCAGTGGCATATATACTCGCGTAATAATTTATAAAAAAACTAACCGTTAATAAAACAATAGAAATAATAAACGAAATGATAAATTTCTTTTCTTTAAAAATACGATATCGTAACTTGATGCCTCTCAAAGATAATACCATTGTTTTTAGATAGTACTTAAATTGTACTATAGAATAGAGTATACTAGCAACATGCAAGAATGGCTCATCCAAGTCGCCCACACACATCAATATATTGTTTACGCTATTATCGTCGTTCTAGCATGCGCTGAAGGACCAATATTATCAATGCTTTTTGGAGTGCTGATCAAACTCGGTTACTTCAGCTTATTACCTGTTTATACCGCCATCATGATCGGCGACTTGATCGGTGATGTTATTTGGTATTACATTGGTCGTTATTGGGGACACTCATTCATCAAGCGATTTGGAAAATACTTTAGCATCACCGAGGAAGGTGTAGCCAAGGTTGAAAGAATATTTCATAAATATAAACATCCCATTTTATTCATCTCCAAAATTAGCAACGGCTTCGGTTTTGCCTTGGTAACACTTATGACCGCGGGTATGGTGCGCATTCCCTTTTGGAGATATTTGAGCATCAATATTATCGGACAATTCATCTGGTCTGGATTACTCATTGGTATTGGATACTTCTTTGGAAATCTGTACCTTCAAGTAGATAGTGTTCTTGGACGCATGGCTGTTGTCGCTGGATTTGTGGTGGTATTCGCGGCATTTATGGGATATAAAAAATATCTCAAAACTAAAGCTGAACAATTTAAAATATAGTCAATATTCACTAACATGATCTCAATAATTATTCCAACCTATAATGAGGAAAAATTAATTGGACAATGTTTGTCTCGCCTGAAATCGCTGACACTACCAAATGAAATTATTGTCACTGACGACAAAAGTACAGACAATACAGTTGCTATTGCGAAAACACATACAGATAAAGTGCTCTGCCCTACGGAAAAGCACGCGACAATAGCTCAAAACAGAAATGCCGGTGCTCGTACAGCTACTGGAGATATTTTAGTATTTATGGACGTGCAATCATACATAAAAGATCCAGACCAATTCTTCACATGCGCACTGGAAAATTTCAAGAACAATCCAAAACTTGTGGCGTTGACTGGAGTTTTATGGGTATTACCCGAACTGGAAACGCATACTGATAGAATCGTATATACTATATTCAATTGGGTACATCGATTTAAAAATAATGTCATGCATTCCGGAGAAGCATCAGGAAAGTTTCAAATGATTCGTCGGGAATCTTTCGAAAAAGTCGGAGGATTCAGAGAAGATCTGGTTACGTCTGAAGATGGTGATATGTTCAGCCGATTATCAAAAATTGGTAGAACATTATGCGATCCAGAATTAGTAATTTTTCATCCGGAACGTCGCGCGCATGCGCTTGGTTGGCCACGCCTCTTGTGGATATGGGTGACGGAAAGATTGTGGTTTACACTTTTTAATAAAAGTATTTCTAAAGAATGGAAGGCTATACGTTGATTCTTAATTTGTATAAAATATTATTACTATGAAAATATCTCTTGTTATCCCAGCCCACAACGAAGAATTCTACATCGGAACATGTCTTGAGCATGTCATCAAAAATTCACAGGGAAAACTATATGAAATAATAGTCATAGATAATGCTAGCTCGGACAAAACCCGTGAGACTGCTCTTCGCTATCCAGGAGTCAAGGTAGTACATGAATCAAACAAAGGACTTACCAAGGCCCGTGAACGAGGACTTCGAGAGGCACAAGGAGATTATATTGCTTATATTGACGCTGACACGCGAATGCCAAGTCAGTGGATAGAGATTGCTGAAAAAACACTTGCGTCTCATCCTGAAATCATGTGTTTGAGTGGCCCATATCGATATTATGATGGTTCTTTTTGGATACGAAATGTTATGACTATTCTATGGTATATTTCCGCGCCTATAATGTATCGACTTGTTGGTTATATGGTTCTTGGAGGAAATTTTATCGCAAAAAAATCAGCTCTGATATCCGCGGGAAGTTTCAATCCAGCTATAGATTTCTATGGCGAAGATACTGATATAGCTCGTCGTCTTCACACAGTTGGAAAAGTTCTCTTCCGTATGGATTTTTTTATTTATTCTTCGAGTCGCCGTCTGGCAAAAGAAGGCCTAATAATGACGAATATACGCTATGCTCTCAATTTCATCTGGGAAGTCATATTTCATCGTCCATTTACCAAAAAATCCACCGATATAAGAATCAAACACTGATCCAATATGCCCAAACTAACCCCAAAGATCAAAACTATAGGCACAACAATTATTTTTTTGCTTGCAGGGATATCTAGTTTATTATTTTTTACTAAAAACATTTATACTGCTTTACCATTATTTATTTTTTATATAACCATCACCATCAATACCTATTTTTCAATACGTCTATTCTCAAGCATTGTGCCTCACGACAATACCAAACAAAATATAATCGACGCGCTTTTATTCTGTTTATATATTGCTCTTGCTTTTGATTTTAATAACCCAAATATTTTTGTATTTCTATTATGCATTCTTTTTGCCATAGCCATAATCAAATACACTCATTTGCTTGGGGTTATAACTCATATAAAATTATTAAAGAAAAAAATCATCATCGACACACTCGGAGCTTTGATGGCACTTCTATCATTTTTTGGAATAATGTATGGAAGTCAGACATTAAGTGTCTGGTTGCTTGCAATAGTTTTTCTTCTAGCAAACATTATTCTGCTTGTAGTAAAACCGATGTATAAGATTATTGATTGATAATCTTATTCCCCATCATCTTCATTCCCCGTTTTCCCCGTCTTTTCAAACTCTTTCAATGCCTCCGTTATCGGATCAAACTTCCCTGCCAAAATAGCCGGCAGATTGTGCCATGACTGCTTGATACGATGATCGGTCACGCGATCTTGTGGAAAATTGTAGGTGCGAATCTTTTCTGAACGACTGCCAGTACCGATCTGACCTTTGCGGTCAGCAGCAAATTTCTTTGCTTCTTCTTCTTCCTTGAGAACTTCAAGCTTGGCGGTTAGAATTTGCAACGCTAGCTCACGATTTGCACCTTGACTACGCTCTGCTGTTGAACGAACATCGATACCTGTCGGTTTGTGGATAAGGCGAACTGCGGACTCAACTTTGTTGACGTTTTGCCCACCTTTTCCGCCAGCACGAGAAAATTCCATTTCTAAATCAGCTGGATTGATCACAAATTTTGATTTTTTACGAATCGGCATGATGGCAACCGTCACCGTCGAGGTGTGAACGCGGCCCATTTTCTCTGTTTCCGGAACGCGTTGGACACGATGTACACCAGTTTCCCAACGCAGTGTTTGGAAAGCGTCTTTACCTTTGAATTCAAGTGAAGCTTCTTTGTAACCACCCAAGTCATTTTTTGATTCATCAATAATCTTGGTAGTCCAACCTTTACTTTCACCATATCGCTTGTACATATCCATGAGTTCAAATGCAAACAAAGCCGCCTCATCGCCACCAGCGCCAGCCCGAATTTCCAAAATCATTTCCTTCGGTATTTCTTCCTCAACAACATCGGCCGCAATAATAGCTGCCATCTCTGTTTCCAGCGACTTTTTTTGCTCAATTATAGAAGTGAGTTCAACATCCGCCATTTCTTTGAATGAAGGATCTTTCTCCATCATACCACGCACCTCAGCTTCATCTTTTAGTAGTTTCTCATACAGTCCCGCCATGAATGAGGTTTTTGGGTTGTTTTTGTAGATTTCGAGATTCATAGATATGTATTCAATGCAATGTCTTCTTATTATAGCAGAACTATGTGGTACAACAGGTATTCATAAGAGTATGAGAATATGTGGGTGAGGATACACTGCGGAGGCCGATGAGGCCGAGCATAGGAATTTTTCAGCAGAAAAATATCCGCGTATCCGAATCCCACATATTCTCATACTCTTATGAATACCTGTGGGTGTAAACTATTTCTTTGTTGCCTTTGCCTGACGAGTCTTGAATTTCTCCACACGACCAGCAGTATCAATAGTCTTCTCTTGATTGGTATAAAAAGGATGAGATGCGCTAGAAATTTCAACATAATGAACTGGGTATTCCTTGCCATCAGTCCACTTGGTGTTTTCCTTGGTAGCGATAGTTGAAGGTATCAGAAACTTGGCACCGCTAGAATTATCGGCGAAAATTACAGATCTATAGTTGGCTGGGTGAATGTCTTTTTTCATAGGTAATAATCTAACATAAAGAAAAATTTTAGACAAGTTGTGTTATAATACTTCCAAATACCATGCCCACCCACGTTGTTTCCAAAAGTCACACAATTTACACCATCGCTGTCATTGGTTTCATTTACACATTACACCTCGTGTTACCAATGTATTCGAACTCCAGCTTTCTTTCTCTTTTTGCAGATGAAAAGACACTCGGACTTATTTACATGCTTGGCGCCGCAGTTTCCATACTTGGTTTTTTAATCGCGCCGCATATTATTCGCCGATTTGGTAACTATGCCACCACTATTGGACTTGTCTGTATTCAAATAGTTATTTTTTATTTTCTGATATTTTCATCGTCACCTACTGTTATTGCCGCGATGTTTATTTTGCAAACAGCAATAATTTCACTTATTGGACTAACTCTGGACATATTCCTTGAAGTCTACACCGACGGCAAAAGTACTGGATCTGTTCGCGGATTATATAACACCACTCTCAACGCATCATGGGTTATTGGTCCCCTTATTGGCAGTATGCTCATCAATGGAACGAACGACTATCGCAATACTTACATTGCCGCTATGGCAATGCTTTTTCCTCTTCTATACTTGGTTTACCGCAATTTTCCTAGATTCAAAGACCCGAACTATATTCATTTATCGCCATGGCAGTTGATCAAACATATTTCATCCAATAAAAACTGGTCCAAACTATTTTTTGCCAACGTTATCCTGCAAACATTTTATGCTTGGATGGTCGTCTATAGTCCGATTTATTTAAATAAAATTATCGGCTTCAGTTGGGAGGAAATCGCGATCATTCTCACGATTATGCTTATTCCATTTCCGCTCATCCAATACCCGCTCGGCAAATTGGCTGACAAAAAATATGGGGAAAAGGAAATCATGGCAATCGGCTTCGCTATTATGGGAATAGCTACAATAGCTCTTGCGTTCATTGATATAAAAAATCTTGCACTCTGGGCACTCGTACTATTCATTACTCGTATCGGCGCGGCTTCAGCTGAAATCATGATGGAAACGTATTTTTTCAAAACAGTTTCTCCGCGCGATTCCGCGGTCCTCGGCTCATTCCGCGTGACTCGTCCAGTCGCCTACTTCATCGCGCCACTTATCACTGGTTTTGGGCTCATATTTATGACCCACGGAAGTCTATTCGTGCTGATCGGTGTTATTTCGCTGATTGGGTTGTATCCGGCGTTGACGATTCGGGATACGAATTAATTTTTTTGGACAAAAAAATATTTTGAAATACTTTTCGCAATTTTTCAATATTGACTGCGAACTTTTTTCTGCTATCATTTATCTATGAGAATTGTATTTAATCAAAATCAAACTAGAGCCATGTCGAAATATCTTGCTGATATTTCAAAGATCATTTGTGGCTCTGTGGTAATAAATTTTTTTGTCACAAGCGTAGATTCACAAATTACTCCGGCATTATTCATCATCGGGTGCGTTCTAACCTCAATTACTCTTGGCTTTAGTCTTCATTTATCAAAATAATAATAAAATATGACAATAACTCCACAACAAGGACTTCTAATGTTTTACATATTTATGGGCTTGTTCTCTACAATCCTATATATTTTAGTTGTGCATGGACAAAAGAAAAATCCATAAATGATTCAAATCAACGATACAATATTAATTATCGTTTCAAGTATCGTGATGATTGCTTGTGCGTTGGTTGCTCTTTTTTATCCATGGCCTTTCAGTAAAGATAAAAAATAGTTTTCCAAAATTTCTTCTCAACCTTTCCTCGCCTCCAAACATATAAACATTGGGATCTCCTTCCTAATCCGATCTTCTTCTACCGCACGTGGTCCTGCCTGACTTTTCTTATGTGAAATCCATTCCTCCAGACGTGTTACGGCAAATCCAGATTTACTCAAGGCTTTGAAATATGATTGCAATGGTCTATGAAATGATATCGTAAACTTCTTTTTTGCAAGAATTTTTTCTCCTGGCGTCATGTCTATTTTCACTTGAGCATCTGACATATAAGCATCAAGTCGGCGAAATTGCGTGCCGGATTTTTCATCCCATCCCCAATCAGATCTTTGTGGAATCCGAAACGCTGGATGATTAATAACCATGATCAATCGTCCGCCAGGTTTCAATACACGCGAACATTCACTAAGAGTGCCAGCGAGATTTTCAATATTTTGCAAAGCAAGAATTATTGTCACCACATCAATAGTTTCATTTTGCAAAAATGGCAAACTGTCGGCTGGAGTGACATGAAATTGAATTCTGTCCAAGGTCGGACCTTGGACAGGAACTCTTTTCTTTTCTTGCTCCAGAGCCAATGTAATCAATTCCTTGGAAATATCATAACCAATTACCTTGGCACCATTTGCCGCAAATGCGCGCGAAAAATACCCTTGTCCACAAGCAAGGTCAAGTATCGTCATGCCTTTCTTTGGATCGACAATACGAATTAGATTCGGCATGAGAACGTTCTTCTGGAATGAATCTGGATTCTGCTCCAGCATATCGTCATACCAATCTGCTACGCCGTCCCATGAGGTTTTGGTGGGGTTATTTGATTTCATAGATTTTACTTATAACCAGTATACCGTAACATGAAATTGATCGATAAACAAAGAACTTATGATGTGTATGTAAAATCATACTAATCGCATCAAGACGTGAACAAAAACCAACACATATTAATAATATCCTGACTCAATTCGTATGCATTAGCATGATACATAACTCCAAGATAAGACTTCATCGAAGCCTGAAATTTAGACTCTGTAATTTCACCATTCTTGTATTTAACAACACGCTCACGTAATCTTCGAATCATTCTGTGTTTAGTCTTTGTTCGAAGCTTAATATGATATGGTAAAATAACATATCCAAGAAAATCGACGCCACGGTTATATTTTCGGATTGTGACTTTTTTGGGATGAAGATCCAGATGTAATTTTGATCTCAAAAAATCACGTATAGGATTAAGTATTGACTCAAGATACTTCTCATCATCCGAAACAATTATAAAATCATCAGTATACCTAACATAATTTTTTACTTTCAATACATGTTTAACAAAATGATCAAACTCGTTCATGTAGATATTGGCAAAAATTTGAGAAGTCAGATTGCCAATTGGTATTCCTTTTTTGAAAAGTGGCAGAGTTTTACTCTCTCTCTCTCTCTCTCTCTCTCTCTCGTAAGCGCACTTGTATCAGAAGTATAGCTTGCTATTATTTCTTCTATCAGCCACATAGCTTTGGAGTCTTTAATTTTTCTCTGAAGAATAGAAATGAGAATAGAGTGATCCACAGTATCAAAAAATTTTCGGATATCACACTTAAGTGCGTAACATGGATGAGTATAGTTTTTACTCACGGCTCGAATCATGCCAACAACTTTTTTCATACCTTTGTGTGTTCCTTTGCCGACTCTGCAAGAATACGAATCATTGATAAACGTAGGTTCAAATATGCGATCCAGGACGGCAAACACCGCATGATGAAGCACTCGATTTCTGACTATTGCTTTATGGATTCGTCGAAGCTTCGGGTCATGAATCAAAAATCCCTTGTATGGTCCGTGCTTATACGTTCCATTTTTTAAACTTCTATATAGATCGAAAATGTTCCGCTCAAGATCATGTTCAAAAATAGCGACATCTGGTTTGTTTCGTTTATCTAATTTGAATACATTCCATGAGCGAAATAATGTACTAGGCGAAATTATAGACCAATATAAATCTTTATAAATTTTCATTAAAAAAATTATGAACGACTTAGATATACCAATATTTAAAAAATCTTACAATTTGTACAAAGAATTTTATAAATTACGTCTTTCAGTACCAAAGCAGGATCGATATGCTCTCTGGCAAAAATGCGAAAACTTATTGATTGAGATCTTAGAGAGTATACTTCTTGCAAGTCAACAATCAAAATTAGAAAAACTTCCTGCACTAGAAAAAACAAGTGTCAAACTTAATTTCCTACGAGTCTGCATTCGCCTCATGAAAGACATCAAAGCGATTGACGCCAAGAAATACATCATTATCGAAGCGAATCTCGATGAAATCGGAAAAATGCTCGGCGGCTGGATAAAATCAACAAAAGAACGCTAAGTTACATTTTCTAAAATTCCCGACGGTACTTCCAACAGAAACTCCCAACAATGGATGGGAGTTTCTGTTTGGATAGAGTTATGACTGCCTGGCAGCCGACAAGCCGATGTAGTCATCGCAGACGCCGTCGCTCCAGCGGTTGACGTAAAGACCCTTGGCATCGAAATCGCCGACGTAAACACGGCGACAGTCCGAATCGAGATATTGCCCGTTCCCATCTATGTCACCGAGAATCGAGGTTTACTACCTTTGTAGGTCTATATCCTCCCATCTCTGAATTTTATTCAGGAGATCAGCTTTCTTTCGAAAACACCTCCACCAGAAACGAGCAAGAAGTTCTCTCTATCCTTAGTCGCGCTCTGCCGTAATCCGTAGACTACTGGCACTCTGGCGACATCTCAAGGTGAGATATCTCGCGAGCTTGAACCGTAATCCAAGCTACATTAACAAGATGAAAATATACTAGCCTATTTTTTATGAAAAAGAAAGAGCCTCCGCAAAAAATTTGCGGAGGCTCAAGTATTCAAGAGGGACAAGCCCTCAAGAAATCAAGGACCTACTTCCTGGCAGCCGACAAGCCGAAGAAGCCATCGCAGACGCCGCCGCTCCAGCGGCCGACGTAAAGACCCATGGCATCGAAATCGCCGACGCAAACACGGCGACAGTCCGAATCGAGATCAACGCAACGAACGTAGATCTTCTCGAACAGACGCTCCCCAGTATTAAGGAAATGACCGACCATGGTGTAAACCACGACTTGAGCTTTCGGCGTTTCCTCGTTTGTGTCGAGGAGCGCTTGTTGCTCATTCCACGTCTTCGACGTCGAGTTGACGATCGGTTCCTTGCGGACCAAAACCCAGCCAACCTCACCTTTGTCTTTGGCGAACGCCTGTTTGTCATACCAGTCCTGTGAGTAAAACAGTGTCCGGTCTGACTGCTTCTTGGCGATGCCACGGATTTCGAGGATCGACAGCGGGAAGACGGCGACGAGAACGTGCGTGTCCTTGCACTCGTACATTTCTCCCTCTGAAATCAAACGGCCCTTTGGTGTCCGAATTTCAGCGAGAGTGTCAAGTTGTTGTTTCGAAGGTTTAACCCCGAAGTGCCTGATCGCCTCCTCGACGGCGAAGAAGTTCTTACCCATGATCTCGCGCGCTTTGAGCCATTGTGGATTCAGGCTTGTGGTCCGTTTGTCTTGAATTCCTGCCTGAAACATAATGTATTCTGCGATTTTGGTCACAAACACGGGGTCGGTGTTGATGTGGGTTGCGACTTCTTCGGCGTTGTCGCCGATCGCTACCCACAGACGTTGATTGGCGGCATTGATGTCGCCAGCGGGGACTTGTGTCCATGCTTTCATTTTTTGTTCTTTCTGTTAGCCTTTTTGAAATTATCTCAAAGGCGACTGGATTTGAGAGTACGATCCCAAGATTACGTCTTGTCTTTTTGAGACGAGCTTACTGAAGCCTATAAATAAGCCCCAAAAAGCTCGTCTCAAACAGTGATTTCTTATCAAGGTACCTAGACAATTTAGGGTATTATTCTACCCACTAGTATAGCATACTTACTATCTGTATGTCAAGGTTGGTATTATTATAGACCTATGTTACAATCTTCCCACTATGATAAATGCAGAAGTAACCCGTAACGCAAACGAGAACGCCCTAGGCGTTATTCGACGTTTTACTAGAAAGGTCCATGGATCAGGCATCATCCAACGCAAACGTGGCCTCCGCTTCGCTACGCGCGTCCAGTCCCCTTACAAGGTCAAACAGCGCGCACTCAAACTCATGAAGCGTCGTGCGGATCTCGCCGAACTCGTCAAACAAGGCAAAGCTCCAGTCAAACCAGAACGTGGTGGAAAGAAGTAAAAATGATTAACGAAGCACGATTCAAGAAGCACGATTCACGAAAGGACGCATCTAATTTCAATATAATAAATGAAACCGACAGCTCAATTCCAGCTGTCGATTTTGTTGCAATAAAAAATTCTGCGCTTGGCGTAAAATATTCTTTGAACCTCATTTTCACAACTTCTGCAAAAATAAAAAAACTCAATACTATATATCGCGACAAAGAATGTGCCACCGATATTTTGAGCTTTCCTATTTCCGATACTGAAGGTGAAATTTATATATCCGAAAAAGAAGCGCGCACTGAAGCTAAGAAATTCGATCGAACCTATGACAATTTTATCGCATTCCTCTTTATTCACGGTTGTACCCATTTGAAAGGACATGACCATGGGGTTATAATGGAGAAGTCAGAAGAAAAGATCAGGCAGAAATTTGTGGTTTAAATTAACCTAATTTCTAATTGGTCTAATTGACCTAAGAAATTCCAAATGGCCAGAAACATCATCACCGGTATCGACATCGGCACCTATTACGTCAAAGTAGTTATTGCCAATGCCAAAGAACGCACTGAACGCGGTTTTCCAAAGATCGTGGGTGTTGGCGTAGCCGAATCTCGGGGCATGCGACATGGTTATGTGACCAATATGCGTGATGTGGCATCAAGCATCCGCAAAGCTGTCGCTCAAGCCGAAGAAAAATCTGGTCTGAAAATCAAGAAGGCTTTTATCGGTGTCGGTGGTATTGGTCTCAACGCAAGCACAGTCACCAGTTTCGTAATGACATCTCGAGCTGACGCGGAAATCACTGAGCTTGATCTTGCTAAACTTCATGAGCAATGCGAAAAGGACATGCCACCTTCCGCTAGAGCTAACCGTAGAATAATTTATGATATTCCCTTGCAATACAAGATAGACAACTTTCCTTCACTTGGCGCGCCTATCGGACTTACCGCAAATAAGATAGAACTCAAAACACTATTCATCACCTGCCTCGATCACCACGTGACTGATCTTATTGCCGCCGTCAATGAAGCTGGGGTTGAAGTCGAAGATATCATGGCCGCGCCGATCGCCGCTAGTTTTGTCACCTTATCCAAAACCCAAAAGATAGCTGGTTGTGTTCTGGCAAATATTGGCGCGGAGACAGTTTCCATCGCCGTATTTGAAAATAATATTCCTTCATCGCTAGAAGTATTTCCTATCGGCTCAACCGATATTACAAACGATATCGCTCTCGGTTTGAAAGTTCCACTTGAAGAAGCAGAGCAAATCAAGATTGGCGCCATAACTGGTTCATCATATCCACGCAAAAAACTTGAAGAGATTGTCAGCGCGCGCCTTTATGATATTTTTGAATTGATCGAAGCGCATTTGAAAAAGATTGGCAGGAATGGTCTCTTGCCTGCGGGTATTGTGATAACTGGCGGAGGTTCTGGTTTGAATTCAATTGACGATCTTGCCAAAGCCGCCCTGAAACTCCCTTCACGCATCGGCTCGATCGGCAGTGTCGACGGCAAATCTTCATTCAAAGACAATCCACTTTCTGTTGCCTACGGTTTGTGCATCTGGGGTATTCACGCCGAAGAAAGTCCGGAGATTGACGCGACTGCTGATTTTTTTAGGAAGTCTTGGAAACGAATCATTAGAAGCATCAAGCAGTTATTACCGTAATAATTCAATACATAATACAACCAAAATCCACGCACCCGTCAACTTGCACACTTTTGAGGACTTGTTATCATAGTACAGTTATCTGAACATTTGCATTGGAATACATTTGAAGTGGCCTCAAGCCGCTTTTATGTTTATATGATATCCATAACCATACACACTTTTCACTTTTAATTTTTCAATGTAAACTATACCCATGCCAAACATCACTCCTGACATCGAAGCTTTTGCCCGCATCAAAGTTCTTGGCGTTGGCGGTTCTGGCGGCAATGCCGTCAATCACATGATCGCTTCCAAAGTACGCGGCGTCGACTTTATAGCGATCAACACTGACTCGCAAGACCTTCACCGATCCATAGCCAAGAAACGTATTCACATCGGCAAAAATATTACTCGCGGTCTTGGCACTGGCATGAATCCAGAGCTCGGTCGTCGCGCAGTCGAAGAAACTCGTGATGAGATTCAAGAGATCGTCAAAGGCGCAGATATGGTTTTCGTCGCCGGCGGACTCGGTGGTGGAACCTGCAGTGGCGCTTCCCCGATGGTTGCTCGCATCGCCAAAGAACTTGGTTGTCTCACGGTTGCCGTTGTCACCAAACCATTCTTCTTCGAAGGACGTCAACGTTCACGTATTGCCGAAGTCGCTCTCGATGAACTCCGCAAAGAAGTCGACGCTATCATTGTGATTCCGAACGACCGACTACTTTCTGCTATCAGCAAAGAAACCACCGTCAAGAATGCTTTCGCTATGTGCGATGAAATTCTCCGCCAAGCAGTCGAAGGTATTTCCGACCTCATCACCACGCCAGGTCTCATCAACATAGACTTCGCCGACATTCGCACTGTCATGGAAAATGCCGGTTCTGCACTCATGGGTATCGGATCTGCTTCTGGCGAAAATCGCGCTATCGAAGCCGCCAAAGCCGCTATCAACAGTCCACTCCTCGATGTTTCCATCACTGGTTCCAAAGGCGTGCTCTTCTCTATTGCTGGTGGCGAAGACCTCACCATGTTCGAAATCCAAGATGCCGCCAAAGTTATTACCGAGTCCATCGATCCAGAAGCCAAGATTATCTTCGGTACAGTCCGCGATGACAAGCTCAAGAAAAACGAGATCAAGATTACTGTTATCGCCACTGGTTTTCCAGAGAGCAACATTGCTACACCTCGTCCATCTGCTTCTCCTGTTTCCGCCGAGCCGACTATCGCTGGTATCATGAAAAGTGTCGCCGAGAAAGGCGGTGAGCGTAGTGACAAGTCCGATCGTGCTGAACGCGGCAAAATCTTCAATTCTATGTCTGATATAAAGCGTGATGCTGTACCTGTCAATACAAAAGTTCCTGAGAAAAAAGAAGAAAAGAAAGAAGAAGACGATGATTGGGGCGCGATTCCGGCGTTTCTACGAAGAAGTAGGTTGAAATAATTAAATTAAAAAAGGACCTACTGGGTTCTTTTTTAATTATCTATAAAATTATGTTACAATAATCTCCACTATGACCTACGACCTGTGCATCATCGGTGGCGGACCAGCTGGAGCAGCGGCGGCCGTTTATGCCGCACGGAAACAATTGAAATCTGTTTTTATTACAAAAGATTGGCTTGGGCAAAGTAATGTTTCAGAGAAAATTGAGAACTGGATCGGTTCAGTCGCTATTTCTGGTTTGGAATTATCGAACAATTTGGAAAAACACGCCAAGGCATACGCTGATGGCGTAATTGATTTTAAAGAAAATGAACTCGCTACAAAAATTACAAAAAATAATGCGGAAAGTGGCACGACTTTTACTATCACAACCGACAAAGGAAACTATGAAGCAAAAACTGTTCTCATCGTTTCTGGTAGTCGTCGTCGCAAACTTGAAGTCCCAGGCGCGGACAAGTATGAACACAAAGGTCTGACCTATTGCGCTTCATGCGATGGGCCCATGTATTCAGATCAGGATGTCGCCGTCGTTGGTGGTGGTAATGCCGGCTTTGAGGCGGCCGCTCAATTGCTGGCATACTGTAAAAGTGTAACTCTTATAAGTCGCAGTGAATTCAAGGCTGACCCTGGCACAATCGAAAAGGTTTTGAGTAATCCAAAAATGAAGGCTATTCAGTTCGCTATTCCAAAAGAAGTGAGGGGTGGCCAATTCGTCACTTCACTCATTTATACAGAAACAAAATCCGGCAAAGATATTGAAATTCCTGTTACAGGAATATTTGCAGAAGTTGGTTCATTACCAAATACTGATTTTGCCAAAGATCTCATTAAACTAGATAAATTCAACCACGTCATCGTTGACCCAAAAAATCAGCGCGCGTCTATTGCTGGCATCTGGGGCGCAGGAGATTGCACTGATGGTTTGTATCATCAGAATAATATCGCAGCTGGAGATGCGGTGAAGGCCGTTGAGGATATTTATTTGTACGTGCACGCGAAGTGATTGACAAGAACGATTTTTTTGCTATACTTCTAATACAAATCGCCCGTTCGTGGGCAGCGCCTTTCGAAAGAAATGTTGATTCCTAAATGACACCACCAAATTTCACCTTGATGGTAAAGTAAATTATCAGCTTCATTATGGAGTTGTTTTTTCTGTTCATTCCACCTATCAAAATCTTTAATAATCATAAAGGTTTTGATGGATTATTTATCGGCGCCTCACACACTCCCCATAACCCCCTCTTCGCTTCTTTCGCCATTTTTTCTATACCCCTAAACTCCTTCTGAAACATATATGGCGTGCCATACGTATATTCGCGTGCAAAACCTTGTTCCAGCAAGTCTTCATTCACGAACTTGTCACCCAGATATACATACGCCAAATAGCGCCTATATTTGTCCTTTTCTTCCCTATTTGGATTCAGTTTCAGTCGAACTTTTTGACCAGTTAACATACTCTTGGTTTCATCTGACGCCTCTTTTCCATAACACTGAATCGGTTTGCGTGGATCGATGGTTTCTGGTGTATCAATTCCCAACATGCGAACCGTTTCGATGTGTCTGCCAATTTTTACTTTGAATGTATCTCCATCTGTAACATAATCTACTTCATATAACTTATTTTCATCTATGGTAACTCCCGTAAACGCCCGAACAATCAAATAACCACCTAACCCAAACACGCATACAACAAGTACCGTGACGACAAAAAGAAATGTCGTAATTTTTTTATATTTCATTTTCTACTCACGATGACAGAATGATGCAGATATCTTCCAAATAATCTCTTATATTTTTATGAATTTGTGACGCTCGTTCGCAGGTCGAGCTTGGCGTAAATATAGCGCTGTAAATAAATTCAGTCAATAAGGTTTGAAATTCTAGTAGCCCTACCGGGAGTCGAACCCGGCTTCCTTGCTTGAAAAGCAAGTGTCCTAACCGATAGACGATAGGGCCATGCGTGTCCAACATACTACCATTTTTTGAAAAAATGGCAAAAAATGCTAAGGTATAGCGGTCTGACCAGACATTACCTTTGGAGAGGTGGCAGAGTTGGTCTAATGCACAACTTTCGAAAAGTTGCAGGGGCGCAAGCTCCTCGGGAGTTCGAATCTCCCCCTCTCCGCAATTAATTTTGATATATAGGATGAAAATAAAAAAAGCAGCTCGTGTGCGAACCGCTTTTCGAAACATGAGTGAATCCATCAAGCCGTCAGTCTTTCCCAAAGAAATGTATCATCAAGAGGTCCCGTTTTTGGAGGCAAACTTAATTTTTCAGCCGCCCGCTCATTGAACATCCATCCGAGCTCCTTGAGACGATTGAATGTTCTCTCAGAACATTGAGACCGCCCAATCTTTCCACTTGCCATCAACCGCCCTTCATGATGTGCATCAACTTTCAAATTCATTCCATTGTGCATGATCTCAAATAGGTGATTGGGAACACTGAACGCTCTGTTCACTATCACTTCTTCTGGCACCTCAATTTCAAATCTCTTGGTAAAGATCGTGTAATTAATGCCGTGGATTAAATGGCTTTCGCCTTCCAGTTCAGCAGAAACTTTGAACTTCATACGTTATTCTTTCATTTATGGTTGTTTATGGTTGTTCTGTGATTACAATACATCTATTTTGTGTACAAAGCAAGAAAAACGATCTTGACCAACATACCATTGGTTTCGGGGGCCAAACAACTTTGCTATAATACCCTCATGATCATCACCAAACTCGGACACTGTTGCCTCCTCATCGAAGTTCGTGGAACTCGGTTTTTGACTGATCCTGGCACTTATACGACTGCGCAAAATACCGTGAAATGCATTCATTACATAGTCATCAGTCACGAACATACGGATCATCTTCACGTTGAATCATTGAAAATAGTTTTGGCAAATAATCCTGAGGCAAAAGTTATTTGCAATGGAAGCGTTGGAAAAATTTTGGATAAAGAGTCGATCGCCTACACAAAAATCGTCGATGGCGATTCATTAGAATTCGGCGGGGTTATGATTGCTGGATACGGTTTGAAACATGCTCCTATTTATAAAAATTATGAACAAGTAGAAAATACCGGTTACATGTTTGATGGAAAATTATTTTATCCGGGTGACGCATTCCACAATCCTGGCGTTCCTGTAGACATTCTTGCTTTTCCAGTCACTGGTCCATGGTGCACGATTTCTCAAGCAATAAATTACGCGCTAGAGGTAAAACCTCGCATCACATTCCCTGTTCATGATGGCAACTTGGTGCGCCAAAATGGGATTACGGTTCGTTTACCAAATATTGAATTACCAAAAGTTGGGATTAAATTCATGGTCCTTGAACTCGGCAAAGAAAACGAACTTTAAACATGTGAATACTTACACTCTGTAACTGAAAGCATTTCAATGTTATAAATAGGTTATATGAAATCGCATAGCCCTATAAAAATAATCATCACCACGCTAATTGTGGTCGCTTTTGGTTGGGGTTCGATGTATTTGGTCACAAAAGGAATTGGCGCAATAGGTCCAAGTACAATTCTGGTAAAAACAACTTCACAGAAAGCGGTAACTCTCGAGGCAAATGTGGTGAATCGAAATTACCAAAATGATACCGCGGCGCCGATAATTCCTGTACCAAAAACTCAATCATCCACATCTCCAAACGAACTCACAATCATGGTCGGCGGTGACGTGACATTCGATCGTGGCATCCGAGCAGTCGGTCAACGAAATGGATATGACTCACTGTTTGATTCATCAGTGACTTCATTGTTCAAAAAAGCAGACATCGTCGCGGTCAATCTCGAGGGTCCCATAACTTCAAACCCGTCAAAAACACTCGTTAATGGAAAAACCACTGACAGCTTCACATTCACTTCCGCAACCGAAGGAGCTCTTGCTCTAGCTCACGCAGGTGTCACTATTGTAAGTTTGGCAAATAACCACACAGATAATTTTGGATTTTCAGGATTCACTGAAACACAAAAATGGCTGTCCGAGGCTGGTATACAATGGTTCGGCAACCCTTGGAATAGTACCTCAAGCAAAATGAGTACGGTTGAATTAGTCGATAGCAATTCACCTATAGCTACGCTCGTGCACAAAAATGGTTTTACGGTGGCTTTCGTAGGTTATCATTCATTCCAGCTTGGAATAGATCGAGTAATATCTGAAATAAAACGAGTTTCTGGTCCAAACGTCTTTACCATCGTCATGCCACATTGGGGTGAAGAATATATTTCAACATCTTCTGAACGAATGAAGTCACAAGCTCGTGCTTTCATAGCCGCTGGCGCTGACGCGATCATTGGTGCGCATCCGCACGTCATCATGAATCAAGAATGGGTTGGAGCCGTGCCAGTCTATTATTCCGTTGGCAATCTATTATTTGACCAATATTTCTCACCAGAAGTTATGAAAGGAAATTTGGTTGAATTACATTTGACCAAAGATTCTTCTGGACCACATCTTGATCATGTTGAGGTTCATGATATTCATCTTAAAATCGGAAAAGGCGTGGTTGGTGAGTAAAATGACTGTGCAAGTTGAAGTATGCCAGCATTTGATGCGCGGTGGCACATGGTGGATTTTTTTCTAATTTCTGCTATAGTTTTCTGGCGCGCGGTTAGCTCAGTTGGTAGAGCATCCCCTTGACGTGGGGAGGGTCACAGGTTCGAATCCTGTATCGCGCACCAGAATTGAACTAGACGGTTTTTCAGAAGCCAAAATGCGGGACGCGCGAAGC
>JAVHOW010000003.1:0-52832 GCA_036170235.1 Minisyncoccota bacterium
GAGCGACTTTCGGAGCGAGCGAAGGCGAGTGAGAAGGAGGTGCGCCTTCACCAGAAGGCGACACCGTTCGCGTAGGAGGAATGTTTCCTCCTCCCCGACTTGTAATCACGTTCGCGATAATTTTGGTGCGGGCAATCTGCGCATCGGACATTTGCGAGGCCACAGCTCGTTGCCAAATCAAACGATAGAGTTTTTTCTGTTCATCGTTGTGTCCGGCATTCTCCTTATTGAAATGTGAAGGACGAATAGCTTCGTGCGCTTCTTGGGAATTCTTGCTTTTGGCATTGTATTTTCTGAATGAAAGATATTTTTCACCGTAATTTTTCTTGATCACTACCCCAATCTGATCCAAGGCTTGTTGACCAAGGTTAGTGGAGTCGGTACGCATATAAGTAATGAATCCTGATTCATAGAGTTTTTGGGCGATGCCCATGGTGCGTGAAGGGGAAAATCCAAGGCGCGAGCTGGCGGACTGTTGCAATGTTGAGGTGATGAATGGGGCACGTGGCGACCTCTTTTGTTCTGATTCCTCAACATCAACTACATGCCACTTTTCTTTTCTAGCAATTTCAAGAATGGATTCTACTTCTTTCTTGTCACGAGGCTCTTTTGCACACGTCAGCATCAATGGTGCACCAGCAATCGTTTTGAATTGCCCGGAAATAGCCCAGTAAGTTTCAGGTTTAAAGGCTTGGATCTCACGTTCGCGCTCTACTATTATGCGCAAGGCTGGTGATTGCACACGACCAGCGGATAGGCCGTATCGGACTTTTTTCCAAATCAAACCAGACAAATCATAGCCGACAATTCGGTCCAGCACACGACGAGCTTCTTGAGCTTCTTTGAGGTTTTCATCAATAACACGTGGATGTAACAGAGCTTCATTGACAGCTTCCTCGGTTATTTCATGGAAGGCGATACGGCTGATTTTTTTAGAGATATTCTTGCCAAGGCGATCTTTGAGGACTTCGGCAATATGCCAGGCAATAGCTTCACCTTCGCGATCCGGGTCACTCGCCAGAATGATTTCATTGGCTTTCTTGGCTTGAGTGGCGATGTCTGAAATGATCTCTTCTTTTTTTGCCACAACTTCATAATGCGGAATAAAACCACCTTCGATGTCGATGGCTTTCTTGCTGGATTTCGGTAAATCACGCACATGTCCGACTGACGCGCGCACGATAAAACCTTCTCCCAGATATTTGGAGATTGTTTTTGATTTTGATGGGGACTCGACGATGACAAGTTTCATTGAGGATAGTATTACATGATAATGGAGGAGGTGGCAAATGAGAGGAGGAAAATTATATTTTTACACGTTCCTCATCCGATAACTTCCACCATCCTGAAACACCAAGTTCTTCATCTCCAGTTCAGAAATAGTTATGCTCAATAATGACGAAGACCACAAAGTTTTTTCAATCAGATCAGTCGCGGACAACGGTCCATTCTTCAAATGCTCGGCGATCGTTTTTTCTTCAGGCGATAATGAAAATTTGCTCAAATCAAGTTGAACTGGCGCGACCGGATTTTTGGTCACGGATCCAGCCAAGCGCGCCAACTCATGTTTCTTGATGTCTGCCAATGTTGCCGCCAAGCGTTCCGGGCTACGGGCGACTTTCGCCAGGCGATCTTCGGAAAAGGAAAGTTCCTCTAGTACTTCTTCGGCAGAAGTGACCGGCGTCGCGCCTTCTTTCATGAGCATAAGTGGTCCATATGAAAGTTCAGAGAAAATTGAACCTGGGACGATCAAGACATTGCGATTCAATTCAGTGGCGTAAGTGGCAGTGCCGAGTGTGCCAGATCCTTTGCGGCCCTCTACTATGAGTGTGGCATGTGACATTCCAGCCATTAGCCGGTTGCGAGTTGGGAAAGTCCAGATGGCGCCGGTTTGGTCTTTGGAAAATGGAGATATTAGTGCGCCGCCGGACGCAATGATCCGTTCCGCCAGATTTCGCCGGCTTGGAGGATAGAGCACTTCAGTTGAAAGTCCGGAACCGGGAAAAGCGACGGTTTTCAATCCCGCTTCAAGCGCGGTTTCATGCGCCAAGGAATCTATGCCGATCGCCATCCCGGAGACAATTACGACTGGCTGGCCCTGCAGTCCGAGAATGATTTTTCTGCATGCTTCTCTGCCGTATGGGCTGTGAGTTCGCGAGCCGACGACGCAGAGGAATAAGTGGTCATCGGATGGTATCATTCCGGCAACGTCAAGGTGACTGGGCTTCGGCTGAATTTGCTTGAGTAATTCGGGATATTTTTCAGGTGTGATAGTTTGTATTTCCATATATACATTATACAACCACAACTTCTACTTTAATTCATAAAAAACACTTATTCTGGGGATTTCATGTTGATAGAAACCAAAATTCAAAAATAATTCGCTATATGTTAGAATGTACCCATGTTAGATATTAAATTTATCCGTGAAAATAAAGATATTGTAGCCGCTGCCGCCAAGAAAAAACTTCTTGATTTCAAGGTAGATGAACTTTTGGCGCTTGATGACAAGCGTCGTACACTTTTGACTAATGTGGAAAATCGCCGCGCTGAACAGAATGCGACTAGCGCCAAAATAGTTTCCGCACCTTCATCAGACGAGCGTGCCAAACTGATTGCGGATATGAAGATTGTCAAAACCGCACTCGAAACTGATGAAACTACATTGAAACAAGTTATGGTTGATTGGCAGAACCTGATGTTGCGCGTTCCAAACATTCCTGATATGTCCGTACCAGATGGCACCAGTGACGCAGATAACAAAGAAGTCAAAGTCTGGGGTGAAAAACCTACGTTTCAGTTCGAACCAAAAGATCATATCGAACTCATGACCAAGCTTGGCATGGCAGATTTTGAACGTGGCGGAAAAGTGCATGGTTTCCGAGGATATTTTCTGACTGGTGATGGAGTTAAACTTTGTTTTGCTATTTGGAATTACGCCCTCGACTTTTTTTCAGCAAAAAACTTTACGCCTATTTTGCCTCCGATCGTTGTTCGCAAGATCAATTTATTTGGCACAGGTTATTTGCCCCAAGGTGAAGAAGATATGTACAAGACCCAAGATGGTGACTATCTAGCCGGCACCGCCGAAGTTCCACTCATGGGTATGCATAGTGATGAAACATTGGTCGCAGGAGAATTACCAAAACGCTATCTCGGTTTTTCTCCATGCTATCGCAGGGAAGCTGGCGCGCATGGCAAAGATACCAACGGACTGATTCGCGTCAATGAATTTTATAAATTTGAACAGGTCATCATTTGCGAAGCCAATCACGAGATGTCCGTGAAGTATCACGAAGAAGTCAATCGCAATGCCGAAGAATTCATCGAATCTCTGAAAATTCCATATCATACAGTTATCAATTGTGGTGGTGACCTTGGCTTGGGTCAGGTCAAGAAATATGACATTGAACTCTGGGTGCCAAAGGAGAATAAGTACCGCGAGATTTCTTCAGCTTCTTATTTTCATGATTTCCAGACTCGTCGCCTCAATATCCGTTATCGCGATGCTGAAGGTACTTTGCGTTATGCTCATTCGCTCAATTCCACAGCCATTCCGACGCCACGCATTTTGGTTTCACTAATCGAAAACTATCAGCAAGCAGATGGTACGATCAAGATTCCAGAGGCATTGGTGAAGTATTTTGGGCGGGAGTTTATAAAATAACTCAATGCGCCGATCTTCGTCCAATCAATCAAAAAACTTCACCACAAAGCGCCGCACGCGGATTATTATACGTAGCGTCGTTTCAATTATTACGGTATTTATTGTTGTCACTGTTATTTTCATATTTTCATCATGGAGTGTATTAACACTCACTAATGTCCAAGTATCCGGAGTCGATCAAAAAAAAGTAGTTGCTATTCATGATATTGTCATACAATCTCTTTTAGGAAAATATATCGGACTATTTTCTCGAGCAAATTATTTTATTTATCCACGAGATCATATCAAGCAACTTATCAAAGACGCGTATTTTGAAATTGACGAAGTTGATATTACGCGTGCTGATTGGCATACAGTCACGGTTTCTGTCCACGAAAAAACTCCATTGGCGCTCGTTTGCGCTACTTTGCCGGATTTTAATGGAAATGAATTGTCGCTTAATGATCCAGGAACATGTTATTTTGTCGACGGGTCAGGTGTTATATTCAAAAAAGCCCCTTCATTTTCGGGGACTGTCTATAATAGATACTATATTCCAGATTTGTCATCTGGTGACAATACCGATACCTCTTCTTCAACCGCATTGATCGGCACGTACGCTACATCTACAGATGAATTTCATATCATTCAACAATTATACGCCACTATAAAACAAAATAATATTATTGCTGACGCCATGTTGATGAAAGGTGGTGGCGAGTATGAATTATATATCCGCAACCCTAACACTAGTTCTAGTACGGCGGTCGTATATTTCGATACAATTTCATCTACAACCGAACAATTATCCAATTTTATTTCATTTTGGAATCATACACTTGTCACCGCGCGTGCCAAGAATGAGTCAGTAGAATTTGATTATATAGACGTGAGGTATAGTCCGAATGTGTATCATCGTTTTACGCGACAAAATTAGTCGCGCGTTAGTTCGCTTGAAAGAAATTCGTGTGCGTTCAGATAAAAGTAGTTATGTAGTATACTGTACGCATGAGACAATTTTTCAATATTGTTTTTGGAGGTTTATTGGCAATAGGTGTAGGCATTGGCATCGCTTATGGCGGTGCTTTTGGCTGGCGAGCACTCAAGCCCCAAATCGCTAAAATATCTGGCATTTCTTTTTCCAATGTAGCGGCTGTTCTCGTCACTCCAACGATTGACGGCACTTCTATTTCTGGTACAAAAAGGACTATTCGTTATACAGCTAGTGAAGAAGAAGATTTGATCAACGCGGCTACTCAAGCGCTTCCAGTTTCTTATGACAAAGGTATCAGTGCCAAGGCGTATATATTGAAAAATCTAACTCGTGGCGATACGACAATATCACACAATTCAGATCAATTACTGCCGATAGCTTCACTAACGAAGCTAGTAACCGCGGTTGTGGCTCGGAGACTTATCGATCCTGATGAGCGCATCACGATTGGGCGAAATGTTATGGCGACCTATGGCAATACCGCCGGATTTAAAGTCGGCGAAACATTCAAGGCATCTGATTTATTGTACCCATTACTTATAGTATCTTCCAATGATTCTGCCGAGGCATTTGCTTTAGCGTATGGACGACCAAAATTCCTCAAGGCTATGAATGACTTCGCGCAGTCGATCGGCGCGTACCGTACTTATTTTGATGATGCGTCGGGTTTGTCCGCGTTGAATGTTTCAACGGCAAATGATCTGGCAATCATCATTGAATGGATACGCAAAAATGATCCGACAATTATTGAAATGACAGATCTAAAATCAAAAACGATCCGTTCGCACACATGGATCAATCCGACTCATTTTTTGAGCTGGTCATATTATATTGGCGGCAAAAATGGATATACAATTGAAGCAAACAGGACTGGTGTCTCATTGTTTGCTCTAGGAAAAAATAAAAATGTATACGCTATCATTGTTCTTGGAAGCGGTAACAGAGACGCAGACGTACTGAAGTTGTTGGAGAAGGTTAGGGAGTAGAAGCTGGCAATCACCGGTAATTAGTAATTGGTAACTAGTTGTTGTAGACTGGTTTATTATGGTTAAAACAGTAGTAAAATTGAAAAGGGATTCAAAAAAGGACCTAGATAATGACTCAAGTGATGGTTCATCTAGAGGTTCATCCAAAGGTTCATTTTGGCAAAAACTCCCCAAGCCATTTTTCGTACTCGCGCCAATGGCGAATGTGACTGATTTCGCGTTTCGCTCAATGATCGCCAAATACGGCAAACCAGATGTGATGTGGACGGAGTTCGTTTCGGCGGATGGTTTGAATTCTCGTGGTCGTGAAAAATTATTGATTGATTTGAAATTTTCAAAAAATGAACGGCCAATTGTCGCCCAGCTTTTTACTGGTCATCCAGAGGCGATGAGAAAAGCGGCGGTTTTGTGCGCGGAACTTGGTTTCGATGGGTTGGATATAAATATGGGCTGTCCTGATCGAGCTGTTGAAAAACAAGGCGGTGGCGCGGCCATGATGAAGGATCAGAAAAGCGCGATTGCTGTGTTGCAGGCGGCGAGGGAAGGGTGGAAAAATTCAACCATTTTACAATTACATAATTCAAAAATTAAGGAGTCTAAAATACTTCCAGTGAGCATTAAAACTCGCCTAGGCTATAACAAAGTCGATTTTGATTGGTTGCGACTTTTACTTGAACAAAAATTACCCGCGCTTACGATTCATTTACGCACTCGCAAAGAAATGTCAGATGTGCCAGCGCATTGGGAATTGATGCCGGAAATTTTGAAACTGCGTGATGATGTTCAAGCGGACTTCGCCCCAAATGAACGCACGCTTATTATTGGAAATGGGGATGTTGAATCTGTGGATGATGGCGCAGTTAAATTGGAAAAATACGGAGGTGATGGAGTTATGATTGGTAGGGGAATTTTTGGGAAGCCGTGGTTGTTTGAGGATATTGATAAAGCACAAAATTCCAATATAAAAATTCCTGAAGAGCGCTTAAAAATCATGGTTGAGCACGCCAAACTTTTCGAAAAAACTTTCGGTGGCAAAAAACGCGTCAAAAATTTTGCTGTGATGAAGAAACATTTCAAAGCTTATGTTTCCGGCTGGGATGGGGCAAAGGAGTTGCGGGTGAAATTGATGGGTGTGGAGAATTCTGGGCAGGTGAAGAAGATTATTGATGAATATGTCAAAGGGTTGTAAACTACTCTCATGCCCGTCCTATACCGCACATATCGTCCCTCCAAATGGTCCGAGGTTATCGGTCAGGATAATATTGTCACTACATTAAAAGATAGTGTAGAAAATGGCCGTCCTGCTCACGCCTACCTCTTTTCTGGCAGTCGTGGAACCGGCAAGACCAGTGTCGCACGCATCCTCGCCAAGGCAGTCAAAACAGCCGATGAAGATGTTTATGAAATAGACGCCGCTTCCAATCGTGGCATTGATGATATCCGTGAATTGCGCGAGCATGTCTCGGTTCTGCCATTCTCCTCACCTTTTAAAGTTTACATTATCGACGAGGTCCATATGCTTTCCAAAGACGCATGGAACGCACTTTTGAAAACACTTGAAGAACCGCCGAAACATGTTATTTTTATTCTAGCAACGACCGAGCTTGATAAAGTTCCTGATACCATAATTTCTCGATGCCAGACATTTTCATTTCGCAAACCTTCACGCGAAGTGATTCGCAAACAGGTGAGCGCTATTGCCAAAAAAGAAGGTTATGAATTGGATGCAGGAGCATCTGATCTAATCGCGCTTCTTGGTGACGGTTCATTCCGCGACGCGCTCGGTATGCTTGAAAAAGTCATTTCTTCTTCCGCAGACAAAAAATTAACTCGCGCCGAAGTTGAAGCTATCACAGGTGCTCCACGCGCTGGTTTGGTCAATTCTTTTATTTCAGCTTTGATTTCCAAGAATGAGGATCAGGCACTAAATATTCTGTCAGAAACCGAGAAAGCGGGCGTTTCCATGAATACATTTTCAACATTAGTCTTGGAAAAAATGCGTTTCATTTTCCTAATTCAACACTCTGCTTCCTCAAAAACTGGGGTCAAAGAACGTGTTTCTGAAGATGATTGGGGATTTATTGAAACACAGGTAGGCACGCAAAAGGGCGAGTTGATGGAGGTCGCAAAGGCTGTAACGCCGAAAATGCTGGCAACTCTCCTCGAGGCGGCCGATGGTGTCGGCAGGGCACGAATCGAGAGTTTGCCGTTGGAAATGGCGGTGGTTGAAATTTGCTATTAAGGCTTTTGTTGATGGGGATATTGAGGTTGGTCTTGTGGAGACTTTTAATGCGAAGACTCGTCGGGAGATTACCAATGCTGAAAAGGATTTTTCTAAAGGTAAAAACTTATCCCCAAGGTTTTCTTCTGCCGATGAGATGATTGCACACCTTAAGAAATAATAATTTTTAAAACATTGAAATAAGGCCTTTTTTGCGCTACTCTACTCATACCTATTACGGGATCGTCTAACGGTAGGACAGCGGCCTTTGAAGCCGTGAATCTTGGTTCGATTCCAAGTCCCGTAGCAAGCGCATAGTTTCGAGAGCTTAGATTGTTCAAGCTAGGGAACATCTTGAATGGGTTATCCACAGGTACCACTTGCAGGTGAACGATAGTTCACCTATAATTGTACCAGTCAGGAAGTTTACAAGTCGAAGGTTGGAAAGTTTAGCAGGCGCTACTTTACAACCTTTCGACTTTGAAACTCTTGATCTTAATAGCCTTAAAACCAATCATTATGAGCAAGCACCAAGCCATCAGAACCATTCGCATGGAGATCGACCGGATAAATCAGGAGATCGACCTGCGCATCATAAAAGGCGTTTCATACAGGCGTGAAGCGCTCCGACACAAGTTTCTGATGTCCCAGCTTGCCCGACTCGCGCCACGTAGGTCAGCGTTTAGTTTCTTCAATTTTGCTTTCAATTAGTAAATCCGCACATTTTCTAAGATGTCACTATTCATGCCGTTCTTCAAGTTCATAAAATAAATGTACCTTCCCCGATGTATATTTATTTTGTGAACTGTAATGACGACATGAATGATATAATTAACTCATAAATAAAGTTGCCAACCAAATGACCGATTCTTATAAAAATAAAATTATCTCTTTCTACAAGCGTACCAAGCGCATGCCAACTTATGCCGAGATTATGACCTTGGTTGGATTCAAGTCTAAAAACGCCGTTTACAAACTGATCAATAAACTTGTGGGTGAAGGTGTGCTCGATAAAGATTCTAGCGGTCGCCTTATTCCAAACAGGCTAGTTGGAGAGATTCCAATACTTGGTCTAGTCGAAGCCGGTTTTCCAACTGTGGCGGAGGAAACACCTTTCGATACTATTAGCATTGATGAATATTTGATCAATGACAAAGATAAAACCTACCTGCTTGAGGTCAAGGGTGATTCCATGATCGATGCGGGCATCCAAGAAGGAGACTTGGTGGTTGCGGAGCGCAAATCGGAACCCAAAGATGGTGACATTGTTATTGCCGAAGTTGACGGTGGCTGGACGATGAAATATTTTCGTAGGAAGGGGAGTCAGGTTTTCCTAGAGCCTGCCAATAAAAAGTATAAGCCTATTTATCCAGAGTATGATATCAAAGTGGCGGCTATTGTGACTGGGGTGGTGAGGAAGTATTAGGGATAATTGCAATTCAAACTTTGGTTTTATAGAAATACATTTAAAATAATGCGTCATAAAATTGTGCTATATTATTATAGTCATGTTTTACAAGCATATTCTCAAACCCATTCTTTTCCACCTTGACCCTGAAGCGGTTCATGATTTTTTTACTTCTGCAGGGAAGTTGGCAGGAAATTTTGGGGTGACACGCGGCCTTATTGGTATGGTATATCAATATCGAGGTCGTGACATTTCCAAAACAGTCGATGGTATTACATATCGAACCCCTTTTTTATTATCAGCTGGTTTTGACTATAATGGTCAGCTGACTCAAATCCTTTCAAGTATTGGTTTAGGTGGCGAAGAAGTTGGTTCAGTGACGGCGCGACCTTGTGAGGGTAATTCGAAGCCACGATTGACGAGGTTGCCGAAGTCGCAGAGTATTTTGGTTAATAAAGGGTTGAGGAATGATGGAGTGGATAAAATTATTGAACGATTGAAGAGTAATCGCCTTACTGTGGCAGGTGTTGATTCGGATACGCGGATATTTTTCTGGGGAAAAATTCCTATGCTCGGGCTCATCGCCCTCCGCAGTGTATCCTCACCAACATCTGCCACAGTTAGGCTCCGCACACATTTCGTCGTCGGTATATCAATCGCTCGAACAAACGACGAACAATCAGTACCGATTCAAGCGGGCATAGATGATTACGTTTATTCCTTCAAGCGCCTCAATGAAGAAAATGTCGTCGAATACTACACGATAAATATTTCATGCCCCAATGCATTTGGTGGTGAAGCATTTACAACACCTGAATTGTTGGAGCGACTTTTGTCCGCGCTTAAAGCAATTCCATGTTCGAAACCTGTCTACGTTAAAATGCCGATCAACATTCCGTGGGAACAGTTTCAATCTTTACTAAAAGTTATTGATGCCAAGGGTTTTAATGGTGTCGTTATTGGCAACTTAAATAAGGATTACAGTTCACTTGATGTGCGTAACGAAGCGCCGAATATTTACAGAGGTGGTTTATCTGGCAAACCATGTTCGCATCCTTCAACAGATCTGATTTATAAGACGCGTGAAATTTATGGTAAACGTTTTACTATTATTGGTGTCGGAGGCGTGATGTCCCCAGAAACCATGCAGGAAAAATTTGATGCAGGCGCGGATTTGGTACAACTGATTACTGGTTTGATTTTTGAAGGTCCAGGGTTAGTGAAAAAGTTGGGGAAGGCTTATGTGGAAAGAAGTTAGATATGATATTTTAGATTTGAGAATTTTGAGGAATAAAAAAAGCGCGGTCATTGCTGGCCGCGCTGTGAGGAGGTTAAAATATTGATCAGTGGCACATGGAAGGTGCGTGGAAACGCATGAACCAACGTCTTTTCTTTCGACGAGTGCGTTCCAAATGAATCTTTTGTTCGGCAACTCTTTTCAGTCTTTTTAGGGCGTACCTGATACACCCTATTACTTTGTCGATGACTGATTGGAGCGTTTCGCCAAACCCAACGACGATTACTGGAATGAAGCGTTTGTGGGCTTTGTTGAGCCGCTCGAACCTTTTTGCGTGTCGTTCGGAACTTTTAACTTGCAATGGTACTTTGTCGCCATTTTCCAAGTCGATCAAGAAGTCTACGTGACTGCGATCGAGTTCTGAATGCCGAGCCGCATGAACGAATCCTGTGATTCGTGGTACTGAATCATCCTTAGGATTTTCTTTGATGATTTCAAGTGCTTGTTCAACCATTGCCTCGCTGGCAATACCGCGACCGTCAGAGTCCATGTTCATAGTTGTATAAACCGACAGTTGTTTTTTCCGACTATTAGTATACCTAGTTCGTATTTTATTGATAGCTAGACCCTGTGGATACTGAAACGTGTTGTGATACAATGTATATGTTACTTTTTAATTACCATATCCTATGAAAAAAATCCCATGCAAAAAATAAGAGTCGCAATCAATGGTTTCGGTCGCATCGGTCGTGCTTTCGTCAAAGTCGCCAAGAACCGTCAGGAGATCGAGATTGTCGCCATCAATGATCTTGGTAGTATTCAGAACTTCGCCTATTTACTCAAATACGACACCGCGTACGGTGTCAGTCCATTCGACGTTACTATCAATGAAAAAACCAATTCACTTGTTGTTGATGGCACCGAAATTCAATTCATTTCAGAGAAAGATCCAACTAAACTTCCATGGAAGTCGCTCGGTGTTGATATTGTCGTGGAGTCAACCGGTTTATTCACTTCCGCAGAAAAAGCTCAAGCTCACATCACCGCTGGCGCAAAAAGGGTAGTCGTCTCAGCTCCGATCAAGGATTCGCCTGATTCACCATTCCAAGGCGCCACCGTTCTCATGGGTATGAATGAAGACAAGCTCGAAGGTTGCGTCATTTCATCCAATGCTTCTTGTACCACGAACGCCGGCTCACCGCTCATTGCCATTCTCGACGAAGCGCTTGGCATCGAAAAAGCGCTCTTGAATACTGTTCACGCCTACACTGCCAGCCAGTCACTCGTCGATGGTCCCTCAAAGAAAGATCTCCGTGAAGGTCGTGCCGCTGCTCAGAACATCGTGCCATCATCAACTGGTGCTGCTATCGCCGTCACCCAAGTTAGTCCCCATTTGAAAGGTCTCTTTGATGGTATTTCTCTGCGCGTTCCCGTCATTACTGGTTCCATCGTCGACGTGACATTTATTTCCAAGAAGAACACTACAGCCGAAGAAGTAAACGGTCTTCTCAAAAAAGCCGCCAACGACCCTCGCTGGAATGGTATTTTCACTGTGACCGAAGAGCAGTTGGTCTCGCATGACATTATTGGTAATAGGCATGCCTCGATCGCCGATCTCGCATTCACGCGCGTGGTTGGAGGAAATTTGGTGAAGGTGTTGGCGTGGTATGACAATGAAATGGGGTATACGTATACGTTGGTTGAGCATGTGATAAAGGCGGGGAGGTTAATTTAATAATTTATATGAGCAAATTCGGTTTTACAGGTGTAGGTTATCATTTTGGATATTTCGGTATATTTGATTCTTATATCGGTAAAATTGTATTAGTTTGTCTCATAGCTCTTATTGTCTTCGGTTTGGCTATGCTCATAAAAGCAATCAGGAATAAAAAATGACAGTTTTGAACGAGAAATATACGCTCAAATATGGTATAATATTGGTATGAAAAATACTGACGAAATTAGTAAAGAGCGGGCGATAAAACTTTTTGGCAGTCAAGAAATTAAAAGTTTTGAAATTGGTACAACCAAAGGTTTGCAACAAATCCACGAATACTTGTTTGGAGGGCTTTATGATTTTGCTGGTCAGATTCGTACGAAAGATATAAGTAAAAGCGGCTTCCGATTCGCTTCTTGTTTATATCTAGAAGATAGTTTAGCTAAAATTATCGAAATGCCCGAAAGTACTTTTGAGGAAATTGTAGCTAAATATGTGGAGATGAATATCGCTCATCCGTTTATGGAAGGCAATGGTAGGAGTATGCGGATCTGGCTCGATTTGATTTTTAGAAAAAACATGAAGCAGTGCGTTGATTGGTCGAAAATCGATAAAGCAGGCTACCTGAACGCCATGCAACGCAGTCCAGTAAACGATCTCGAAATTCACGAACTTTTGCGAACTGCTTTGACCGATAAGATTGATGATCGAGAAGTCTTCATGAAGGGTATCGAGCAATCATATTATTATGAAGAAGAAGATTTTTACAAATAGTAACAGCTTGTTAATTTGAGTTAACCCTATAAATTTATGACAAAAAATCAAATCATCCTCGCTTCCGACCACGCAGGTTTCACTCTCAAAGAAGCTGTCAAGAAATTTCTGCAAGAAAAAGAGTATACAGTGCTTGATGTTGGCGCGCATGAACTCAAAGAAGGTGATGATTATCCAATCTACATGTCCGCGGCCGCACTCAAAGTTGCAGAGGATATGACTGGCAATACCAAAGCAATTATTTTTGGTGGATCAGGACAAGGAGAAGCAATTGTCGCAAATCGTTTTCCAGGAGTTCGTGCCGTGGTCTGGTATGGTGGAGATCAAGAATTGCTCAAGAATACTCGCGAACATAATGATGCCAACGTTCTCTCTATTGGTGCGCGATTTGTCGAAGCTGATGGAGCGTGCGATGCGGCTGAAACTTGGCTGGAGACAGCGTTTAGTGGAGATGAGCGACACCAGAGGAGGATAGAGCAGATTGATGCGATAGAATAATATGTCAAAACGCCACGAAATAATCCCCGCTATACTCCCACTCGACTTCGCCGAACTTGAAGAAAAGATCGGTTTGGTAAAAGATGCAGTCAAGACTGTGCAGATCGATGTCTGCGATGGACAATTCACACCACAACCAAGTTGGCCATACCGCAAGCACGATGATTCATTTGAGAAAATTATTCATGAGGATGAAGGGTTGCCGGGTTGGGATAAGCTCAATTTTGAGATTGATCTCATGGCCAACAAACCGGAAGAACGCGTTGAGGCTTGGGTCAGTGCTGGTGCGACACGAATAATTTTGCATATTGAATCAAAAGGTGATGTTGGCAAAGCTATAGCGATGCTCAAAGATCGTGTGGAAGTCGGCTTGGCTTTAAATATTGATACGCCTATTTCAGAAGTTGGCAATACAAAGCTCGGTATAGTTGAAGGTAGTGTCCAATTCATCCAATTGATGGGTATTGATCATATTGGTTTTCAGGGTCAAGAATTTGATGCGAAAGTGATTGATAAGATAAAACAGATCAAGAAAATGTGTCCAGATTACCCAGTATCTATCGATGGTGGAGTTTCTTTGGAAAATGCAAAACAGTTGATTGAAGCTGGTGCGAATCGGCTAGTCATAGGGTCTGCGATTTTTGGGTCTGATAATTATTTGGAGGCGATTGCCAATTTCAAGAGATTGTAAACATCAGGTCCGACCTATGTGGTATAATTGCTGTATGTTGATCTTAGAAATTAGGTCAATTAGGTTAATTAGAAATTCTTCATGGCTCTTACTGATGAAAAAGTAAAATTTCTCGAAAACAAGGCGCTAGACATACGCCGCTCTATTATTGAATCTCTGATCGAAGCAAAAAGTGGTCACACAGCAGGTCCGCTCGACATGGCTGACATTTTTACATATCTATATTTCCATGCTTTGAAGCACGATCCCAAGAAACCTGATTGGTCATACCGTGATCGCCTCGTCCTTTCCAGCGGACACATTTGTCCAGTTCTGTATGCAACTATGGCGCACGCAGGTTATTTCCCAGTTTCTGAATTGAAAACTTTGCGCAAATTCGGTTCGAAATTACAAGGCCATCCGCACCGAGAATTTTTGCCGGCTTTGGAAAATTCATCTGGTCCGCTCGGTTCAGGTTTGTCGCAAACGGTTGGTATGGCATTGGCTGATAGGATGGACAATGGCAAGACGTCGGGTCGGCAATTTTATTGTCTGACAGGTGACGGGGAACTCGATGCTGGCAACAATTGGGAAGCGGCGATGCTCGGTGGTAAAGAACGATTACAGAATCTTACTGTGATTATTGATCGCAACAATATTCAGATTGATGGTTTCACTGAAGAAATTATGCCATTGAATCCGTTAGCTGATAAGTGGCGAGCTTGGAATTGGCATGTGCAAGAGATTGATGGTCACAATTTCCGCGACATTGATCGCGCTGTAGGTCAGGCGCAAGCGGTATTCGACAAGCCGTCGGTTATTATTGCCAATACGATTGCTTCAAAAGGTATTCCAGCATTCGAGCGCAAGTTCGAATGGCATGGTAAGCCGCCAACGACGCCGGAGGAGATTGCGACGGCTAGAGAGGCGCTTAAAAATGTTCGCACGTTGGGTGGTTATGTCGAGAGTCCGCATAATAGTTAAATAATGAAAAAAATCCTAAACATTCTCAAAGAAGTTTTGCCAATTATCATTATGATTGGTTTGATTGCTATTACATTGTCAGAATATTTCTTTATTAATACTGGGGTTGAAACATTTGCAAGACAGAGCTTATTTGGTGTAATGCCACTTTGGTTGCCATTATTGTGGGGTTATGGTTTTGTAGCAATTAAGAGGTCTGTTAAAATTATTGAGAAATTTTGAGGCGGCGGGGGTAGGGAGGGTCGCTTCTTCCGGAAGGTATAACATATACCATATATGGTATATGTTGAGGTGTGAGATAATAGTGGTGTACCCAGACGTACCCAGATTACGCATTCCATAGTGCCAAAACAACTGGCAAACCTCTCGTCACACACTTGAGCACCAATTCCTAGTTATTATTTGTAAAATTATTTATCATTTTAACCTTATTTACATGGCTAATAAAAAATACACCCAACCAATATTTGACTCTGTACTACCTCTAGCGCATGCAGATAATCCATTATGGAGAGAGGCCCACGGAGATTTTGGCAGAACGTATGTATTGTTTTCAGAAATCACCCGTATTCGCAAACAAAAAAATTTGACACAGAAACAATTAGCACACGCGGCCGGTATAACCCAGCCAACTCTTGCTAGAATAGAAGCCGGACGTGCAAATCCCACATTAATTCAGGTGATGAAAATTATCCGAGCTCTCAACTGCGAGCTGACAATCAACATGCTATAATTCTTTCATGCTCTCCCACTCCCAAAAACTTAACCCAAAACTCTTCGATGCAGATGTCGAGCAGGTCCCTATTCGCAAAGGTTTTGGCGATGGGTTATTGAAGGCCGCTGAAATGGATAAACGAGTAGTTGGTCTATGTGCTGACCTTACGGAATCAACTCAAATGCTGAAATTCAGAGAGAAATTTCCTGAACGATTTATCGAAATTGGCGTGGCTGAACAAAATCTGGTTACAGTCGCGTCAGGCATGGCCGCTATGGGGAAGATTCCATTTGTGAGTTCGTATGCCGTTTTTAGTCCTGGCAGAAATTGGGAACAGATCCGCACGACGGTTTGTTACAACAATCGACCAGTGAAAATTGCTGGTTCACACGCTGGAGTTTCTGTTGGTCCTGATGGTGGCTCGCACCAGGCGCTTGAAGATATTGGAATAACACGCGTTCTTCCAAGAATGGTTGTAATTTCACCCTGCGACGCTATTGAAGCAAAAAAGGCAACATTGGCTGCGGCAAAAACCGCAGACCCGACTTATATTCGATTGGCGCGTGAGAAGACGCCGATTATTACGACTGAAGATACGCCATTTGAGATTGGTAAGGCGGCGATAGTATTTCGGACGGATGACGGAGCACGAAGTACGAAGCAGGGAGAAAGAATCAGGCGCCCGGAGGGGCGAGTTGATGCAGGTCACGGAGGAGAAAAAAATTCTGTTGGTATCATCGCGACCGGCGCGCTTCTTTTCAAAGCCTTGAAAGTTGCAAAGAAATTAGAGGCAGAAGGAAAGCGTGTGATCGTGATGAATTTGGCAACAATCAAACCATTAGACGAAGAAGCAATTATCAAACTTGCTCAAGAGACACGAGCGCTGGTGACTGTTGAAGAACATCAGATTAAGGGTGGCATGGGGTCGGCAGTTGCTGAATGTTTGGCGGCGCATTTTCCTGTACCAATAGAATTTATTGGCGTTAAAGATCAGTTTGGGCAGACTGGTACACCGAGTGAATTAATAGAACATTATGGTATGGGTGAAGACCACATTTATGCGGCGGCACAGAGAGTGATATTACGAAAGTAATCCCCACCTTATGTCGCACAAGGATGTATTTGGGTGTACCATAGTATCTGGTAGGGTAGTGGCAGTCGTAATAAAACAAATTAACAATGTGTTAAAACTATGAGTGCTAGATCATTGCATGCCAGATTGCAAATGTTCGCCAGTCACGTGCCCGTAGAAAACTGCGTGCGCGGAAAAAGAGGTCAAACTCCAGGCACGACGCGTAGCGCCTTGAGCAGAAGTTGTGACGGCACGGTGGTATGTGTGCCACCTGTCAAGGTGTTAACGACTCTGGATCGGTTCATCCTCGGAGTCGAGGAAGACCGTCCAGATCCATTCAGTCGTTCGTCTGAACCAGACTACTATCATGGTTCTTCTGACACGGAACCTACGTTCGAAGAAAGGGATCCAGAAGACCGTTGATTTCTTCATGCAGTCAGTCACTTGCACACCTCGCTACAGATCTGATCTGTTTGGCGGGGTTTTTTAAAAATTGGACAAAAATGTGTATTCATGACGCACGTTGCTAGAGTCATGAAAACATGATACTCTATCTATATATGCAAACAACATATACCACAACTACACAACGTGAGATGCCGCAAGGTATTTCTAATAAGCTTGCTTACACCGGCGTTTTTGCCGATTGCCGTAAAGCTATTTTGTGCAGCCGAGGTATGACTTTCTCTAATTCTACTATTTAGATTGATTACATAATCTCAAAGGAATATCCCGGCTGAACGAAAGTCGGGATTTTTCTTGACCCGTGATTCAGCAGTAGTTAATTAGTTCGTTGACAATTAAATAATAGTTATGAAACACAACAAAATCATCAATCAGTATTTGGTTCTAACTGGTCTATTCAACTTCGGAGCCTCTATGAGTCTCGCAACTTATGTCACATTCCTTATTTGGCGTGGATTGGATTTATTCCAAGTCAATTTGGTCAATGTAGTTTTCTTTACTACCATGTTTTTCTTTGAAGTTCCGACTGGAGCTTTCGCGGATAGATATGGTCGCAAAAAATCCTACATTATCTCCTGTTTTCTTTTTTCGATATGGGAGATTGTCTACTCATTCTCATATGGCATGGTCGGTTTCATTTGCGCAGAAATGTTGGCTGGAATCGGTCGGACTTTTGCCAATGGAGCTTTCCATGCTTGGTTTGTTGATACACTCAAACATCATGGTTACACTGGCACAACTAAACCATTATTTAGAAAAGAGCAATTGGTTAAGCAGTTGGTAAGCATACCCGGAGCAATCATTGGAGCATATATAGGGACAATCAATCTGTCATATCCATGGTTGGTTGGCGGGTTAATCGGAATTGTTTCTGGTTGTATCACCTGGATTGTGATGAAAGAAGAATATTTTGTGGTCCAAAAGACTTCAATTCTTCATGGCCTAAAAGATATGTTGGAATCATCGAGAAAAAGTATCGCTTATGTCCATGGACATCGAACTTTGATGTTTATTGTTCTTGCGAATATGTTAATGGTCTTCTCCATTCAAGCACCAAACATGCAATGGCAACCGTTTTTTGGAAAGTCATTACACTCTGGTGCCTTTCAAGGGTATATCTGGGCAGGGATTGCCTTGTTTATATTAGCTGGAATATATATTTCATCTTGGGTGATAAAGAAATCATCCAATGAACGTATGGCTATGATCGTTACTCTTGTTACATCTGGACTCGGTCTGCTCGCGGCGACATATAGTCAAAACTACGTCATGATCTCCATAATGTTTTTCTTGTTGCATGAATTGCCTCGAGGAGCATTCGGTCCTATCAAAGATGCGTATCTGAACGACCTGATCAGTTCGAAAGATCGAGCCACGGTCATATCTTGTCAATCAGCTTACAACCACCTCGGTTGTTTGGCTGGATTGTTGATTAGTGGAATATTGGCAAAACAATATTCAATCTCACTGGCGTGGACATGCTCAGGATTGTTGTTGGTCATTGTTCCTTTGTGGTTCATCTTCTCCAAAAATGGGGGAGTGAAATTAAATGTAAAAACTTCAGAAAATAGTTGTCATGATTCGCTCTGACAAACAGCAGCGTAGAAATACGCTGCTTTTATTTTACAAGGAAATTGATCCTCTTTTGAAGATTTCAAGTCTTCGGACTCCCCGCACCTACAGAACATATTTAGTGATGGTGAATTGAATAAAGACTCAACTTGTGCAAAATTTGCACAAGTTCAAAATTGGGGAGATGGAGCCATATGTAGTGAGTCAAGGACTATTTTTGAGGACATATGTCATAAAGTGTGATACTATAATATGGTATGAAAAAACCAATGATTATTGCATTTGGTTCTCAAGTTTCAGGCAGAGCAACTGCCGTATCGGATTTTGATTTTGCAGTCTACTCCCCAAAGCATTTGTCACTTTCTGATCGCGTAGACATAACGGGATTTCTCTCAAAAAAATATAACATTAACGAAGATAAGATTGATCTCGTTGATCTTTCCTCTGTGTCACCACTTCTCAAGTTTGCTGTTGCACAGAACGGTAAACTCGTAGATGGAGATTACATTGACTTCATTAGATTCAAAGTCAGGGCTTTTAAGGAATATGTCGATACTGCTAAATTTCGTCGCTTACGCGAGAAAATAATGATGAAAAACTATGCTGCATGACATTATTTTAAAGAAACTTGAACAAATGTCCGTATTGTTGAATGAGTTACAACAACTCCTCGATATTCCTTTTAAAGACTTCAAATCCACATTTAAAAATATTCGTTCTGCAGAAAGAAATTTTCAGCTTATTATAGAGCTTGCTAGTGATATAAATGCACAGACTATTGTAGATAGTGGGGCTCAAACTCCAGATACGTACAAGGAGTCTTTTAAAAGAATGGTTGAACTAAAGGTATTAGAAGAAAAATCTTTACCTAAATTCACAAAAAGTTCTAATTTAAGGAATATTTTAATTCACGAATATGACTTTGATGAGGATAATTTCATCTTTTATACCTCGGCAAAAGAATTTCTTCCGCTGTATGAGGAGTACATAAACTCAATCAAGATGCACCTCGCTTCTAAAAAGAATGGCTGACATGTCTATAAACATCCATATTCTAACTGCTTCGAAGGACATTAGACTGTATTCCGCAGAGTTAAAATCAATTGCTGAGGCCACCATCGCTTCAGTTGAAAAATTGTTGCTGATTAAGGATGTGGACGTTGTTTTTTATGACAATCCAAAAGCGACCATAGATGAAATAGGTGGCATTGGAGGATATTCTCTGAATGCAAACTTAATTTTTATTTCATTAGATCCACGACATCCAAATTTTACGAGAGCTTTGAAGGAAGAACTTTCATTCACGCTTGCACACGAATTACATCACACCATCCGTTGGCAGAAACAAGTAGAAGGAGATACCTTGCTTGAGGCCATGATTTTTGAAGGTCTTGCAGATCATTTTGCAATTGAAGCGACTGGAAGAAGCAAACCGTCACCGTGGTCATACATACTAACTCCTGAACAAAAGAAGGTGCTTATTAAGAAAGCTTCGGAAACATGGAAGCAGCCAACATATGATAACGACCTTTGGTTTTTTGGCTCAAAGCCAGATGTTATTCCGCGATGGACAGGATATACATTGGGATATGATCTGGTTGCTGCTTATTTACACGTACACCCTGAAACTAGTGCCTCAAAACTTGCAACTGCAGATGCGATGTTATTTTTGAATGCATTGCTTAAAAAATAATATATGTATATGAAATGTGGGATAGAATCTCAAGTTCTAATCTGAATTACCCACCCTCATCTCCGTAATCTTCAAAAAATCCTCCAGTACCCCAGTCAATCTTTCAACTGACGCTTCCGACTCTTTCAACGACTCCTGCAACCCATCATTTCCACCACTCTTCCT
The DNA here is from genome assembly GCA_036170235.1 of Minisyncoccota bacterium. Lineage (GTDB taxonomy): Bacteria > Patescibacteriota > Minisyncoccia > Phycocordibacterales > PALSA-1337 > C7867-002. Next base: position 20,818 of record JAVHOW010000003.1, read on the forward strand.
TATCTTCTCCAACTGCCACCTCAATGCAGTCAATGGCGTGCGCAAATTGTGCTGTGCCGCCGTAATCAGCTGATTTTTGGTTTCATCCAGTTTCGCTAGTTCATCATGAGCCCGTTTCTCCACCTCATACGCCCGCTTGACCTCTTTCGTCTGTTCAGCCACCTTGTGTGCCAGATTTTCATTCAAATCCTTGACTGAATCGTACGCTTTCCGCAAATCAGCCGCCAGCTTCTCAATGCGTTCGCGCTGTACTATCTCATGAAGGGTACTTTTGATCAGTATGATACCGAACACAACCGCTACCACCAACACCCCGCCATCAATGAACACTTCCTGCCGTGAATCCGCCACAAGCGTCTGAATCAAAATGATCATCCACAACCCGAACGTTATCAGTTCTATAGCAATGACCCGTATGCTGAATAGGTGGTGGTGGTGATGGAGTAGGCGATGAGGAGAACCCAAATAAATCCAGAAAGAGGGCTTAGCCAATAATAGTCGAATATTCCAATTTGAGGGAGTATTATTGTTGTAATTGTTGGAGGTATAATCCCGATTATGAACGCAATTAACATTAGTTTTAGGTTTTTATGAAGAATGGAATCTGTGGAGCTTCTGAATTTTTGAAAAAGTAATCCGATGCCGAAGAGCCAACAAAAGATGAAATAAAAATTGAATAAGTGTACCAATGGACCATATATCCATCCAAGATATTTTAGATTTGGTAGTGGTACAGTGTGATCAATCATCAGGTTCGTGAAAAATAAAAGACATATAAACATCATCTCTGCGAGCAATAAAGTTATCAGAGTCTTTTTACCAATCTTTTTTTCGTATGGATATGAAAGCGAAAACAGAAGAAATATTGTTGCTATAGATGTTCCAAGAAAGTGGTTGAGTTGAGTTAAAAATAATTCATCTTGAAAATCAATGGTTGATACTGAAACAGCTATCAATATACTCCAGACTCCAATGACAAATGAAAGTAATGAAAATAATTTGGCTGATAATGACTTGTTGCTCAAGTAGTATATAGCTAAAGAAACCGCTATCAGAATGATGCCAGTTAACAAATCTACAATTAAATAAGCATTGATTTCCATGAGGTGAATTATATATTATTTAGCTAAATAACTGTATAGTACGCCCTGTACATTAAACTGATTTTGATATATCATTTAGATATTAAAATATCATGATATTCCTGCGTATTTCCCAATTTCTGACATGGCCGATAGCTTTTATATACTTTCATATCCAGTATCATCTTCATGTAAATGGTCAAGAAAATTTGAAAAAAGTGAAGAGTCCGTTCATTATTATTGTAAATCATTTTAGTTTTGCAGACAGTTTTCTTTTTCGTCTAATCCTTGGTTTCACCACGCCGCATTTGCCTCTACGGTTCATGGCGGTAAAGAATTTTAGTTGGCATTGGCTCAACTTTCTAACTGATATTGGAGTTGTTGGTTTTATATATAGTATTTTTGGCGTCTTTATAGTCGTACCAGGTAGAGGTATTCAGAAGAATCTTGAAGAAGCCAAACGAATTATTAAACAGAAAGGCAATATCGTAATATATCCAGAAGGGAAGATCGTGACTGAACACGTGATTGCACCATTCAAATCTGGCGCGGCTGTTCTCTCTGCTGAAACAGGCGCACCAGTCTTGCCTCTATCATTTCGCCTAGGCAAGCGGAAGTTTCTCCGCAAGGAATTGACTGTTAATATAGGAGAACCGATACATGTGCAAACTAACTCTAAATCAGATGAAACAACAAAACTTTTTTATGATACTGTTATTGGACTATATAACAAAAGGTAAAAAATGATTATGCAGACACAATTTTTTGTCGGGAAAAAGTTTCTGCGAAATTTCTAGAGGGTAAACTAAAACATGCGGAAATATACCTGTGGCATGATTGCGCGTTTTATAACAAGTTCGTTCAGATACCTGAGGGAGATGGTGTTATAAATGTATTTCGTTCAGATATTGAATCAATATCAAAAATTAAGCTTGAGTCCAATATTGATTTATCGTATGACGGATATGCCACTAAACCTCTCGATGAGTTACTTGGGACTTTACAAAAATATGAGCAAGTAAATACTGACAGGTTACACATAGCTATTGCCGCGACATTATTAAGGAAGAAGGTCAAGTTGTTTCCAAATTCATATTACAAGAACAAGGCAGTCTTTGAATACTCTCTGAAGAGGTTTCCCAATGTGAGCTTTATCGAAGATTTTAATAATAAATAATATGCACAAAATAAAAATGATATTGAAGATATTTTCAGATGTTCTTGATGGTAAATCAGCCGATTTTGGATCTGGAGATCAGCTAAGTCGACTGATAAGATTGAATATGGAAACAAATCTGAAACTATGGGATCTCGAAGATTTAGCAAGAATGATAGAGCTAGGTTCGGATCATGTAGCAAGGGCTAAGCAAGAAATAGATAAAAATAATCAAATCAGAAATGATCTGATAAGAGAAATGGATATCGAGATCGCAAAACAAATAGATATTTTATCGGGCACACAAAAAGAGTTTTATAGCGAAAGCCCTGGAATGATCATCGATAGGCTTTCAATAATGTCCATTAAGTTATCAATTATTCGTCATTTGTTATTACTTATTAAAGAAGTTGATTTAAAAAGTGATTATATAGAAAAGGAAAATATAATCCTAAAGCAGATAGATCGAACTGGAAATTTTCTGGATTTATTTTTTATGAAAATCGCAAGCAAAGAGGTTTTTTTCGAAATACAGCAATCTGTTAAACTTTATAATGATAATAGGATTAAGAAGTATATTAAAATTATAAAAAATAAACGTAATTGATGCGTCTATATTTCCAAATAATTCAATTTATCAATAATTTTTCATAGTGAATAATTCCCCAAAATATACTATAATGATAGGTACACATGAACAAACCAACCTTTGCCTTTATTGTGCATTCTCGAAACAGATCTGATCTACCAAGAAAATTTCCAATTTTAAAATTATTGCCAAATTCTATATTTGATTGGATAACTCTCAATGCACCACCATTTGTTGTTTCAAAAATAACAGGATTAATCAATAATAAAGGTGAGGTTGTAGAGGGTTTGGTTATCGGTATTACTATGACTGCACATCAATTACTTGAACATAAAGAATTAGCTTCAAAAAGAGTTGTACAAGCTTCTCAGTATGCAAAATCTAAAGGAGCACGTTTTATTGGTCTCGGCGCAATGACAGCATCTCTTGCTCGTGGAGGTAAAGATGTTATTGAAAATGTTTCTGACGTATATGTCACTACTGGTAGAACTTATACTACAAAAAATATTTCTGAGTATATTGATTATTGTGTAGAAAAGTTTGGTTTAGCTAAAAATAAAATAAAAATAGGCATCATCGGTGCGGCTGGTGGAATTGGTTCCGGAACAGCTATAATTTTAGCTAGGAAAAATTATAAGAATTTCGTATTAATTGACCTCGAAAGAAAACTTGATAATCTAAAAAAGAAAATAGAAGTTATAGAGAGACATGCTTCTGACCTTTCTATTACCATTTCGCATCAAATTTCTGAAGTATCAGAATGTGAAATTATAATTGCCGCCACCAGTGCCCCAGAAGTAGTTTTAAAATCAGAGGATGTGGCACCAGGTACTATTATCATAAATGATGCACAGCCATCCGATGTATCACCTGAAATATTGAAAACTAGAAAAGATATTTTGGTGATTGAAGGTGGAGTTTTAACTACTCCAAATATTAATTGTCATTTCAATATGGGATTAGCTAAAAAAAGTGATGTTTTTAGTTGTTTGGCTGAAACCTTGTTACTTACGTATAGGGATTCTAAAAATCATTACTCAATAGATGATTTTGATCCAAATTTATACAAAGAATTAGAGGAAGATGGTATTAAGATTGGTTTTAAAATAAGCGATCTTCAAAATGAACTCGGGTATATTTCTAAGCAACAATTGGAAGAATTTGCTAAAATAATACAATCACGACACATGTAATATATGGACATTATTACTACAATTCTTATAGTTGTAACTTGTACAATCCTAGGGCTTGGTTTTTCTGTCATTCATACTAGTCGAGAAAAACTTAACCGTTTGTACTTTGTAAATATTTTAACAATTATTGGATGGGGAATAACGATGATTTACTATCGTTTATCTTCAGATTTCACAATTGTATTTTGGACGAAACTGCTTTATGTTGCTGCAAGTCTCATAGCAAGTAATTTTCTTTATTTCACTTATGCTTTTCCAAAAACGACATATTCTATTTCAAATTTAAAAAAACTTTGGATTTTTTTACCAAATATTATACTAATATTTTTCATTATAAATGGTGATTGGATTATAGCTGGTGCCAAGGTAAATGATATTGGAGAAAATTTTATATATTGGGGTTCAATATATTTTATCTACGCGATATATATTCTTGTATATTTTAATTTTGCTTTTTATAAACTTATTAATAAATTCAAAAATTCTAATAACCATATAGAAAAAATACAGCTTGGTTATGTGATAGTAGGATATATGTCTTCAGGATTTATTTCTTTTGCTACAAATTTGATACTTCCATCATTTGGATATTTTACTTTGAATTGGGTTGGACAGGTGTCTACTATTCTTATGGCTGTTTCTGCGGCCTTCGCAATTGTTAAGCACAGATTATTTGATGTACGAGTTATTGCTACAGAATTGCTTGTATTTACCTTGTGGATTATTTTGCTCGTGAGAACAATGATTGTAAATGATATTACAGATATTATTATAAATGGAGTTACATTGGTCATTACATTTTTCATTGGTATTTTCTTGATACGAAGTGTGACTAGAGAAGTCTCCCAACGCGAACGCATCGAACTCCTCGCGACCGACCTCGAGAAAGCGAATGTTCGCCTCACGGAACTGGACCGCCAGAAGTCGGAGTTCGTGTCATTTGCGACACATCAACTGCGGGCGCCACTGACTGCGATGAAGGGGTATGCGTCGCTGGTGTTGGAGGGGGACATGGGTGTGATTACCAAGGAAACAAAGGAGGCTGTTGGGCGGATATTCGAGTCTACGAACACGCTGACGAACATTGTCGATGATTATTTGAACGTGACGCGCATTGAGTTGGGCACGATGAAGTATGCGTTTGAAACTATTGACTTGAAGACGTTGATTGAAGATGTGATCGCGGAATTGAAGCCGAACATTGATAAGTCGACCAACGTGAAATTCTTGTTTGGTGCGGAAAATTCTGGCACAGACTATCGTATTACGGCGGATCGTGACAAGTTGAAACAGGTGATTGCGAATCTGATAGATAATTCTCTCAAATACACGCCGAAAGGTTCAGTTGGCGTTTCTTTGTCATTCAATAGGGCAAAGCACAAATTTGTCTTCATGATAAAGGATACTGGTATCGGTATTGCGCCAGAAACATTACCGCACCTATTTGCCAAATTCAGTCGTGCGGGCAATGCCAATAAAACAAACATAAAAGGCACAGGTCTGGGACTATTCGTTGCCAAGGAAATGGTCACGGCGCATCATGGAACTATTCGTGCGGAATCAATGGGAGAAGGGAAGGGCTCGACGTTTATCGTGGAGTTGGAGCCTTTCGCGAAGGTGTAGGATATGTATAAGTGGTGAGCATACCTATTGTGGTGATAGCATTTATTTTGGAGCACAAATTAATAATTGTCGTTTGAATCCATCCAAATTCATGACTTTTTTGTTTATAACCATTTCATAAATTTCTTGCCCTGAAATCTTGACGCTATTTTCTTGACGATATTTTTTAAACATCAGAATCGCTTCGCGTTGTTCTTCTGATAAGGTGATTTTTGTCACATCCATATTTTCTCTGTCGAATCGATCCTGTTCTGCCATGCTTAAAAACCAAAGGTCCATTTTCCATTTTATATCACCAATCCTTGTTTTTAAACCTATATAATACCCATCCGGAAATTCTGGATGGGTATTAGTATCATTCCAATCGCCAATATAATAACTGTTGAACTTTGTGGAAGCGACAATGTTATTAAATATATCCAACGTTTCTTGTTTGTTGAATTCCTTTTCTCTAAGAACGTGAATGTCAATATCGCCATGCATCATTAATTTGGCGGCGTAAGATCCGACAAATCTGACTTTTCCATATTTATCTAGGATTTGTAGTAGTCCTGATGATGCGAGTAGTTCATCAGCCAAGGCTTTGAATTTATCGCTTTGTTTAGTTAGTAGAGACATATCATTATTAAAATGATAGCATAAACTACATGCAAAAAGGTCTCATAGTTCATACTCTTATTACCAACGACAAAGGGGAGGTGCTCATTCTACAGATCTCGAAACAGAATGATGTTTGGAGAGCTATAAAGATTTCAAGATGAGTCTGGTAAATTGAATCTACGAAGCGGGCGTTGACAATAATATCATAATGTGCTCTACTATTAAGTAGATTCCCAGTGCGTGTGCATATGGGAAAAACAATAACAAACTACGAAAGATCTTTGACTTGTGAAAAAAATACAAAGCCTAAAGCGAGTATGGGCGCTCTGCTCCCCATACCATCGGTGTATCCTCACCAGCATGACTCTCATGCTCGTGTGGCAGTCTGTCGCTTCAGCAATGCCAATTCTTTTGGGACGCATTGTCACAGCTGTAACTAGCCGTGATTCGCATCTCTTTATGATTGCATTGCTTACATGGCTTGGACTGGCACTTAGCCGTGCAGTCATCTTCTATTCGAAAGAATGGTTTGAGATACGCAAACTTGAATACGATTTGTCGCGGCATATGTCGCGACTCTCAATGGAGAAGTTCTTCAGCATATCCCTAGGGCAACATCATCTCGGTCACTCAGTGATCAAGAGAAGTGTTATTTCAAAAGGTGAAGCTGCAGTATCGGGAATCGTTTATCAAGGGGTCTATGAGCTTGTTCCTACAACGCTCATGATCATCTTGCCGACAGTGTTTTTATTGATCAATGCATGGCAAGTTGGTGTTTGTGCGCTTATAGCCATCACCATATTTGCTTCTTACACAATCTATTACAACAGCCGTTTTGTCTCACGGATTCGTTCGTTGGATACTCTGTCAAACCAGATTGGGAAAAAGCATGGCGAAGTTATTGCTAATGCAGATGTTGTGTATATAAATGCTCAAGAAGAGAGGGTCAAAAAAGAATGCGATACTGAAAATGCTCGCAATGCAACAGAAGGGATACCAATGTGGCTGTCTTACATAAACTGGTTTTATGTGGGTCAGTGGACAATCTGTTTTTTCCAAGCTTCCTGCATGGGCGTTGCTGGTTACCTTGCCTTCAATGACAAGATGACAACTGGCATGTTCGTTACAACCTCGTGGTGGATTATGTCTGCCTTGGGGACACTCACGAATATCAGTCACATCCAACGCAACTTAGCCAAGAACATTGGCCCGACGATCAAATACTTCAAGTTCCTCGACTACATGCCAGATATCGTGGTTCCTCTCAAACCTATACCAATAGAAAATTTGAGAGGGCGGATCGAGTTTCGGCATGTCGGCTTCAAGTATAGTGCGCGGACTGACAAAGACGCATTCAATGACGATGAAAAAGAGGAAAAGGAAGTTACTAGTCAGACGGAAAAACCTGAAATACCTGCATTGCGTGACGTTTCTTTTATCCTTGAAGAAGGTAAACGCCATGCATTTGTTGGAAGCTCGGGCGCTGGAAAGTCAACACTAGTTGCTCTCATGCTACGGGCATTTGATCCTCAAGACGGACACATCCTCATTGATGGTATCGACATTCGCATGTTGGACTACCGTGAACTGCGACGTAATATCGGTCTTGTGCCACAAGACGTTGCATTATTCGATGGCACGATGCGATACAACATTACGTTCGGCTTAAATGGTTCGGCAGAGAAAGTCACTGACGCCGAGCTTGATTCAGTCGCCAAACTATCCCGAATTTCTGAGTTTAGAGATAAACTCGAGAAAGGTTGGGAAACAATGATTGGCGAACGTGGTGTCAAATTGTCAGGTGGTCAACGTCAACGAGTCGGCATTGCTCGTGCACTTATCAAGAATCCACATATTCTCATCTTTGACGAGGCAACATCAAGCCTCGACACGGAAAATGAAGCACGGATTCGGGAAAGTATCACGGAAGCATCTGCCGGCAAGACAACTGTTATCATCGCCCATCGCCTTGCTACTGTCAGAGATGCAGACAAAATCTTCGTATTTGATGGGGGTAAAATCGTTGGACAAGGAACTCATGATGAACTTCTCAAAGAGAATGAGTTCTACCAACGCCTAGTACACAATCAGGTGATTATGGCGTAACAAAAAAATTACATATTGCGAGATTCTAACAAGGATCTCGCAATTTTTAATTCCCAGGAAACCCCGCACTCTCGGGCGGACAGTCGGGCGGGGTTTCCTGGGAATTAAAAACCGCCGAAACCTTGAAGGTCTCGGCGGAGCTAGTCCCAATCTCCATGAGCAATTTCTTCACTGATCGGGTGATGAATGGTGAACTCTTGATGTTTTTCTTCCGCTTGGATGCGAGCAATCTCCTCGATCTTGTGGCGGTACTTGATTGTGACAGAACGGATCTTCTTCCACCAAGGAAGTAGAGGTACTTCGGGGAAATGTTCCGTGGCGCCATTTTCTTCAATCCAGCATGCACGAATATGATTATTTCCAGGGTGTCGTTTGGCTATTCGTGCCTCGATTTGTTGCTGATTGAGCGGTCTTGGCGCCAACTGCTCATCAGTGAAGCTTTGAACTGCTTTTTGCATAATTATCCTTTCTCAAAAAAAGTGAAGCGCCCGACCTCGATGATCCGAAGTGGGCGCTATGAGTTACCAGCGATCTGATGTGCGATTTCGCTCCATCCCTGAATAACGAAACGCCGCACGACATTTAACGAAAGCCCGACGAGATGTGTGCTCGGGGGCATTCAAGTGAACGATTCTCACCGATGTCGGCTCGCCATGGGCTCCAGTTGCTTCAAAGTAGAGCTTCGGGAAGGCGACTCGGATTTGGCCGTTTTTGTTACGAACCACCCGCCCTTGAAAGGCAAGTAAGTTCAACTTCTGCTGTTCAGCTTCGGTTAAGTATTTTGCCATAGTAGGACTTCCTTTGGTTATTATTGGTTTGTTCTGTTACTTCTGCAACCATTATATCATCTTCAAACCATAAAGTCAAGGCAAATTTCACACAGCAAAATAACCCTTATTTCAGGGCTATTTTTGAAGAAAAAGGAGATTTTTTTGATTAAATAATTTAATGCCAGCAGAAAAAATTATTTCAACTATTTCAACAACTCTTCAACCACTGCCTTCACGTCCGCACCATCAGCCTTACCAGCCAATTCTTTCATAATCATACCTGTCATCTTGCCACCAGATTTTGGATCAAATGTGCCAGCGGATTTGAGAGCTTCGATTTTTTGATTGGCGACAAGCTTGATTTCTTCGCGGGTCATGAGTGTTGGCAAGAATGAATTGAGAATGACAAGCTCAGCGCGTTCTTTGTCGGCAAGGTCAGTGCGACCGCCTTTGTCGAATTGTTCAATAGAGTCTTTGCGTTGTTTGGCGCTACGCTTGATCAATGCTAAAACTTTTTCATCAGGTAAAAATTCAGTTGTGACTCCAGTGGCGATGATTTCATTTAGGCACAAGGCATTCAGTCCACGGAGAACTTCTAGACGAAGGGTGTCCTTGGCTCGGAGTGATTCTATGATGCCGTCTTTGATTGTTTTATGGATCATGGTGATTGCAAATTAAATTTTTAATTATTTGTCATAATATGCGCAAAATTAGAATGATTAATTCTGACCATCAACTTTCTTCATATACTTTGCCAAATCATCCCACGACACGAGTTCTTGAGCATGCGTATCGTTGCGGCGAACTATAGCCGTGCGCTCGACTGCTTCTTTTTTACCAATTACGATAACATACGGGGTGTTGTATTTTTCTATGGAAGAAACTTGCGCGCCGAGACGATCTTTGGACAAAGAAAGATACAAGGGAATCTTGACTATGCGCAGACGTTCGATCACATGTAGAGATGCTAGTTTTGATTCCAAACCGAGTTGGATAAATGAAGCGATTGGACGTTTCATTTTGGATACTGTTTTTCGTAACTTAGCGTTAGCGTTTGGAACGAGGAGTGATATGCCGACGCCTTGGATGTCGCGCTTCATGCCGAGTCGTTTTGCCAGACCGTTGTAGCGGACGCCAACAGCTAGAATCTGTTGTTTTTTCTTGTCAGCCATGTCGGCGTTGACGATCGTGAATATAGTTTCGGTACAGTATTTGCGATTGCCAATGAGGGCATTGTTGATGGTATAAGGAATACCGAGGGCTTCAAAATATTCTAGAATTTCTTCAAGATGACGTTTGCTGGTTTCAGAAAGGAAATCCATGGATCGAGGAGCCTTTTCGTTGATTTCTTTGGCGCCATGACTGTGTGACGAGAGGAGTTCGAAGACGTCACGCTTCATCAGTTGACGGCATTCCGGAGTCATTTCATTGATGCTTTTGCGATAATATGCAGTGAGCTCGCGGGTAAAACGAGCGATGGAGTCGCGGTCGCCAATGGAATTGATTTCCACGCTGACGTTGGTATAGCCTTCTTCAGCAAGCATGACACGCGTGGTCTGGATGAGTGTGGCTTCGGTGATTGGTCCTGAAGAACCGAGGACTTCAAGGTCGGCATAACGATGATAGCCGCTCTTTTTGAGCGAACCACGGCATGGATCTTTGAAATAGATCATGACTGGTTGTTGCAATGCTTGGAGATCCTGCTCTTGATACATGCGGATGATGGCGATCTTTTCTTCAACATGGAGTGGAAGTTTGCCGTGGCGTTCGGTCTCATCATCAACATAATCTCCGTCGAGAACGTCCTTGGCGGCGTCGAGATCTACTTTGCTGATGATCGGACTTTTCATCGGAGTAAATCCGTAATAAATCGGAATCTCACCAATCTTGTCTAGATGTTCGTAGTTTAGGAATTTCGAATCAGTAGCGGATTTTTTTGTTTTTTTGGTCATGGTTTGTATGTATTATTTTGCCATATTACTCTGTCATGTTACTCCGTATATCCTCCCGGAAGTATGCTGATATTATTTACTGGTAATAATCGAACGATCGGTCTCCCAACGATGAAATGTTTTTCGAGCGGTCCCCAAACTCGAGAGTCGGAACTTTGGGAGCGATTGTCGCCCATGACGAAATATTCGGTCGCGCCTAGGACTTCTTTGGATGTATCCACAGATATGTGGGAAGCGTCAATGTATGGTTCAGTAAGTTCAAAACCAGCTGGATGTTCAGTATTAATGATGGTAACTTTGCCATTTTTTATGGAAACTGTTTCTCCAGGTAGACCAATGATGCGCTTGATGTAATAAACACTCGGATTGTTCGGATATTCGAAAACTATCACATCACCACGATGTGGATTTTCAAAGCGATAAGTGACGCGGTCAACGATGAGAAATTGTCCAGTAGAGAAAGTTGGGTCCATGGACGCGCCGTTGACGATGAATGGTTCGGCGATAAAAAAGCGAATAGGTAGAGCGACGACGAGTGCGATGACAATGACTTGAATCCATTCGCGTAAATTCTGCCAGGGACTTTTTTCACCAGATCCGCTAGAGTTTTTTTCTTGAATAATAGGTTCCTCTGACGGCATAATGAGTTCATTGTACTACCAAAGGTCGTTTGACACAAGGGTTTTGAGTGTGTTTGAGTTATTTTTGGAAACTTTGCAGAGAAAAACTTTTCACTGTAAACTACTCGCATGCCTTACATCATCGCAGGACTGGGAAACCCAGGAGAAGAATATCAGAATACTCGCCACAATACGGGGCGGATGATCCTTGACGCTATCCGAAAAGAATACAGCAAGGAAGAATTTGTTTTTAATAAAAAAATAAACGCATTAACCGCGGAAGGGAAGATTGGTAGAGAAAAAGTCACGTTTGTGGCGCCCGAAACATTCATGAATAATTCGGGTAAAGCGATCGGCGCGCTAGTCAAGAGTGTTAAAGCGGCGCAAAAACTCATTGTTATTTATGATGATTTTAATTTACCACTTGGACGTATTCGCATTTCATTCAACCGCAGTTCTGGTGGACACAATGGTCTGGAATCAATTATAAAGGCGGTGAAGACTAAAGCCTTTTTACGCATTCGTATCGGCGTTGCTCCAGAGACTGCCAAAGGTCTTGCTAAAACACCGCACGGCGATGAAAAGATCGAGAAATTTATTCTAGGTCCATACAAAGAAGATGAATCAAAAGAGCTAAAAAAGGTGGCAAAAAGGGTAGTTGAGGCGGTTGAAGTCATCATCAAAGAAAGCAAAGATAAAGCCATGAGTGTGTTCAATGCGTGAGCGAAGCGATAGGAGTTGTGTGACTATAATAGATGGTTTTATATCGAGTTGTTACATGAGTAGCTCAGATGGTTGTCCACAGGTATACTGAATGCATTTTACTTTATGTGTTGTATACTTACGTTATACAAATTATGGCGCAAGATTTTCTTTCAAATGATTTTTCACATCCAAATCATCGCAATGCAATTGCGGCGTTGATAGTAGCAGTGCTCGTATTCGGAATTTTGATTGTGGCGTATCTATTACGACCATCAGTTAAACCAACAGCATCAGTGGCACCACCTCCTGACTCTATTGCAGTACGCCAAGCGCTTCTAAATCAACCAAATCCTCCAGTCAATCTAACATCAGAAGAAATAACCACTCGTCAGAAATTACTCACAGCCCCCAATCCTCCAAGTAAGTTGACGCCACAACAGATAAAGGCACGCCAAGCGATACTAACTAACATTTAAAAGTAAATAATTAACAATAAGATTAATAATAAGCACACATTACAATTATGAAATCAAATATAAAATCAAAAATCCTCGCCTCAACACTTCTTGCTATCGGTTTCCTTGTAGGAGCTTCAGCACTTTCGGCTTTGGCAGGATGGACTGCCGCGCCAGGTGCACCAACAAATTGTCCAACGACGACTGATGGTTGTAATGCACCTATACATGTTGGAGGATCTGCACAAACTAAGCTTGGTCCTTTGACTGTTAATACCAATCTGGTTAGTCCTGTTGATGCTTGGGGTCTTATTGTATATGGTGCTATAAGGATGATTAATCTTGATGGTACTACGGGAGCTGCAGGATCAGTTCTTACCAATGTTAATGGCGATGGTGTAGGAACATGGCAGGTGCCAGTGGCGGGAGGAGCAGGATCAAATTGTAAAATTCAAGGTGGAGTTGTTAGGGCAATTAGAGATACACCAGCAGTGGTTACTTTTGCAAATGCTTTCTCTTCAACACCAGTTGTGGTTGCTTCCTCAATGAAATCTACAGGTGATACGTTTGTAGAATTAATTTCAGCATCAAGTTTTTCTGCTAGGTCACAAGTTGGCTCTGCTCCACCTGCTGCTGCTGATAACTGGATCCAGTGGATTGCTTTTGATCCAACAAGTGGATGTGGTGTATCTGGAACTAGTGGTACATTTTTTATAACACCAATTAATGTTGCAAACTTATTAGGAGTTACGACTCCGGTAACTTATACTCTTCCAGAATCTATACCAGTAAATGCAAAAGCTGTTATATTAGAAGGTTATATTGCACATACGAATGGTAGTTTACCAGGTCCATTTTCAATTGGTATAGATACAGGAGAAGGAACATCCCTATATAGACTATTAACAATCTATGTTACTGGAAATTCCTCAGATGTTGGAATTGGTGGGCAAGGAACATTCCCAATATTGGATAGAAAATTTAGATATAGATTAGCACCAGTTTCAGGTGGAGCAGGTACTGCTCAATTTGATGCTTCAATTAAAATTATTGGATATATTATATAGTTAGTTTATATATTAAGTTTTATTTAACTACCCAGGTCATGCTTTACTTGTTGCTCCAGGATTTATTCTAGTTGAGTGGTAAAAGTATTTTTTAACTCTAATTCAAAAAATGGGCACTGAATGTGGTGCTCATTTTTTGTTGGTGGTGTATAATTGTGGTGTATGAAGAAAGTTATTAAGGATTTCTTAATAACTGCCACGCGGATAGTTTGTTAGACTAATAATAGACTATAGAATATCAATTATGAGCCTTAGAATAAGGTTATTTTGATAGCATTTTAAAATATCGATATAAACCTACTTCACCCCATCATACGACAGCGCCATCTTCTGCTCCTTGGCATCAAAGAGGGTAATCTTGAAAGGATAGGTCTTGCCGAGCTCGAGAGTTTTTTAGTAGCTTGCCCACTTCCAAAATGGAATAACTTTAATTTTATTCCCAGCTTCTTCAATGATTTCTTCCTCATTGAAAGTTACTATATATAGTTCTTCAGTAGACAAATCTTCACTTGCTTCAATGAGCGCTTTAATTTCTCTTTTTCTGACATCATGGTCAGAAATATCATAAGAAATTTGAAATAACTTTTTTTCTAAATTTTTTATAACCACAAAGTCAACTTCTTTCTGATTTCTTGTTTTGTAATAGAAAATCTCTTTATTTGGAACAAAACCCTTTTTTACAAGTTCAGTAAAAAACATATTTTCTAAAAGTTTTCCATAATCAGGAGAAACTTGTGTCGATTTTGCTTTTATGTAACCGTTATCTACGATATAAACTTTTTTAGGAGATTTCATCCGTTCTCCAATTTTTAAGGAAAATCTATTGAGAATAAAAAATAGATACGATTCTTCAAGGTAGCTTATATACTTTTGAATCGTATTAGGACTAATTGCTCCTAATATATTAGAAATTCTATTAAAACTTATTTCCTTACTAAAATTGTTTATTAAATATTCAGAAACAAGGTTCAATTCATTTGTATATCTAACTTTGTATCTACTGATAATGTCTTTGTATATTACAGAATTAAAAAGAGCATACAAATATGATTCGGCTCTGTCTTTACCTATAACTATCTCCGGGTACCCACCATTTTCCATGTAGTCTTTTAGATTTTCTAATACATTACCATTTTCTTTGGTTAAAATAAATTCATTGAAATTAAATGGCATAACTTCAATAGGATAATGCCTACCCGTTAAGTGTGTAGAAAGTTCTCTGCTCAGTAAAGTAGAGTTTGATCCTGTAAGAATCAGATTGTAGCCTTCCCTGTGGAGTCTATTAGCAAAAAGTTCCCATCGTGGCATATTTTGTATTTCATCAATAAAAATATTTTTAGTAGTTCCATAGATATCTTTAAGTACTTCAATAATAATTTCATAATGTCCCAACTCTTTTACAATTTCTTTTAAGTATTCGTCGTCAAGATCTAAATAAGCAAAATCCTTGTCTTTAAGCAACATCAAAGCTAGCACGGACTTGCCAGCCCTTCTTGGTCCAAGAATAACTTTTATTAAGTTAGACTTAAAAAATTCCTCAGCTTTATCTAAGATCTTACGAGGAATATACTCCAAAGAAACCTTAATTTCAAGGTTTTCTTTTTGTTTTGATACGATATCCCTTAAAATGTTCGTTTTTTGTGAAGTATCCATGCTGTGTTGAGTGTTTTTAGACTTTTTTACTCAATACAGGTATTATACTAGTTATTTTATATAATGCAAGTTAATCTGGCATGTACATTCAGATGAAGTTTTCTCCTATTTAACCCCATCATACGACAGTGCCATCTTCTGTTCCTTGGCATCAAAGAGGGTGATCTTGAATGGATAGGTCTTGCCGAGTTCGAGAGTTTTGCGGAGCTTTTCTTCTGAACCGAATTCGGAGACGTGCACTAGACCAGCCACGCCTTCTTCGATCGAAGCTAGCGCACCATGTTTGTTGAACTTGATGATCACCCCAGTGACTGCCATGTCTTTGGTGTATTTCTTTGCGGCTTCACTCCATGGGTTCGGCTTCATTTGCTTCAATGACAAGGAAATCTTACCATCTTTGATCTCAATGATCTTGGCAATGATCTTGGTGCCGACTTTCACGAAGTTGCGAGGATCATCTACTAGACCCCAGTCGATCTCTGAAATATGTACCAGACCTTCAAGTCCTTCTTCAAGCTTGACGAAGACTCCGAAGTCAACGACGCCGGTAACGAGTCCCTCGACCTCATCGCCGATCTCATATTTGCTGACGACTTTCTCTTTTTCTTTGATTTCTTGACCCTTTTCAGAGAAAATAAGTTTGCCTTCTTTCGGATCTGCCGTAATGATGGCAACTTGGATGCGAGTACCGACGAGCTTTTTCAATTCTTCGAGGATCTTGTCTTTGTCACCATCTACAACCTTTGGATAGTGTTCTGATTTGAGCTGTGAAGCGGGGAGGAATCCGATAATACCTTGCCATTCGATCATCAGGCCGCCTTTGTTAGCTTCTTTGACCAAAAGTTCCAAAGTCTTCTTTTCTTTGATGGCAATTTCTGCTTCACTCCAAATGAGGGCTTGGCGAGCTTCTTTCAAGGAAAGTTCATAATAGCCGTCCTTGTGCGCGGTATCGACAATCTTCGCGGCAATGACATCGCCAACGTTGATTTTCTTGATGACATCACGAGCAACGATGAATTCGCGACCATAAATTATACCAGTGCCGAATGGAGCGAGGTCAATAAAGACTGATGATTTTTCTATGGCGATGACTGGACCTTCGACTAGATCTCCGATTATTGGAGGATTTTTCATAGTTAAGACAAAACCACCCATGATGCTTGATTTCTGGGCATCAGTGAGTTCCATGTCTTCTTTCTTTTTTATTTCTCCAGCGGGCTTGGATTTTTTTGTTTTAACTTCTTTTGCTGAAGCATCAGATGTCACACTTTTTGTTTCAACGACGGTTTCCTTGTGTCCTACTAGCGTTTCTTTTAATTTTTTAAACATATACTTTCGCGCTCCGCTTTTTAATTAATAATAGTAATTGCGGGATAACGCGGAATTGATAAATAAAGAACAATACTAAAAAGGCTTCTTATTACCTTAGTTGTTTGATAGTACATTAATATAACTTTTTTGTCTATGGAGGTATGGAAATCTCTTATCCACAGTTGGAGTTGCATGCATAAAACGGCAAAGTGGTATATAATACCCATCAAGTGGGAAGAAGTGGTAAATAAATGGTCGACATTATTTAACGCCACTTCATACCCGCATACGTATGCTAATCGGGGAATACAGACACACTATCGACGACAAAAACCGCTTGTCACTTCCGTCCAAATTCCGCAAGGAAATGGGGAAGCGAGTGGTAGTTACGCCCGGACTTGATTCTTGTCTCTTCATCTTCACGGTGGAGGAATGGGAAAAAGTTTCTGGACGTTTGTCTGTGTCTGAATCTTCGATGCTCTCATCGGACAATCGCGGCTTCAATCGCTATCTTCTCGGAAGGGCGGTTGAAGTCGAGGTTGACGCTGTGGGTCGGATGCTCATCCCTGAGCATTTGCGCCAACGCGCCAAACTCAAATCTTCTGTCGCCTTTGTCGGCGTCAAAGATCGCGTGGAATTGTGGAATGAAGAAGCCTGGGACGCGTACGTGCACGAAGTTGAACTCAAGGCTGACTCACTTGCGGAGAAATTGGGCTCCACCTCCGCCAAGGCTACGGCGGACAAGAAGGAAAGTCTACCGAAATAGTACGTTATGGAAACTGTTCACGTACCGGTTCTTTTACATGAGGTGTTGGCAGGGTTTTTAAGTCCAAGGTCGGACCTTGGACAACGCCTAACATCCAAGGTCGGACCTTGGACATACCTAGATGGAACGCTTGGTGGCGCAGGACATGCTCTGGCAATAGCAAAGGCACTTGACGGCAAATTGACAGTGATTGGTTTAGATCGCGACCCACAAGCAATTGTAAGGGCAGAGGAAACATTGAAAGGAAAAGCGGGAAAAATCATTTTGGAAAATGAAGATTACCGCAATCTCGACAAGGTTCTTGAGAAACATGGAATTACTGGCGTAGGCATGATCCTTCTTGACCTCGGACTTTCATCAGATGAATTGGAAAACTCTGGACGAGGATTCACATTTCAAAAAGATGAACCATTGTTGATGACTATGGGAGATCCGACAAAGTATCCGTTCACCGCACGCGACATTGTCAACAATTGGGCGGAAGAAGATATTGCCAATGTGATATTCGGTTATGGTGAAGAACGTTTTGCACGCAGGATCGCTAGGACACTGATCAATTACAGGGAAAAGAAAAAGATTGAAACATCAGGAGAGCTCGCAGAGATCGTCAAGTCATGTATGCCGGGCTATTTTAAAAAAATACAGTATAAAAGAGGAAAGATTCATCCAGCCACTAAAACATTTCAAGCATTACGAATCGCAGTCAATGATGAATTAAATGCACTAAAAGAAGGACTTGCGAAAGGATATGCGGCACTTAATTCAGGAGGACGCATGGCAATCATTTCATTTCATAGTTTAGAGGATCGTATAGTCAAAGATTTTAATAAACAAAAGGGAATAGAGGGCGCAAAAATTATTACAAAAAAACCAATCACTGCTGGCGATCAGGAACAAGCGGAGAATCCAAGATCAAGAAGCGCGAAGTTGAGGATACTTGAGAAAAAGTAAGACATTATTTAATTTATCAACTAAATTCAAAACCATGACTCAAGCAATCACACATACATACACAATAGTTCATGACTATCGCCGTCAAATCACACAGGCATTGTTTGCGACATGCATGGTTTTGGCTTTAATCTACGCGATAAATTTGTACCGCGTCATTTCGCATACGATTGCTTTGCAAAAAATAACTTTGCAACAGGCTGGTTTGAATAGTGCCATTCAGACTCTGGATACGCAATACCTCGCTATTTCAAGTAAAATTACGCCTGATACCCTAAAGAATTACGGTTTTGATCAGGGAAAAGTAAGTGCTTTCATATCTCGTACTGGCATGTTGGGAAGTGTGGCTATAGTTGGACATGAACTCTAATCAACGACTCCGAGCGCGGTTTATTCTTGGCTGTATTATTTTTGCGGCTTGTGGTTTGACGATCACCCTGTATTCCACCCAAATTTTGCATGGCGGAGAATATGCCACTAAAGCTCGTAAACAATACGTGAAGCCAAATACCGCGATTTTTGATCGTGGCTCTATATTTTTTGCGGCAAAAGACGGTAGTCATCCCGCCGCCGCTACGCTCGCGACCAATTATTCGATTTTTATGAGTCCGAAATTAATTAAAGATCCTTCAGGGACATATCAAGCACTTTCACAATATTTGAAATTGGACCAATCTGATTTTTTAAAAAAGGCGAGTATAGCTGATGATCCTTATGAAGAATTGGCTAAAAAAGTTGAGGTAGGAGTGGCTCAATCTATTTCAGCAATGTCGCTTGTTGGCGTTGGCGTGAATAAAGAAAATTCTCGTTCATATCCAGGTGGCACATTAGCCGCTCACACGCTTGGGCTGATTGGTGAAAATGACGGCACGATCAAAGGTCGTTATGGTCTGGAAAGTTCATATGAAAATATTTTAACTCGTCCGGCGGTTGGATCTGGCGCCAATATTTTCGCGCAATTATTCACAGGTATTCGTGATTCGGTATTAAGCGATAGTTCCGCGGCACATGGCGATATTGTGACGACGATCGAACCAACTGTGCAAGGATACTTGGAAAAAACATTGGAAAAGACGCGCGTAGAATGGAAATCTGATGAGATTGGTGGAATTATTATGGATCCACATACTGGAAATATTTTGGCTATGTCCGCATTGCCAAGTTTCGATCCGAATGATACCTCAAGCGTCAAGGATCCAGCAATTTTTTCAAATCCATTGGTTGAAAGTTCTTATGAAATGGGTTCGATCATGAAGCCACTGACCGTGGCGACTGGTCTAGATTCTGGAGCGATCACTCCAACATGGACTTATGATGATACTGGCACCATGACGTTGAGTGGCAAGAAGATTTCAAACTTTGATGGCAAAGCGCGTGGAGTGATTCCTGTGCAAGAAATTTTGAGTCAGTCCTTGAACGTCGGCGCGGCAACGGTTGCTCTAGCGGTTGGAAAAGATATGTTCGCAAAATACTTCACTTCATTTGGTTTGGGTAGTAAAACAGGGATTGATCAGCCAAATGAAACGGCTGGTCTGACGAGCAATTTGAAGACTGGACGCGATATTGAAATAGCGACGATGGCGTATGGTCAGGGCATTGCTATTTCTCCGATGGCAATGACACGAGCGCTTGCTATTCTTGCAAATAATGGAAAAATTGTTCAGCCGCATCTTGTCCAAGAGATTGATTATGTAGATGGTACCAAGAAAATGATCGCGTCTGTTAATGGTGCCGACAATGGTGCTTCGGTTCTCAAACCGCAGAGCGTTGAAGATGTGACGCGGATGCTGGTGAAAGTGGTTGATGTAGCTTTACGTAAAGGCGCATTCAAAATGGATCATTACAGCGTTGCTGCAAAAACTGGTACCGCGCAGATAGCGGATCCTGTTACCAAAGGGTATTATCCCGATCGCTACCTGCACTCGTTCTTTGGTTATTTTCCGGCATACAATCCAAAATTTATCGTCTTTTTATATCAAAAATATCCCAAAGGCGCGCAGTATGCTTCAGAAACGCTGACGAATCCATTTTATGATCTGACAAAGTTTCTGATTGATTATTATGATGTGCAACCGGATAGGTGATTACGAAGAATGAGTGGAAAATTGAAAAATTTGGTACAATAAACCCATGAAACAAGTTGTAGTAATTAATGGTGGACATGCTCTTGATATTCATGAAGACTTTTTGAAGCGTCTCAAGGAGAAACCTGTCACAGCAGACACATTTAAGAACAGTCATGATTGGAAGGAGTATCTTCAACGTGATCTCGGTATTGATTTTGAGGTCTTCAATCCGAGGATGCCAAATAAAGAAAAGGCTGTATATGCAGAATGGAAAACTTGGTTTGAGTGTCTAATTCCATTTCTCAATAATGAAGTAATACTCATTGGCCATTCACTTGGTGGTTTATTTCTTATAAAATATTTATCTGAAACGATATTTTCAAAAAATATCAATGCACTTATTCTTGTAGCGGCACCATATGGTGGTAAAAATAATAAACATGCTCCTAATAACAATTTTTATGTGCCTGGTGATTTTAATATAGTAATAAAACAAGCAAAAAAGATTTTTCTATATCATAGTAAAAATGATCCCGTCGTGCCGTTTTATGATTTTGAAATTTATAAAGAGAAGTTACCAATGGCAAAATGCTTTGCACTTGAAACAGAAGGACATTTTAATGGAGAGAGCGTGCCGTGGTTAGTGGAGTTGATTAAGGAGGTGTGGAAATAAGTTAGTGGGATGCGTTTTCTTTTTGCTCCAAATACGCTTATAATGGACATATTCATTATGAGTAAAAAAATAATCGTACAAAATATATCTGTCGGGCTCATGACTCACAAAGGTGATGATTACATCTCTTTGACTGATATTGCGCGATATAAAAATAAAACGGAAACTGGTCTGGTTATTTCCCACTGGTTGAGTACAAGGTTTTGCGTTGAGTTTATGGGTATTTGGGAACAAATTTACAATAATAATTTTAATACTACTGAATTCAGTAAGATTAAAAGCCAGAGTGGTGCGAATGGTTTTGTATTATCTGTCATCCAGTGGGTTAAAAGGACTGGTGCAATAGGAATATTTGCTCGTCCTGGTAGATATGCTAGTGGTACGTATGCCCACAGAGATATAGCTCTTGAGTTTGCTTCTTGGATTAGTCCAGAATTCAAGCTTTATCTAATAAAAGAATTTCAAAGATTAAAGATTGAAGAAAATGAGAGACTAGTTCTTGGTTGGGACATGAAACGTTTACTTGCGAAAGTTAATTATAAGATTCACACTGACGCAATTAAAGAGCATATTATTCCACAAAAAATTTCAAAGGAAATGATTGAAGGCATATATGCAACGGAAGCAGATGTGTTAAATGTTGCGCTGTTCGGAATTACAGCAAAAGAATGGCGCACGCAAAATCCCAAAAAAGAAGGCAATATCAGGGATTATTCCGAAGTAGAACAATTGATTGTATTGTCTAATCTCGAAAGTCTCAATGCGGAATTTATACGTCAAAATATTCCTCAAAGTGTGCGACTTGTCAAACTTAATGAAATAGCTATTGGTCAAATGAAATCATTAATTAATAATTCTTCAATTAAAAAATTACGTGAAAGTGTAGGTGTAAAATCATTAAAATAATGAACTTCCTGAAAAAAATCATCGTAGCCATCCTAACTCTCGAATCCCGACTAATTCTTGCAAAATACAAGCCTTTTATTATTGCTGTGACCGGTAGTGTTGGCAAAACCTCAACCAAGGACGCCATTTACAGCGTCTTGAGCAATTCCAATCTATGTAATGCTGATGGTACGGGCATTTGCTATGTCCGCAAGAGTGAAAAGAGCATGAATAGCGATGTTGGTTTACCACTCACAATTATTGGCGTGCCGAATGCTTGGCACAGCATGTCTGGTTGGATGCGCAATGTTATTCAAGGCGCACAGTTGGTTTTCAAAAAGACGGATTACCCGGATTGTTTGATTCTGGAGATTGGCGCTGATCATCCTAGAGACATCAAAAAAATAGCGAAATGGTTGCACCCTGATATTTCTGTGATTACGCAAGTCAGCACTACACCTGTGCATGTTGAATTTTTCAAGTCACCTGAAGAAGTTTTTGAAGAGAAGGCGGCTTTGGCGACAGCGGTTAAAAATGGTGGAACATTGATACTTTTTGCTGATAATGAAAAAGTGATGTCACTGGCGGATCGAGTGAAGGATAAAAATGTGAAGGTGATTTCATTTGGGACAGTTGAAAATGCAAGCGTGAAGGGAAGTGAACAGAAAGTTGTTTATGAATTAGTAGAAGTGCCGGTTGTAATTTCTCCTGCACCAAAAATTCCTTCAGGATTCACATTTAAGTTGGAGATGAATAGTGAAAGCGCCACTGTTTCTGTCAAAGGAATTCTTGGCAAATCATACATGTATCCGCTTTTGGCTGCGGCGGCTGTAGGCACTGCGCGAAATGTTCCTATTTCTGCAATTGTTAATGGGCTAAACAGTTACGATGCGCCACGTGGTCGCATGAACATTATTGCAGGAATTAATGAGTCGATACTTATTGATGATACCTATAATTCATCTCCAGATGCCGTCACTTCCGCGCTAAACACTCTCAAAGATCTAGAATGTAGTGGTTCAAGGATTGTCGCGCTTGGTGACATGATGGAACTTGGTCAATATTCCGCTGAAGAACATCGCAAGATTGGCAGGGAAGTCGCAGGAATTGGATATGAGTTGGTGACAGTTGGTCAGCGTTCTCGCATTACGGCTGATGAGGCGATCAAAAAAGGTTTCAATGTGGAAAGAGTTCATTCATTCGATACATCAGTTGAAGCTGGTGAATATTTGAAATCAATTGTTAAGGCTGGCGATATTATTCTAATCAAAGGCTCGCAATCCATCCGTATGGAACGAACGGTCTCTATGTTGATGAATCATCCCGAGCAAGCGGAGAAATTATTGGTCCGCCAAGAAAAGGAGTGGCTTGATAAGAAGTAAAAAATAGGTTACAGTTTTTGCGCGGCCCTATCGTCTAACGGTTAGGACATAGCCTTCTCAAGGCTGAAATCAGGGTTCGATTCCCTGTAGGGCTACTAAAAATTAGGTGAATTTCTATATCTATGCTATACTTCTCCCACTGCAAAAGAACGTCGAATTTTTCGTAGTGCTAGTAGCTTAAAATCAAAAAAATCATGCAAGGAACAATCAAGACTCTCACAGAGAAAGGATTTGGATTCATTGCTCGCGAAGGCGAAGCAAAGGACCTCTTCTTTCACTCAAACGATTTGAGTGGTGTTTCATTCAATGAACTTCAAGTCGGTGACAAGGTCACTTTCGAGATCGTTGATGGACAAAAGGGCCCAAGTGCAAAGAATGTTACACGTGTATAACCCGTGAGCGAAGCGAACGGAGCAATACTCGTTTTCTGAGTATAATTAATACGCGTTAATGTGCAAAAGACACCCTTAACTGGGTGTTTTTTGTTTGTGGATGAAATACATTGCATTGTGTGTGGGGGTGATTTTTTGGCGTAATTTTGCTACAGTTACGAGTACAGTCATTATTTCTATGAATCAAAAATTCCTCAAACCTTACGATCCCACAGCAACCGAAGATCGCATATACAAACTCTGGGAGGAGAGTGGCTTTTTCAATCCTGATACATTACCAGAGCGTAATAAAAAAGGTGAACCATACAGTATCGTTCTACCGCCACCAAATGTGACAGGAACGCTCCACATGGGTCACGCCGCCATGCTCGCTATTGAGGATATTATGATCCGTTACAAACGTATGCAAGGTTTCAGAACTCTGTGGTTGCCTGGCACTGATCATGCCGCTATCGCTACGCAGTCCAAAGTCGAAAAAGAACTTGAGAAAAAAGAAGGCAAACGCCGCCATGATCTAGGTCGTGAAGAATTTTTGAAACGTGTTGATACTTTTGCAAAAGAGAGTCATGACACTATTGTCAATCAAGTTCGCAAAATGGGCGCATCTATAGATTGGTCACGCGAAGCTTTCACTTTGGATGAAAGGAGAACCGTGGCTGTTCGCACGGCGTTCAAGACTATGTACGATCTTGGTCTTATTTATCGCGGACATCGCATTGTGAACTGGGATCCAAAAGGGCAGACGACGATTTCTGATGATGAGATTGTGTATGAGGAACGCAAAGCCAAACTGTATACTTTCAAATACTCAAAAGATTTTCCTATTTATATTGCCACAACTAGGCCAGAAACTAAAGTTGGTGATGTGGCTGTGGCTGTACATCCTGATGATGTGCGTTACAAAAAATACGTCGGTCAGGAATTCAAACTCGATTTCGCTGGTGCCAAACTTACAATTAAAATTGTTGGTGATGTGGCGGTAGACCCAGCATTCGGTACTGGTGCAGTCGGCGTCACACCGGCTCATAGTGGAACTGATGCTGATATTGCATCACGACACGGTTTGCCTTCAGTCCAGGTTATAGATGAATTTGCAAAAATGACTTCAGGTACAGGTATTGTTGCTGGAATGAAAGTCGCGGCCGCACGTGAGGCGATCGTGAAGTGGCTTGAAGAAAATTCTTTACTTGAAAAAACTGAAGATGTCACTCAAAACATTGCGACGGCCGAGAGGACTGGTGGTATTGTAGAACCATTACCGAAACTTCAATGGTTCATTGCTGTTAATAAACCATTCAAACTGGCGCATTCAGTAATTCCTGGAATAAAGAGTGGTCAAGAAGTGACGTTGAAGGAAATAATGAAAAAAGCAGTCGACTCTGGCGCGATAAAAATTATTCCAGAAAGATTTGATAAGACATATTTTCATTGGATAGATAATTTGCGAGACTGGTGTATTTCTAGACAGATTTGGTATGGGCACAGAATTCCAGTATGGTATAAGGAACAGGAAATTTTTGTTGGATTAGAGGCGCCAAAAGGTGAAGGTTGGAAACAAGATGAAGATACGCTAGACACATGGTTTTCTTCAGGTTTGTGGACTTTTTCTACACTTGGATGGCCTGAACAGACCAATGATTTGAAGGTATTTCACCCAACGAACGTTCTGGAGACTGGCTATGACATACTATTCTTCTGGGTTGCACGTATGATACTCATGACTGGATGTTTGCTTGGCGATATTCCATTCAAGACCGTTTATCTGCACGGTTTGGTTCGCGACGGAAAGGGAAGGAAGATGTCAAAGTCACTGGATAACAATATTGATCCATTGGATATGATAAAGAAATTCGGGGCTGATGCTACAAGATTGTCTCTAATTATTGGTACAGGGCCTGGTAATGATGCCAAGTTGTCAGAAGATAAAGTTAAGGGATACAAAAATTTCTCAAATAAAATTTGGAATATTGCACGCTTCATTTTATCTACTGCGGAAGGAGAGCGACACCAAGGTCGGACCTTAACGCAGATCGCCCCAAGGTCCGACCTTGGTGTCGCAAAAGTTAATTATGACCCAGCATTCAAGGAATGGTCAGAAACTGATGCTGGTTACCTGAAACGCTTACACGAATTGACTGTAGAAGTTACCATGGAAATGGACGAATACAAGTTTTATCTGGTTGGTGAAAAACTCTATCATTATGTCTGGCATGAATTTGCCGACCTTATTCTCGAAGAAAGTAAGCCGATCATCGCTGGCACTGATCACAAAGCAAGTGTATCTCGTATCCAGTTTTTGTTGCACGCACTTCGCACGAGTGTTGCTTTACTGCATCCATTTATGCCGTTTGTTACAGAGGAGATTTGGGGAGAAATCGGGAAAAAAGGGAGGGATTTACTTATTGTTGAAAATTGGCCTAGTTAGGTATACTTTTTGTATAGAAAATATGCAAAAAGTGAATTTATTAGAAATGTGACTAATAATAACCATTTTTTCTTAAACTATATTTGTGTGTGCACTATCCCCAACTTTCACTATCCTCAGAAAACGAGGACGGCAACCCGTGAGCTTGCGAACGGAGCCGTAGTCGTATGACTGCTCCGTTCGCAAGCTCACGGGTTGTCCACATATTTACTAGCTACCCCATTGATTGTACGGTAAAATAATTGGGTAATCTTTTCTAACCCCTATTTTTATATGAAAAAAATCATACCCATTGCAGTTTTCGCTCTTGTTCTCGCGATCGGAACGTACGCAGGTTCGGCGAAGGCCGCAACAGTAGATCTATTCGGCTGGGCATGGTCTTCTAATATTGGGTGGATGAGTTTTAATTCAAATGATAATAATACTGGTACTAATGGTGTGGGGAAGAGCTCTGTTGCTTATAGTGTGAAAATAAGTACAACTACCTCAGATGGTTTAGATGGAGTGTTTTCAGGTCATGCATGGTCCGATCATATCGGTTGGTTAAGTTTCAATAGGTTAGAAACAGGAAATCCTCCTTCTGAGGATATTGTATCTTCACCTGCAACTACTGATCCTATAGCAAAAATAAATATGGCTACTGGTGCGGTTACTGGGTGGGCGAGAGCTTGTGCGGGTACTGTAAATGGTGACTGTTCTGCTGTGACAGGAGGAGGACTTACATTTACTGCTACAATCCTTAATCTTCAGGATGGTTTTTTTGTCCAGAAAATTTTAGTCAGAAATAATACAGGTTCTACATTTGCTGGTGTGCGCCTGGTTGTTGATTCACTTACACCATCAACTTATTCGTGTGGAAGTGTTACTTATACTAATAGCCTATCGAGTCCTTCTGGAACAAATACAAGTGGAAAAAGTTATCTCCAATACAATAAATCTCTTTCTGTTGGAGAAACTATTTCTATAACTGCGAAATATTATTCAGCATGTAGAGTACCTGTAACTCCAATATACAGTATATACGCTGTGACGGGTATTCGTTCTGAACCAATTTTGCCAGCAGAAAGTGTTCAATTGACTGGGGTGACGAATACTCATTATTCCAGTTATAACGTTTTAGGTTTTACTATGCTGAATGTTGGAAGGTCTTTTGCAGTACAGTATAGTGATGACTTAGGAATTACTTGGCATACTAGATATGCAGTAGACGATAGTATCGCATCTTATGCGTTTGGTGGTCCCGCCGGTTCTTCTATGCAATGGTTAGATTATGGAGCAAAAGAAACTCTTTCGCCCCCAACTGACACACGTCAATACAGAGTTTATGAATTACCAGCAGGAAGTTATCCAGGTCCTGGTGGTGAACAAGGTCCTTATATACCTTCAGGATCGGCTGTTAATCCAAAA
Source organism: Minisyncoccota bacterium (assembly GCA_036170235.1). Taxonomy (GTDB): domain Bacteria; phylum Patescibacteriota; class Minisyncoccia; order Phycocordibacterales; family PALSA-1337; genus C7867-002. The sequence continues at coordinate 48,647 of JAVHOW010000003.1, forward strand.
AGTGGTGGCTGGGATGGTTGGATACATCTTTCAGGCACAAATCATGACACAGTTACGGGTCTGACTAATAACGACGTTTCTACTAAAGGGGTCTCATATAACACACATTCTGGTTTAATCAGTGGCTACGCATGGGGAAGTGATGTGGTTGGGTGGTTGAATTTCTATAATGTGTCTTCTACTCCAGTCGCATCTTCTTGTACGATAAGTAGTGCTGTTGCTACAGGAAAGAGTGTAAGTGTAACTTTCTCTTCACCAAAGGCTGGTATAGGTCTAGGTTATCAATTATATAGATCTGGTGTTTCTAATTACGTTGATTACATGAGTGGTTATTCTTCTCCAAACCAACCAGTTACCCTAACTGACTCAAATGTACCAAATGGAACATATACATATACTGTAAAAGAAGATACTCTGTCCAATCCACTGACATGTCAATCAGGTTCAGTTATTGTTAATTATACTCCTCCAGTTACACCACCCGGAACTGGTACCCTAAAACTCTCCATCGGACCAAATTTAGCAAAAGCAACTGGAACTACACTGACAGTTACACAAGGAGATCCATTTGTGTTGAAGTTGACTGATCCTACAAACGTCCTCAATGGATACACGTGTAGTATAACAAGTGACCTAGGACCAACATTATGGAATAAATTAGGAATGTCTCCTTCATACAACACTGGTATTTTAAAAGCCTCGGATACAAGTTCTACGATAAGTGGTGATTATGTATTTACGGCAACTTGTTCAAAAGCTGGTGATCCTACTAGTGTGAACAGTAATCCAGTAACCTTACAAGTTGTGAGTGGTTCCTTGAAGCAACTATAAAGGGTATTATAATCCCTTTTTAGCGTTCTCCAGCGACTCGCGTTCTTCTTCTGACAACTCATACTCTGAAGCGTGCTTCTTTACCGGCTTTGCAAAGACGCTGACATGGTCGCGGGAATAGAGACTGGAGATGATGACGCCATCACCTTCCTCGTTGATGAGTGTTGTAGCGAAACTTTGATTGCCACCGCCACCAGTTCCTTTGAATGGATTGAAACGGACTGTCTGGACTGATTGCACGCTTTTGCGCAAACGCTTTTCGACGTTGGTTAAGTATTTTTCCATATCAACGCGAAATGATTGGAGTTCGGTGAGATTTTTGGAAACATGAGTCAGAGATTCGCTAATATTGTGAGCATCTACAACTATGAGAAAACGACGCAATTTCAGGTACATCCAGATGACTAGTCCAAGCAAAATCAAAGTTGCGATTGTTAAAATAATAAAACCAAGAAGTAGTGGGTTGGTGAGTAGGGAATTCATGGAATGATTATACACGGTTTTTATGTTACATTCTATATATTATGTTGAACAAGCGCATATACCTAGACTACGCCTCCTTGACCCCTATTGATCCTCGCGTTGTCCGTGAGATGAAGGCATTTTCAGCACCCAAATATGCCAATCCTTCTTCTTTGTATCATGAAGGCGTGGCCGCGAAGAAAGCTCTAGGTCAAGCACGAAAACAAGTATCTGATTCCATCCACGCTCATCCTGATGAGATTATTTTTACCAGCGGTGGTACAGAGGCGAACAGTTTGGCGCTTGAAGGTGTAGTTCGTGCGGCTCGCGAGAATGGTGTCGCAAACCCGCATATCATTATTTCAAATATTGAGCACTCTTCTATTATTGAGACAGCGAACATGTTGGAAAAGCATGGCTGTGAAGTTACTAGACTTGGCGTTGATAATTCAGGGATTATTTCTTTGGAAGAATTAAAAAAATCCATTAAATCGAATACGGTTTTGGTTTCGATAATGACAGTCAATAATGAGATCGGCTCGATTCAGCCGATTCGTGAGATTGCAAAAGTCGTTCGTGGTGCGCGGAAGTTGTTGAATAGTCTCGTGGCTAATTCAAATGCTAAATCTCATGGATTAAAGAATAGTCAATCACAGTCTGGGTCCGATCTCACTGGGATTTACCCACTTTTCCACACTGACGCCGCTCAAGCATTTTTGTATGAGGAATTATATGTCGAAAAACTTGGTGTTGATTTACTAACACTCGATGGAAGTAAGGTATATGGTCCGCGTGGAATTGGGTGTTTATTTGTGAAGCGCGACACACCGATCCAACCAATCATTTTAGGTGGTGGACAGGAGGGTGGAATGAGGTCGGGTACGGAAAATATTCCAGCTATTATGGGTTTTGCCAAAGCGTTGGAGATTGCCTCAAAGGAGCGTTCCAGAGAAGGCGAGCGAATTACTCGATTACGAGATGAGTTCGTTCAACTTCTGAAAGCAAAAAAGCTGGAAGTCGTTATTAATAGTACAGGAAGTCCGCACATACTTAACATTTCAATTCCTAAAATAGATAACGAATTTTTCCTATTTCAATTAGATGCCAAAGGCGTTGCTTGCTCGACAAAAAGTTCATGTTTGCGTGATGAGGAAGAATCGTACGTACTCAAAGCTGTAGGAGTAAATAGTGCCAATTCACTTCGTTTTTCCTTTGGTAGGTGGACAAAGAAAGGGGATATTAAAAAAGTTTTGCGGGTTATTGCGAGTATTTTGCGATAATGGAGGTGCTACCTACTTAGGTAGCACCTCCAAGTCCTAAAAAGTTGTGCTTTTTTCAATGTTCTGCTACTATACACTCTCACATGTTAATGATCCGCTTACAGCGCACAGGCCGTGTACACGAACCAACGTTTCGTGTTGTTTTGACTGATTCAAAGAATGGTCCAAAGAGTGGCAAATATCTCAAGAATCTTGGCTGGTATGATACTCGCATCAAGAACAAGATTGAACAGATTGATACCGACGCCATCAAGCAGTGGATGTCAAAAGGCGCCAAGCTTTCTTTGACGCTTCACAATTTTCTTATTTCTCAAAAAGTTATTACTGGAAAGAAGTTGAACGCATTACCAAAGCATACACCGATCAAGAAAGTAGAAGAAGTAAAAAAGGCCGAGGTGGCAAAAGCTCCAGAATCAGCGCCAGCTCCAGAGGTAGAAACCACGCCAGCCCCAGCAGTTGAGGTGGCACCAGAAGCACCAAAAGCAGAAGTTCCAGCAACAGCATAAACAATCCCCAAGACTTGGGGATTTGTTTTAATTATTTCATTTGCTACAATAGTGTCAGTACAGCGAACTGTACGATTACGAATTAATTTTACGATTATGCAGAAAGATCAAGAGTTCCTCGAGTATGTCATCAAAGCTTTAGTAGACGCTCCAGAACAAGTCAAAGTTGTCCGCACAGTTGATGAAATGGGTGTTCTTTTAACGCTCGAAGTTGGCGCGGTCGATATGGGCAAAATAATCGGTCGTCAGGGCAATACTGCCAAGGCGGTTCGGACACTGCTCCGCGTTGTGGGTATGAAGAACAACAGTCGCGTCAACTTGAAGATCAATGAACCGATCGGTGGTTTGAAATCTCCAGAGCGCATTGCGCAGGGAGTGGCAGTTCCACTCGTGACTCCAAACTCAAAGACAGTTGATGAGGCTATGGCGGATTTGAAGTTGGGGTAATGGTGCAACGATTCACGATTCATTAATTAAGATAAACAAAAAGTCGGGCTAAGGCTCGATTTTTTGGATAAAGTGACAGCCTTTTCAAATCGTGGTACAGTTGTGCCACGACTTTTTAATTTGATTTTATGACTACTTACCACCTCATAACCCTATTCCCAGAAAGCACCGAGTCATATCTGAATGCCTCGATTTTGAAGCGGGCGCAGGAAAAAGGATTAATTGCTATCAAATACTACAATCCGCGCGATTTTACTATTTCTGCCAAGAAAGGTGCCAAACAGACTTATGCTGATCGTCGTGTGGATGATAGACCTTATGGTGGTGGACCAGGAATGGTAATTGAAGCACTGCCCGTTATTAAGGCAATTGAAGCGGCAGTGAAAAATTCCAGTGGAAAAATTCGTAGCATTTTTCCAAAATTAAAATCAACTAAACGTAAGGCGAAAATAGTCTTCTTCAGCCCAGCCGGAAAACAGTTTACTAATATAACTGCTGAAGCATTAAAGAAATACACGGACATTATTTTTGTTTGTGGTCGCTATGAGGGTATTGATGCACGAGTAAAGAAGGCATTTCCAATGGTTGATATTTCCGTTGGTCCGTATGTAGTAACTGGCGGGGAATTGCCAGCCATGATCATGATCGATACGATCACTC
>JAVHOW010000004.1:0-15866 GCA_036170235.1 Minisyncoccota bacterium
ACACCCGTTCCCATTCCGAACACGGCAGTGAAACGTAGTTGCGGCGATGATAGTCTTAACGGCGAAAGTAGCTTGCTGCCAGAACAGAGGATTTAATAGTTATTCCAAGGCAGTCATGCGACTGCGGGTTGTCTAACCTCGGGAGATATCATGCTAGCTCGTATCCACCAGAAAAACTGGTGTTTTTCGGCATTTGTGAGATAATTTGAGGATAGTATATAGTCGTCGATTATTTATTATTTTAAGTATTTTATTACTCTAATGAATCCACAAGAACCAGTTCCAACGTCTCCAGTTCCAACTCAAAATATCACAGGACCAGTCCAGCTATTTTCATCATCATGGAAATTTTTCAGTATGCATTGGAAGATTCTTGTATCTATCATTATTCTTCCATCTCTTATCTCATATGTTGGTTTGTTACTCATTGGCACAGGTGCTCCAGGATTGATACTAATTTCTTTTGTGCTGTTTATTATCGCAATTATTCTTGGTATTGCTATGCAACCTGCGGCAATCAACACGATAAAGAGTTTAATGCTCGAACCAAGCGCGGTGCTCACGCTGAAGGGGCAGTATAAGATAGGTTTTGGTTATTTCTGGTCAATTGTGTTTTTGATTATTTTACAAATATTTATCACTATGGGCGCGTTTGTCCTGTTTGTAATTCCAGCAATTGTTATTGGCGTCTATAATGGAATGTATAGTCTAGCTCGCGTTATTGATGACAAAAAGGGGTTTGCGGCATTCACCGAAAGTTACAGCCTCGTTAAAGGACGATGGTGGGGTGTTCTTGGTCGCACGTTTTTCATTGCAGTTATATATTGCATTGTTTCATTAGTAGCCGCGGGACTGGTATTTATTTTGGACCTTATACTTGGTGTCGGCGCCAAATCCGAGACACACAGTTTGATTTCATCATTAGTCAATCTTGTGGTTAGTGGTATTTTCGGACCGATCACACTGGTTTATATTTACCAGCTTTATATCTCTCTAAAGAATACTCGCGTATCGAATGTTTCAACTACAACTTTCAAGCATTGGTTGGTTGCGTTTATTTGTGTTGGGGTTATTGGTGGCATTCTGATTTTCGCAAGTCTTCCTTTTGTCGTTCTTGGTTCTTTGAATAGTGCTCGTTCAAAAGCTATAGAGGCTAGCGCTAATGCTCAAGCTGCTCAAATGGCTCAAAAATAATCCTTATGTCCTCCTGGTCAAAACGTCGCAAAACACTTTATGCAACTGTCATTACTATCATAGTGGTAGGCGCTGTTATTGTTCCTGCTTTTCTTATTTTCTATAAAGCGCCAACTTGTAGTGATGGCATAAAAAATGGCAATGAACAAGGTGTGGATTGTGGCGGCTCATGTCAGCGGTTGTGTCAGAGTTCATTTCTCGCACCTTCTCTAGCGTGGACACGTTTTGAAGAAGTGGCTCCAAGTCTCTACAATCTTGCCGCGTATATAGTGAATCCAAATACTGAAGCTGAAGCACACAGTGTTCCATATCACATCGCGCTCTATGATGACCGTGGGGTTATCATCACTGATACAAATGACGTAGTTACTTTGCCGCCACATAGAAATACGATTGCGTTTCAAGGGGCAATCAATGCGGGAAAGCGCATACCGACGAAAGCTTTATTTGAATTTACTTCGGCGCCAAATTGGTATAAACACAAAGATCAACTTGCCGCTATTGTCGTTGGTGAAAAGAAATACATAGAAGATGAATCAGGATCGTCGTTGACAGTAAATCTCAAAAATACCAGTGTGTATTCATTGGTAAATATTTCAGTCTACGCTGTTCTGTATGGCAAAGATGGAAACGCACTTGGTTTTTCAAAAACAGTACTTGATGAGATACCTCCACAAGGAAGTGTGATCGCGCCGTTCACTTGGCCGATCGATCGGCATGGTTCAGTAATTTCCATAGAAGTTCTACCTGTGGCAGAATAGAGGTTATGAACATAACCTCACGATCTACCTCGTCATACACTCTCGCCAATGAATCTAGTCGCCGTGGCATGGACTGGTGGCTTTTTGGCGCGGTGGTGCCGATTTTAGCCGTTGGTCTTATGACCATGTTTTCATTCACTGGAGATAATTCTTTTGCCACACACCAATTCATTTGGATATTGGTTTCTATCGCGGTGTTCTTTGGCGTAAGTTTTGTTGATGTCCGTTTTTTGCGTTCAACGTGGGTATCTGTTTCCGCGTTTAGTATTTCTTTTGTATTACTTGCCGCGTTGTTTGTATTGGGAAAAGTATCTCACGGCGCGCAAAGCTGGTTTGATTTTGGTGGTTTCTCATTCCAACCCTCTGATTTTGCTAAGATCGCGCTCATCATCATTCTTGCAAAATATTTCTCTAGACGTCATATTGAAATCGCAAATATTCGTCACATTCTTGTTTCGGGAATGTATGCGTTTGTGTTGTTTGCGCTAGTTTTGGTTCACCCCGATCTTGGTTCCGCGATGATTATATTTTTCGTATGGCTAGGCATGGTCATGGTCTCGGGTATTTCCAAGAAGCATTTATTTTCAATGCTCGCTCTTGGTTTGATTATCTTCGGTCTTTTGTGGGGTTTTGGTTTCAGAGAATATCAGAAAGACCGTATCCGTAATTTTATCAATCCATTGGCGGATATTCATGGTGCTGGTTACAATGCTTACCAATCTACGGTGGCAGTCGGGTCTGGTCAATTGTTGGGTAAAGGGCTTGGCTATGGCACGCAATCGCGCCTGAAATTTTTGCCAGAATATCAAACAGATTTTATTTTCGCGGCATTTGCTGAAGAGTGGGGTTTCGTTGGAGTGCTCATTCTACTTTCCTTATATGGGATTATTATGTGGCGCATTGTTGTCAATGCCATGACTGGCGCGACCAATTTCGAAATTTTGTTTGGCGCGGGAGTAGCGGTTTTCTTCATAATACACATTGTAGTTAATATAGGAATGAACATGCACTTATTGCCGGTTACTGGTACGCCACTGCCGTTCATGAGTTATGGAGGCACACACGTCATGACGGAGTTTCTCGCTTTGGGGATTTTGATGGCAATGCGCCGTTATTCGCGTTCGGCACACAAGGATGCAGTCAAGAATGAGTTTGTGGGGCCGCAGTAGGGGTAGGGTAAACTGAATTTGGCAACAAAAACACCTGTTGCCAAATTCAGTTACCTACTTACTTTTTCGTATCATACAACGCCGCCACACTTTCGGTCATTTTCTCAATCGAAAAATCCTTCAAAACTTTTTCTTTCAAAGTGGCACCATATTTTCTTCGTTCCTCCGGATGTTCAATCATGAATGATAGAGCATGTGATAATTCACGGATATTTTTTGGTTGGATGAGCACGCCAGACTTCATGTCTTCAATAATTTCAGGAATACCACCGACGGTGGTTGCTACTACTGGTAGGGAAGCAGAACCAGCTTCGAGTATAACGTAGGGTAGACCTTCTTTTAGTGATGGAAGCACGAACAAAGTAAATGCCTTCAAATATTCCGCGGCATTGTCCATGTACCCGGCGAGGAATACATTTTGTTCCAGCTTTTTTTCTTTGATTAATATGTGCAAGGACGTCAATTCTTGTCCATCACCAATAATAATCAAGATTGTCTGCGGATATTGCGCTACCACAATAGCAAAAGCATTGATGAGATATGAAAGCCCCTTGTTCGGGTGTAGCTCGGCAATAGTTCCAATCACGGTTTTTTTGTTGAAATCCGTAGCCGTCATGCCAATTTGTTTTGCTACAGCTTGTTTGGCGCCATCAATGGAAATAAATATAGGAGGTTTGATACCAAGTGGGATCAGACGAAGTTTTTCTTTGACCCACGGGAAACGAAGTGCTTGGGTGTATTCGTGTTCAGAAAGTATAATAGTTTTGTGGCAAAGTAGCATCGTGAGCCAAGAAAAGAATATGATTAGTGCACGTTGGTGGACAGGGCGATCTTCATTGAAAGCCCAGCCGTGCACGGTCTGAATAATCGATTTTACTCCTAGCAATCTTCCAGCGACTGAACCCAAGCCGGCGGCTTTGGGGCTATGCATATGCAAAACATCTGGACGACGGTGGCGGATAATAGACATAACTTCTTTGAGGGATCCTAGGTCTTTGCCGGTCGAAATATCACGACCAAGAGTGGCGATAGAATGGGTATATATGCCAGCCGCTTCCAATTTGGTGCGCAAAGTACCATCACCGCCGAGTGCAACTGCGACATCGTGTCCCTTATCACGCATGGCAGTGGCGAGGTCAAATACATGGCGTTGGGCACCCCCCCAATTGGACTTAGTAATGAGGTAAAGTATCTTCATTACTATTAAAGCTACCAAAAATAAGGGGTTTTGACACCCTTGAAACTATTACAAAACTATGGTAGCGTATGCACCATGACTTCAATCGCTAGTTCACGTAGAGTTTTCCTCCTCGTCGCGGGCGACCTCCTTGCCTATGTATTTTCGCTGATATTCACCCTGACTATCCGTTATGACGCAATCCCTAGCCGCGCTTTATTCTTCAATCACGTTCCATCATTTTCCATTCTTTTTGTACTTTTTCTTTTGGTCAGTTTTAGTGCTGGATTGTATGACAAACAATCAACTCTGATTAGCGGACGTATTCAAGGACTGTTGGCTCGCGTGCAAATTATCAATTTTATCATTGGAATTGTATTCTTCTATTTTGCGCCTGTCGGAATCGCGCCTAAAGCAAACCTGTTTATTTATATTTTGGTTTCAACTGGCATCTTGTTCATCTGGCGCATAGTAATGTTCCCAGTACTCAATATGTCACGAAAGCAGTCTGCTATTTTAGTGGGATCTGGAGATGATATTCAGGATGTATTTGAAGAAATAAATAATAGTACTCACTACGGTTTGGTGTTCAAAGAACACGTTCAGTCTCGCGCTGATGTTCAAGAAATGGTGAATGCTATCGCTGTCGCCGTAAAGCGCACTGGCGCCTCGATCCTTGTTGTTGATTTGCACAATCAAGCTATTGAAGCGGCTATGCCATTTTTGTATTCACTTATATTTTCGGGTGTGCAAATTATTGACGCTAGTAAAATGTATGAATCTTTGTTTGATCGAATTCCGTTATCAATGGTTGGAGAGCGTTGGCTCATAGAAAATTCAGGAACAGTGCTAGGTAGTCGCCGAGTGTACGATATTTTGAAGCGTGCCATGGATATCGTGTTGGCGGGAATCGTGGGGATTATTTCATTGCTTGTATATCCATTCGTTTGTGCAAGCATCAAAACAGAAGATAAGGGCGCCATGTTTATTGTCCAAGAACGCATTGGTAAAAATGGTAAAGTAATTAAAATCACGAAATTTAGAAGTATGACCGCGGATGATGGTGGTTCTTATGACGATAATAATGGCAAGACAAAATTAAAGATAACGCGCACTGGACAATTCACTCGCCTGACCCGTATTGATGAATTGCCACAACTGTGGAGTGTTTTAAAAGGTGATCAGTCATTGATTGGTCCACGCCCAGAATTACCATCGCTAGTTTCTATTTATGAAAAAGAAATTCCATATTACAATGCGCGTCATTTGATCAAGCCAGGGCTCTCTGGTTGGGCGCAAATCTATCACCGCGCGCATCCGCATCATGGTGTTTCGGTTGATGATACGCGTGATAAACTTTCGTATGATCTTTATTACATCAAGCATCGCTCATTGATGTTGGATATTCGTATTGCCTTGCAAACTGCGAAGGCGATGATTTCTAGGCAAGGGGTGTAGTGAGTAAGATCCACAACAAAAATAGGCATTATTTCTGTTGTGGGCTGGACATATCCTCGTTTATCGTTATAATCGCTACGCTCATATAACGACAGCGTTCGGATTTTGTAAATAGCACTCAAGCTATTTACAAATCCTCACTTGTCGTTATAATACCCCAATATGCTAAAACACCGTGCAAAGGCCGTTATGCTCCTGATTGTCGCCGCCGCAATCGGATATTTTGTTTATGCTTCACAGCAACCAGGTAGTACACACCCATTCCGTCTCGGTTTGGACCTTTCTGGAGGTACACACCTCGTCTATCAAGCAGATATTTCCAAGCTTGCTTCTTCTGATATAAAGGATTCTATGTCATCTCTTCGTGACGTCGTTGAACGTCGCGTTAACATGTTTGGTGTCAGTGAACCATTGGTTCAGACCGAACAAGGCGCCGCTTTAAGCTCAAAAGAAAGCGCATACAAACTCATCGTTGAATTGCCTGGCATAACCGATGTTGATGAGGCGGTTCGTTCTATTGGTGCCACTCCTTCACTTGATTTCCGCCTCGTGACCGCTGATGAAATGCGTTCGTATCAAGCATCGAGTACTACATTCTCAAGTACGACTGAACAGCAAGCCGCTTACATGGCGCTTTTCAAAACTACCGGACTTACTGGTCGGATGGTTGCGAAAGCAAGTTTAGAATTCAACACCACTACCAATCAACCAGTTGTTGGACTGACATTCACTAGCGAAGGTCGTGATCTATTTTCAAAAATAACCAAAGACAATATTGGCAACTATCTCGGAATTTTCCTTGATGGCGCTCCGATTTCCGTACCAGTCATCCGTGATCAGATTGCTGACGGCAAAGGACAGATTAGCGGCACGTTCACTGTAGATGAAGCCAAAAAATTAGTTCGCGACTTGAACTATGGAGCATTGCCAGTTCCTATTTCTCTTATTTCCACACAGACGATCGGTCCATCACTCGGTCAAGCCGCAATCAACGGCGGTATCAAGGCTGGTATCGTCGCGTTTATTATAATCGCCATTTTCTTACTCATCTGGTATCGCTTGCCAGGCTTGGTAGCGGTTATCGCTTTGGGAGTTTACACTATTCTGATGTTGGCACTTTTCAAACTTATTCCAGTCACATTAACCGCCGCTGGTATTGCAGGATTCATTCTGTCTATTGGTATGGCGGTGGATGCCAATATTCTTATTTTCGAGCGTATGAAAGAAGAGCTTGCTCGTGGTCGTGGTATTTGGGATGCGATGCATGAAGGCTTTGCCCGTGCATGGTTGTCGATTCGCGATTCAAATATTTCCAGTATTATCACAGGTTTGATCCTGTATTACTTCGGCAGTACGGCAGTCATCACCGGTTTCGCGTTGGTCTTCGTTGTTGGTGTGGTCGTCAGTATGTTTAGCGCGATTACCGCTTCACGATTGTTCTTGTACGCAGTCGCACCATCTAGGACAACGAAATTATCCACGTTCCTTATCAGCAATGGATTTAAGAAAATAAAAAACTAATATGTGGGTTGTCCAATACAGAAAAATATTTTACACAATATCAGGCATTCTAGTTGTCGCTTCTTTGGCGTCGCTTGCAATTTGGGGAGTGAAGCCGGGCATTGATTTTACAGGGGGAACACTTATTGAAGTCGCATATCCTGATGGACGTCCAGATCAGGCGACTATTGCTTCGCAACTCGCGGTCATAGATCCTGCGGCTTCGATTCGTTCGAGTACTACCAAAGAAGGTCAAGAAGAATTCATCGTTCGCATGAAACCGATAACTCAAGAAGAAAAGGCGAAAGTATTCACAGCTTTATCTTTGGACAGTGCCCACAAAGCAGTTGAGAAGAATTTCTCTTCGGTCGGTCCAGTACTTGGAGTTGAAGCTCTTCGCAAGTCTCTTGTTTCAATTTTGCTTGTCATTCTAGCTATAGTGCTTTTTATTACCTTTGCTTTCCGCAAAGTAGCAGAGCCTGTTTCTTCCTGGAAATACGGTTTGATTGCCGTTGTTGCTTTGATTCATGATGTGATTATCCCAACAGGTATCTTTTCAATCCTTGGACATTTCGCTGGATATGAAGTTGACACATTGTTCGTCACCGCGCTCCTTGTTGTTCTCGGTTTCTCTGTTCATGACACTATCGTGGTTTTCGATCGTGTGCGCGAAAATCTTCGTCACGCAACAGCCAAGAAGCCATTTTCTGAAATTGTCGGCGAAAGTATCAGTCAGACATTTACACGTTCCATCAACACCTCGTTGACTACGCTCATCGCGCTTATTGTACTTTACATTTTTGGCGGCTCAACGACCGAACATTTTTCATTGGCTCTGATTATCGGTATTGCCGCAGGTACGTATTCTTCAATATTTATCGGTTCACCACTATTGGTTACAGTTGAGAAATGGGGAAAAGGGAAAAAGAAATAGGTTGCGCATGTTTATTTAAACAAAATCCCGCAATAACTGCGGGATTTTGTTGTCATACAAGAAGTTTTACAGCCCCAGACTACTCAAAAACACTTCCAATTCGTCGCCTTCAATCCGGCGGTAAGAATTCGGAGGTAATTTTTCCAATCTAATATTCAAAACTTCTGTGCGAGTCAGGTTTTCAATTTCTGCGAAAAAGAGGGAACACATCTGACGCACGCGGCTGTCATTTTCGGTGACGCGGATACTAAATAGATTCTCGCGCATCATATGCACGTTGCACTGGATAGGCATTTCTGCGGGAATATTTGTTTGCGCACCATCGGCTGTTCGTTTTGCTCCACGACCACGGCCATGCTCGAGAACGATGCCAGACTCCATTTTTTCTTTGAAATTCGGTTTGACTGGATTCACGGTGCGCACGAGATATTCTTTCATGTGAGCATGAGCGGGGTTGAGTAGGCGATTCACGATGCGACGATCATTGGTCAAGATCACCAGACCTTCAGAATTGACATCGAGTCCGCCGACTGGGAAGACTCCTTTCAAAGTTATAGATTGACTTATGTCTTTGCCTCGTAGTGTTGGTTCGGTGGTGATGCCGCGTGGTTTGTTGTAGGCGTAATAGATGTAAGTTTCCGGCTGGCGGTTGGAGCGCAATTCCACAACGTCGGTTTCCTGCACCTGATCGCCGAGAATAGCCAGGCGACCGTTCAGGGTCACCGCGCGCCTCTTGATCATTTCGTCAGCGCCTTGGCGTGTGGCATAACCTTTCCATGCCAGATATTTGTTGATACGCATTGGGAATTCACCAGGAGCGCGAGTAGGGATGGGTGATGGTCCTTTGAGGCGGGGAGTTTTGGTGAATGGGGCGGCTGGGCGTGAAGTGTCAGTGTGGATTGGTCTACGAGCATCACGTACGGCCGCAGAACCTTCGATCTTGCCGAAATGAGTCTTGCCCCAGCTTTTTTGTGGTGCGCCAGCTTGTCCACCAAATCGCGTGCGAGACGAAGGTCTAGCTTTTCGAGGGAATCGTGGGTTGTGGGAGGTGTTTTTCATAAAATGTAATGAGAGCGAACTGTACCATGAAATGAGGAAAAGGGCTAGGAGATTACTCTGTCCCCACAATAGTCACAGTTTTATCACCATTTATTTTTCGCTAGGTTTGACTTTCGTTGTATATTTACCATCAACGCCTGCGACTCGTTTGTATTATAAATAATTATTTCTTATATGAATAAACTAAACAAAAATCAATCACAGCAATTATCAGAAAATAATGTCGTTCTTTACACCAACAAAAACGGTAATGTCGAACTACGCGCCGATGTGAAGAAAGATACGTTGTGGGCGTCACAAGAACAGGTAGCGTCATTATTCGAGGTAAATGTCCGTACGGTGAATGAACATCTGCAAAATATCTTTTTAAGCCAAGAATTAGAACGCAACTCAACTATCCGGAAATTCCGGATAGTTCAACATGAAGGTGCTCGCAAGGTGACTCGCGAAACTAAATTCTACAACCTCGACGCCATCATCGCCGTCGGCTACCGGGTCAATTCCAAGAAAGCCACCCAGTTTCGCATCTGGGCCACTAGCATCCTCCGCAACTATCTCGTCACTGGTCGCGCACTAAACAAGCACGCCCTCACTACATCCCCAGAAAAATTTATTGGGTTAGACGAAGCTGTAACCCTACTCAAATCGTCATCATACCCAGGAAAATTAAAGGGGAGTCTGGTACTCAAAATCAAGAAGGAGGTGGTGTAAGTTTGCTACTCTACTCAACTAGAATAAGAAAGTCGCTTATTTTAGTTGATTTATAAGGATATTTCTATATTTTCTTATAAATGTTACCATCCTCTTATGAATCCTTCCGACCCCACCACACCAGCACCAACCCTCGAAACCCTATCAGCCGAAATCGCCGCCCTCAAGTCCCGTAACGCCCGCGTCGAAGCCGCCAAAGGCTGGGAAAGAGCGCCTACCCGCCGCATCATGATAGCTGTGCTCACCTACGTGTGTCTCGTCCTCTTCTTCCTCGCCGCCGACCTGCCCAAGCCATTCGTCAACACAATCGTGCCCACGGTGGGGTTTCTACTGTCGACAGTGTCGTTGGAGTATGTGAGGAGGAGGTGGGGGAGGGGAAAAGTCTGAATAGTGGCAAAATTAGATAAGTTTGTATTTTTAATTAGGTCAGCTCAAATTAAAAGTTAAGCCTCTAACTTTTAATTTGACTTTTTGGTATTAAAGGTGGGGGAAACTAATTTTTTTATTATCCACACTTTATCCGACCCTGGAACCTTTCCAGGATTTTTTTGTTTGATACAATTCTCGGTAACAAAGTTTTCTCACCGGTAGGCCACGATTTTTGTTCTAAATTGCAACTATTTTTTAGGGAAATGGCTAGATTAGCAATAGCTCTTAATTTAATATACTATGTACATTACAACCCCATTATCGCCAGTTATGATTAACAAGAAGATATTATCTCGCGTTGAAACAAAGCCCTATTTTCAGAAAGGGGATTTCGTTTTGTATCACGGGGATTCGATAAATATTCTCGCTCAGTTACCTGAAAATTCAATAGATATGATCTTTGCAGACCCGCCATACAATCTTTCAAATGGCGGCTTTAGTGTGCATGCCGGGAAAATGGTCAGTGTCGACAAAGGTGATTGGGATAAAAGTAAAGGATTTCAGGACGATTACGATTTTCATCATCGTTGGCTTGAAGCGTGTAAGCGTGTGTTGAAACCAAATGGAACGCTCTGGGTCAGTGGCACTTACCACTCGATTTACCAATGTGGTCACGCATTACAAGCACTGGGATATCATATCCTGAATGACATTTCATGGTTCAAACCGAACGCATCACCGAACTTGAGTTGTAGATTCTTCACAGCAAGCCACGAGACTATTATTTGGGCACGAAAAGATAAAAAAGGTAAACATACTTTTAACTATGATGCGATGAAGACCAAAGAATGGCCTGATGATTTTTTCAAAAATAGCGGGAAGCAAATGAGAAGCGTCTGGCATATTCCTGAGTCAGAAAGCGTCTGGACTATAGGAACACCCAAGAAAGATGAGAAAATATACGGAAAGCATCCAACCCAGAAACCTTTGGAATTATTGAAAAGGATAGTTTTGGCAAGTACCAACAAAGGGAATATTATCCTGGATCCTTTTACAGGCAGTTCGACAACTGGTATCGCTTCAGTTATGCATGGTCGAAAGTTTCTGGGTATTGATATGGAGAAGGAGTTTTTAGATTTATCAAAAAAGAGGGTGTTAGATATAATATAACTACTATGGCAAATAGCAGATCATGGCAGAAAATTTTTGACGACAATAATTTAGATAAGCACGATTTTGATAAATCACCTTTTCTTATATCAGCTGCTCAAATTAAAAAATCGGTTCAGAAGTTTAAAGTTACAAGCGAGAAGGAGATTCGTATTCTTTGTAAACAGGATACGCGTGAACAAAGACCACAAGTCTTTATTGATAAGGGTTTATTTCTGTTGCCGACGAAAAACGGTTATTATGCGGTTGTAAAAGGAGAAGGATTTATTGATATTCCTGAAATAGATAAAAAACCAGAAAATTATTCTTCGAAATTAGATTTTAGGCTAGAGACATCGGAGGTAGGTAATTCGGAGATGCAACATTTGGATTTTGCATATGCCTCTAGTTTGGTCAGGACATTTATGAATGACTCAAGTTTGGTGTTGACGATCCGTGGAAGAAAATACACTCCCCATTTTGAGTTTTTTGTTGGTGGACATAAGTTAGTTGCCGAAAGTGTTCAAACTGAAGTTGATGCGGGTTATGAGGGTAAAGACAAAGTTGTACTTATTGAAGCGAAAAATACTGGAGATAGAAATTTGATTATTCGACAACTTTATTATCCCTACAGACAATGGCAAGAACATACAAAGAAAAAAGTTTATACGATTTTCTTTGAAAGGGATAATCATAATACGTACTCAATATGGGAGTTTGAATTTACTAATCTAAATGATTACAATAGTATCAAGCTAGTTAAATCAGGAAAGTTTATTATCAATACAGAAAAGCAGGTAGGAAAGTAAACAAAATGTTTTTTACGTGTTTATGACCAATAACCAGATTCGAGATAAAATAGTAGCTTGGCTTTCAGTTCTCCGGAAAGATTTTGAATTGGGTAATGAAGGTCTACTAAAATCTGAAAGATTGCACCTAGATAAATCTAAAGTTGAAGATGAGATTTTTGCAATCAAAGATAGTTTGAGTGAGATTGAAAAATTGCGGTTTGAGAAGATTAAACCACTTTTGAGAAATGAACCTAAAACAGGTTTTTTCCTAACAAAAGAACAAGTCTTAAAAGATCTGACTCCGCTCAATGAGTACGTTCACTTTCTTTTTGAGCAATATTTTCGTGTCAAAATAAAACAAGAGTTAGAAGATGAGCAATTTTGGGTTAAAACTCAAATTGATGGAGAAGATACGCATTTGTTTATTGGTGATAAAAATGATTCGGGCAAAAAAGTTCACTTGATTTCTGATGGAGGAACTGGGGAATTGCGTATTGATCCAAAAGATGTAAGCCCTCACGATTTACTTGCCAAAGTTACAACGATTATCGAAATGAAGTCTGGTAAGAAAATCCAATCGACACGGACGTCTCTTGAATTTATAGAAAGCGATGAGACAAACAAATAGGATTTAATCACTATAGTTGTGTTGATTTTAATTATTTTATGCTATAATACAACTCTAGAACGCCTCACCAGCCTCTAGCTTCCCGCCGGTATGAAATGGGGAAGGGCTAAGGAGCAATCCGGCCATGGTGCAATAAACTACAAACGTAAACATCAATATCTAGAAAAGGGTCATTTAGGTGAAAAGTTTTATAAAAATCTGAAGAATAATTTTCTTGCGCCTGGAAAAGAATTTTTTGCTGAACAGTAACAAAAAAGGCCTGTTAGAACAGGTCTCCTTTGTCGGAAGTAGCGTCTCATAAAGTGGTGTTCTTCAGCTTAATGATCGATTGCTCGACCAAGCCCCAGATCCTCTGAGGGAACACCGAAGCACTCTATAAGTTATTATTGCATACTTCCTAGAAGGTATTCTATACCCTAAATATTTAAAAGTCAAGTGTGTGTACTGGGCTTCCACATGTCCTCATTCGACGCTATAATCCTCCTCATGCCCCCAACGCCCGCCTCCCAAAATTCTGCCTCCTTACCAAAACCCAGCAAAATCTTCGGCCTGAACCGAAACATTTTCATTCTGGGCCTGACGAGTTTCTTCAACGATTTTTCTAATGAAATGATCCTGGCGGCATTTCCAGCCTTCTTCACCTCAGTTTTGAAGGCTGGGGCGGCTTCTTTAGGGCTGGTGGAGGGTATTGCTGATGGGGCGTCGAACATTATCAAAATCTATTCCGGCCAACTATCGGACCGGATCAAACGTCGCCGAATATTTATTTTCATTGGCTATGGCATGTCTGTAGCCATCCGTCCGTTCTACATGATTATGGGTAGTGTAGCTGGCGTGCTTGGTCTGCGCGTCGTAGATCGTATCGGCAAAGGTGTTCGCGAAGCACCGCGCGATGTGATCATTTCCGTGTCATCGCAAGCAGGGGAAATGGGTAGGTCATTCGGCTATCACCGCGCCATGGACACCGCTGGTGGAATCTTGGGCCCATTGGCCGCATATTTGATCTTGTCTCGCTGGCCTGGTGGTTTCAATACTATATTCATTGCGGCATTCTTCATCGGTCTGATTGCTTTCGCAACTATTTTCTTTGTCAAAGACGTGGTCATCGCGCGTGATGGTGCGGGTGTGCGAATATTTTCATTAAAAACATTTCGTTCATTCTCGCCACGTTTCAAATGGTATCTGGTAGCGATTTTCATTTTCTCCATCGGCTCTCTGCCATCCGCCTTGCTTCTTTTGCAGACCACGAATATTGGTCTCACCATCGCTTCGATCCCGCTCTACTATATGGTCTACAGCATTTCATTCACGCTTTTTTCCTACGCCGCAGGGAAGCTCTCTGACAAAATCGGCACCTCGCGAGTGCTGGCATTCGGCTACGCTATCCTGGCTCTGTCGTACCTCGCGCTGATAACTTCTTCCACGCCACTCACGCTCGGCTTTTCATTCGCCATCATGGGTCTGTTTTCCGCCTGTACGGACTCTACCCAACGAGCTTTTGTAGCCAAGACTACACCAGAATACGAACGTGGCACGGCCTATGGTATGTACAATGCTATCGTTGGTTTTGGAGTAATGATCTCAGGAATCGTCGGTGGATATTTGTGGCAAGCATTTGGTCCGACTAGTGCATTGTTTGCGGCCGAGGCTGTGGTGATAATTGGGTTGGTGGTTTTCTACGCGAGTACGAAAGTGGGGAGAGTGGAGGTGAGGTAAAGGGTGTATAATACACTCATGCCTTACTCCTCAAACATTGAACATGACACACTCGCCAACGAAAATTTTCGCACGGTTGTGTACACTGCACCTCATAGTCAGATCGTCCTCATGTGTCTCCAGCCTGGTGAAGAGATCCGTGCTGAAACTCACGCCAAGGTTGATCAATTTTTCCGTTTTGAACAGGGGACAGGCAAGGCAGTTTTGGCAGGGAAGGAATATCCGATTGCAAATGGGTCTGCGATCCTGGTACCTGCAGGGACTGAACATAACATTATAAATACCGGCGCTGATAAGATGAAGTTGTACACGATTTATTCTCCGGCGAACCATATTGACGGACGGGTGCACAAAACAAAACAAGATGCGGAGGCGGATGTTGAAGATGAGGCTTTTGGAGAGTAGAATTATCCATAAACGAAAGCAGCCCTCTGTGAGGAGGACTGCTCTAGGATGTAATACCCTATCAGTTAATGATTAACCGATAGACATGATAATTATAGGTGAAAATAACGTCAAAAGTAAATAGTGATTTAAGGTTTTAAATAGGCAGTCTGTCACCCCTTGACTTTCTTTTCCCACCCTGTAATATAGACCCTACGCCCTGAAAACAGGGTCGGTACTTTGAAAGTTACATATAGTAGTAATGAGAATGTACAATATTTTCTGAAACCTCCTTAACTAGAGGTCAAAGAAAAAATATTTTGTGTGGCTCTTAGCGGGGCGCATAAAGTAGTGGCCTACGTCGCTCTTAAAAAAGAGCTATGAAGGCCGATGCAAGTACAAAGAATATTCCAATATAATAATTCCAATTAAAAGAATGAGCTATGAAAAAACAGTAAGTGAATTCAAATGTAGATGTGAAGTAAAGTTCTCTCTATTTTGTTCCGTTCGCTTATAGTTAAGAGTTTGATCCTAGCTCAGGATGAACGCTGGCGGCGTGGATAAGGCATGCAAGTCAAGGGGGCTCCGCAAGGAGCAACCGGCAGACGAGATAGTAATAATTAAGTATGTACCCCAGAGTCGAGCATAGCTATTCGAAAGGATAGGTAAATCTCGATGGTCTCGTAAGAGTAAAAATTTATTGCTCTGGGAACAGCTTGATCGGTATCAGCTAGTTGGTGAGGTAAAAGCTCACCAAGGCTATGACGCCTAGGGGACCTGAGAGGGTGACCCCCATCGATGGAACTGAGACACGGTCCATACACCTACGGGTGGCTGCAGTCGAGAATCTTCCGCAATGGACGAAA
>JAVHOW010000005.1:0-5356 GCA_036170235.1 Minisyncoccota bacterium
TTGTTCCTTGGGAACGCCGTAGCGTAGCGAAGGTGTCCAACATTGTGACCCGTTGTGGGAGACTAAACTTATATTTTCTTATGAAGATCTCCATACACTACCAAATTCCTCATATTCCACACGAGATATCGAACAGTCGAATAATCATCAACGTTTGTATTACTTCTTAGCAAAATCCTGACATTTCTCGCAAATTCTTGTCTCACTTTAAAAACAGCCTACTCAGTGGTGTGACCTTTCAATATAGCAATCGGTATTGCATTTGATGGTTTAAGAAAAAATGAAGCGAGATTATCTAGAAGCGGTTTGGTTCTGAATTTTTCTAAATATAAAAATATGAAATCATCTACATAACCAATATAAGTAGTGTGTAAATTTCCACCGACTTTTTTACCCAACATCTTGGCAGATTGGCAAGATACTGCATAAGTAACTTTTCCATTCAATAAATCGTCATTTTCACCTAATTTGACGAGAGTTTGATTATTATACCCTGTGACTTCGCTAGTGTTTCCATGTCCATTCATTATTACAAAACTAGGATTTTTCTTTTCGATTACACTTTCAAATTCTTTTCTGTTTGCTCTATCGCGCCTCAAATCAATTAGCATGAAGCTTTTTGTTGATGCCACTTTTATATACTCGCCCGCCCATGCAGAAATATAGCGAGTAGTAAAATCATGATCCGGTCTGGTAATTAGGATGTGGTTCTGCATAAAATATTCCATCTTTGAGACTTTGTAAAAATGACATTTCTATATCTATCATTTTTCTACCTATTTCGTCACCATCGTGAACTGACTTGATAATCTGTTCCTTTGTGAAATCTCCACTAGAACCAACAGAAATAACCGATCCTACTGGCAAAGTTTCAAGTCTGGTTGCTACTAATTCTTTTACAGCATCACTATAATTTTTGTTTTCAGAATTCATATTTAACAAAATCTAAATTATTTTTAAATCGACCAGCGTAGTTATAATATCTTTTCCTAATTCAGTTTCACCATCTATTTCCAAAAATGCCACGTTCCATGTCACAGGACCAACATTCGGTAAAATAACAATCACTTCATTACGAAGATTGATCGGAAGATTGGCATAAACCTTAAGAAAACGATCTTTTCCTTGCATATTAGGCATTGTAACATTTTAGAAACAAAT
This sequence comes from Minisyncoccota bacterium, assembly GCA_036170235.1. GTDB lineage: Bacteria > Patescibacteriota > Minisyncoccia > Phycocordibacterales > PALSA-1337 > C7867-002. Next base: position 1,162 of record JAVHOW010000005.1, read on the forward strand.
TACTACCACATATCTATATTTATGTGTACTAACTGTGAACAGCAAAAGATTTCCTCCCGCACACCTACCCTGTACAGCGAGGTTCCACCTCGCTACCTCCCTCCCCCAACACAAAAACCGCCCCGAGTTGCCTCGAAAGCGGTTTTTGTTCCTTGGGAACGCCGTAGCGTAGCGAAGGTGTCCAACATTATGACCCGTTGGGGGGGAATCAATTTTGCTTGACTTTTGATAAAATTCTTTGCTATTATATGCCCATAAAGCTTGCGGGGAGTCGTCCCCTGTTCGACACCATTGTTGACGGCAAGCCTCTGAAAAACCCGCGGCAAGCGGGTTTTTCATTTTCTACCAGACATAATACTTAGAAAGTGCCTGCGCCCATTTCCTTCCTGAATAATGACTACTTTTATGACATGTCTGTGTATAGAGTGAGACAGAGTCCAAAACTGAACAGTAGTTATTTCTTTAACCTTTTGCTTGTTTCTTTTTACTTTCACAAAATTTTTAGCATCCTTATACTCATAAGTTCTAGCGCTTTCAATCACTTGTTTAGCGTATTTTAATAAATAAAATCTTCGGATTTGATCTGGTATTGGTCTCAAGAACCTGCGTTTTCGTATCAAATGCTCGAAACCTTTGCGCGAGAAATAAACCCATTCATTATTAAGTAATGGGCAACGCACTTTTCTAATAGAAAAGTAGTATTCCTTTGTTTTTAAGAATAATAATTTATATGACTCATCCATCCCCCAATCGTATCAAACCCGAATGAAGAAACACTGAAGAAACGATAAAGTTTTAATGAAGATTTGTCCGACTCCGAGAGATCCGAGGTGTCACCTCCATAGGTGACACCTCCACGCGCAAAGCATGCGTAGGTCTACCCTGCGCACACCCACCATCTCTCCCCCTCCGCATCCCCCAACACAAAAACCGCTCCGAGTTGCCTCGAAAGCGGTTTTTGTTCCTTGGGAACGCCGTAGCGTAGCGAAGGTGTCCAACATTGTGACCCGTTGTGGGGAGGAATTTCCTTCCTTGACTTTTGATAAAATTTTTTGCTAATATAGTGTGTATGGAATTGTTTCCCCACTGAACGATGGCGTTTATCGCCGTCACTCTCGAAAGAGATAGGTGGGGCTTTCCTTTTATATTATCTCGACGACAACTTCTTTACTTTTCAATATATTTCTATATTCATCTGATGTAGATTTACCCTGTGCAACTGAACGATTAATTATACTCGCAACATAATCAGCCAGCTGTAATAAATTATTTGATTCTGATCTCTGCATCCTAATTTTTTTAATTCTCTTTTTATCATCATTCATATTTCTGCGTATGTGCTTAAATAATTTGCTCCTAAAGTCCTGATTGCCACTTATATCAATAAAGACATCTGCTTGTGTTAACTTTTCTTTTGCGCGTTCAAAAACAAGTTTGTGGACATAGATATACACATACTCCTTATTATGAAATTCATTCGATATATATTTTGATAAAGATTTGTCCATACTTATCGCATAATAAATAAAATTGTACTTCGAAACAGTCTTTAAAAATGCACACCTAACCTTGTCTGAATTTCTCTTGAAATGGAATTCATCAGAATCACTCCAGCCGAACTTACTTTTTAGATCTGAAATAGCTTTATAACACCTCATAGACTCACTAACATCATTAAATATAACCAAGCCCACGGTGAAAAAACGGCTTGAACCACGTTCAAACTTAAATCCCGAATCACCTGATTCATCAATAAAAACTTCCATCCCCCAATCGTATCAAACCCGAATGAAGAAACACTGAAGAAACGATAAAGAAGTAATGAAGATTTCCGGTTTACCAGAACCCGAGGTGTCACCTCCATAGGTGACACCTCCACGCGCAAAACATGCGTAGGTCTACCCTGCGCACACCCCACCATCTCCTACCCTCCCCATCCCCCCAACACAAAAACCGCTCCGAGTTGCCTCGAAAGCGGTTTTTGTTCTATCACCCCGAGGTTTTCTCGAAGGGTTCCAACATTGTGACCCGTTGGGAGGAGAAGTTAACTTAAGCTAATACTATCGTTAGATAATTGTTGCGTAAGTCAATGTCGTTAGACCAGAAGTGATTGAAGAACCTGTACCAGCGGTTGTTGCACCGTACTGGATACTTGTGATAGTCAACCTCTGTGATGCAACTGCACCACCTGGCTTCTGGATAAGACCAGAAACTGTAAATGTGCGTCCTGATCCTGATGGAAGGACATAATATCCTGTACCATCACCAGCAACTGCTGCAATCGGCTCGATAGCTGAGATTGTAGAAGAAGCATTACTTGCTGGAGTAGTTGATGTTCCATTGATCAATGTTGCAACCGCTGAAGAAACATACAAACTATTTGAACTATTGTTAGTCAAAGTGAATGTATACGCAACAGCTGTAGCGATAACTGGACCACTTGCTTCACCAATAACATCCTGGGTCTTAATAGCACTTGTGTTACTTACTGACACACTATTAATCGTCAAGAGTGTGTTAACACTTGTCTGATCACTACCAGCAATCGTAGCTGTTGTATATGTAGAATCAATAGCAGTAATTGTACTTACATCAAGCGTGGATGAAGCTGTAACATCTGTAGATGTAGCAGCAACATCAGCAACTATCTTAACATCTGTCCATATATCTTGAGGTAATGCAATGGTTAGATTTGTGAAAGTTGCTAGACCAGCATTGGTGAATGTAAGCGCACCATATGATTGTGAACCAACCATAAGTCTTACATTACTGAACACTGTTGTTTGAAGAGCACCTGAGCCTCCACCGACAGTGTTAGTTTGGATATTCAAACCATTAACTGTTGCTGAGTTGTTTGCTGACTTCAAGCTAAACATTCCCAATGTAACATTGTTTGTAGCTACAGTAGCTGAAACTGGTACTGTCACCTGTGATGCTGGAGAAGTTGCACTTACCTTCGAAGAGATATCAGCAACAGAAGCTGTTGAGGTCAAGGTAAATGCTGAATAACCTGAATTACCAACTGTACCAGCACCGCCAATTGAATCAGTAAAGCCCAATCCATTGACTGTTCTGATAGAATTTGCAGGAACTGTTGCTACAACAGCCTGACCTGCAGCAGGAATCTTATCTGTTGCACCAAGAACTGAAACGTTTACAGCTACGTCAGGATTTGTTCCTGGAGTAACAACATAGTTGAGACCATCGAATCGTACGAGGTAATCTGATCCAACATTAACTTCGGTAACATCATTAATGCTACCGAGAGTCTTTGTAGCAAGAACCTTTCCTGTAGAATCAACGAGTTGTGCTTGACTGAAGAACAACCATGGGCGTACAGAGAAGTGTGCATCAACACGAGTAACTGAAACAGGTCCTGCTGTTGCCTGTAGTTTTACAGCAACAACGTTCTTTGTTTCACCCTTTTTGATAGAAGCACCTGTAGAAACATAACTTGATGTTGTGACAGAAATTGATCCGTCTGTTTGACCAAGAGATGTGGTTGGAGCTGGAGTTGTTCCTGGATTAGCTACACAACTGTAACCAACTGGACAAACAAATCCTGCTGGAGGAAGAGTAGCAACTGAACCACCTGCATTCAAAGCTGCGCGGGTCAAAGGACCTACGAAACCAGTGTTAGGAACACCTTTTGAAGCTTGATAAAGCTTGACTGCTGCCTGTGTCTGTGAACCAAAGTAACCCTTGGATGCAACACCTGAAGCAATAGCTGGAATATTGAATCCAGCATTCATAAGAGCTGTCTGAAGAGCAACGACATCAGAACCTGTTGAACCAACCGTGAGGTTAGCACTGAAAGTCTGTGCGGCTGCGACTGTGGCGAAAGCCAAAACGGCTACGCCTGAAGCAATAAGAAACTTTTTCATTGATTTTTATAATTTAACGCACCTTCCCTATATTACTAATAAGACGAGGGAAGTTAATGCGGTTTAGTAAACTAAGTTAATAATACTTTCCACATTTTTCATAACTGCTATCGACACGGTTATAAAAAATTTTGTGGCAAACAAAAATAACGAATCATTTGACCTTTATTATTGATTTGTCAAAGTTCGTTTTTATCCTACGAAGCTTTAGCGAGGTAGGACTCCCATCACACTATAATTTAACAATGCTCTGGGAACGAATGTATAAGAATAAAAACTCTTACGCACTCGTTACAAAACATTATAACTCA
>JAVHOW010000005.1:5456-49609 GCA_036170235.1 Minisyncoccota bacterium
ATAACGAGCAAAAACCAATATTCTTACAGAAATATAGCTTTGTTTGTATGTCTATGAGATATAGAGCTATATTAGGGGAAATAGGGCTAAAAGTCAACTACTTCAGCGAATACCTACTCCACCTGCGTTCCCCTTCTTTTTTAATAACCCCCAACTTGAGCAAATCGATCAATTCCCGTTGAATCGTCTTCTCACTGCAGTCTTTTATGACCTTTGAAAAGTCCTTAATTGTCAACTTACTTTGACCTTTAAGGACAGCCACTATCATTTCTTGTCTTTGAGATTTCTTGACTTGAGTACTCGAATGTCCTTGTTGAGAGCTTATTTTTCCTGAATCGTGACTCGTAAATCGTAAATCGTGTCTATTAGAACCACCTCCATCATTCCTACCCGACGCCTTATTGTCCATTTTAAATCCAGTCGCGAACATATCCGGTGTCTTAAAGAAATTTTCAGAAAGGACATAGCCAGCATTTTCCGCGCTCTCCGCCAGACGATCGCGGAGCATAGCAACTATGTTGTCAATTTCTGAAACAAGCAAAGAATGGTTCATGTCACTAATCATCCCTGAAATACGGGCAACATTCAACAGTGAAATTGTTTCCAAAGCCGCCGTGAACAAAGACTGGATTACCGCATTTTTATCCCCTGGCACATTACTTGAGGCCATAAAGGACGAAGACATCAGTTCCATACCATGATCGCGGAGTTCCCACTTCATCGGTTCAGCGTCTTTTAGAAGTCCTGAAACCAAATATAATGCGGCAGTAATCTTTTCTGTCTTTTTGAAAATGTACAATAAATACTCTTCGGGTGAGAAAAAACCAAGTGATTTCCACTTGAATGGATCATTGAATTCCGATTGATTATTTTTGTCCTTTTTGTCCATGTGTTTTTGTCCTTATGTGTCTTTTATTGAAATACTTGTCTTTTAGAGAAATTGACAATTTTCTTATGTCTTTGATATGTCCATTATAGTCCAATACAAAAAAGGTGCAAGGGTGGTTTGTGTATAACAAAACACCCCACAACTTTGATGGTCGCTCGGGGTGTTTTGTTATTTTGACTTACAATATTTACATACGTAATTTTTACTAACTCTGCGCTTCCAATCTTCAAAATATACCTGCCATTCTCTATCATTTTTTTCCATCATTTCAATGAACCATGGCTCAAAGGGTTTTTCTCCTTTGTTATATTTTTTCCAATTAATCATACTTTATTGGGCACTACGCTTTAGAAGAATATCGAGTTTTTCCTCGAATAGATCGAATCTGACATCTAAGCGAAGAAACCTATTCTCAAACTTTACATCCATACCATCAATCTTTTGATCAAGCTCAGTTACTTTTTCAGTTAGATGTTTGACCCAATCATTTGGTCCACGCATGTCATCACGGAATCCATCACGCAAAACACCCATATAGTGCTCTGCATCTGATTTTGATTCGTCGAAGCGCTTATCAACTGCGTCAAAACGGCCATCCACAGAATCAAACCGACCATTTATTTCACCTTTGAACTCACCAAACTCTTTCTTTGTGACCAAATCGTGTTGCATTAGAGGAGATATTATTGCACTCATAACTTATTTTGCTAAAATTAGAACTACTAAAATCGACCATGCAGGCGTAGGACAATTGTATACCCAAAAATAAATCTAACAAGACTGTTCAACTACTATTTTTTATTTTCTGGTTTTTTATTTCTCAAAATTTGCCGCGCTTATTCATGGTTTTCAGTTTTTAGGCATGAAGTGGTACAATTAACCCATGGCAAAGAAAAATAAAGACCTTGGAAAAAAGATCCATTTCTGGAACGAGATGAAAGACGAAACCGTGCGCACTATTCTCGCCCTCTTCTCATTCTTATTAACAATCCTTTCACTTCTAGCCGCTTTCGGTAAGGCAGGCTTCGGCAACTACGCTTATCTATTCCTCATGCGCTTCTTTGGTGTCGGCTATTACCTCATCCCCATCATGTTCGCCATGCTCGGAATATCATTCCTGCAAGGCATCAAGAAAAAAGTTGAGATATCAAAAATTATTGGCGTTTTCCTATTTTTCATATCAGGGCTCGGACTCATCCATATCAGCTATGCCGAGGCTGGAGGAGTTGTTGGTAGATGGATTGCCGCACCATTGATCGGACTATTGGATATCTGGGCTACCACTACCCTCTTGACCGTGATCTTTATCACCTCGATCATCATGACATTTGGTTTGCATATATCATTCGAACATCTGCTCTTTTGGAGATATTTCAGCAAATCATGGGAAATGGAAGAAGGAGTATGGAAGAAAATAAAAATAGATCCGAAAATTGCCGTAAATAAAGATGGAAAGATTGATGCCAATGAACAGCGGATGATAGACAATGCCGTTGCTGGTGCCAGTGGACCCATCAGCAATCTAGAACGTGAAGAAATCGCCCGTGTTGCTGCGGAACAGAAAAAGCGCGATGAAGAGAAGGCACGAACCAGTGGCAAAAAGGGTGGTGGTTCAATATTTTCTGATGATGACGAATCGTATTTTGCCGGCGCAAGCGCGATTCCATATCTCAAAGACTTCACCCCTCCGCCGCTCAACCTTCTTGAAAAAGACAAAGGCAAACCAGAAACTGGAGACATCAAAGCCAATGCCAATATCATCAAACGCACTCTTCAGAATTTCAATATTACTGTTGAAATGGATGAGATTTCCATCGGACCTTCCGTCACTCGTTATGCTTTGAAACCCGCGGAAGGCGTGAAGCTTTCTCGAATCGTCGCCCTCAACAATGATCTTTCACTTGCACTCGCCGCCCACCCTATTCGTATCGAAGCTCCAATTCCTGGCAAATCACTCGTTGGTATCGAAGTGCCTAACACCGCAAAGACAACTGTCGGCTTGGCAACACTTTTGGCCGCGACAGATTTCCAAGAATCAGAAAAACCTCTCCTCATGTCACTTGGTAAAGATATTGCTGGCAAAGCTCATTTCGCTAACCTTGCCAAAGCTCCTCACGCACTTATTGCTGGTGCAACTGGTTCCGGTAAATCCGTGACTATTCATGCTCTAATTACTTCTCTACTATATCGCAACTCTCCGGAAAACTTGAAGTTCATCATGATCGATCCGAAGCGCGTTGAGCTCACGATGTATAATAAAATCCCTCACCTGCTCACGCCCGTCATCACTGATCCCAAGAAAGCTATTCTAGCCCTGAAGTGGGCAGCCAAAGAAATGAGTCGCCGTTACGATGTTCTCGAAAAGAGTGGCAGTCGTGATATTGATTCATATCACAAAAATGTTTTGGCGCCAGCGGTAGCGGCGTGGAAAAAAGAACATGCCAATTCTGCCAAGGATGATGACGCCGCAGTTAAGTTGCCAGAGACCATGCCATATATCGTCGTTATTATCGATGAATTGGCGGATATTATGTCTTCCTATCCTCGCGAACTCGAATCCGCTATCGTCCGTCTCGCTCAAATGAGTCGCGCCATAGGTATTCACCTCATTATTTCAACTCAACGTCCTAGTGTGAATGTCATCACTGGTCTCATCAAAGCCAACATCCCTACTCGTGTCGCGCTTCAAGTCACTTCGCAGATCGATTCGCGCACTATCCTCGACCAACAAGGCGCCGAAAAACTTCTTGGCGCTGGTGACATGCTCTACCTCGGCGGTGAAATGTCAAAACCAGTTCGTCTCCAGTCTGCATACATCACCGAATCCGAAGTCAAAAAAGTTGTTAAATTCTTGGTTGATCAATATAGAGATGAGATTAATAATGAAATCAATCTAACTCCAACCGAGCTTGGTTCAGGAGCCGCGTTCGATGCAATGATGGACAGTGATTCACTTGAAGAAGAAGATGAACTTTATGAAGCCGCTCGTGAAGAAGTCATGTCCAGTGGCAAAGCTTCAACTTCATACTTGCAACGCAAACTTGGTGTCGGTTATTCTCGCGCCGCAAAACTCATGGATCTTCTTGAGGGACACGGAGTAATTGGACCCGCAAATGGTTCCAAGCCTAGGGATGTTATAGGTGGAAGTTCATCGATGGAGGCCGCCGCTGATAAATTATTGGATGCGGCTGGTGAAACTCCTGAAAAGCCGGCAATTTAAGCCCCCTCTCCTATTTCTTTTTCCCTCTTTCCATCTTTGCTTTTTTCCTTATACTGTACCTATGCCCTTCACCCGTACCACCTTCCTACGAATTATTAAAATCGGATCTGCAATCCTTATTGTACTTTTAATTATTGCTTATGCTATTTGGCGCTCATTCGCCTATGCTCGTGGACCACGCATTACCCTTTCTGAGCCTACTAATTATGCATCCATAACATCTTCAACAACTCACATCATCGGTCGTGTAGAGCGCGCCAATACGATTACTTTGAATGGTAAAACTGTAACTATAGATGAACAAGGTAATTTTAATGAGACGATAATTGTTTTTCCTGGGACAAATATACTGACACTGGTGGCACACGATCAGTTCAATAGGACTGTGCAAGAACAGGTACAGGTTGTGAGGTAAGGTAGAGGAAGAGGTATTTTGTTATCTTGAACTGTTTGAGCGAATAACACCGGACTCAAAATTGGAATCACCACGGAGGTTGAATAAAGTTGTAAAATTTTGAGGTAGGTGTATGTTGCGAGTTTTCAAGATAACAAAATACCTCTTCCTCTACCTTACCCACAGGTTTTGCACATTTTTGATTTTAATAATAGGCACCCACGATTTGTTCTATGATATAATTGCACCACGCCTGCAACCTGTGAACCTGCGAACGAAGCCGCAGTCGCATGACTGCGAATTATCAGATCTAATCAATTGAATTTATGTCATTAAAGAAAAAACCAGCTTTTGCTCCAGCAGCAAAGCACGGAAAAGGCGGCGTGCCTGTAAATGCCCCTTCCCCATCCGTATCTACTCAAGCAGGAGATGAAAAGATAGACTTAGAAACTGCAGAATTAAAAACCGCAGATAAAAAACAAAGTACTGGCATCAGTGATGCCCTCGACGCCATCCGCACCAAGTTTGGTGAGGATTCGATTATGAAACTTGGCGAGAAACCAAAGGTCAACGTCAACGCCATCCCTACCGGCTCACTCGGCCTCGACTGGGCTCTAGGTATTGGTGGTATGCCTCGTGGCCGTATTATAGAAATATTCGGCCCAGAGTCATCTGGCAAGACAACCTTGGCTTTGCACGTCGTCGCTGAAGCCCAAAAGAAAAATGGTGTTTGTGCTTATATTGACGCGGAACATGCTATGGATCCAGAATACGCCACTAAGCTCGGTGTCAAAATAAACGATTTACTAATTTCCCAACCTGACACTGGCGAGCAAGCACTCGAAATTGTTGATAGCTTGATCCGTACAAATAAAATGGACGTCATCGTCATTGACTCAGTCGCCGCCCTCACGCCACGCGCAGAAATCGAAGGAGACATGGGTGCGCATCACGTCGGCGCTCAAGCGCGTCTCATGTCACAAGCACTCCGCAAATTGACAGCCATCGTTGCCAAGTCAAAAACTGTTGTCATCTTCATCAACCAAATCCGTATGCAAATCGGTGTTATGTTCGGCAATCCAGAAACCACCCCAGGTGGTAAGGCTCTGAAATTCTACGCTTCAGTTCGTCTCGATATTCGCCGCATTGCCCAGATCAAGAAAGGTGAAGAAATCATGGGTGGTCGTTGTCGCGTAAAAGTAGTGAAAAATAAAGTCGCAGCACCATTCAAGCAGACAGAGTTCGATCTCATGTACAACGAAGGTATTTCCCAAGAAGGCGAAATCATCGCTCTTGGTGAAAAATATTCCATCCTTTCCAAGTCTGGATCATCATATTCATTCGGTGAAGTAAAGCTTGGTCGCGGCTATGATGCCACAAGGCAATTCCTCAAAGAAAATGTTCCGGTAAAAAATGAGATCTTGAAAGTGATTAGGGCGAAATTGAATCAGGGGTAGAAAATTTATTTTTGAAATTCAGAACAATTATCAACTAACTTGTAAACATTATGAATAGTGATATCATTTTAAGCATGGGAAAATACACCTATGTTGCAAAAATAAAAAAGATTGAAGAAGAAGGTGGATACTACCTTGTAGAGTTTCCAACTTTAAAAGGTTGTATTACGTATGGAAACACACTAGAAGAAGCAATCGCAATGGCAAAGGACGCTTTAGAAGGATATATATTATGTCTCAAGGATACCGGTGAAGCTATCCCCAGGGAAAAGAAGTCTTTCAAGAAGCAATCCCGACTCCTTATACCATTGTCGGTTTCTTTCTGAATGCGCTTACCTATGATAACCTCCAAACGCTTTATTAGAGCGTTGGAGCGTGCAGGCTTCACCGTATTCCGAATAACCGGAAGTCATTTCTTTCTCAAGGATACGAAAGATCATATTTTATGTATCCCGCAACACAATAAAGATATGAGAAGGTATTTCGTCAAAGAAATTCTCAAAAAGATAGATATGGGTGAGGATGAATTAAGGAATTTTCTATAGCAACTCCCCGCTTCGGCGGGGTTTTGCTTTTTTCCACCAAACCCTATAGACTACCCCAATCACCTATTATTAAGTTTCCAATATTCTAATCTCTTCAACTATGTCCCTCCTCGAATACAGCGAAATTACCGAAAAGAAATTCATCGTCCTCGATGGTGCTCCATACGAAGTCCTTTCCGCGCACGTCTTCCGCAAGCAACAACGCAAACCAGTCAATGCCACCAAGCTTAAAAACCTCATAACTGGCAAGGTTACCGAGTATTCATTTCACGTATCAGACAAGGTTCCAGAAGCAGAGATCGAATCTCGCGAGGTCAAATATCTCTACAACGGTCGTGGTGAATGGTGGTTCTGTGAAGCAGAAGATCCTTCAAAACGTTTCAAAGTCACCGAAGACCAAGCTGGTACCCAAGCCAAATTCCTCAAGCCAAACACCATCGTCGAACAACTCTTGTTCAACGAGTTACCTATGGGCTTCAAAATGCCTATTAGCGCCGAATTACGCGTCACTGAGGCACCTCCAGGCATCAAGGGCGACACCGCCACCGGTGGTCAGAAAGTCGTCACTCTCGAAACTGGCGCGACCATCAACGTTCCCCTATTCATCAATGAAGGTGAAATTATTCGCATCAATACCGAGACTGGAGAGTATCGTGAGCGTGTCGGAAAATAAGAAAACCAGTAGCAAAATACATGTGGGATTCGGATACACGCATATTTTAAAAACGGTAAGGACTTACGTCCATACCGTTTTTAAAATTGCTACTCCTTACAGGAGCTGTCCACTCATTGGGTTTTTTCGCTGTGCTCAAAAACCTCAATGAGTCTTGCGGATGCTCCAAGTATTCGCATCCTCACTCGCCCGAAATGGCTCCGCAATGTATCCTCACCCACATGTATTTTGCTACTGGTTTTCTTATTTTCTAACTCGCAACGTACGGAAGCAACGCCATGAATCGTGCGCGCTTTACTGCCACCGCCAACTGACGTTGATACTTTGCCGCAATACCCGTGCGCTTGCGTGAAAGAATGCGTCCATGAGGATTCAAAAACTTCTTGATCACCTCTGTATCCTTGTAATCGATGAACTTGATATTATGCTGACTGAAATAACACTGCTTTTTCATAATGGTTTAATTGTTGAATAAGTTAATTTTTTAATTTCTAAAATGGTATATCGTCTGGATTGATCTCTTCAGTTGGATAATCTATCTTATCAGCTGGCGCGTCAGATGATTCGCCATCTTTCGCTGTACTAGCGACACTTCCGGCTGAACTTGCGCCACCAACAGAACTTTTAGCTGAACCTGCTCCTGTTGGTCGATTGCCGAACTGTACTGTATCCGCGATGATTTCCGTGCGATACTTCTTCTCACCATCTTTGCCATCCCACGAACGAGTCTGGAGACGTCCTTCGAGATATACTTGCGAACCCTTTTTCATATATTGCGCAACGAGCTCTCCGATCTTTCCAAAAGCTGAAACGTTATGAAACTCCGTGGTCTCCTGTTTATTACCCTCTTTATCTTTGTAAGTACGATTTGTCGCTACACCGAAACTGCAAACTTTCATGCCTGATGGCAGAGCTTTGAGCTCGGGATCGCGAGTAAGGTTTCCTATAATTAATACTTTGTTTAGGTACATAGTGGTTTTGATTATTTCCAAATCCTTTGTTATTTGAGATTTGGATATTAATAATTATACCTCCTTTACCATATTATCGATGCTCTTATCCATTTCTTCGACACTCGCTGGGGCAACGTCTTTTTTCTCTTCAATGAGTGCACCGGAAACTGTGGCTGTCATTGGAACTACTGCCAAGACCACGGCTGGCGCGCGCTTGCCGAGATAGGTATTCTCGCGAACAGTGGTAATGAGCAACATACGCAAGACTGAAGGGTGAAGTTCGATGGCCTTTTTGACAGCTTCGATCTTGTCAGATCCAAGCTCGAACTTAACCCAGCCAAAATGAGCCGCGGCATGCTTTTCATATCCTCCTGACACTGTCTTTTTGCGGATAGTGTATGCGAGTTGTTGGCGATGTGGTGCTTCTTCAGCTATAACCACGGCACCAGCGTCTCCAATAATCTTTTTTAGGGATCCTGCTTCGTCCTGGACTTTTTCGTCCGGAACACCAGCAATAAGATACCCTATCTCATAGACCGATTGGTCATCGTGAATTGTCTCTGTCATGTGTTTGTTGTAGTCTGTGACCCTAGTGGAATATTCCTCTCGGGACCCTTCGAGTTAAGGGACGTACTACGTTACTTATAATATAACGTGACATTATCACGGATTATGCCCCAACGCAAGAACATCTATTCCAGCCATGCCTGCGCAGGTAAAGCATGTTGGAATGATCTGATATGCGGAGGTTTGCCAATTGTATCAAACCGGAATGAAGAAACACTGAAGAAACGATAAAGAAGTAATGAAGATTTGAAAATATGGAGGTGCTACCTACGTAGGTTGCACCTCGAAAACTTGCCTCGCATTCTCAACCAATTGCCCAGCTATCATATCCACACTTTCTCCCCTTATTTCCGCAATCTTCTTCACCACTTCGATTACGTACGACGGTTCATTCCTTTTTCCACGATACGGAGCTGGACTAACAAACGGGCAATCAGTTTCTGACATAATATGCGTCAGCGGTACGTTTTTGATAATTTCATCGTAATTTCTGGCAAATGTAAGCACACCAGTAAATGACATAGTATTCCCCATTTCGACAATATCTCGCGCATCCTGAAGAGTGCCAGCAAAGAAATGGAAATTAGCGCGCACTTTTGCGGATTTTTTAAGTATAGTGATTGCTTCTTGATAAGCGTTATGAGTTGGTGCATTTGAATCATAAATGGCTTCCGTCCTCAAATTCGAAACTGCCCCACCTTTCGAATTCGCCTTTTCGTTTCTCACATGTAACATCAGTGGCTTTTCAACTTCATTTGCCAATGCAATATGCTTTTCAAATAATTCTTTCTGAAGTGAAATATCCTCTGGTTTTGAATGAAAATAATCCAGACCACATTCGCCAATAGCTACAACTTTCGGATGTCTCGCCAATTCTTTAATGCCAGCAAATTCGGAAACTGCCACATCTGCATGCGTATCAATCGGATGAATACCGACAATTGCCCAGATATTTTCATGTGTCTCTGCCAATTCAATTGCTTTCCGTGACGATTCAAGCCCAGTTCCAACAGTTACAATACCGACACCAGAATCGTGTGCACGCTTTATGACCCCTTCCCTATCTGAATCATATTCAGGAAAATTTATGTGGCCGTGAATGTCGATGTATTTTAGATTCATATTAGTAGCGAGTAACGAGTAGCGAGGCCTCACCTCGCTAAAATTCACCGCACTATTTTCTCATAAATAAAGGCTGTGCTGGAGACTTATTTTCCGCAATACATTTCCTGATGATCTCCGCGCTTGTAGGCAAAATTGGTTCAAGAAGCAAAGCAACTTCAGCTAACCCTTTTACCAATTGCTCAATAATTTCTACTGCATGATCTTTTGTTGCAGGATCTTTGACTTTTTTAAATGGTTCTTCTTTTTGAATAATCGCGTCAAGTTCACCAATCTTTGACCAAATAATATCTGCCGCGGTTTTGATGTCATAGCGAGCCAATGCCGAATTATATGCTTCAAGAATTGCAGGAGTTACTGAAATCACTTCCGCATTTGCGTTTATTTTTGCATTTACATTTACTTCAATATTCGCTTCAGCCATCTTCATAATCCTACTCGTCAAATTTCCCACCCCATTTGCCAAATGCGCATTGTAGCCTTCTTTGAATTTTTCAATAGTAAATGGGCTGTCTTCAAAAGGACTCAACTCTCGCGCCACATAATAACGCAAAGCGTCAGTGCCATATTCTTTGACAAGATCCAATGGATCAACAGTATTCCCAAGTGATTTGGACATTTTCAAACCACCCTCACCAGTGATGAAACCATCAATAACTATAGTCTTTGACGGAGGAAGTCCTGCCGCCATGAGCATTGCTTGCCACATTGCCGATTGTTGACGCAAATTATCTTTGCCACAATATTGAACAACACCACCTGTCTCCACCCACCATTTTTTGAAAGCGCCTGATTGCTTTTTTCCGGCAACCTCATCATCAGGCCAACCAATCGCTGAAATGTAATCAACCAGCGCGTCAAACCAGACATACATGACTTGGGTTGGATCATTTGGCACTGGCACACCCCATGGCATTTTAGTCGCCAAGCGCGAAATGCTAAAATCTTTTAGACCTTCATTTTTCAATAACGATTTGATTTCATTGAAACGAAAATCGGGTACGACTAAAGTTGGGTTCTTTTCATACAAATCAATCAGTTTATCTTGAAAAGCGCTGGCTTTGAAAAAATAATTCTCTTCTTGAATAGTTTCCAATTCCTGCGCCGGATGCAATGGGCATCTACCATTTACCAGTTCTGATTCAGTTTTTTCTAATTCACAACCAACGCAATATTTTATTGAATATTCTTTTTTATAAATAAATCCATTATCCGCGACTTTTTTCCAAAATTCCTGCGCAGCCATCTTGTGATGAGCATCAGTCGTGCGGACAAAGTTAAACGTAATTCCGTTACCAGAAGTAGAAATACCTAAAAGTGGCATGAGTTCTTTGTATTTCTGCGCCAAGCCGTCAACGTAAACTTGTGTATCAATTCCCTGTTCCTTGGCTTTGCGATAAATCTTTGTACCATGCTCGTCGGTTCCAGTATTGAAAAATACCTCATATCCAGCAAGATTTTTTGCTCTGGCAATAATATCCGCTCGAATAATCTCCAATGCAAAACCAATATGCGGTTCAGCATTAACGTACGGAAGCGTGGTTGTTATGTAGAATGGTTTTGAGGACATTAAGAATTAGTGTACAGGGAAAATCGTGTCCCTGCAAAGGGCTAATGAGGTCCGACCTTAGTAAATAATTAACTTTTCATCGTTTCCCTCTCCGCAATCTCCACCTTCTTATACTTTTCAATATCGTGAACATATTCCATAAAAGCCGCAGAAAGTGGCACAGCGATCAATGCGCCAAGAACGCCAGCCAATTTTGCACCAATAACCAATGCAAGGATAACCACGATCGGCGAGATTCCAACGACTTTCTTCACAACTAACGGATAGAACAGCTGGCTTTCAAATTGATAAATAATGAGGTACAAGCCAATAAGCAAAAATCCTGTACCGACTCCGTTTTCTGTGAACGCCACTAAGATTGCGGGAATAGAAGAAATTATAGGACCAAATACTGGAATGATCTCGAAAAGCCCTGCTAGGAGCGCCAAAACTAGCGCGTGAGGAATACCAACAACCATCAAGACTAGGTATACCAAAACACCAACAACTATGCCGAGTAAAATTTGACCTTGCAACCACAAACCAATTTTGCGTTGAGAACGTTTCCAGAGATCAATAATATAATCGTGATGTTTAACTGGCGTAATTATGCGCAAGAAATCGTCAACTCCTTCTTCTTGAACTGACAAATAAAATGACAATACGATAATCAAAATCAAAGACAAGAATCCGCCAAAGACTATGCTTGCTGTCTTGAACGCGCTCGCGCTGGTACCAACAAGGAGAGTTTGGAATCCTTTTATATATTCAACAACGGATATTGAATGACTCGTAATAGCTGGTGATACTGAACCGACGGTCGAGCCAACATCACTGATAGGATTCCAGATATCATTCAAAGAAATAGTCGTCGGCAAAGAATTTAGAAAATCACTTATATCATTCACAACTATAGGTAGAAAGAAGATTATTATACCGGCTATTATTACAGCTATAAAAATATAAAGTAAAACCACACTGATGATACGATGCACTTTATAGCGTTTTAGGCGACGAATGACTGGCTCCATTGCAGACGCAAGAACAACCGCGGCTATAACAACCAACAAAACATCGGATATGTAATAAAACGCCACAAGCAATATCGCTATCAGGAAAAATCGAATAATAGTGCCAGTACTGATATTAAAATGCATATCTCGAGATGGGATTTCCATAATTTTATTGTACCATAGAAAAATAACTCTTGAATACTTCCTCGTCTTTGAACTTCCCTACTATAGCCATGTTGAGCCCTGAATCAATGAAGATTTCCTTGGCCAACTTTTGCACATCAGTCGCCGTGACTTTATTTATTTTGGCAATAATTTCTTCTGGCTTTTCAATATTGTGTTTCAGCACCTCTTGATACCCAACGTACTCTGCGCGAGCTTCAGATGTTTCCAATTCGAGCATGGTTGTGCCAGCAATGTAATCTTTGGCCTTTTTTAGTTCAGCTGGAGAAACTAGCTCATCTTTCATTTTTTTACATTGAATGAGGATTTCTTTGATAGCTTCTTCGACACGACTGTTATCAACTCCTGCGGAAATTGTTAGTACTCCATGATCAGTAAAAGGATCATGGTCAGTTTTTATGTAATAACAAACGCCAAGCTCATCACGCATTCTACTGAATAATCGAGAACTCATACCTCGCCCGAGAATAGTGGAGAGCACATGCATGGTCGGTATACGCGGATCAGTCACGGAGAATGTTCGCGCGCCAATAACGATATGAGTCTGATCAGTTTCTTTGAAAAAAGTTTTGACGCGTGGCGTATTTTGAGACTCCACCGTAGCAATCTTCCCTTTATTTTTTCCTGACAACATTCCATCGTAAGATTTTTCAATTTTAGCAATGCACTCTTTTTCATCAAAAGAACCAGAAACAATAACGGTCGTTGCTGAACTAACATAATGTTCATTGCGATAATTCACGAAATTATCTCGAGTGAACGATCTCACATTAGCTTCAGTGCCAGCAACATGCCAGCCAACTGGCTGATCACCATACATGACTTCCATAAATGTTTGATTAGCACGCGCTTGAGGCATATCCTGATACATTCGAATCTCTTCAATAATGACGCCTTTTTCTTTTTCCATTTCTTTGGCGTCAAAGAGTGGATTGAGGTACATGTCAGATATAACATCAATAATCGCGTCGAGATGTTGTGAGCCAGCTTTGGCATAATAACCAGTATATTCATGACCAGTAAAAGCATTGTACTGCGCACCAATGGAATCTAACTCGCGCGAAATGTCGCTTGCCTTCGGTCGCTTCGGCGTACCCTTGAAAACCATGTGCTCTAGAAAATGAGAAATTCCATTTATTTCTTTTGTCTCGTATTTTGAACCAGTTTCCACCATGACCAAAACCGTGACTGATGGATTGTCAGTCATTGGGATGGTGATGATACGGAGGCCGTTTGGAAGAGTGGTTTTGGTGAAGGTCATAGAGGTAATGTACACTGATTAAACTTTTTTATAGATTTATATGACCAAACTTTATAAAGTTACGCAAAATATGAAATTCTTATAAAGTTAGCTTCTCCATTAAAAAAGCAAGTAATTTTGATTCCCCAACCCTCTCCTGCGCACCAGTATCGCGATTACGTACGGTAACCCCCGCACCTTTCTCCAAAGTATCAAAATCAATAGTCACACAGAATGGCGTACCGATCTCATCCTGACGGCGATATCTTTTACCGATGTTGCCATTATCATCGAATACAACTGCACCAAATTCTTTTTTGAGCATAGTGTAAACTTCACGAGCTTTTTCCACCAGAGCTGGTTTATTTTTGAGTAAGGGGAAGACGGCAATTTTTACTGGCGCGACTGATGGTGCGAGTTTCAAATAGACACGCTTTTCACCACCCAAATCATCTTCTCTATATGCATCAGTTAACACAGCCAAGACTGTGCGATCCAAACCAAAAGACGGCTCAATGCAATGTGGAATAAAACGCTCCTTTGTTTCTTCATCAAAATATGACAAATCAACTTTACTGAATTCAGAGTGTTGTTTCAAATCAAAGTCAGTGCGATACGCCAGACCATACAATTCTTTTTTACCAAAAGGATATTCGAATTCAATATCTATAGTACGCTTGGAATAATGCGCGCGGTCACCATCTGGAACTTCGTAGTCGCTAACTTTGGCAGAAGTCAGACCAACATCGGCAATAAATGCGTGCATTTCAGCGAGGAAATGTTCAAAAGTCTCTTTCCAATTTTTTGGATTAACGAAATATTCTATCTCCATCTGCTCAAACTCTCGCGCACGGAAAAGGAAATCTCGCGGTGCGATCTCATTTCTGAAAGCCTTCCCTATTTGTGCCATACCAAATGGAAGTTTTGGATGAAATGTATCCAGAATATTTTTGAAATTGACGAACATGCCTTGAGCGGTTTCTGGACGCAAATAAGAGATAGATGCTGAATCTTGATTGGCGCCAACATGTGTCTTGAACATCATATTGAATTGTTGCGCCTCGCCTAGTTTACCGTCACAATCTGGGCACTTTTTCAAATCAGTAAGCTGATCTGCACGAAAACGATGTTTACATTTTGAACACTCCACCATCGGATCAGCAAAACCACCGACGTGACCACTTGCTTCCCAAGTCCGCTGATTCATTAGGATCGCCGCATCAACGCCGTACATATCATCACGATCATCAACAAAACGCTTCCACCAGAGCTTCTTGATGTTATTTTTCAAAGCCAAGCCAAGCGGAGCATAATCCCATGTACCAGCCAAACCGCCATAAATATCAGATCCAGGGAAAATAAAACCACGTCGCTTGCACAAAGCGATGAGGTTCTCCATGGTTGCATCATTTTTATTCATAGGACTATTCTATACCAAAAATAGCTAATTACCAATTCTATTAAAAAATCCCCCTTCCAATTCGTCCTGTTTCCAAAGTTGGTAAGTGAAACGGAGATAACGAATTAGAGGGGGAAAATACTACTCAAGAATAATTTGACCTTATTTTACCACATTCGCCTGACCTTCTTTGTAACCAGGGTCCGTACTGAATCGTGTCGTCAAATAATCCTGCTGACTTTGGAGCTGGGCGCCGGTGAAATTATCAACTGCTGTGAGCATTGCTTGGTTAACAAGCGTTGGAGATTGATCGACTTGATTCACGCTCGGCTGGAATGAGATATGGAAATTGACTTCTCTTCTGCGAGATGAACTAACCGTGTAAGTATTCAGACTTCCGATTTCCCAAGTAACAAGTCCACTGTTCTGATCGTATGTGACTGATTCACTGGAAGGACTGACTTCGTTCAACCATTTTACGTATGGAGGCAGTGTCGCCGTGACTCGCGCGTTACCAACAGCGCTCGAAGTATTATCAACCGTCCAGACAACCGTATAAGTCGTAGGTTGTTCGACTTTTGGTGGCACCAGTCCAGTGTTTGTGAATGGACCAACAGTACGAACCGTACGTCCAGTCAGAGAAACGTTAGATGAGATGCGAGTCGTCTTTGACACTGCCGAAGAAAGTTTTTCAGGAACATTTGATTCTTGAGTACGATTGCCCATCACCCCAGCCGTGATAACAACTATTGGATTTATAACTGGACTATCCGCAGTACTATTATCTTTTGGAGAAATGGAGAATGAAACCGTGCCACTCTGACCCGCTCCAACTAAAGCAAACTCATTATTTGTCTGCTGATTCCAAGTAATTTCATTATTTGCTGAATTGAAATACCCTTGATCTGGATGAACTGCGGTCTTGTCGTAGGCGGAACCAGATAACTTTATGGTAATAGCCATGTTGGAAATTGACGTAGAGAGATTGTTGAACCACGATACAGTCACACGTTCATTCTGTCCAAATTGTCCCAGATGGTCGCTTGCTGAAGTGTCACTATCAATAGATATACCTAGTGAAATAAACGGCTTTTGGATAGTCATAGACTGATCTATTGCCATGTATTGCGTTCCAATATTCTTGGGATCAGTTGAACTTTGTGCTCCTGCCGCAAAATGGAATATACGCGTCTCACTGTCTTCACCTTGGATTTTGCCGTGAATAGTCACAATACGCTCCGCGCCTGGTGGTATGTCGCCAATTTTCCATGTGGCATTGTCGCTCAAAGGTTTGATATCAGATGAAATAAACGTAAAACCAAAAGGATAATTACCTTTTAACAGCACGCTCTTTAACACATCTTGCGAATTTGATTTCAAACTAACTTTCAAATCAAACTCTTGTCCTGAAGCAATCTCTTTGAATGAAGAAGTGGTTAGAAGTATCGGTGATGAATTGATCAGAACATCGTACGACGTTTTCTTGGTAAAAAGAGTGGTAGACCCTTTCACTTTATAAGTTACGCTAACCGCGATCTGTTTTTGTAAATTTTCTTCACCGAACATGATAGCGCTCACTGTTTTTTGCGTCAAACCGCCAGCCTTGATATCACCGAGCAATTCACGATAAGTTTTTAATTCTTGAGTTGAATCAGTCGGATTGGTCGTACCTGCTGGAAAATCGACCGCCAAATCCGCTGAATCAAGGTCAACGTTATTTTTATTGACTACTTGTATATCAAAAGAAACTGGAGCGCCTCCGGGGACAGAAACTGGTCCACTGATATTTATACTAATATTATCTCCGGAAATCAGGTTGGCACCGTTAAAAAACAGATATGCTCCAATGCCGACTGCAAATACGCAGAATATGAAAGAGCCTATGAGAAGTTTAGTAAAAAATGACATGGAATGATCTTCGTATTGTTTATTAAGAACCGGCGCTGGTTGACTTTCTCCCGCTTCGTTTGGATTTTTCCAATCGGTTCTCACCGTGCTTTCCGTCGGAGTGAACCGGAGCTTGCGCCGCGTGCGCACGTCAGGAGCATTCCGTGAGTACAAGGACTTTTTCAATTCTTCAATGCGATTTTTTTCATCAGAAGGAGGCATTTGACTAATTATACAACAAAAACAGACGGAGGTGCCACCCGTACAAGATGGCACCTCCACAGGTACACACGTCCTCACTTACAAATGACTCTCCCTCAACGCCTTATTAATGTGCCGGTTCATATTAGTCCTCTGCCCCATCGTTTCATCAAGCAGTGCGAGACTAAATGGTTCAACACCAAGTCGCGCATCAAGATTTTTATCTGTTCCAATATACCCAAGTAAATGCAGAATTCGAAAAACAATAATCGATTCTAGTGTCTGTAATTGTTCGGCTGATAATTTAATCGGATCTGTTGAATTCGCAGTGTGTATCGGATTGATTGAATGATTTGAGTTTTCCAAAAATAAGAAAGATGCCTCAACGTGCTCGAATAATTCTGGATGCGCTTCTTCTCCACGAAGTAGTCGGCGCAGTAGTAAGGCGACGCGACTGATCAATTCTTGCGTACCGCTTCGTAGACCTATTTCGCAAGCTGAAATTTGTCCGCCAGTTGACGACTGTCTTTCAACTATCAATTCATTCGCACTCGTCAATCTCCAAAACTCTTTTCCACGAACAAATGAAAACTCACCAAATGAACATTCTTGCGAATGATAACGTAGTTTCGATTTTTCCAATCGTATTCCTTGCGCAATGGCCCAGACAAGACCGAGATCGCGTGTAAATATCGACAATAATTTTCCAGCTTCGCCACTCGGACGAGATTCAATAATGAAGCCTGGGGTTGTGTGGATAGCGTACATAGAAATCTAAAGTAACTACTTTGAAAATGGCTCAATAAAGCCCTATAAAGAAACCTTAAACAAAATATCCCCTATCGTAACCGCTTCCCCATCAACATTTCCATATCTAATATCCGAAATCGTACACGTCGCCTTCAATTGTTTTTCATTATCTTCAATAAATTTTCGCCCAGCACCACTCGTTTCGACGGTTAGTTCCGCCACATCATTCACATTCAAACCTTTTTCTTTACGTAAATCTTGGATCGCACGAATAAGTTCGCGAACCATGCCCTCTTCTTTGAGGTCTGGGGTAATGATTGTGTCAAATTTGTACGCGGCGGCATCAGAGCCCTTACCAGACTCCAAAATAATCTTTTTAACATTTATTTCATCGGCAAGGATTTTTTCAGCATGATCCCAATATTTTGGCGGTTGACCATCGTGTTTAATTGAGAAGCTACCAAGTGGCTGTCGAACGGGTATTTTTAGATTTGTCCTTAACATCAAAGCCATGGTTGTATACGACCTAACAATACTCATTGTGTTTATCATTTCCTGGTCAATCTTCCCTGCAACTGGCCATGATTCAATATGTACACTCTCTATAGTTGACTGAGAATCTTTGATAGTACTGTAAATATCCTCCGCCAAAAATGGCATAAACGGCGCCAATAATTTCGCCATTTCGAGTAAAACAAATCGTGTCGTATCTAGTGCAGCTTGTTTATCTACTTCATCATCACCCTTGAATCGATCGCGCGATCTGCGCAAATACCAAGTCGACAAATCGTCTGTAAGATCCATCAAAGGTCGCACTGAACGATCTAGTTCACCAATTTCCAACCCAGTAGTCACCAAATTTATTGTTTCGTTTAATCGCGAAATAACCCATTGATCAAGAATATTTTGCGACTTTTCATGCTTCGTGCTAATTTCTACCTGATTCGTACTTCCATACATCTCATAGAACGAAACTACATTCAATAATCTGTTGACCAACTTCTTTGTAACTTCATCTACTCCCTTTTCACTAAATCGTAAATCTTGACCATGAACGACCGGTGAAGACAGCATGTAATAACGCAATGAATCAGCGCCATATTTATCCACGATAAGCATCGGGTCGGGATAATTCTGTTTCGATTTCGACATTTTCTGACCATCTTCAGCCAAAACCAAACCATTCACTATGACTTTTTTGTAAGGTGTTTTGCCGAACAAAGCCACACCGAGAACCAACATTGAATAGAACCAGCCACGTGTTTGGTCCAATCCTTCAGCAATAAAGTCCGCTGGATACCCTTTTGATTTTTTGAACCAACCAGATTTCGGCTCAAACTCTGAACCTGTTTCGAACGGATAATGAGCCTCCCCGTATGGCATCGATCCCGATTCAAACCAGCAATCGAATACGTCAGGAACACGCACCAACTTATTACCATCAAGGGTTTTCAATTCAATCTCGTCAATAAATGGACGATGAAGATCAAGTTCGTATTCAGCGTTGTGCGGAAGCGGAGTGAAATCTAGTTTACGTGCTTCTGCTTTTTCAATGTATCCTAGCTCTTCATACTTTAGAGATTGTTCCTTATCACAACCTTGTGCGGCAGAGATTAGCATCATCGCTGGAGATCCGTGTGTGACAATTAGAATTTTTTTACCAGCATATTTTCTCTCAAGTTCATACAAGAAATCACCCATACGTTTTTTTACATTAACAAAACTTTCTATACCCTCGGAATTTGGAATGAATCTATCTTTGAGCGGAAATACTTTGAGAAAGTCAGCTATGTCCTTTTTTTCCCAAGAACCAAAACCCATTTCACGAATACGATCATCAACAATAACATCACTTTCCTTTAAACCGAGTGTGTTTCTAACAATTTCTGTGGTTTCTTTGGTACGTAAAATCGGTGATGTAACAATAAAGTCAATCTTCGCGTCTTTCAATGAGTCAGCTGTCGTGTGCACATCTTTAATACCCTTCTCGGTTAGTTTGTATTGAGCATTTTGATCACTCGAAACAATGCCGTTTGTATTACTCTCCGCCTCTCCATGACGCATAACCCAATACGTATTCTTGGACTTTGAATATTTCTTCAAATCCTCTACTGAACCAATCACAATTAGTTGACTATCCTTGGATTTTTGAATTTCGGATTTGTTTATGATTTCGGGTTTAGAATTTACAATCTCTTCCCTCCATACAGGTATCGGTGCTCCCCAAAATCGCGATCTCGAAATCGCCCAGTCACGTGCGCCTTCCAGCCAATTACCGAAGCGAGCTGAACCAACCTCTGGCGGCACCCAAGTAATTTTCTTATTTTCTGCTACCAATTTGTCCTTGATTTCAGTAACTTTCACGAACCATGATGATGCCGCGTAATTCAACAGTGGAGTATCACAGCGCCAACAATGAGGATATGAGTGGATCAATTTTTCTTTTTCAAACAATGAACCGTTATGCGCCAACCATTTGATGACTTCTATATCCGCTTTCTGATGAGCATTTTTATCTTCTTCAGTATCCTTTGGCTTTACGCTCATTCCGGCAAAATCCGTAACCTCTTTCTTGAATGTACCATCGACTGCAACGTGCTGAACGAATGGTAAATTGTATTTCAGCGACAAATCATAATCATCTGCACCAAAAGCTGGAGCAATATGAACTATGCCCGTACCATCTTCGGTCGTGACGAAGTCTGCGCTGTAAATTTTCCATGCATTTTCTCTATTTTTGAGCGTAGAATTTTTTGAATAGTAATCAAAAAGTGGTTCATACGATTTTCCGACGAGTTCGGAGCCTTTAAGTATTTTAAATTTATTCCAAAAATTATCTGCAGGATTTTGGTGCATTGTAACAAATTTTTCTGTATCACTATACAACAAAATTTCTCTGATTTTTTTATCATTCAAGGCTCTTTGTTTTGCGACAATATAATTTCCGGATGAGAAAAGACCTCCAGAATGTGCAGCAACTTCATCGTTTATTGGAATAACAACATATTCAATTTCAGAATTAACCGCCAAAGCCACGTTCCCTGGCAAAGTCCACGGTGTCGTAGTCCATGCCAATAAGTATGTATCCTGTGCCTCTTCATTATTTTTCCTACCCGCTTCTTTCTCTTTAAGCTTGAACTTCACATACACTGAAATATCCGTAATATCCTTATACCCCTGCGCGACCTCAAAGTTCGATAGCGTCGTACCACAATGCGGACACAAATTCATCGACTTGAATCCTTCGTAGATCAAACCTTTGTCATACAACTGTTTGAAAATCCACCAGACTGATTCTGTATATGTCGCGTCCATGGTTCGATAATCATCTTCCATATCAACCCAGCGACCGAGTCGTGGCACAATGCGACGCCATTCATCAGCGTAACGCATGACGCTTTCCCGAGCCTTTGCATTGAATTTTTCTATGCCATAATCAATAATATCTTTCTTAGCTTTAAGCCCAAGTTCTTTTTCAACAATATTTTCTACTGGCAAACCGTGGCAATCCCAGCCCCAGCGACGACGAACCCGATATCCTTGCATGGTTTTGAAACGTGGTATGACATCTTTGATTGTGCCTGCCAAAATATGACCGTAGTGCGGAGTGCCTGTGGCAAACGGTGGACCATCATAGAAAGTATAATCTCCTTTTGGAGCGTCTTTGTTAAGTGACTTCTCAAAAATCCCCTTCTCTTTCCAGAAAGACAAAACACGCTCCTCACGCTCGGCGTGAACAGACTTGGGCTGGCTATTATTCTGACTATTTTTCTGTTGATTATCTTGTTCAGCCATATATCATATATTCAAATACGTAGGACTATTCTAGCATTTTTTGGGATTTTGAGAAAAAATTAAATTCCGCGATTCAGCATTAAGCATTCAACATTAAGTAAATAAAAAGCTGACCCACAGAGGAGCCAGCGTGAATGGAAAACTTTGCGGATTACCCCACAAATAATTATGTAACTCACTCGATCAAGCTTCCCACATTCTGAATGAAACTTGTCCACATTCCAACGTCATAGAACGCAGGTCCACAAGTTCAATAATACGAGCAAAAGTTGCCTTGGCTTTCAATGCTTGAGCCTGTTCAAGCACCAAGCGGCTCCAGATACGCATATTTGGATCAGTACCCTTGCCAACAAAAACTTGGATACCGCCTTGACTGAAGAACCTTGAAGTATCAAATGCCTGTAATTCGAGATACATGCCCGAACCAGCATCATCTTTTTGAGATGGATCGTACAGCCGCAGAGACGCCGACTGTGTAAAAATTCCGCCCTTGTCATGAATTCCGAACCTGAGACTCGCCCACAAACCCATCAGACAAGTCGGTGCAAAATAGTATCCATCTTCAGGATACTCCTCTGCACCTGATAATTCCCAACGGTTTCCGATAAGCTCGTCGTAGAGCTGGTGAAGAATAGCTGCGTGTGATGTCATATTAAAGACTTTGTTATGGTTAGAACCTACTGTTCCCAATCTACCACCGTCTCAAATAATTGCAACCATACCGGGAATACGGAGGTAGCACCTCCATAGGTGCTACCTCAGTGCCAATTTACATCCTCTTCGGCACCTTAATCCCCAATAACCACAAACCGTTAGTCATAGTTGTAAGAAAAGCTTGTGTCAATTCCAGTCGATATGGCGACAGTGGATCTGTATCATCAATAATTTGGTGATTTGCGTAATAGCTATTGAATGCCCCTGCAAGCGTGATCAAATAGTTCGCAACAAGTTGTGGCGCATACTCTGCTCGCGCGCGCTCGACAATATATGGAAATCTTGAAATAAGTTTTTCCAACAAAGTCACCTCTTCTGGTAGTACCAGCAAATTTTTATCTCCATCATTCGTACTTCGCTCCTCCTTCTCCGTGCTTCGTATTTTCCCTTTTCCCTTTTCCAACACCGCTCCAGCTCTCACCGCCGCGTACTGCAAATATGGTCCAGAATCGCCTTCAAATGAAATAGACGCTGACGAATCAAAAATAACATCGCCACCAATAGATTGGCGTAATATGGTGTATTTTATGGCTCCAATCGCAACCATGTCGGCGATTTCTTCTTTTTCTGCAGAGGTTAATTCACGATTGGCGATTTTTTCTGTAACTAGAGCCTTGATGTCGGCAATTAAGGACTCCGCGCTAACAACATTACCTGTTCTCGAGGACATTTTACCTGAAGCGAAACGAAGCATGCCATGACCAATGTGTTTGGTTTTCAATCCAACATTTTCATCAATAAGTAAAAGTGTTTTGAGAACAACTTTGAAATAATCATTTTGTTCGTTAGCCGTGATAACAATTGACTCTGTCGTACCAGAATACTTATTGAATTTTGTAATATTCAATCCCATTTCTTTTGTCTCATACGTTGGCAGACCGTGAGAATTTATAAAGACACGAGTATGCAACCCGTGAGCGGAGCGAACGGAGCCGTCCCCGGATGGGGGCAATCCATAATTTTCACCTTTGAAAATTATTGCGCCTTCACTTTCTTGGAAAACTTTTCCAATATGCGCGCGAACAATTTTTAGGCCAACTGACGCCATGTCACTTTCATAAATATACCCGTCAAATTTTGTTCCCAACGTAACATAAAGCAATTCGAAATGATCCAGGCTCCATTTCCTTCCAGTGTTATAGAGCGAATTAATTTCTGGATCAGATTTTTCGTATAAAACCTTGTTCAAGGCATCAATTTCGCTTTTCACAGCTGGGTCAACTTCATACACTTGAGTACCTTCAACATACATCTTGCCCAAAAATTCTGTCTTTGTCTGAATCGGAGCACTCTCTGCAGGAATCTCCGCGACACGCTTTTTCATCGCCCAAACCGACTTTGCAATATGTAATCCAATATCAGATGGGTAGCACAAGCGCACAACCGATGATCCTGAACCTTCGATAAGACGTGACAATGATTCTCCAATCGCATTCGACATCAAATGACCAATATGGAAAACTTTGAAAATGTTTGGATCAGTATATTCAATGAGTACTTTCTTTCCAACATCGCTCTTTCCCCACCCATATTCGGCACCACCTTGCGCAACAGCCATAACCTGCTCGGCAAAAACTTTATCTTTGATTTTAAAATTAATGAAACCGGGACCAGCGACCGAAATCGATTCAACGAAATTTAAACCTTCACCAGGCTCTTTTTTTAGCTCAACAATGATTTTCTCTGCTAACACTTTCGGAGCCACAGAAAGTTGCTTTGCATAAACCATCGCCACATTGCAGGAAAAATCACCATGGTCTGGATTTTCTGGGTATTCGAGCTTGAAGGCTGATTTGCCAATACCAAACCCGGAAAGCACCTTATCCACAGCTTGCGCAAGTTCATTTTTCATATTCATGAGCTTATTGTAGCAAATTAGACTACAACTACCTTATTGACAAATGAATGAAAGTAGTCTATGCTCTTATTTAGATAGATTTTCAGGGTAAGGGCTAAGGAAACAATAAACGCGACGCCTCCATACGTTTCGTTTCCCTGCAAATTGAATGCGCACCGCGTTCAAATCTGGCATGACCTCAGTTTCTCGGTTCCTCTATACCGAAACTACTTCAACGCCTAGTCGTAAATGAAGACGAGATCACCCGCCTGTTTCCGTTACCTTGTTTCCGATTTTTCTGATTACGACAAGGTAATAACCCTCGCTTTCCGCGCGAACTTCACAGTTCGCGCGTTTTTTTATGTCAAAAAAAGGGTCCGTGGAGGACCCAATCTATATATATCACAAACTCTTCAACACTTCATCAATCTTCTTCGCAATAACCTTAAAATCTTTCTCCTTTTTCCCCCTAGTTGTTTCAGCCGCTGTACCCAAACGAATACCTGACGGATCTGCAGGTGGTCGCGTATCAAATGGAATCGCGTTTTTATTCACAATAATTCCAATCTTTTCCAAAGCAGAACTAGCAAGTTTTCCTGGAACAGCTCCTGCGCCTTTCCCATTTTTCTGACCATTCATCCAAGTATCAATAAGAACTAGGTGTGAATCTGTGCCACCCGAAATAACTTTCCAGCCCATAGCTCCTAATTCACTCGCCAAAACAACGGCGTTTTTCTTAACTTGGGTCGCATATTTTTTGAATGCGGGAGTCGAAGCCTCTTTGAGCGCCACAGCCACCGCGGCAATCTGATTGATGTGCGGCCCACCCTGCAAACCAGGAAATACCGCTTTGTCTATTTTTTTACCTAGTTCCAATGGTTTACCACTTGAATCTTTCACGTCTTTTTTACTAAAAATGATCGCACTACGCGGACCACGAAGAGTTTTGTGAACGGTCGTAGTGACAACATCAGCATATTCGAACGGTGACGGATATACTCCACCAGCGACAAGTCCAGCAAAGTGCGACATGTCAACCATCAGGAATGCCCCACAAGAATCAGCAATCTCACGAAACTTTTTGAAATCAACTACGCGCGGATATGCCGTAAAACCAGCAACGATAATGGCTGGTTTTTCTTTTATTGTCAATTCCTTGACCGCGTCATAATCAATCAACTCAGTTTTCGCGTCAATACCATACGAAACCGCGGACCACAGTTTTCCACTAGCTGAAAATCGCGAGCCGTGAGTCAGGTGTCCTCCATGATCCAGAGACATGCCCATAATTTTTCCACCCGGAGGAACAAGAGCGAGGTATACAGCCGTATTTGCTGGTGATCCTGATAATGGCTGAACATTAACATTCCAATCATCCGCCGACAGACCGAAGGCTTTCAATGCCCTTTCCTGCGCCAGCGACTCTATCTGATCAATAATTTGAGTGCCACCATAATAGCGTTTTCCAGGATATCCTTCCGCGTATTTATTGGTAAGTTCTGAACCGAGTGCTTCAAGCACGTCAGCAGAAACGTAATTTTCAGATGCAATAAGGTTGATAACTTTCTTTTGGCGCTTTTTTTCTGCTTCTATAAGTTTTTTGATTTGAGTGTCTTTCATGAGAATAACAAAACCATTGTAGCATGTCCAAAGTCCGAAATAAAAAAGAGGTAAAAAAAGGGCCGTGTGCATCATACTGATGTCGCACACGGCCACTCCCACTAACGACAAACACCAAACACGAAACGCAAGGAACAGTACCGCAGAGAAATGGAAGCCGGCGGTGAATCAGAACGAGCTTATCGTGATCAATAGTTCTTGACTGGAAAAATTCAGTTTGCCAAGAGTTTTCAAAAACGACAGAAGGACAACGTCAGATCGACCTTTACCTGTTATGGTGCCGGCTTTGGGTGAGAATTGCCAACATTACATCTCGCAATATAGTCGAAGTTCGACTAAGGCCAGAGTCCATTCAAGGACTGCGATTGGAATTTCTCCAGAAGCCTTTTTTATTACAACAGTAACGCACAACAACCTCGATGGAATCCGAAGGACTCCCAATTACCCTGTATCGCTACAGAGAGACCTAGAAACGGACTCGACCTACAAAGTAGGATCGCGTTTATGTTTCACGGCTGTTTAATTTGGTGACGCCGGAAGCGTAGTAGCGTCCAGCGGAACCTCAACGAGCGTTCCAAACATAAGCCTACTCCTACACTATTTATCTGTCAACAGGTTATCCATTGGTTATCCACAGTTGGTATTTTGAGATTTTTTACGCAGTTGCGCAGGTCTACCCTGCGCAACTGCGTAAACTACACACGTTTTTTTATTTCCTTAATAAAATCCTTCTTCACTTCCTCAAGTGACCTATTCGCATCAATAATAACGTGCGGAACTTTTGCAAAAAATTTCAAATATCCTTGACGAACTTTTTCATGAAATTCTATTTCTCTGTCATCAAAATGGTCGTACTGTTTTCCTTGAAGCAAAGACTGGTTGCGTGAATGGGCACGACGCACCCCCTCCTTCGGATCAACATCAACAAAAATATAAATGTCTGGCACAATAGCTAATCTCTTACGCAAAGCCCAAAAAACTTCTTCGAGACCACCTTTGGATTGAGCCCAAACTTGATACGCATAAGATGAAGCATCATAACGATCCGCAATGACTGGTTTCCCCGCTTCAATAGCTGGCAAAATGGCATTTTTCGTATTATCGAATCTAGCCGCGAACATCAGGCATAAAGTTGTTTCCGCTGGCGCATCCTTGGCTAAAGGATTCTTGAGAGTGGCGTCGCGAATAACTTCTGCATAAGGAGATCCACCCGGCTCACGTGTGGTAACAATAGAATCACCCAATTCATCTTTGAGTGCTATTAATAAAGAAGATTTACCAGACCCTTCCCCACCTTCAATAACGATGAATGGTGGTTTTTTCTTTTTTAGCATAAAGGGGGAAATCATGTTGGTATAATTAATGTCTGCTTATCCTATCAGAAAGAGTATAAATAACAATCAGAAAGCTGTATAATTGAAATTATGAGAAATTATAATTCATTACTTAAAGAAATCATAGAACATGGTACTGATCGCGAAGGCCGAAATGGTTGGACTCGCGGTTTATTCACTCGCCAACTTAGATTCAGTATGGCAGATGGATTTCCAGCTACAACAACAAAAAAACTCGCCTTCAGAAGCGTTACTGCAGAACTCCTCTGGTTTATGTCTGGATCAAATGACAACAAAATCTTACAAAGACTTGGTTGTGAAATTTGGACAGCTAACGCCAACGCTGAATACTGGAAACCCAAAGCAAAGTTTGAAGGAGATCTTGGACGAGTCTACGGCGTTCAATGGCGCAATTGGAAAAAACCAGATGGCATATCAACTGTTGATCAATTGAAAACCGTTATCGAGCGCATTAAAAAGGATCCAAATGATCGTCGACTAATTGTTACTGCGTGGAATCCTGGCGAACTAGAAGAAATGGCTTTACCACCATGTCACATGATATTCCAATTCTTTGTGACCAGTGGAAAACTGTCACTGCACATGTTTCAAAGAAGCTGTGACACATTCCTTGGAGTTCCCTTCAACATCGCATCATATGCGCTTCTACTCCACATTGTCGCACAGATGACTGGACTCATTCCAGATGAATTAATCCTAACCTTGGGAGATGTTCATATTTATCACGATCACTTTGACGCAGTAAAAGAACAGTTGGCACGTGAGCCATTCCCTTTACCAAAGCTTCATCTTGATTCGTCAATCAAGTCACTCGAAGACATCTCCATTGAAAAGTTCCAAAAACCTGAAGATATTACAGCTATCATTAGTTTGGAGGATTATCAGTACCATCCACCAATCAAAGCAAAAATGGCAGTCTGATCATACCTAGCAAACAACTATCAAAAGACCACGAAGCGCGGAAAAATAACCTACGCTTTTTATTTACCACTGCTTCCAAACCCATTCTCTCCCCTATCTGTAACTGTAAGTTCTTGTACCTCCTCAAAATCAGCTTGTTCAATCTTTTGAATCAATAATTGAGCTATCTTATGTCCTTTTTCAAAACTAAAAAATTTATCTGACAGATTCATAATACCAGCGTGAATCTCACCACGATATCCAGAATCAACGAC
Source organism: Minisyncoccota bacterium (assembly GCA_036170235.1). GTDB lineage: Bacteria > Patescibacteriota > Minisyncoccia > Phycocordibacterales > PALSA-1337 > C7867-002. Next base: position 33,995 of record JAVHOW010000005.1, read on the forward strand.
ACCACCAAAACTTTTTATGCCAAATTTGTGCGAAAGACCGCTTTTGTCCCAAATCAAACCAACATATCCTTCTGGTATTTCTATAGCCAATCCAAGAGGAACTGATTTTCTTTCCCCTGGTTCAAGTTCAAACGGCTCAACAGTAAACAAATCAACTCCAGCGTCACCGACGTGCGCATAGTGAGGAATCCTAGCGTCAGGATGAAGTTTTTTAATCTTTATTTTCATGCAAGCTGACTTTTTACGGTAACATCATTGGCATAATCTTCTAGGGTCGTCGTCATGAGAGAAAATTTCACTCCACTCTGTTCAAAAACTTCCTTACTTCTTCGACCACGATGATAATCTTTGAGCGAAATAACCTTCTTGATACCTGAATTAATAATCATTTTTGCGCAGGTATAACATGGCGTCATGTGGCAATACAGTGTAGCACCATCAATGGAAATACCTAGCTTAGCAGCTTGAGCTATGGCATTTTGTTCAGCATGGGCAGTACGAATACAATGTTCTGACTCAACACCGTCATCATTGATAACTTTATGAATCTCATGCCCAACATCATCACAATGCGCGATGCCAGCTGGAGATCCGACATAACCTGTTACCAAAATACGTTTGTCACGTACGATAACACAACCGGAACGACCACGACCACAAGTCGCGCGACTACCGACCAATTCGGCAATACTCATAAAATATTCATCCCATGAAGGTCTTGTGTGTTTGGTTTCAGTGCTCATAATGATAGAATGATAATGCTAAAATCTACTTTAGTATAATACAAAATTATGATAAAAGCATTCCTCATCGCCGCAGTCACCGCAGACGGATTCATCGCTAGAGATGAAAAGCATTCAGCATTTTGGACTAGCAAAGAAGACAAGAAACGTTTCGTGGAACTGACCAAACATGCCGGCGTGGTAGTAATGGGTTCAACGACGTACGCGACACTTCCACGACCACTCAAGGAACGGGTTAACATTGTTTATACGAGGCGCTCCACCGATTCCGATCAAGGACCGAAAACCTTCGAAGGTGCCGAGACCACGCAAAAAAGTCCTCTGGAATTATTAGAAGAATTAGAAGGTCGCGGTTTCAAAGAAGTTGCCATCTGTGGTGGATCAAAGATTTACACCTTATTCATGAAAGCGAAAGCTGTTGATCGCCTATTTCTAACTATTGAGCCTCTTATTTTTGGAAAAGGCATCAACTTGTTTAATGAAGAGTTGCAATATCACCTCAATCTCGTATCCGCAAACCAAGCAGAAAATGGCGCGCTATTATTGGAGTATAAAGTTGATTATTCAGGGAGTATCAAGCTTGTTTGAATTGAGCAAGTTAAATACAAAAATATTTATACAAAAAAAGGCCGCTTGTGGCGACCTGTGAAAAGTATACTCGAAGTTTTTAAACCACATCACGTAATACACTGTATGATCGACGAGTGAATCAAATTTGTGGTAACTTTAGAGATGATTGTTTTCATCCTTCAAGCCACATCACAACCATACGTCGAATGTCGTCACATGTATCGTACGGATAAACTCGTTGCACGGCTTCCTTTTGGAACACTCTGTTGTGAGTATTGATTGCGCAGGCTATAGGACTATCCCCAGGCAACCTAGACGTCCCACGGAGAACGAAACCCCATACTGCGCAATTGCGTTCAGAATATGAGACGACTGTTCGTTCAACAAATCTCTCAACATCTTTTTCCAAATAGTCCAGAAGTGCAATGCACCGATCTGGCATGGACTTATTTTGGTAACCAACCTTGTCCACAATGCGCACATTTTCCAGAGCTTCGATTTCCGCGCGAAGCCGAGCAATGTCATCAAAGAATTCAGGTGGCAAATTAACACCACGTGTATATACCAAATGTATTTTTATTTTTTTGTTCATAATAATGTCTATTTGATAGCGTAACACCTTGCGCACAAAATGCAAACAAAAAAGGGCTCTTCTAGCCCAATTTTTTCTATCTTCAAAAATTTTAAATATAAATTCTTCCTCCTTCCCTACCTCACATCAACACCCATCGAACGTGCGGTGCCAGTGATAATCTTTGCGGCGGCATCCAAATCTCCAGCATTGAGGTCTTGCATCTTTTTCTCGGCAATCGCTCTGATCTGCGCCTTGGTAATAATACCAACCTTGCTGGTATTCGGCTTGCCTGAACCCTTTTCCTTGCCAATAGCTTTCAAAATCAAACTAGAAGCTGGAGGAGTTTTGAGGACGAAACTATATGAACGATCATCGTACACCGTGATAACGACTGGGATCATGTCCCCCATCATGCCTTTTGTGGCATCATTGAACTTCTTGGTGAAATCGCCAATGTTAACACCAGCCTGACCGAGGGTCGGACCAAGTGGAGGAGCAGGGGTAGCTTTACCTGCTGGAGCGATGACTTTTACTTTTTTTACAATCTTTTTTGCCATGTTGTTAGTTCGGGTATCCTACTATAGTTATCTTTAATAATCAAATAAACCTTACATCTTCTTTACCTGTAAGAAATCCAACTCCACAGGCGTCTCGCGACCGAACATTGAGACCAAGACTTTGACCTTACCACGCTGGGTATCAACTTCGGCAACTTTGCCTTCAAAATCTTTGAATGGACCATCAGCAACCTTGATAAGGTCCCCCGCTGACAAATCAATAGAATGCTGAGTGTTACTCTGTTGCATACGCGCAAAAAGTGTCTCAACTTCTTTTGCCTCGAGCGGAACTGGAGAAACTCCGGCACCAACGAAACCAGTCACACGAGGAGTGTTGCGCACAACATACCATGAATCATCAGTCACAATCATGTCTACAAGAACATAACCAGGATATATCTTTTCCTCTTCTTCAACACGTTTGCCAGCCTTGACCTTGATCTTCTTTTCAGTTGGAACAATCACAGCAAAAATCTTGTCCTCCATGCCTAGTGATTCAATACGCTGTTTCAAGTTACGGGCAACGGCGTTCTCATACCCCGCGTAAGTATGAATAGCGTACCAATTGCGCTCGCCTGTTGTGTTTTGTTTGCTCATAATGTTTTGGGATTCGTATTATCTTTTAAAAAAGTAACGTCAAAAGTTTTGAAAATACGAAATCTGACAAACCAAGTAATATGGCTACAACCAAACAAACAATAATAACCATCAAGGTAAATCGTGCAGTCTGCTCACGACTAGGCCAATTGACATGGTTCATTTCAGCGCGTGTTTCTTTGACATATTCAGTAAATTTCATGGTATTTGGTATTTTGTATTAAAAAACCCCTGCTGGGGACTACTTGTGTATAGTATAGGATAAGTTTGGTAAAGTCAAATTTCTAATTACCTAATTGACCTAATTACTAAAAAATGACCAATAAGCACTACACAATTAATAGAGTACCGTTAGTGCTTGGACATTTCTTAGTAATTAGAAATTAGTTCTTAGAACTTTTCTTTTTTACCTTATTTCATAAGTAATACTCACACTACTCGTCACCTTCTGTTCCCCTGGTAAAATCTCTGGAGCAACTGGAGCCGCTGAAGCCTTCAGACTCATCACGTCAGATCCCATACCATAACCAATCGGTCCTGGTTGGTCACTCGAATCATAAAAACTCATAATCCTTACAATGCTTACGCCAAGCTGTTTCGCCAATAACTGTGCCTTAGCTTGTGCGTCAGTAATAGCTTTAGCGCGTGCATCGGCTTTAACTTTTTCAATATCGTCAATCGCAAACGTGAGACCATTCACATTTTGAACATTCAAAGATCCAATCGTGCTGAAAATTGTTCCAGCTTTAGCCAAATCACGAACCTTAACTTCAGTTGACTGTGAAACTTCGTAACCTGTCAGGATAGATTTGCCAGGCTTACAATATCCGCCATTTGCCGCACATACGCCATCTTGATAATCATAATGAGGATTGATAGAATAAGAAGTTGTCTTGATATCCTTGTCAGCAACGCCAGCGTCTTTGACCGCTTTGAGAGCGGCGTTGATTCTAGTAGTTGCGGCTGTCTGTGCTTCTGCGACGGTCTTGGCAGTCTCGCTTACGCTGAATGAAAAAGTTGCAATATCAGGAATCGAAATTGCTTCGCCTTTTCCACTAACAGAAATAGTATTGGAAACTACAACGTCTTTACCGACATAGCTAATTGATTTTAGTTCTTTAATAGAAAGTATTGCAAGGAGAATCGCCAAGACAACAACGGCTCCCATAATGATTTGCCACAATTTTGCTGGAATGTTCATGTTAGTTTTTTATATTAATAAGTTATTTTTATAATGAGTAGTAAAGTTATATAGACATAATATCGCCTTTTATATGTATGACGCAAGGGAAGGTAATTACTTACACGCGTCAATCACATTCTCAAATAAACCTAGAACGGTCATAGGTCCGACACCACCTGGAACTGGACTAATCGCCGAAGCAACATCTTTGATAGCCTCAAAATCAACATCCCCTTTCAAACTACTATCATGCATTTTGGAAATACCTATATCAATCACAATGGAATCTTTTTTAATGTGATCAGCACCGATTAATTTCGGTTTGCCAACTGCAACGATCACGATATCGGCTTTTTTAGTTTCATGAGCAAGATCTGGCGTTTTACTGTGACATACAATGACTTCTGCGCCAGCATTCTTGCAAAGTACGGCAATCGGCGCACCAACGAGTCGTGAGCGTCCAACAACTGCTACCTTTTTTCCTGTGAGGTTAATTTTGTAATAATTAAATAATTCTTGTACACCACGCGCGGTGGCTGGAATAATCGCACTTGAATCTCCAGCAAGTAATTTGTTGTAATTTGTTGAAGTCAAACCATCGACATCTTTTTTTGGATCAATTGTTTCAATAACAACTGTTCGATCAATATGTGCAGGAAGTGGTAGTTGGATAATAATGCCTTGAATAGCTGAATCAGAATTGTACTTTTTAATAACTTCAAGAACCTCTGCCTGTGTAGTATTTTCTGCCAAATGAACGAGTTTTATTCCCACACCAATCTTTTTGGCAAATGTCATTTTAGCCTTAATATAAGCCACGGAATCAGGTCGGTCGCCTACTTGAATAATAGCAAGTTGTGGCACATACGAAAGTGCCCTTATCTTTTCAATAAGTTTTGGGATGCTAGAATCGCGAGCTGTGAGACCTGAAAGGATGGTTGCGGGCATAAGAAGAGCATAGCATTGAAAAGGAGGAAATTAAACCTGTAAATATCATGGCTTCTGATTCTTATGCAAAAGAGTATCTAAATTTTCTTCAACTTTAATGAACCGTTCATACATTTTCTCCATCGTTTTTTCGACAGTATCAAGCACCTGTAATTTGCGTCCTATGTATATAAGGGCGACTACAATTGTTGGTATGCCGATTAATGTAATAATATTTTGAATACTCATAAGATATTCGTATCATATCATAATAAGTATAGTTGTATACCAGAAATTTATTGGGATAATCTGTTGATAATATATTCAAATAATAGCTATTATCACTCCCAGCCCTATTTCACAAACCATCTTGCAAAAATCCCTGCGGGCAAAAGTCTAGCCTGAGATTCTTTTTTCTCCTCTGCCGGCTTCGTACTCCCTGCTTCGTGCTTCGTGCCCGCAACTTCTTCCTCAATCGTCAACTCCCCCACCTCGATCTCGCCGCTATATTTTTCTACAAGCTCCAGTAAAACATTTTCATAAGCAACAGCTGAATACCCTGCCGAGTAACCATTTATCAAAAAGAAAAGCGGTTTATCAGAAAGAAGTTTCATGCAATTTTCAACCAACGGCAAAAAGTTTTCTTCTATTTTCCAGAGCTCACTGGTCGGACCGTGACCGAACGCCGGAGGATCCATAATGATAGCGTCATATTTTCTGCCACGTTTGATTTCTCTTTCCACAAATAATCGTGCATCTTCAATAATCCAGCGGATTGGTGCGTCTTTCAGTCCAGAAATTTCAGCATTTTCACGCGCCCAGGTCACAGCCGCTTTTGAGCTATCAATGTGCACTACCTTCGCTCCAGCTTGAGCACATGCTAGTGTTGCACCGCCGGTATAACCGAATAGATTAAGGACTTCAATATTAGAAGCGGCTTCGGAAAGCAGAGTTTCTCGGGACACGCCGTCAACCTCTGGTGAGGTTGCGGCTAGTTCTCCTTCGCCTTCGCTCAGTCCGAAGTGTCCCTCAAACTCTCTTTCCTTCACCGCTTCTCCAAGCACTTTCCTCAACCACCCCCAATTCACCTCCTGCTCTGGAAACAATCCCGTATGCTTGAACGCCGTCGGCTTTATCCAAAATTTCAAACCACCAAAAGAAACTTCCCATTTTGCCGGCGTGCCAGATTTCAACGCCCACTTCCCTCCGCTTTCATCACGACTAAAATAGCCATCCGCTTTTTTCCATTCCGCAGGAGAAAGTTTCTTTGCCCATAAAGCTTGTGGATCAGGACGTGATAACACAATCTTACCAAAACGTTCCAACTTCTCGCCGTCACCGGAATCGAGAAGCACGTAATCTGGAAAAGATTTGACTGAAAGAATTTGGGAAATTTTTGACATAGTTTATTTAATGATCAATTTCACAATGTTTAATGATCAAAAGTACTTCGTGTTGATTATTGTATCATTGAACCTTGATGATTTCTTAAATCGATCCTTCCACCCTCGACACCTGATCAATTTTCGGAGAATACTTCTTGGCAACTATACATGCTGTCACAAATAATATTGTAGACGTCAGTACCGAACCTAAACAATAGAGACAATACGATCCGAGAATGACAGCTTGCACATACAAGAACCACAAAGAGAAAATCATCCCAAAAACCGTGAAGATGAGCGCACATTTTAGTAATGTGGTTTTTTTTGATTCAAGGAATGAGAAGATACCGATTGAAATAATAAGATAATAAATAGCGCCGAGTAATGAAACTGGCACACCAAAGATTACCGAGTACGAACTGGTCAGTACAGTCTCACAGCCACTCACAAGTGTGCACGGCGGAATCACTCCTTGATAGTGCTCAATCGTAAGATAGCTCGCATCAGCAAAGCCGAGCAAGGCAATAACTAATAGGAATATTGCCAGACTAGTTGGCAGTGCCGCGAGCGGCTGTGTCAATAAGTGCTTTAAATGCTTCATAACCATTTGGATTAATGATTGCTTTGCCGTTGATGAAGAATGCTGGAGTGCTGTTTATACCCAAAGCATCCCCTTCATCACGATCTCTCTGTATGCGGGCTTTGACTTCGACAGAATCAATATCTTTTTTGTATACAGACATATTCAAACCAATCCGCTCCGCGTATCCTTCAAAAATAGTTGCGGCCGTATTGGAATTTTCCCAAGCAGTTTGGTTCTCAAACAAGAGCTGATACATGTCCCAGAATTTACCTTGCATGCTTGCCGCTTCGGAAGCTTGAGCGGCAATGAGCGCGTTTTTGTGAGGTAATGGAAAAAGTGGAAAATGGCGATAGACCAAACGAACGGTGGTCGAAGCATCATTAGCCAACTTTTCAATCAATGGATAATAAGCCGCGCAAGCTGGACATTGGAAATCGCTATATTCAATAACTGTTACAGGAGCGTTAGCTGGACCACGAACATGATCTGAAGAAGTAACATCTGATGGAGTACCGAGCTTTGGACCAGTGCTGACTGGCTTATTCATAGCCACAGCAAGACCCCAAACAATAAGCCCAAGAATGATAATAAAACTAGCCCAGAAAATAATGCGTTTTGTATTCATTGAAGCATTATTGCACAGAACGCTGACAGAATAAAGGAGTAGAGGTTTTCTTTTGGATAGTTAAGTGACTCCGCAAATTTCTATACTTTTATGAAAATTAACTTAAACCACAGAAGCGAACCATACCAAAAGATAAATTCCAAGTAGATTCATAACAAACGACACTGGAACGAGTAAAGCGACACGTGTCTTGGACAGACCCATCATGGTCAAGCCGAGTTCATCCGGCAGTGGTGAAGCGATAATAACTGCCCCAAGAATCGGTGAAAGCCATTTTAGAAAGCCAAAATGAAATGAATGGGCAAGATGTTTTATGAAAGATAGTTTGAAAGAGTTTTTGAGATCTTCAGCGAATCGATCACGAATGAAAAAGAAGAGAATTAAATCACCACATAACGCGCCAAGAGCACCCCAAATAGCGAGAGTATTTATCGGCACAGTCTGGGATAGATCCGCGAAAGTGACCGAGGCTGGCGCAATCGTAAACGCGGAAGTGAAGAATATGCCAGCGACAAAACTAGCGACAACACCATTCCCCATCAGCCCTATGAACCAATCAAAGAATCCAATCCGCGAAAGTACAACAGCTATAATTACGCCCAAAAGAATAAAAAGTATATCCTTTACCAATTCATGACGTGCGGTAGTTCGGCGCATATGCCATATATTATAGCAGAGTGGTGACACAACTATTATATCTATTTAATATCCTCTTTCTAAGAATATATGATTTAGATATTTCGACTTGTAATAAAATACACAAGTATACGGCATCTGTTACGTATTAAAAACACGCATTAGTAAATAACTAATCAAATTTATGTTAACCACAATTGCAATCGTTCTCATTGTTCTCTGGCTTGTAGGATTTATAGGTTTTCATGTACTTGGTTCGTTTATTCATATTCTTCTTGTTGTAGCAATCATTATGGTTTTGATACGATTGATCAGAGGGCAAAGTGTGATCTAAAAAGAACTTAGTAATTTTTATCCACCCTTAAAACTACTACTGTTTAGCTAAAAACCGAGTAATTTTACCTTAATAGACTATTAAATGGGGTGCCTAGCGGGAATCGGACCCGCAACGCCAGTTCCACAAACTGGGGTTTTACCACTAAACTATAGGCACCATACCTACTCATACGTCGGCGCACACTCCTTTATACCAGATTTATGGTTAGTTAGTCGAGCCAGTGCATAGAACAACGATGACAGCCTGTTCAGAAATGCGAGCGTCACTGGACCAACTACCACCTCCCCATCTTCAATGCCAGCGATCACCCGACGTTCCGCTTTGCGTGCCAAGGTTCGAGAAATATCAAACAATGTCGCCAACTCTGTTCCACCAGAAATAAAAAATGTCTTGATCGGTGGCATTTCTTTTTCAGCCCAATCAACTACATATTCAAGACGATCGACTTTGCTCTGCTCAATTTTTTTATCCGCACCAGCAACTTCTGCTTGCACAATGAATAGGCATTCCTGCACCCACTGAATAATTTCGGAAGGACTTTTTGTTTGGCTTTTTATTTGGTCAGTCGTTGAATCAGTTGTAGCGTCAGCCGATTTTGCCGAAACTTGTACCACCCATGAAACATCCACGAGTTTCACTTTGAGTAAGCCGATGAATGAATTGAGTTCATCGAGTGCACCCAAAGCTTCTGTCTGGCAAGAACTTTTGGATATATGTTGACCGGGCTTGGAATTGAATGCCTTGGTTGTTCCTGAATCGCCTTTACGAGTGTAGAGCATGGTAATAATAAGTAAAAAATGATCAAATACCGTCTCCAATAAAAACTATGTCGTCGAGTAAGAAATTAAATCGGCTTCCAAAACCGAGACCAAAAATAGCAATTAGATCAAATTTATTAATGACATCTATTTCAGATAACGAATTAATACTATTTATTGTGTTAATGAGTTTACCGTCAAGATACGCTTTTATATAAGTAGGTTTGAATGAAATAAATACATAATGCCATTTTGAATCAAATAAGAGATTGCTTGGTATTAGGTTACTATTATCATAATTCAAACCAAGTGGACTATGGTTGCTACGAAAGGTTAAACTAAAATTAGCGCTAGTAGCAGTAACTATTGGTAATATAATATCCTCTATATGGTCATCCTGATTATTAATCCAAAGATCTGGGGTATCTGTTTTTAACCAAAAACCAACAGAAAAATTAGTAAAAGAAATTCCTGTTTTATTTCCACCTTCAGATGCGTTTTTTGGCAAATGATAATTACCTATTAGACTTGTAAACTTAAAACTATTTCCTTTTTCTGTTGGTGTATCTGCTGATAGTAATCTTGATAATAGATTAGCGTTAGTCTTTATACATTCTGTTGCCCAATTTGATGGTAATAAATCTAGCGCCGAAGACCCCATGGAATTTTTTATAGTAATATTTTTTGAAACGCACGACAAATTCTCAAAATCATACAATGCCAATATCTTGTCCCCAAAAGCATCTATAGTATGACGCTCAAATTGTAATCCTACAGCTATCCGCGCTTTGTCACGGACTGTTTGAAATGACGCCAATATTACAGATGACAACATGCCTATTATAGAGATAACCACCATAAGCTCAATTATGGTGAACCCGCGGAATAAAATAAGCGGTTCTTTTTTTCTTCTTCCGTTCGACATGAGTATTAGTATATCATGAGTGCCTAGACACCAAACATATATAACTACATATTATTTCAGTGCGCGGGACAGGAATTGCACCTGCATGCCCTAATGGGCGCTACCACCTCAAGGTAGTGCGTCTGCTGTTTCGCCACCCGCGCGTGCATGCACTATAGCGGAAATAGTGTAGTTTTTCAACATAAAAATAAAACAGACTGTAGTTTGGTCTGTTTTATTTTTAAAATTATTTCACAACCTCTTCTTTTGAAGCCTCCGCCTCTACAGCTTTTGCCGCCGCATCGTGCTTCGTATCAGTGTTCTGTCCTGGATCCTTCACAGACAGAATGCGACGCATCTGCTTGCGGATTTCTTTGGAAGCTTTCTCGCGGATGAAATAGAGTTTGGCGCGGCGAACTTTGGAACGACGAATGAGTTCAACCTCATCAATCATTGGAGAATATAGTGGAAAAATGCGTTCAACGCCGATACCACCGACGACTTTGCGAACTGTGAATGTCGCACCAGCTTCACTGCCATGTTTACGTGCTAAAACGAGACCTTCGAAAGCTTGGAGGCGGAACTTGCCTTTGTCTTCCTCAATCTTTTGCCAGACGCGCACCTGATCACCTGAACGAATGTCCAGTTTCTTGCGCTCTTCGAGTTTGACAGTTGAAATAACCTTGGTTGCCATAGTGGAGGTACATTATCACAGTGATAGAAAATAATCAAACAAACAGCCAACCAAGCTCCTTATACGCCTTCTCAAAATCCTTTGGTAATGGCGCTTCAACTTTGATTCGAGTGCCCGCCAATGTCTCAAATTCTATAGACCGAGCATGGAGTGCTGTTCGCGCGAAACCAAGCGCCATGGGACGTTTTGGGGCATACAGCATATCACCTACAACAGGATGCTGATTTGCCACCATATGCACGCGAATCTGATGTGTTCGACCTGTCTTCGGCTCAACTTCAAGTAATGAGAATTTCTCCATTTTTCCACCATCCACCAGCGCCGTGCCATTCTTTAATTTTGTCCAATAAGTCTCCGCTTCACGCATCTCCCCTCTCGCCCCGCGCTGTGCCGACCATTTTCGAAAATCTGAACTACTACGACCGATCGGTCGAGTAATAGTGCCGAACTCTTCATCCATCTCACCCCAAACAAATGCCAAATATTTTTTGACCATGGCGCGATCTTGGAATTGTTTTTTTAGATGAGCATGACCAGCAGCAGTTTTCGCTATAAGTAAAGCGCCGGAAGTCTCGCGATCAAGACGGTGCACTATTCCTGGTCTTGCTGTAGGTGATCCATCCACGCCATGCGCCGGCTCTCCAACATTTTTGGTTTTTGGGTATTTTTTAATTATCCAATCAGTCAAAAATGGTCCTGGTGCGCGACCATCTGAATGTACCATGAGTCCTGACGGTTTGTTGACCACGATGCAATCCTTGTCTTCGTAGAGAATATCTACCTTGGGTATTTTTGTAACTTTGTTGCTCATACGATGAATATACGCTAATCTAAGAGAGTTCACAATATGAACACTGTTTAGTTGAAATTCTGGTCTCGAATTTCCTTCAGCTTCGCTAAAGGAAATCTCTCGATCCGAATTTTCCTTGGTAGGAAAATTCGCGCGATTAGCTCAGTTGGTAGAGCAACTCTTTTACACAGAGAAGGTCGCAGGTTCGAATCCTGCATCGCGCACAAACGTAAGGTTACCGCTAGTAAGTCAATTTATTGACTTACGTCCTAGGATTCGAAAAGGTTGAGTATATTTTCGAGGAGCTTTGCTCCGAGAAAATACGAAACCTATACCGTTCCCGTAGGGAAAGAATCCTGCATCGCGCACATTTTTCTCAAATCCTTGTCCCCTCGGTTGGAATCGAACCAACATCGACGGCTTAGAAGTCCGCAGTTCTATCCATTGAACTACGAGGGGGGGCTATGCCACAAATTATCACACTTTTGCCAGTTATCACAATGACGGATCTCCCACCGCGCTGTACCCTTTCAGAATACTAGCTCGTTCTGACGCGCGCTTGTCAAAGTCTTTTAGTGTTCGCGACAAGGTTGTAGAATCAAAAACCTGCGCAGAATTGGAATTTGTAACATTCGTGGCTGCTGACAAACTATTTTGTGTATTGAAATACGTTATAAAACCAGCTCCGATATAGATACCTGAAAGAATCGTTGTGATAATAATCATATAGGACCAATCTAAATAAGGATCATTCAATATGCGATGCAAAAAAGAATCCTGGGGACGTTTTGATGGAGCGTGTATATCTGAATGAGAAAAAAATTGCATATATGTAAAATTAATTTGGATTACGAATAGAAAGCGCGTCCAACACAAATGAAAGTTTCCATGTTTGTCTTGGATTTTTTGCATCCAAAGCTCCAGAGGTATCCAAGCGAACATTGCTAATATTTACTTTGTATGGCAAATTCTCCGCGCTTATGAGTGTACCTATGACCGCAAACCACGTTCCGTGGACATCTACATGCATATTTATATGACCAAGTTTTCCTACTGGACTTGTCGCCAAATCATCCGCCACGATCGATGAAAGTGAAATGGTACTGCCTAGATGATTCCCGAGAGATTCAATCATTTCTATAAATGAGACCTTTTCACTATCAGACACGAAAAACGTAGCCAGTTTTGCTCGATCACGCGCCGTCGCGTCATACAACGTCGCCAAAGTTTTTCCTTGGCTACTATAGAGTTGTTCTTTTTTTATATCCTCACGAGCAGATAACACACGTCCTAGTGATTTATCAATCGTATTGTACATATACCCATACAGCGCATAGACAAAAAGCGTAACCGAAAAAGCAAATATGAGTAATGCTATGTGACTATGATGATGCTTCATGGCAGTATATGGGTGACTTTAAGGGAAAAATTTATATCCTTACTTTTGTCAAAAATAGTGATCGGCAAATCGACTTTGTTTCCCACAGACAGACCTTGTAAACGTGTTTTAAAAGCAACGAGTGAATCTCGTGTAGGAGCGACACCTCCCAGGGTTATGGTTGCCGTAGTCGTTCCAATATCATTGAGTACAATAGATGTAATATGCACCTGACCGCGCGCGACAATAATCCGTTCAATAAGATCTGAAGGTGCAACTCCAGTTGATACAGCCGAAAGAATCCGTATTTTATCTGAATCGGACTTCAACTCATTTTGCAAAAGCGCGACTCCAGAATTATCTTGATCTTTCTTGAGCAAAGTAGCCATTTTAATCTGTGATTGTTCTTCAGTATACAAAGATATATAAGTTGGGAAAAGAGATACTACGCCGACGAGACCACCAACCGCCAAAAGAAAAAAGGCGACTATCACAATGCGCATCAAATATCTTCGTTTGAGGATCGTCTGTTCTTGATCTGGTAAAAAGATGTATCGCATAAAATATAATTATAGTGCCAATCCGGCTGCAATAGCATATTCGAATGAATCAGTTTTTGTAATAGGAGGCACGTAAGTATTCACGTCAAAAGCATTATGCCATACGTTAGGAAGAACACTATGCGAAAGCACGTCACCGCCATGATTTTTTAATAAGGCTTCACATTCCTCGGCGCGAGAGCCAACAACCATGATTTCAGAAATTCCCGTATGAACATCCGCGCGAGTTGACCAATAAGAATACACTCGATCAATTTCGCTGGTTAAAACGTTGGATACCTTCAAATCATTACTCCCCCAACTGATAGTCGAGGTAAAACAGACTACGCCTTCAGAAACAATATACAATCCTGTCTTGCTTTTCATCACATTAACAACAAGATATGTTATCGTAGAACGAAAAGGTGTACACGCGGCAACAATTGATTTTGGCACGACCTCAAAAGCTACTGGGGAAATATTCCCCGCGCGAAGCAAGGTGATGTAATGTTCAACGTATATTCGAGGAATTACCGATACACTAGCGCGCAACGAATTGCCAGTCACTGCCTTAGGCATCAGGTCAAACTGGAACAATGCATCCTGCGCGGAAAGTGGCACATTCTGATCGAGCTTGAACTCAATATTTTGAGCGATTGAACCAAAGTTAGCACTTGGAACATCAGTTTGAAATAAATAGGCTTTTTCTTCTGGTAATGAAACTTTCGCGTACAATAACGAGTTTTTTTCAGCAAATTTGTTCAAAATCGAGACGAATTCTTTTTCATCTTTTATATCTCCACCTTTAATAAGACCTTCTGGCAAAACTTGCACGGCGTGTTTTGCGATAGTAAGTCCGTGGTATGTTCGATGATATTCTATACACCTTATCGCGTCATCGGAAATATCAAGACCAGCGTGCGGCCTCATCAAGAATGTTGGTGGTGGAAATAGTTTGAAGAACAATGAACTGCGCATGGTTCAATTGTAACGCACAATTAGTTAAGAATGAAGTGCCCTTTTCCGAAATATTTCCTTCAATGCCGGAGCGGCAGAAAGAATAATGATCACAATAACCACGGGAATAACATACCTGTCAGGATTTGGAATTAGTGAACCGAGACCATAACCAAGCCACAACATCAGCCACGTCCACAAGAAACCGCCAATGATATTGAAAGTAAGAAATGTTCGATATTTCATTCCACCAATGCCGGCGACAATAGGAGCAAAAGTACGAATAATCGGCATGAATCTCGCCAAGATAATCGTTTTCTTGCCGTGTTTTTCATAGAAATGTTGAGCGCGGACAATATGCTGTTTATTGAATATCTTTGAATCTTCCCGAGCGAAAAGTGCTGGACCGACTTTTTTACCAAATGCATATCCAACACTGTCTCCGATAATTGCCGCGACAAACGTCCCAATTAGAAGTCCAGCCAATGACACATATCCTTGTGATGCCAAGAAACCTGCGGTAAACAAAAGTGAATCGCCAGGAAAAAAGAATCCAAAGAAAAGTCCCGTCTCCATAAAAATAATAATGATGACTCCAAGCGTTCCGAGAGTCATGATTAATGTTTTTGGGTCAAGTAGTGTTTGGAGGAACGCGATCATAATTTTTTACGCCGCTTTAGTACCTGACGGAATTGTCGCATTTGGTTCTAATAATGAAAATGCTCCGTCTCCAGTTGAAACTGCAAATAACATACCGTTACTTTCATGTCCTTTGATAGTACGTGGTTCAAGATTGGTCACGAACATGCAGGTCTTCCCAACCAAGACAGCAGGATCTGGAAAATAGAGTGAGATGCCAGAAACAATTTGGCGTGGCG
>JAVHOW010000006.1:0-45080 GCA_036170235.1 Minisyncoccota bacterium
CTCGCGCCGACGCGCTCCGCAGTGTATCCGTACCACATGATTTTCTTGGCACTTTTTGGTTTCTATGTAATAATGACTGAACTATGAACATTCAAGACCGTAAATTAATAGTGTTTCTGATTTGTCTGCCAGCCGTGATTGTGGCATTTTTTATTGGTACATATGTCGGAGCAGGGAGGTCATACGCTCCAAACTCTAGCCTCAACGACACGACGGCAGTCACCACGGATCAGTTCAATCCATATTGGAAAGCGTGGCACATTCTTGATGAAAAGTTTGTTACAGCCGCTAGTACAACTCCTGAAAACAAGATTTGGGGTTCTATTCAAGGTCTCGCCTCTTCGTATGGAGATCCTTATACCGTTTTCTTTCCTCCAGTCGAATCAAAAGCATTCGCGGAAGATATCGCTGGAAATTTTGAAGGTGTCGGTATGGAAATTGGCATCAAAGACAAACAACTTCAAGTCGTAACACCGATCAAAAATAGTCCCGCCGAACGGGCAGGCGTCAAATCTGGAGATTTAATTCTCAAGATTGATGACAAGAATACTTCAGACATGCCTGTAGATTCGGCTGTCAAACTCATTCGCGGTGCAAAAGGAACCATAGTTAAAATCTTATTCTTAACAAAAGGCTCCTCGAAACCAGTCGAACGTTCTATAACTCGTGATGTGATCGATATTCCAACACTAGAAAGTGCTACAAAACCCGGAGGAATATCCACTATTCGTCTCTATAGCTTCACAGCGCAGTCACCTGATCTATTTAGGAACGCACTTCGCGAATTCGTTCTTTCTGGTAATAACAAACTTATTCTTGATCTTCGTGGCAATCCAGGCGGATATCTCGACGCGGCTTGGGATATGGCTTCATGGTTCTTACCAGTAGGTGCCACAGTCGTAACCGAAGATTTTGGCAAAAATGGTAGCCCGAACGTATATCGCAGTAAAGGATACAATATATTCAATAAAAATTTACGCATGATTATTCTTGCAGACGGTGGTTCTGCTTCCGCCGCGGAGATTCTAGCTGGCGCATTGCAAGAGCAGGGTATAGCCAAGATTGTTGGTACCAAAACATTCGGTAAAGGTTCAGTTCAACAACTTATTCCTATCACTTCCAATACTTCTCTCAAAGTCACCATTGCTCGTTGGCTCACGCCAAATGGTCACAACCTGTCGCATGATGGATTGGAGCCTGATTACAAAGTTGAAGTAACAGACAAGCAGATTGCAGATAAAGTAGACGCGCAGATGAATAAAGCCGTAGAATTATTAAAATAAAAATAACTAACACCTATGAAAATCATCCTCCTAAAAGATGTAGCAAAGCTCGGACGAAAGTATGACACCAAGACTGTCAGTGATGGTCACGCTATCAATTTACTCATTCCACAAGGCATGGCGATTGCCGCGACTCGTGATGCGGTAAAGCGCATTGAAAGTTTGAAAGCTTCAACAGAAGGCGAACGAAAAGTTCAAGAAGAACTCATGGTCAAGAATATTGAAGGGCTCAAGGATGTCACGATTACAATAGCTGGAAAAGCTAACGACAAAGGTCACTTATTCGCAGGTCTTCACAAAGAAATAATTGCCGAGGAGATTCAAAAGCAGACTCGTTTGCAAGTCGATCCGTCATTTATTCAGCTCGAACATCCGCTAAAGACGGTTGGTGAGCACATCGTTGAAGTCAAAGCAGGAGGAAAGTCAGCGAGGTTGAAGGTTGTGGTGGAGAAGGCGTAAAAAGTCGAGAACACGTGATTAAACAAAAATCAGCTTGTGGGCTGATTTTTGTTATCTGACTTTATTTAACGTGAACTATCTTCTTTCTCAAAATCTGATCATTGAACCCTATCTTGCGCTTTGAACCAAACTCGACTATACCATCTTTGAGAGCAAAGAGGGTATAGTCTTTACCTACACCAACATTGGTACCTGGAAGGCAGGTAGTACCGCGCTGGCGAAGAATGATCTGACCTACAGTAATACCTTGACCATGATTAACCTTAACACCCAAGTATTTTGGGTTTGAATCGCGACCGTTTTTGGTTGTACCTGCTGCTTTCTTATGTGCCATGGTGGTTTTGTTTAATTAGGTAACCAATATAACACATGGGATTAAATTTGCAAGGTATTACTTGAAATATGCTTAAAGTGCCAAACTAGAGCCATATTTCAATTTATATTCCTATAAATCCTGTAAAATGGCTCTAAATAAGGCTATTTTCTATGTAAAATACGGCTCAACAGAGCCATATTATAATTGAAAAGACCTTGACTTATATACCTAGAGGTGCTACACTGTAGCCACAAGAACGAAAGTAGTAACCTCATGGTTATTAGCTTCGTTTTTTTAATTGTATGCTTGAACTTACAACTGGTGTGGTCTTTCTTATGTCGTCTCTCTATGGATCCGGACAAAGCGATAATCATATTCAGTTGATTAATGCTCACATGGAACCAGAACAGGCGACAACAACTCAAATAGTCAAAGTTAGTTCATTCGCAACCTCAACAGGCATGGAATCATATCTCCGCGAGGAATATGCCAACACGCCCGTCCTAGTGGAAATCGCTCGCTGTGAATCAGAATTCCGCCAATTCGATAAGAATGGCAAAATCATTCGCGGCATAGCCAATCCCGCTGACGTCGGAGTAATGCAGATCAACGAGTTCTATCATGCTGATACAGCTCGTAATATGGGTATCAACATTCATACTACAGAAGGTAACGTGGCATTCGCAAAGTATCTATATAGTAAGTATGGTTCTAGCCCATGGTCAGCCTCACAGCCATGTTGGTCAAAAGTTAAGTCTAGTGACCTTGCGAAGAAGTAATTATTAAAATCATTCTCGAAAACATAAAAGGCCCCACGAAATGGGTGAATGAGCACATTCACCTACTGGGGTCTTTTATGTGTATAGGTTATCAACATAATCGCTATTGACGACTTTTAATCTGTATCGTCTATACTATTAGGGTCATTAGAAAACGCCAACTTGTGTGGCGTTTTCCTTTTGCCTAGATATCCATGAAGGAAAGGCTAAGTATACAGTACACTGTATACTGTATACTTGATCACAAAATATGTTATACTGTGCTTATGGAAACAACAACAGAAAGAATAGTCAAATATATGAAATCAAAGGATCAGGTAAGTCCTGCTGGTCTTTCAAATTATCTGGGTATCAATCGTTCCGCTACTCATAGACAGATAAATAAGCTTCTGAAGGATGGTGTTATTTATAAAATAGGAAAGTCGCCTAAAGTTTTCTATCTACTTGCTGAAAAGAAAAAACAAACTGAAGTAGTTAACATTGATTCGAAACTCAAAAAACTCATAAATGACAATTTTCTCGTAATTACTCCGGCGGGTGAAAGGGAAGAGGGTTTTCATGGATTTGAATACTGGTGTAATAAACAAAAGCTACCAGTTGAGAAAACCGCTAACGAATATGAGAAAACATTCAAAAAATACCTGCCTTATAAAAAAGATGGTTTGATTGATGGAATGTATAAAATAAAACATACTTTTGATAAAGTCTTCCTGGATAAAGTCCTGTATCTTGATTTTTATAGTATAGAAAGATTTGGAAAGACCAAACTTGGTCAGATGCTTCTATATGCCAAACAAAGTCAGAATAGAACTCTCATTAACGAATTGGTTAATCAAATAACACCTCAGGTAATTTCGCTTATTGAGAAGTACAAAATAGACGCCGTGGGGTATATACCTCCAACTGTTAAGCGTGAGATCCAGCTCATGAGAGAAATAGAACGACAACTCAATCTTCCAATTCCAAGTATTAACATTGTCAAGGTGAAAACCCCAGTCGCGGTTCCACAAAAGACACTGAATAAACTCGAAGATCGTATAGAGAATGCAAAGGGAACTATCATTGTTGATGACACAAAAAAATATAAAACCGTGTTGCTTATAGATGACGCTCTTGGATCTGGGGCAACACTCAACGAGACTGCTCAAAAAATAAAGAGTCAGAACCTAGCTGGAACTATTATAGGTCTAGCCATTACAGGTAGCTTTAGTAGTTTTGAAATTATAAGCGAAGTATAAACATATTAAGATTCGTAGGCAGGGCAGTGGCTTAACTGCTTAACCTACCATGTCGCACAATAGAAAGTTTTGCAAGTCACTTTGTCGCACAACTGTGGATAACTATTTTAGCGGCTTTTCTCAAAAGTGAATATCGTACAAATATATTCGTCGCTATTTATATTACTTTTTTCAGACAATTTTAATCCGTTATTTTCTAAGAGATCTTTGTAGTAATCCTCCTCTCGGTCGTAATCAATAACGGTTCCCATACCAGGAATTTCAACGTAGTGTAGATATTCTTTGTATTTTTTGCCGTTGAGTTCAATAGTATTCTGCTCAATAAACAGATCCTTTTTAGTTGCTAGTTTATTTCTTAGATATTCCTCATTAGAGACAACGATAATTAGCTTCCCACCATCATTAAGCATGCTGGAAATTTTCTTTGCAATTTCAACCAAATCAGCTTCGATGAAATGCGGAAAAACATAAATAGCAGTTATGAAATCAAACCTAGTCGCAGTCTCAATGTTTTGAAACGTATCCCTGAATATTTTTACATTACTTTTACTTACATCACTTTTGAGAAAATGATCGTAACTCTTTTGAGAAGGCTCGCACCCCTCAACTGAGATAGAGTCCCCAAATTTATCTTTTAGCATCCTAATAAAGAAACCAATCCCAGAACCAATATCGAATACGGTAAAAGGTGGCTGCTTTTTTGAAATTATCTTATCAATAACAAACTCGTTTACCGAAACATTTAGATGCGTTTTATCTTGGTTTGACCAGTTAATTTTGTCGTATTGTTCGTAGAAAAAGTCCCTGTTTTTCATTTGGATAATAATAACACAAAAAATGAAAAATCATAGGTGAGCAGGGGTAATTAACGGCCTAAAAATCCCGCTATAGACAATGATTGACTTTCGTATTGTAATGTGGTAACCTCTTAGAAGTTCCTTGATTAAACAACCAACGTAGTATACTTAACTTCATGAAAACAACTACTTCAGTTTCGGCAGAAGGGTTTACCCTTCAACTCTCTCGGAGAGTCCTCGAACCTGAAGAAGTAATTTCAGGGGAAGAGGCAAAAGCATACGCCAATCGGCGTGACAACAGGACGCTGAGCTCAAAACTCATCGCTACTGATATTGCGGAGAAGCTCTCGCTCACTCCTACATCAAACGTTTTGGAAGTTGCCTGCGGTCCAGGTCAGCTTGCCTATGAGCTTTGGAAAGTTGTAGGTTGCTTGATAACAGCAACCGACGGCAGTCCCGAACTCATCGAGGCAGCTACCGATCGCTACAAGGAAACTCCAATACGCTTTGCTACGGAAAATCTGCACAGCCATAACGGAAAAGGAGAATACGATGCGGTGATCTGCAAAGATTCATTTCATCACTTCTTCGATTCCGAAAAGGCAGTCGCAGAGATGCTCTCACTTTTGAAGCCGGGCGGTAAAATCTATATCTTTGATTTATGCAGAAATGTGCGGATCGAGGAGATGGAATATCGTCTGTCTTCGATACAAGCATCACATGAGCAGATGCGCTTTCTCAGGTCCCTGAATGCTTCGCTTACAGTTCAGGAATTTGAAGAAACTTGCGGCACATCTAAGGTTTCAGTTTTCTATCCTCTTGGGTTTTCGAAAGAGAATCTGAAGGAACATGAAGCTGAGATTAATGCTGATGCCGTGAAGGAGTTTCAACTCTCCTCGCTGTTCTCTGTATACACAATAGGAAAAGTTTAGCCCGCGATCTGGAATATGGTCGCGGGTTTCTGTTTGTGCTAGAATATGTACATTAGAAAACGCCAGCCTGTATGGCGTTTTCCTTTTGTCTGATATGATTGTACTGACCTACAAAGTCAATTTTCAATGGCTTAAGGGCTTCCAAGAGGTGAGTCCTTTTTGCTTATTTTACCAAACACACCTGATTGTGCATGTTCCAAATAAGATCCGATACTACGAATGAGTTTTCGGCGTTGCTTGTGAGTAGATTACTTATGACCTTGCGGTATTCAACCATACTATCCGCATGAGCTTCTTCCGCAGTCTTGCCTTTGATAAGTGAAAGCGGTACTTGGTTTGAAGTTTCGAAAAATGGCTTGGCGTAGTCATCCTTGAGAGGCTCCGTAGTAAGAGCTTTGTCCGTCCAAAATCTGAATAATTCGCTGTAACCGATGAAAGCTTCACACCCTTCTTTTATTGCTTGTGGCCCAAGAGTTTTGCCGGAGTCGCATGAACGCATATAGACTACTTTATTCTTGAGAAGGTGTGAGTTCTCACCTGATACTATGAGCGGTTCCTCGTCATGGCCGGTAATGCAAACATTATTGCCGTGACCGTTGAAAATAACTATCTCCGGGTTTTGCTTACCGAGATAACTTTCTACGAGCTTTCGGTTGGCCTTGTCCTTTTCCAGGTCAATAACTTTACCGATCCTTCGTTCGGCTTCTTTTACGATCACTTCACTCCAATGATAGAAATAATGAGTGACCAATTCATATCTGGGACGAGTGATAAGTAGAGACATAATTATGTGACAGGTAAATCTTGGAGGGAACGAAGGAAGAATAATTGAGACTCGACAAGTTTCTTTCCGACCTCGGTTTGATTTTTGACTTCTTCAATAAGTGCGTCTACTGACATCGGTTCTTTATCTCCACCGACAGAAAGATTGGCGTTTGAGGGAATAGTCTTCAAACGAGCAACAACCAGGTTGATAATTTCCTGGCTTAATTCTTTTGAGCTGCTAATAGTATTCTGACTCATAATTTATTCTGGTATGAATTTAAGTGCAACAAGTTTCTCAAGTATTTTTTTGCCAAGCTCTGTATCAGCATTAATCTCTCTGTATGCAACCTCCCAGGTAATAGGACCTCCTTGGTTTTCACCCAAGTCCAGTACGATCTCCTTGCGAATATTCAGAGGCAGATTGGCGTAAAATTTGAAAAATTTATCTTTCATATATCAACCACAGTATACTCTATAATCAGCTAAATTCAAGGTGGCATACTTGCATCAGCTGAGACGATCTATCATCAAATTTATAGCAGAGGAGGGAAGGTATGCTAAAATGAGCCCAGTTACGGATGCAGGTCAATTGTCTGTGATCCGTGATGATTAACCTCACTGCCACTGTCCGGACGCGGACAAGGGCAGTTTGTTTTTGGTAGACAAACATTTTCAAAATCATCGGTGACGCACAAGCAAAACTTATGCGACATCAAGTTAACCTTATTTGTAGGGAATATGGCTGAATCTATCCTAGGCCAGAAACCTACCATGTCGCACAATATATCTTAACTACCAATGCCTATAAGGAAAAGGTTTGACCTAGTTCGGTATCGGTTGAATCGGTGACAAAGTCGGCGCGCTGGACTGAATGTCAGTTGGTTGACCATCCTTTATCTTGGTCAGGTTCTCAATCGCTGGGTTCCAAATCAATTTCATGAATATATCATTGAATAAGTATGTTACTGGGCGTTTGAGATAATTGTTCCATACGTTGAGCATCAGCTCTTGAGCATAGGTGAAGTTCTCGTGACCAGCCGGAGAATTGACTATGGCGCGGATATTGAAGCCAAAATAACTCAAAACTAGCAGGGCAATGACGATGATGATAATAGTACGGACGAATCCCCTGTTGAGTTCCCTTTTTTTGAGTAAATTTTTCATGAGTATATTTTAACGTAATTATTATATTGGTGATAGTGCACGTTATACACACTTTTGTATATTTAAGGTAAATATGACAAAGGATTTAGATAAGCGTTAAGTGCGGCGTAAGGAATAGTTATGCCTGGGCACGACAAGCTGTTGGTTACTTGGAATCCTTGAGTAACATAAAGTCCAAAATGTAGATGCGGGCCGGTTGTATATCCACTATTTCCACTATAACCTATTATCTGACCTGTTGAGACAAAATCTCCGACACTCATTTTATTCAGTGATAAGTGCGCGTACAGCGTGGTAAGTCCATTTGTGTGTTTGATAGACACCCAGTTGCCATAACCGCATTTAATAGGTGAATTTGTATTTATGACATTACTTACAATTCCACCAGCGGCGGCTTTTACAGGCGTACCTCTAGATGCCGCAAAATCAACCCCATTATGTTCACCACTTGATCCTTTATATACCTGCGGATTTTTCGCGGAAAATGACGTATTTCCAAAATATTGAGTGATACGAATTGTGTCTAATGGATAACTAAGTATAGCTATACCAGGACGCGGGATGCTATTTGGATCAATAGTGATCTTGAGGGCAGACTCCAAGGCATCCACTTCCCTCTCGAAAGCTTCTTTTTGTTGCTGGCGAGTCGTTAAAAGCTGATTATAATTTGCCTGATTATTTTTTGTTTCTTTCAAAAGCGCATTATTTTCTTTTGTTGTTTCAGCCACGATTTTATTTTGATCATTCAACTGTTTACCAAGAGTTTGCAACTCCGATTTAGCCTTTTCAGTAGCTTTTTTATTGGTTTCCAAGTTTGCTTTGACACTTTGCAATTGCCCGATATGATCAGACAATCCTTTCTGAACGGCTGATATTTCTTCTAATGAATTCCATGCGTTTGATAGTGAATTTTCAGCAAGCAATAATTCTGGCAATGATTTTGTACCAAGCTCATTCATAGTGGCAAATGAGCGCGCGATTATTCTCTTATTACCAGCAATGTTATCTTCTTTGGCTAAAATCTGCGTTCCAAGTTGTTGAATTTGGAGATTTTTTTCGGCAATCTTGTTTTGCGTGACTTTGATGTCAGCTTCAAGTTTTTTTTGCGTAAGTTGAAGTGATTTTATAGTCGCTGATAATGAATTTGCTTGAGTACCGAGGTCGTTTAGTTGTTTCAAATATCCAGCAATTTCTGTTTCCAAGGATTTGATATCTTGATTGCGTTGATTAATTTTAGACTGGAGATCAGCGGCGGCCGCATTAGTGGCGGCTGTTGCGGCTGTCGGAGTTGATTGGGCATTGGTAACATTAAAAGTAAAAATAATTATAGAAAAAATACCAGCAACCAAGATAGCCAGAAAAATTGGGTTTTGTACCATTTTGTGAGGCGTAATGGCTGTGATGTCTGGTCGCCTTTTACTTATCATATTTTTAACTACTTAACTTACTCAACGCCATATCAATGCGTTTCAACGTCTCTTCTTTGCCAATCAATGAAGCAGAGACAAATGGGTCTGGAGATCGTTCTTGACCAGTCAGTGCCATACGAAGTGGCCACAAGACATCACCTTTGCCATTGGTTTCAACGTAGGCCCAAATTGCTTGCTTCGTCGTATCAGCGGTGAAGTTTTCGCCAGCTAGCAAATTTAAAAACTCGCGAACTTCAGTGAGATGTTTGAGCGCGATTTGTGCGTCAGGATTTTTCTTCCAGAGAAGTGATTCTTTTTTGTATTCTGATAATTTATGCACAAAAGCCAATTCACCACCAACGCCAAACATTGTGGCGACTTCAGCGAACGTTGTAATCTTGTCGCGTAATACAGGAATCAATTTCTTGAATGTGTCACTCTTTGGTACTATCCATTCTGGTAAAAATGGTTTGGCGTGTTCAGCAAAATCAGTATCAGAGAGTTTAATAATGTATTGGCGATTGAACCATTTCAATTTTTCTTCGTCGAAAATGGCTCCACTTTTTTGTACTCTGTCGAGTGAAAAACCAGCAACGATTTCTTCTACAGTTAAAATTTCTTTATCATCAGAAGGATGCCAACCGAGCAAAGCTAAGTAATTGATAATAGCTTCGCGAAGGTATCCCCTGCTACGATATTCGCTAACTGGCACAGCACCTTTGCGTTTTGACAACTTGGAACGATCCGATGAAAGAAGTAGTGGAATATGTGCATATTGCGGTATTTTGGCGCCTATAGCCTCAAAAATAAGGATTTGACGAGGTGTATTGGAGATATGGTCCTCACCGCGGATGATGTGGGTAACGCCCATTTCGTGGTCATCAATAACGACGACGAGGTGGAATACTGGCTCATCTTCACTTTTTGCAATAACAAAATCTCCGAGTTCAGTTGTGTCAAATTCGATGCGTCCTCGAATAAGATCTTCGAAGGCAACTTTCTTGTTTGGGTTATTGAAACGGATAACTTCTGCATGACTTGGTACTGCACGATCTTCTTTATCTGAAGTATTCAAAGTGTCAACTTTCTTGACACTTTGCGAATTGGCTCCGGAGGATGGTCCACTATTCTCTTTTGCCATTTTGCCAAACTTAACCGCCATTTCTCGCGCCCGAACTACTTCCTGTTCAGCAGTAGAAACATAAGCGTGACCACTGGCTATTAACTGTTGTATGTACTTCTTATAAATTTCCGTGCGATCCGACTGACGATAAAATTCATCATATTCCAAACCAAGCCATTTTAGACTATCAATAATGTTCTCCTCATATTCCTTCCTTGATCGTTCCTTGTCGGTATCTTCAATTCGCAGAATAAATTTCCCCTTGTTCTGCCTAGCAAAAATCCACGAGAAAAGCGCCGTTCGGTATGAACCTGCATGAAAATAACCTGTTGGGGATGGTGCAAAACGGGTTGTGATGGGCATTACTACATTATAGCGTCGAATGAGGACATGTGGAAGCTTGCTTGCACGATGTCCGAGTGAAGACGATATATGAGCGAAGCGATTATAGCAGAATTAATGTTGGAGGTGTCACCTCAGTCTCCTCCAACCTCCAAGGCTTAATCCGCCAACTTACACCCCATTCTTCACACCACCAGTCTCCAAAAAACTAATAACATTCTCCGCCGCAATTTTCGCCATTTCATTCCTGGCACTTTCGCGCGCAGAGGCAATGTGGGGCGTTAAGATTACGTTTGGTAATTGCACTAGACCATCCGCCGGTTTAGGTTCAAATTCAAAGACATCAAGACCAGCGCCGCGGATTGTTCCATTTTTGAGCGCGCTAACTAAAGCATTCTCATCTACAACTGGACCGCGAGATGTATTAATCAAATAAGCAGTCGGCTTCATGATTTTCAAACGCGTTTCATTTATCAAATGATGTGTGGAATCAAGAAGCGGCACATGCAAACTGACAATGTCAGCCAATTTCAAAACACTCTCAACATCTGAATAATATTGCGCACCATATTCTTTCTCAATTTTTTCATTGCGAGCCACATCATAATATATTACCTTCATATCAAAACCGTGCGTAGCATGATGAGCAACTCGCTCCCCTATTTTTCCGGCACCGATAAGGCCGAGAGTTTTCTTTTCCAGATCAGTCCCGACAAAATTCATTGGTGACCAGCCTTGGTATTTTCCTGCACGAACAAAATCGTCGGCTTCAACCATGCGCGTTGTCAAACCAAGCATCAAAGCCATGGTTTGTTCAGCAATACAATACGAATAATTTCCAGGTGTATTTGTAACTAAAATACCACGCCTCTTGGCTTCTGCGACATCTATATTGTCATAACCAACAGCATAGTTGGCGTATAGTTTTACGCTCGGAGCGGCATCAAAAACTGTTGCGTCAATTTTGTCTGTAAGTAACGTAACCACAGCATCATAAGGCTTTCTTTGAAGTGCTTCAATGATTTCAGCTTGCGTTGGAACTTGATCTTTGGCATAGACATCAATCGAGTAACCCTTGGCTTGGAGCATGTCAAATGTGATCTGCGGAATAATACGCGTGATGTAAATGTTTTTCATTATGTAAGTATACCAAGGAACGAAGCAAGTATGCAAAACATGTTGGTGAGGATACATTGCGGAGGGCGATGAGCCCGAGCATAGGAATTTTTCACCAGAAAAATATCCGCGTATCCGAATCCAACATGTTTTGCATACTTGCTTCAGTAACTCAATTATTGATCGCCCATAATATACTAGAAGTCAATAGACTTCAAACTAATGTTTAATAATTACCCCTTAATACCAGCATCAGCTGATGACGTAGCACGGAATAACTTCATTATGATATTACTCTTGGAATCCTTGATAGGAAGATCTTTGGTTGCATCGAACTTCTTGTCACCATCATCAGAGTGGAGCATAGCGTAATAAATGCCACCTTCAACTATTGGTGAAGTTAAAGTAATTTTGCCACCTGGATTGATACCCTTTTCTAAATACATTGAACCGATAATCGCTCCTGGTACGCCGGCATTGTCCTTGTGGATAACTACCCAACCAGCGTTGGCGAGAGTAATCGAAGAAAAATAAACGACGTTTCCTGGGAACTGATCTGACATAACGATGCGATTGGCTTCAGACGCAGAAGTGTCAGTCGTGGATGTTGTATCCGTTGGGACTACTTCTGAAACATCGGTCTTCTTGTTACCAAAGACCATAATACCAATGATAATAAGCACAATGATGACTATGACAGTCACTACCCACTGCCATGTTTTGATACCGCTTTGAGGTTCCATATTTTTATAATTATTTTTAAGTTAATAAATTCGACAGTTTTAGACTGGTATTATAGCACATATTGGTGGTAAATATGCAAGTAACCTACTTTTCATGCTCTAGAGCAACATCCAAGATCACGTCGGCAATTAGTTGGGCACTATCAAGTCTAGCAAAGGCTTTGGCCTTCTGTTTCATCGTTTCTTTGAGATTTGGTGAATTGTGGATACGATCAATTTCTTCAATAACAATATGCGCGCTCAAATTGTTTTCTTCGATAACCGCCGCGGCGCCAGTTTTTGCGTAAGCAAAGGCGTTGTTGGTTTGGTCATGACTCACTGATCGTGGTAATGGGATGATAATCGAAGGCACGCCCCATGCGGCAATTTCAAATATTGTCGAGCCAGCGCGAGACACGATCACGTCAGCCACGCCAGCAGACATGCGCAACGCCAATTCATTCAAATAATCAAAAGGATGATATCGATATGAATACGGATGATCTTTGAGAATAATTCCAATCGTGGATTTTATTTCTTCTATATTATTTCTACCAGTCTGATGAATAATCTGATAACGGTTTAGCAGTTCAGGAAGACCTTCAATAATCGCGTCGTTGATATTTTGCGAACCCTGCGAACCTCCGAGAATAAGAATGACTGGCGTATTGGCTTCAAGTTGCAAAAATTCATGGGCGCCGTTAGAGAGCGGCTGGGCTACTTCGGTACGAATAGGACAACCTGTCATAGCGACTATACCTTCTTTTTTAGGAAAATAAGCGGCGGCATCCGGATATGACAAAGCAATCTTGCGAGCAAATTTACCAGCCCAAGCATTGACGCGACCTGGCGCGCTGTCTGATTCATGAATGATTACCGGAATTTTGAGAATCTTTGCGGCAAATAACGCTGGAAAACTGGCATAGCCACCCTTGCCGAATACAACATCGGGATATATCCGAAACATGCTCATCAAAGCTGATATACAACCGTACGCAGTCTTGAATGCGTCAGTAATATTAAGAAGTGAGAAATAGCGACGCACCTTACCCGCTGGGACACTTATAAATTCTATATCGTTATCAAATAGAGCGCGACCATTGTATTTGCTTGGCGCCATGAAATATAGCTGTGGCGCGATAATCTTGCGCTCTTTGATGCGTTCATGAAGCGCTTCGGCAACCGCGATAATTGGATAAAAATGACCGCCTGTGCCACCACCAGTAAAAAGGATTTTCATGACAATAGTGTAATACGAATCTACAAATTATGCGAATGCTACAAATAATCGCATTCTCAACTCAATTGGCACTGTTTATGACTTAAATTCAATTTCAAAAGAATACATTCCCATGGCACACATGCCTCGAAGCGTGCCAGCCTTCGGTGTTCCAAGATCAATATCAGTACTACCAACCGGAGGAATATTTTTAGCTATAGATAAACTCGGAATGCGAACGGCGATTGAGCAATCGTATGTGCCATTTGTGTCGAACCGAATAATTGTTGGAATGCCTGCTGTGGCAACATTTTTTCTAGGTTGATAACCGCCTTTAACATTTATTTGAATAATCTGTTTTCCATCAACAATGGTCACATTATTTGCTGGCGCGGTGTCTGAATTACCTGAACCTTTATTTGCATACATCAAAGCGCCTCCAATTATGAGGATTGCTAGAACGATTGCTGTGATGGTAGTTTTCATTATTTTAATTATTATTCGGGTTAAGTATATCCTAAAAATTGATTTACGGATTGACTCATAATTTGAGCCTGCGAATTATTTCAGAAATTAATCTAAAAATTAAATACCGGCGGAATGATTCCAATTACGACCAAACTATTGATCAAGTTGAACAGAGCAAACATAATAACTACAAGTCCCGCGGATTTGAAGAATATTCCAGACTTGGAACTATTTTTGATACTAAATGAACTAAAACTTAGAAGTGCGAGGACAGGGAGCGTTCCAAGCGCAAACGCCAGCATAGTAAGTCCGCCAGTGATGAAACTTCCAGTTGTGAGCGTGTAAAGTTGCATTGATTGGGTAAATCCACATGGTAAGAAAAATGTGGCAATACCAACAATGAGCGGTGTAAGTGTATGATTTAATTTTGAGACACCATGTGCGTGTTTCGAAATAAATTTTGGCATTGAAGGCTGAAGTTTCTTCGCCCAGCCAAATACATCAAGAAGATTGATACCGAGAATGAGCATAACGATTGCGATAATCAAACTTAGAATAAACGTGGTTGAAACATTGAGTGTAAATGCAGATCCGATTGCGCCTATAACACCGCCAAGTATAAAGAATGAGACTAGACGTCCTCCATGGAACATTAATTGAGGTTTAATCTTGTCCCCTTCTTTGGCGAATGTTGCAGACATTGAAAGAAGTAACCCACCAACGACTGCCATACATGATGAAAGTGAAGCAATTATTCCTATAACAAATGCTGTGCCATAAGTTACGTTGCCAGAATTGACCAAGTTAACTAAACCTATTTTTTGCAAAACAACGAATAATACAGCGAATCCAAGCGCTATTGGTACAGCAATTTTGAAATCTGACCAGTTTTTTGCCCCGAGCTTATTGAATGGTTTTACTGAAATTGTATAACCATGGGGTTTGAGTGGAATTGTTAGTTCTTCAGCAATTTGCTCTGGTGTCTTGACGCCGAAGTCACCAGTAACTTCAACGGTATGATTTGCCAGACTTGCTTTAACATTAGTAATATTCGGTAAATCTCCCAGCTCGCTTTCTGTCATGAGAGTGCAAGCGTTGCAGTGCATGCCGTGGATGTGAAATGTAAGAGTTTGTTGTGACATGAAATTTAAATTAATTTTTATAATTACAGTTTCTTGGTTTTAATTCGCAACGAATTTCCAACAACCGAGACACTTGAAAATCCCATAGCAAGCCCAGCAAATACTGGCGAAAGTAACCAACCAAATAATGGATAGAATAATCCAGCCGCGAGTGGAATCCCAACTATATTATAAATAAATGCCCAGAATAGATTCTGTTTGATTCCGCGCATAGTCATTTTTGAAAGCTTAATTGCTTTGACCAACTTTGAAATGTCACCTCCAAGTAATGTAATCCCAGCCGACTCTATAGCCACATCTGTACCAGTCCCCATAGCGATACCAACATCAGCTTGAGCAAGCGCAGGAGCATCATTCACCCCATCACCAGCCATTGCAACAATTCGACCTTGTGATTGCAACTCTTTTATCTTCGCCAACTTGTCCTGTGGCAAAACATGCGCTACCACATCATCTATACCGACCAGAGAAGCAATATATTTCGCCGCTTTCTCATCATCACCGGTAAGCATGACTACTTTAATACCAAGTTTATGAAGATTGGCGACAGCTTCTTTTGACTCCGTTTTTATTTCATCTGCCACCATCACAAAGCCGAGCACTTTTTCTTTTGTAGAAAGAATTACCGGGGTTTTTCCTTGGGCTGTAAATTGTTCAATTTTTAACGAATCAAATGGTAAGCCAAGATCTTTTATGAGTTTTGCATTACCAACGTAGTATTCAGTGCTATTAATTATTCCCCTCAAACCTTTACCTTGAATAGACTCAAAGTTCGAAACTTCTAAAACATTTGAAACACTGGAACTTTTCACGCCAGTTTTATCCTGAGATCTGACCTCAGTAATTATTTGCGTTTGTTTTTCAGCATAATTCACAATGGCATGCGCAATCGGATGCTCTGATTTTTTCTCGAGTGAGGCGAGAATGGCGATAAATTCCGGCTGTCCAAGGTCCGACCTTGGACTAATCTCTATATCAACCAAAGTTGGCCGACCAATAGTGATTGTCCCGGTCTTATCAACAATGACCGTATCTACTTTATGAAGCTTTTCTAATGTTGCCGCATCTTTTATCAAAATTCCTTCACGAGCACCTTTACCAACTCCTACAATTATCGCGGTTGGCGTAGCCAAGCCCAGCGCACATGGACAAGCGATGACCAAAACTCCAACAAATGAAACCAAACCAAATGAAAGTGCTTGTGAGAAACCGAGTGAACCTGTGCCGAATAACAACCATGCGCCGAATGTCACAAATGCAATGACCAACACGATCGGCACAAAAACACTTGAAATCTTATCAGCCAGAGCTTGTATTGGCGCCTTGCTTCCTTGCGCTTCTTCTACCATTTTTATGATTTGTGCAAGCAATGTTTCTGACCCAACTTTCGTAGCTTTGAAAGTGAATGAACCGTTTGTATTAATTGTGCCAGAGACGACACTGTCGCCAATTTTCTTTTGAACTGGCATAGGCTCTCCTGTGACCATTGATTCGTCAATGAATGATGAACCGTCTGTAATAATTCCATCAACAGGAATTTTTGCACCAGGTTTAACAATAATAAAATCTCCATGCTGTACTTCATTTACAGATATTTCAAATTCTTTTCCACCCTGATCTGGTAGTGTAGGGTTACCATTTTCGTCACGAATAACTAATGCAATTTTTGCTTGCAGATTGAGTAATTTTTCTATAGCGTCACCAGTTTTTATTTTTGATCTGGCTTCGAGATACTTTCCAAGTGTAATAAAAGTAATGACGACAATTGTTACGTCAAAATATGTGTATTCAACGTTAATGTACGGCTTTAATGTACTTTCAAAAGCTAAAATTGCAAAACTGTAGAGAAATGCGGCGGTTGTGCCGATACCAATCAAAGTGTCCATGTTGGCCTTGCCATAACGCAGGAATCGATAAAAACCCAGAAGATATGGCTTGCCTACGACAAAAAGTGTGTAACTAGCCATGAGTGGCATCAAATAGCGAAGAAATTCTTTGAGAGTCGTTCCCATTTCAGGGACTGCATTGTATTGCGCAAGAATATCCCATCCCATAACAATAATGCTAATTATTGCCAATGGAATCGCTGACATGACTTTATTTTTCATATCTTTAATCTCCGCGAGTTTTTCTTGTTTTGATCCTTCTACGTCAAGACTTCGAAGGACAGGTTGATTAAGGCCAAGATGTGCGGCATGTTCGTCCTGAGACATTCCCATTTGTTCGGCTGACATGTTCATATCGTTGGCACTTGGAATAATTAAAGAGTAGCCAAGTTTTTCAATTTTCCTTGAAAGTTCCTGCGGATTGGTTTTAGTTTCATCATATGCAACCTTTGCTGTTTCAGTTCCATAATTTACTTCAACCAATTCTACACCATCAGTTTTCTTGAAGGTTTTCTCGATGATGCCAGCGCACGATGCGCAATGCATGCCTTTTATTCTATATATTTGTGGTTTATTCATGGTTTCTACTGAGGTCCAACCTCAGTAATTATTTGCGCTTGAGTTTGTAAACCTTGAGAACCTCACCAATCGCCTTCTTGGTAGATCCACTCTTTATCTGCTTAACCACGCAATGTGACAAATGACCTTCCATGAGCATGTCTTCGACGTTTGATAAGCCCTGCTTTGCGGCAGAACTTTGAGTAATAACGTCTATGCAATATTCGCCTTTCTCGACCATCTCTCGCAAACCCCTAACCTGACCTTCAATGATTTGTAATCGGCGCACTATTTTCTGGGTGGATGTATTCATGCGCAAAGTCTATACCCCCTAGGGGGTATTGTCAATAGGTACGTAAATTAAAGGTGGGGATAAGTTCACACTAAATATTCCGTATACTCTTTTTACATTTTTGATAATTCCTCCAACGCCACCGGCAAATCTTTAATTCCATCATTTTCTGTATAGTGACCTTTTTCATGCTCCACTATAATTTTTGCATTGAGATTCTTTTTGAATAATTCCTCATTTTCTTGGAATGGTACAAATTTATCATTATCGGAAAGTATAGCGGTAAATGATGGAACAATTCTTTTAAGTTTCGCAAAGTCGATTGGATTATCAAGCCATGGTCGAGCGATGTCTTTGTTTTCAGGACTATTGATGCCGGTCAGAGTAAACCACGGCGCAATACCCAACACACTTCCTGTTTGCGGACTATCAGCTGATTGGAGATATCGGATAATGGCTTGGAATCCGATGCTGTGCCCGACGAAACAGGTATTCTCATCAGGATACATGACCACCTCATCAAGATATTTTACCCATGAATCAATGGTCGGAACATCAGGGTGTGGCATTTCCAAAACAGTTGTCTCAAAACCAAGTTTTGTCCCCTGCTCGCCAAGCCAAGCAATCAAAGGTTCCTTTGGACTTCCTCCCCAACCATGGACGATGAATAATCTTTTTTGCATGTTTATGATTATATTAGAAAATAATAAATTATGCGAGTACCTAGATCTTATTATTTAGTGCACAATTTTAACATTAAGCTACTGAGTTCTTTATTATTTCTAATAACAAATACTTTCTTTTTGTTTAAATACAATGATATTCTTCTTCTCATTTCATCGACATCATAATTGAATATCCATCGAACCAAGAACCAATCAACTCTCTCTTTTACACCTTCTTCCTTATCAAATGGCTGTTTTCTATTAAGTACTCTTTTAAGTACCCTAAAAATACATTTCTATTTAGGAATATCTAGAAAAATTATAGTATCTGCTTTCTCAAGACGAACATCGAGACTTTCTCTATAGTTACCATCAATTATCCAATTACTTTGTCTTGCGAAACCCTCAACTATAGGAGTAAACTCTTCCTTTGTTGCGTAACGTTCTTTCCAACCATAAGTCCAGAAATATTTATCTAAATGAAAAACTGGTAAATTTAACTTTTTACCAAGCTTATTTGCTAATGTAGATTTTCCAGAACCAGAAATACCAACAATTGCTATACGATTCATGTTCATAGTATAGCAAATTACCCCCTCCCATACTTCGAAACATTCGCCACTATCCCAGTCGCCGCTAGAATAATAATCAGCGCCGTACCACCATGGGAAATAAACAACAGTGGCACGCCGGACAACGGAATGATGCCGAGCATGGCTCCAATGTTCATAAATGATTCGGTAATGATGAGGACGGCGAGACCGATAGCCACCAGTGCGCCGAAGACGTCTGGCGACCGAGTACCGATGCGGAATGAACTTATAGCAAGCAATAGATACAACACCAACAGCGCGATACTGCCGACAAAACCGAATTCTTCGGAGGCGACCGCGAATATGGAGTCACCTATCGGTTCTGGCAAATAGCCGAACTTCTGCACGCTTTGACCGAAACCGCGGCCAGTGAATTGACCGGAGCCGATGGCGATGAGCGATTGATTGATCTGATAGCCGGCACCTTGCGTGTCAGCAGAATGATTCAGAAATGTTTTGACACGTTGCATAGCATAAGGTCGGAACCAGACGACACCACCAACGACTACAGCCATAAAACAAATCAAAATTATTACTTGCCGGATTGGCAGACCAGCGATTATCAGCATAACGATTCCAGTAAAACCAATTATAACTAAAGTATCAGTATCTGATTGTACCAATAGTAAGACACCCAATACGCTCATCAAGACAATATATGGTATTAGACCAAATTTCATTTTCTTTATGCGATCTTTGGCAAAATGAGCCCAAGCGGCTAAATATATGATGAATGCGATTTTTAGAAATTCGGATGGCTGAAATGAAATGAAACCAATATCGATCCAACGCGAGGCGCCACCGTGATACAAAGAAAGGCTAGGAATAAATAGAAGTAAATTTATTGCGATTCCTGCAATCAAAATGAAAAATGCTATTTTGCGGATGTATTGATATTTGATTTTAGAAAATACAAAAAATAAAACTATGCCGATAATCAAACTAATACTTTGTTTTATTGCGACTGTACCAAAATTTGCCCCGGTCTGCGCCAGAAGTCCGAGTGAGGCTGATAGGAATATTACAAAACCGACTATTGTCAGCGCTGAAACTGAAAAAAGAAAGAGTCGATCAATTGGTTTCTGGTTGATTGGTTGCATTATTTTCCGGTTCTTGCGCCTGTTTAAAATTCTCTATATCTTTCCTAACCTGCTCATATTCTGGCAATTCTTCAATTTTTGAAATACCAAGATGAGACAAAAGATCCAGCGTCGTTTTATACAAATAACTGCGCGCATCCTTGGGATTGTCGATACGCTCAACAAGTCCACGAATAAGTAAGTTTCTGACAATAAACTGCGAATTGACTCCACGAATATAATCAATGTCCGCACGCGAAATCGGTCCTTGATAAAGAATAATCGAAAGAGTTTCTAGGCCAGCCTTGCCGAGGTCACGAGTTAATTCTTCTTTGGTAAGTTGTTCAATGAGTGGTGAAAGTTCCTTGGCGGTGCCGAGCATAACTTCTTCATCAGTTCTGACTAAAGTGAGTCCTCTGCCCTTCAAGGTATTTTCTAATTCTTCCAAACCAGTTTTTATAGCGGCGGCATCCACATTCAAAAACGCCGCCAATTTCTTGAATGAAACAGGTTCAGCTTTCCAGAAGAGGATGGCTTCGAGTTGGGAGGAGAGTGGCATGAAGAAAATTATAACATTTGCGCACCAATAAAAAAATGCCCCGTATTACCCAATTTTCATAATAATTAATACCTAGGCACACCAACCTCCTTGGTCTCCATCTGAATATCATCAAATTCTCTTTCCTGACTGACGTGTAGCACACCTTCTTTGACCAACTCCAGCATAGCGAGAAAACTCACGATCACATTGACCCTCTCGCCTTTATGCTCACTGGTGAATTGTTTGAAACTCATACGCAAACTGGTGGTTATACGTGTCGTCAGATTGCCGATCATTTCTTCAAGACTAACGACTTTCTGCACCACATGATTCGGCAAACTTTCTTTTTTTGGCAGACGATTGATCAGATCTTTCAGAGAATAAAGAGCTTTTTCGAGAGTGAACGCAATGTCAGGTGTAAATACTGGATTGACTGGACGCGCGTGAGATTGTGGGAATATCATGTCAGCGCCAAATAATTTCTGCACATGAACACTAGCTTCTTTGACACGCTTGAAGATTTTGAGGCGAGTTTCAAGATCGTGAATGTCACCCTGCTCTTCTTCAGTCAGTGCCAATTCTGGCAACAACGATTTTGATTTAATCAAGAGAAGTGTTGAGGCCACTAAAATAAAGTGCGCGGACTCCGCTAGGGGTAAATTCTCAAATTGTCGAACATGTGAAATAAAGTCATCCGTAACTTTGGCTAAGGAAATATCGCTGATGAATAGTTTCTTTTTTTCGATAAGGTCAAGAAGCAGGTCAAGTGGACCTTCAAAAGCGGGAGTTTTAACGGAAAATGACATGTTATGCTATTGCGTGTTCGAGGCGAGTTATACGTTTGTCATGACGATTGGTGTCAAGGCGAAGCGCTCTCATTTCAGCCCAGAAGTTATCAGCGTCAACTCTATACTTTTTCATTTCTCCTTTAATGTCACCAAGCTCAGTCCTAACATTCTTTACTTCCCCTTTAACATCTACAAGTTCAGCCCTAACGTTCTTTACCTCCACCTTAACATCACCAAGCTCAGTCCTGATATTCTTTACTTCCCCTTTCACATCAACGAGTTCTGTTCTAACATTCTTTACATCACCTTTAATGCCTACAAGTTCAGTTCTAACGCTCTTTATCTCTCCAATAGCCATATCTAATTTAGTTTCCAAACGCTCAAATCTTGGTGTGACTTCTTCTTGAATAACTTCTTTGGTTGTTGTACGTATTTTCAAATCAATAGTTTCACCCATAGATTTTAAACGAGATTGAAATTCTTCAGACAAAATACCAGTACGGTGTTCCATATCTTTTTGAAATCGTTGATGTGTGTCATTCATAGCCTTATTCACAGCCCTATCTACGGCTTTATCAACAGTTTTATCAACGGCAATATCAACCGTCTTGTTAATGTATCTCTCAATTTGTGGTTCTATAATGAATATCATATATTTGTTTGTTAATTATACTATTAAATAATAATTTCAACTAAATGTGTATTATCTGTGAATAACGCAATCAAATTCGCTTAGCGCGACTTCTCCCTGAAGAAAATAATCTTTGGCAACAACAATTGGCAATGTTTCCTGACACGCCTGCTCATTTAATTGTTTTTGTATTCGCATTTCTCTTGCTTGAACACTATCTGCATAGAAACTCGCCGCTGATAACGTGGCTAATAAAAACGCCATCGTCCCCATTGCCAGTAAAATAATGGCTGTCGTGGCGATAAAACCTTCCTTGAACTGAGCTTGCTTGAGGTGAGCTTGTCGAACCTGTCGAATGTTTTGTGCATCCTGAATTTCATTCATCAATT
The DNA here is from genome assembly GCA_036170235.1 of Minisyncoccota bacterium. Lineage (GTDB taxonomy): Bacteria > Patescibacteriota > Minisyncoccia > Phycocordibacterales > PALSA-1337 > C7867-002. The sequence goes on from JAVHOW010000006.1 coordinate 22,697, forward strand.
TGATGTTGTTGAGGTGAATTGTGTAAAGATAATTAATCATGTTTGTAATTAATAATGAAAGAAGTACGGTAAAGATAATCACTTCAATAAGAGTCATCCCGACAGACAAGCTGTGTACTTTTTTAATTCTAATTTTGTTGGTGGTATTTTTTATCATGTTTTTTAATATGTCATTCAAAATTTAACTGGAACAGCAACAATTTTACTTAAATGAAATTTGATAAATAACTGGCGCCGTTGCCGCCAAGATGTAAAGATTGTCACCGTCGCATGTCAGAATTTGCGGCGCAACTGGTAAAGAAATTGTTTTTGCAGTTGTAGTTGATAAATTATGATCAAATATTTGGAATTCGCGATCCAACTGCCGTGTTGCTGTGTATACAAATGAACGATCAGCGATTATTCCATACACTCCACCAGAAATGTCGACAGAATTTGGTACCGGCGTATTAAGTGGCGAATCACTAATTGATGGAATAGGAAAATTTTGCGGCACGCTTTTATTCAAACTTTGAATTCGTGTGATAGTACTCGTCCCCCAAGCAAATAATTCATGATCTTGTTTAATGTTAAAACCACCGGATGTGCGTCCGAATTCAAGCCCATCTTCAAAAAATGAAAGTGACTTCCCTTCCTGACGTTCCCAGCCTGACGGGTTGAATGAATCCAGCAAAATTGGACTAGCTGGATCATGCACATCAATAGCACGGAGCTGTTTGTCATCAGACGCCGCAACGTACGCAATACCATCACGAACAAAAATTGCTCCGATTTTACTTCCAGTTTCAATGCCACCAATTTTCTCTGGTTGAGCAGGATTGGAAACATCTATAATGTTAAATTCCTCGCCATCCCATTTTTCTGTACCGAGATAGATCTGATTTTTGTCGTAAAAAATGGCACTTCCCAAGGCTGGCGTTGCAGTCGCGTACGGTAAAGTTAATTTGTAACTTGATTCGATAATCACGCTATCCATTGTCGGCATGCGTATTACTTGAAGTTGAGCTGTTCTACTTGTTACTGCCGCGAATATCCTATTCCCCGCCAGAGTAATCGCTGAAATACCAGGTCCAGTATTGAGACTAGCTATTAGATTGGCATGCTGTGAATCATGAATATCCACAATGAGAATATCCGGATCTGGTTGCTTAGTGGAATCAGTTGAAACGTATGCCTTACCATTTCTTACTTGTAAATCGGTCAAAGGTAACGACGGATCAATTGGTAAAATAATCGGAGTGATTTTTGGATTAAGTTGTTGAGGACTAGAAATCTTAAAATTTAATTCGGATGAAAATTGTGAGAAATTTGAATTGTGCTGCAAAAATCCATAAGAACCGACTGTGTTTTTATTTGAAAAATCAACAGAACATAGCGGCGTACCAGCCGCATCATTAAGATTTGAAAATGGATATGCGCGGATACTATTAAACGTCAGCGATTGATTAATTGTAATATCCGTCTGAATTCGATCATTCCCATACCAATGAGCGTACGCCGTAATCGTCGTAGTGGAATAATTCCAACCGTCAGCGTTCACGATTGAAGTTCGCGACTCATAGGGCATCATATTTTCAAATTCATTTGCGTGAATTTCGTAAACATCAAGTAACCGACTGCGTTCTTTAGCAAATTCAAAGAGATCGTGTGAATTCTGTGATGATTGAGTTATAAGAACAATAAAAATTATTCCAAGCGTCATGGCTAGAATAATATCAACCAAAATAATACCTCGTGTGTGATTGTTTTTCATAATTATTTTTAGTGTTGTAAGACTCTCGAAATATCATAAATCGGCATCATGATTGATAAGGCAATCCCGCCAACAACGACACCCATTCCAGCCATCATCACTGGTTCGATCAGAGACGTCAGTCTTTTCAATGAATGTTCAATGTCACGATCAATGATTTCAGCCGCGCGAATGAGCGATGCCCCGAGTGTTCCAGACGCTTCACCTGCCAGAATAAGCGGCGAAATATATGAAGGAATTAGTTTTGATTTATTTGCCAAAAGTTGTCCAAGTGGAATGCCTTTGCGAATGTATATCAGTTCGGCCTGTAATAATTTTGATAATGGAATCAATGTAACCGTAGCCACAGTATTCGAATATGATGGTCCGAGTTGTAATCCAGATTCAACCAACGCGCCGCATGATTGGAGAAAAAGAGATAGTGAATAAGAATAAAACAAAGATCCGATTATTGGAATTCTGACAAGAATAGTGTGACAGGCGCTTTTGAAAAATTTTAATTTCTTATAGAAAAAACCGAACAAACCAATCAGCAAAATACTGCCCAGCAACATGTATAAACCATACATTGTGATATTTTCTGAAACTGACATGACTATCCGAGTCAATAATGGTAACTGGACATGCAAACTTTTGAGCATTGGAATAATTTGAGGCATTACGCCGCGAACGAGTCCGATCGTAAGAAGTGAGGCGAAAATTCCAATAATAACTGGATATGCGAGTGCCGACGTACATTTTTTTATTAATTCGTCTTCCTTTTCAATAAGTTTTCTAGCCGTTCCAAGCGCGCGCGCCAATTCACCTGATGATTCGCCGTGCTCAATCAAACCGGCAAGTGTTTTTGGTAAACCAATGTGAGTGGCTAATGATTTTGATAATAAAGATCCTGAAGTGACATTTATGCGGACTTTTTCTATGCATACTTTTTGACGCGCGGAGATTCCTTGTTCGGCAATCATGAGTGTCTTGTCGATTGGTAAACCTGAAGATATGTATAATTCAAGGCGTTCCAATAATAGAATTATGTCGCGGCGTTTCCATTTATTTTTTGTAAACATGGTATTTTTAATCACTCATAAAGAACCCTCATCACCTCCTCTTTCGTGGTAATTCCCCATTCGACTTTTTCATAACCATCATCACTCATCGGTCGAAAACCTTGCGAGCGAGCTTGCGCCATACATGAGGAAACGCTTTCTTTTTTGGCAATACTATTTTTTAATTCCGAATCAATCTCACAAACTTCAGCAATCACGGAACGACCAACATATCCATTTTGCCTACATGCGTCACATCCAGAAGAAAAACAATCGTGACACATGGCGCGGACGAGGCGTTGCGCGACGATAAGTTTCAGAGTTGAAGCCAACAAATAATGATCGACGCCCATATCAACAAGACGTGGAATAGCTTCGAGTGCGGAATTGGTATGAAGTGTTGATAAGACAAGGTGGCCCGTCAATGCTGTATGAATAGCCACGCGCGCGGTTTCTGTATCGCGAATTTCGCCAACCATAATGACATCCGGATCCTGACGCAATGCTGAACGTAATCCCGCCGCGAACGTGACTCCGTGAGTATGACGGATATGAACTTGGCGCACTGAAGGAATCTCATACTCGATCGGATCTTCAAGGGTGATGATAGAAAGTGGTTCGCGGGCTTTGAGTGACAAACAAGTATGAAGCGTAGTCGTTTTTCCAGAACCAGTCGGACCAGTCACCAAAATAAGTCCTGATGTTCGTTTCAGCGCGCTATCAATCGAATGAACATGATCTGGAGTAAATCCTAGTTTGGCAAAAGAAATATCGCTTGAAATATGCGTGGATAGAAGTCTCATCACTGCATTTTCACCATGATATGTAGGCATAAATGAAATACGAATATTATATGCCTCGCCTCCTATATCAGCTTTCCATCGACCATCTTGCGGTATTGCGTGGATATCAGTCCGCACGCCGGCCAGAATCTTCATCCTAGCGATCATTTCCTCGTGAATACGTCTGGGGATAACTCCTGCATATTCCACCTGCCCGTCAATGCGTATCCGTACTACCGTATCATTTTCTCGCGGATCATAATGAATATCCGACGCCCGCATACTTACCGCGTGAATAAGAATAGCTTCTAGTGCCTCAACCGCGCTAGTAGAATTGACTGGAAATGGCTTTGTTATTGGATTTTTTGTTTGATTGTGTATATTCATGCCCCAAGCGTATCAAATCGGAATGAAGAAACACTGAAGAAACGATAAAGAAGTAATGAAGATTTGAATTAATGAGGTGACACCTAAGGAGGTGTCACCTCCATAATCTCGAAAATCTCATTGAATTTGCTGAAAATTTGAAAGTGTGCTAATATGTGACCTGGCTTTGTTCTTTCCAATACGTTCATTTGGCGGGAATTTTTGCTGAAAAAACAACAAAAACACTCAAACGATAGTTAAAAATGACTAAAAAGATAGTTGGTGTCCTTAGCACTGGTCCGTCTGGAAACGGAAAAACAACATTCTTTGAACTTCTTGAAACACTCTTGAAGTCCAAGCATTCACCAAAGGCGGTTGGTCGAATTGATATGAGCAAAATCCTCACACGGTGGGGCATGACCAGGAATGGTCCTCTCGGCGACAAGTTACGGGAAAATGCGTATCTCATCGATATTGGCAAACTTTTGCCAGATGACTTGGTTATCGAAACCTTCAACGCTTGGCACGAAGATTTGCTCATTGGTCCCGATTCGGTAAACATCAAGGTTCTACTACTGAGTGGCGCCCCAAGAAGCATTCCTCAATTATGCTTCCTTGATGTTTTCGACAAATCTTTGGTGATTAACATTCAAGCCACTCGCCAACAATCCGACGCGGCCATCAAAGAACGTTTGAAGCACCGAGGATCTGAACTACGGTCCGACGACGCTGGTGGACATGAAGTTTTTGAACAAAAATGGGCCGAGTACGAACAGTCTGTTCTTCCGGCCATGGACAAACTGAACGGCAACGGTTTGCACTTGAATCGTGATCAACCTCTCACTGACCGTTTACGAAACACACTGCAACACATGAAAACCATCGGCGGTCCGTTGGATGCTCATTTGATTGAAAAGGCCTTGCGCCGTTTGGAAGCATCTAACCATCCAATCCACCACGCCATCCGCAAAATCGAAAATCCTGAAACCGTAACGGCTTAGGAACTGATTTTCATTCTCTTCACCCCCAGCCGGACAGTTAACGGTTGGGGATTTTTTTATGTTCAGTTATGGAGGTGTCACCTCCTTAGGTGACACCTCGGAAAATTTTTGACAAAACTAATCAAATAATGTAAACTGTGAGCTCATTCTTATTTACATGGACATTCGCAATATCGCAATCATCGCTCACGTGGACCACGGCAAAACCACGCTGACCGACGCCATTATGACCCAATGCGGTCACGGTGACGAAGGAACAATGGACTCAAACGCGCTCGAACAAGAGCGCGGTATTACGATTTATGCCAAGAATACTTCCATCATCTACAAAGGCACCAAGATCAACATTGTTGATACTCCAGGTCACGCTGATTTCGGTTCAGAAGTAGAACGCGTACTCCGCTCTATCGACACTGTTCTTCTGGTTGTTGACGCACAGGAAGGTCCAATGCCACAGACTCGTTTCGTCTTGAAGAAATCTCTCGAATTAGGAATAAAACCTATTGTCATTTTGAATAAGATCGACAAACCAGCCGCTAACCCAACTCGCGCACACGATGAAGTTTTAGAACTATTCATGGAGCTTGGCGCCAATGATGCCCAACTCGATTTCCCTACTATTTATGCTATAGGTCGCCAAGGTGTCGCCATGAAGAAACTTGACGATGAGCGCAAAGATCTCACTCCGCTTCTTGATATGATCCTTGAACATGTACCTCCTGCAAATGCCCAGAAAAATTCCGGCGACGCGTTAACTGCTCAAGTATTCAATTTGGGTTACGATAACTTCCTCGGTCGTCTAGCTATTTGCCGTATTTACAGTGGAACTATCAGAGATGGTCAAAATGTTTGGGTCAAAGATATCAACGGTAAAACATTCACTGGTAAAATAACTAAACTCTTCACTTTTGATGGCAAAAAGCGTATTGAAGTCAAACAAGCAGAATCTGGAGACATTATCACGGTTGCCGGCATGCCTGATATTTATATCGGCGAAACTATTACCGACAGTGAGACTACTCCTGCACTTCCAGCTATCACTGTTGATGAACCGACTATTTCCCTACAATTTTTAGTCAACAATTCCCCATTCGCTGGTCGTGAAGGAACCTTCGTAACTGGTCGTCAGATCCGTGAGCGCCTTGAACGTGAACTCGAAACCAACGTTGGTCTCAAAGTTGATTTTACTTCCAACGATTCGTCAATTGCCTCTGGTGGCGACGGATTCACCGTCTTTGGTCGTGGTGAACTTCACATTGCAATTCTCATAGAAAATATGCGTCGTGAAGGTTATGAACTCCAAGTTTCCCAACCCAAGGTTATTTTCAAGGAAGAAAAAGATGCGGCTGGTCACATTGAAAAGCTAGAACCATTCGAGGAAGTTATTATCGATTGTCCGCAAGAACACTCCGGCGCTATCATCGAAACACTCGGTAAAAGAAAAGGTGTCATGACAAATATGACAACTCATGGCAACCAAGTCCGCATAGTCATCGAGATACCAACTCGTGGTCTTTTGGGTTATAAAAATGCTTTCGTTATTGATACCAAAGGTGAAGGTATCATGTCATCCCGCGTTATCGGTTTCAAACCATACGCCGGCGAGATCGAGAAACGCGAAACTGGTTCCATGACTTCTATGGTCTCTGGCAAATCACTAGGATTCTCACTCTGGAATCTCCAAGATCGCGGTCGCCTCTTTATTGGTCCAGCTATAGAGGTCTATGAAGGAATGGTTGTTGGTGACACTTCCAAAGGTGATGACATGGACGTTAACCCATGCAAAGGCAAAGCTATGAGTAACATGCGCTCGTCTGGTAAGGATGAGGCGCTCATGCTCGTACCTCCATTCGAACTATCTATCGAACGTGGTCTAGAACTCATGCGTGAGGATGAATATTTGGAAGTTACCCCAAAGAACGTTCGTTTGCGCAAGAAGTTTCTGACAGAATTAGATCGAGCAAAGTCACGCCGCAAAGATCTTTAAAAACGTAAAAATTCGCGGGTTTATTCTGCGCAACTTGTAATCATTGCCGAACCTCCCGTTACTGCTGTACTGCGGAGGTTCGACTGTGGTTGGAAGTAAAAAATGCCCCAAGCAATTGAGGTATTTTATTTTAAGTAAAAGAAAAGCCCCACCAAAAAGTGTACGACTTTTTGGTGGGACGACTTGGAACTGCTTAAGATCGTGCAATTGCGGCGATTACCACAATCATGTTCAGTACGATGCTCAAGACCATCGCAACAAACATCCTCCAGTCTTTATGTTTGATCCCAAAGAGTGCGAATGCAATCTGTAAAATACCAAACATGAGATAAGAAGACACAGAGATTCCTTGAACACTCGGTGCCGTAACTGCTTTGTAGGCAGCTGGAGCCAAGGCAATCGGGTTTATAAAAACGATAACCCCAAAGAGCCAGTTGAATGATTTGGAATCAGTAACAAAGGACAATTTTTGGCTAAGCCAAACGAGTAAAGCATTCATTTTCTATTTTCTGAGATTGGTTTAATTCTCAGCCTTTCTTTTACTATTATAGCATACTTAATACCAAACTGTCAAGTTTTCAGGCATTTAGCAAAAAATTGCTCTACTGAGGGTGGTTTTGACATTAATGGCGCCGACTAAAATCTTCATTACTTCTTTATCGTTTCTTCAGTGTTTCTTCATTCCGATTTGATACGATTCCATAGCGACAACCATTTTACCCTGTGAGGATACCATGTTCGGGAGCTCTCTTCTTGACAATCAGGGCTTGGGAGTTCAAGTCTCCTCATCTCCACAGGGTAAAATGGTTGTAAATGCTTGACAGAAGAATCTTAAAAGGTATACTTGAAGCACTGTCAAGAAGGTGGCTCGAACCAAAGTAAGTCCTGCAAAATCCGCTATTACAGCGGATTTTTGCTTATCTATAATTTTAATTCCTCTACTTCCAATGCGTCTTGATATACTCTTCTGCCTCACTCATCGAGAATGGCTGGGTTGAATTCCCTACACGCACAAAGAATTCTTCTTTCTTATCACCATTAGTTAAATATGCCGGTTTATGGCTTTCTTTGACTGATACGATACAAATATCTTTGTCGTCAATTGATTCGAAACTTACATTAACATATTTAGTGAATTGTAAGCCGACCATTGTTTTGATCAGCATCGTCAAGTGATTTTCAAAACCATCACGATTCTTTTTGGTCAAGGTTTTGTAATCTCTTTCCAAACCGACAACCCCCGAATCATCATTCACGCCAATGAGCAGTGTACCTCCTTCGGAATTAAGAAATGCCACAATAGTTTTCAACACCATTTTTTCTAATTCTTTACTTGTTTCACCTTTGCGACCATCGTAACGTAACGTCTCTTTGAACTCGACGTACAATCCTTCACCTTTTTCCAATAATACTCGTGGGTCCCGCGACAAAACACGTCCAGAAGCTTCTTGGACCATGCTTTTGATGACATAGACTGATTCATCAATGTTTGAAACATTTCTAATCTTGGTAATGCGACCGTTGGCGTGTTCGAGAATAATCGTAGCGTGATGCATCATCATTCGATTCAAAAGTGATTGATATGTTTCTACTGAAGTAACAGCACTCAAACTAACGGCTTTGTGACGACGAAATACCAATCCTGATTTTCTAATTATTTCTTTTTCATTTACCTCATACTGCGTAAAGTACCAGTCAAGAAATAGCAATGAAATGTATACTAATTGGAATACAGAAAAAATGATAATCTCAAAAAGATCAAAACGAACATATTTGGAAAACCCCCAGTTCTGATACACTGCGCCATAATTGCCAGCGAATGATAAAAGAAAAAAGAATAGAGCCGCAATAACCTCCATAGACAATACATTGCGTAGGAAGACGAGTGGCCCTTCTTTTATGATTATCTTACGCATAGTATTTATATAGTAGCATATTACTTGAAATACTATAAAAATGCTTATTTTGATGCAAATTTTACCTATTTTACAGGAATATCTTGGTTCGTTTGATTGAGAGGGCTATTGCGCCACAACCGCTGTCCTGCCCCATTTTATAGGCTAGAGAACGCATATAGGTACCACTCGAGCACTTTACTTTGATCGTAATCACGTCAAATAGTTTATTCTGCTTATCTTGGTCACCAAACAAAACTTGTTTCCATTTTTCCTTAATCTCCACCTGTCGAAAATCACCTTTGACTAAATCTATTGCTTTGAATATACGGCTTTGTAATTCGTGCGCCGTAATTTTCCTAAGTCTGCCTTCGAAATGATCTGCGTTATTTATCTCATCAATAGAATATATTTCAACTTGCTTTTCAGGAATTTCATCAGGTAATTCGTCAGCACGCGCCAATTCATGCAATTGTTTTCCATTTACGGTCTTTGAAGAATAAGCTGGGTATGGTTGGGTGAATTTGCCAACGTATTTGGAAAAATTAATGGTTGGGACTTTTACGAAATCAGCCAGCGAATTATTTTCTAATTCAGTGAACTTATTTTTACTGCTAGTATGTTGAATTGTCTGCGCAAAATTCGTCACCAAACCAAGAGTGTCATGCGTATCCGTTGTCACGCCAAATAATATTTCAACTTCGTATTCTTTGTCTAATCCAAGATATTTTTCTTTATTTTTACATTCATCGCCAATTAAAATGAGTAATTCACCTTCTGCCATAGGGTCGAGTCTGCCGGCGTAGGTCATGGGGACTGATTTCCATTTAATTGCATCTTCAGCCAAATTTGCGATCAAACCATCTAATGAATTTTGTCCAGAATTTTTAGCTAAATTTTCCGCATTAATTCGTATTTGTTCAGCCCGAAACCGCCCTAGTGCTTCGAGCGGTGTTTCGCCTAAATTTTTGTAAATGAGTGCGGTTGGTGGCATTATAATTTACTCCCTAAAAACCTTTTCTATTTTTCAAAATCCATTCTTCAGAATACCAATGTTTTCTTAATTCACCTGTTAGAAAAAAAGAACCTGTAACTAATATTAAATCATCAGATTTGGCAAGCTTGAAGGTTTTAAATAACGCATCTTCAGGATCAAGATAGATTTTTGATACAGTTCCATCCTTAAAATATTGCCGAGATTTTGCCAATAACTCCTTTGGATGAGAACATTTTCTATCCTTGTTCTGAAATCTAGTAAAAAATACATTATTTGCCTGTGGAATTATTTGTTTTAGAATAGAGATATGATCCTTATTATTTGCGATTCCTATAATTAAATATAGTTTTTTAAATTTAATATTTTTTAAATTTACAATAGTAGTCTTTATTTTAGATCGGTTATGAGCTCCATCAAGAACTACAATAGGTTTGTCCGACATAATCTCGAATCTACACATGAGTTTGGAATTATTTATTCCCTTAGCAATATATTTATCATTAACTCCTACGTATCTGGCAATAGCAGTTGCCAACTCTTTATTATATTCTTTATAATCGCTTTTTTTAGGTAACGCCAGTAAAGATGCGTTCTTTTCATCACATATATCATTAAATATTTTGAGAAGTGAGGGACGTTGTTCTGTTGTGATCAATACTGATCCTTGCTTTATTATTCCAGCCTTATCATAAGCAATCTTCTTCAACGTCTTACCAAGAAGCTCAGTATGATCATAATCAATATTTGTAATTGCAGTAATTATTGGTTTTTCAATAACATTAGTCGCATCATATCTACCACCTAAACCAACCTCTAATATTACCCATTCACATTTTTGTCTTTGAAAATAGACTAGAGCAATAGCAAAGAATATTTCGAAATACGATGGTCTGCCATAAGGACCCTTCGTATATGCCTTATCTATGAATGGTTTGATGTAATCAACAATATCAGCGAATTCATCTGGATGTATATATTTATCGGTTATTTTAATTTTTTCAATTGAAGTAGTGATCGAAGGAGAAGTAAAGGATCCGACTTTTTTACCTGAAGTAAAGAGTATTTCATGCACCATATTTGTGACCGTTCCTTTTCCAGCTGTTCCGGCAATATGAATATATTTAAAATTTTTATCAGGGTTGCCTATGAGGTTCAAAAAGTACTTCATCCTTTTGAGATATACATCTGCATGACTAGAGTCAATCATATAATCTCCTTTCAGAGGCAAATTATTAAGACCCTCAAGAAAATTAATTGCTGAATAGTATCTTTCAAATTTATTCATAGGTTTATGTGACAAAAATATATCATGGATATAGAAAATTAACACGAATCTTTTACTAATAACAAGCTTGATTGTGATTTGACAAAATGTTATAAATATATTAGTTTGGGAATTAGATAATGTAGACCATAGGAAAAACATATGAAAAAGAAAAAAGAATCATTGATGCTTGGACGTATTCTTCGGAAGATCGCTCCCAGAATTGGAGCTACTATTCTGGCGGAACCTGAATGGGAAATCGTCGGCCAGATCACCTTCAAAAGCGGCCGTCGTTCCTATTACAGATACAACACCCTCGACCTCAACCCGATGGGAGGTTCGGAGATCGCTCGGGACAAGGATTATTCCAACTTCTTCATGAAGGCGATGGACTACCCAATAGTGCCCGATAGTAAAACGTTCTTTTCAGATCAGTGGGGCAAAGCCATCGGCTCACCTCGTCGAAACATTGATGCAGCATACCATCACGCGCGAAAGATCGGCTTTCCGGTCATCGTCAAACCGAACAGCGGCAGTCAAGGTGTGGGAGTATCGCTCGTCTATAACAAGCAAGAATTCTACAAAGCCGTGCACGCCGTGTTCAAACGGGATCGGATAGTGCTCGTGCAACAACCAGTTCGTGGCAAGGATTACCGCCTGGTTGTTCTTGACGAGAAAATAATCTCTGCGTATGAACGTATTCCGCTCAATGTTATCGGCGACGGCAAATCGAGGATTCTACAGCTCTTGAAGATCAAACAGAAACAGTTCGTCGCTTCGAGTCGTGACACACAAATCAAGACCGATGACCCACGAATTGCGGTAAAATTGAAACACCAAGGTCTTGGCTTTCGATCGGTTCCTGTCAATGGTCAAAAGGTCTATCTCTTGGACAACGCCAATCTGTCTACAGGTGGCGATTCAGTGGATGTAACCGAGAAGGTGCACCCAGCATTCAAGAAACTGGCCGTGAAGCTAACTCGTGATATGGGATTGCGTCTATGTGGTGTTGATCTCATGATTGAAGGAGACATCAGCAATCCGCCAAAGACCTATTGGGTTCTCGAGATCAATTCAGCGCCTGGTTTGGATCACTATGCCAAGATCGGCAAAGCACAGGAACAAGTCGTCGAGGATTTGTACCTTGAGGTTCTCAAGCACATGGAACATTGATCAGGCACGTTCAAGTAAAAGTGTCATCGCTGGGGTTTCACAACTCCAGCGTTTTTTTATATAATAATTTCATGGAAAATAAACTGTCTATGCAGAATCTAGAAAAAATTGTATCGCAATGCACGGCAACTATTTTGTATATACCGACTAAAAATGAAATAGCCTTTAATGATCCTTCATTCCCCATAAAAATATCTAATAATAATGTTGTTATTCCGAAGGATAGAAGTAGCGATCCATTCGAGTGTGCAATCAACTGTGCTATCAAATTTAATAACATTAAAGTATGTGTTTTAATTCCAGGGACAAAATTTGACATGCATGGTACTCGTCAAGGGAAAGGTGGAGGGTGGTATGATAGATTTCTTTCGAAAATACCCCCTGACTGGTTAAGAATCGGCGTCAGTGATAAGTCACAGATGTCAAATACTCAACTTTTTAGAAAGCCTTGGGATGAGCCGGTTGATTGGGTTATTGTTAAGGATGGCTTATCTTGGGAGGCTTACAAAACTCAGTCACATCTGTAAAAGTAAACTAATCAAACAAAATACCACCAGAAAATTCTAGTGGTATTTTGTTTATATTTAGTCCAAGGTCCGACATTGTACCAACTACTCCTCACCAATCCCCTTCGGCGCGATCGCGTCAATCATCTCTTTTTTTGGAGAACCGGCAAAACCACTGCCTGCTGGAACCAAGCGACCGATGATAACGTTTTCCATGAGACCAGACAGGTTGTCTTCGGCACCACGAACAGCGTTGCCGATGAGCACGCGAGTTGTGTGTTGGAATGAAGCGGCTGACAAGAAACTCTTGCGTGAAAGTGAGGTTTCAGTGATACCCATCACCATCTTTTCGGCTTTGGCACCGAGACCACCATCAGCTTTGGCAATGGCATTTTCTTCTGAAAGATAAGTGTCATCAACAACCATACCTTCGGTAAGATTCGTATCACCTGCATCCTTGACTCGGCGACGAGAGAACATCTGCTTCACAATAAGCTCAATGTGCTTGCGTGAGACAGTTTCACCTTGAAGTTCATAAATCTTACCAACTTCACCGATAACATAATCCTTGGCACGCTCTTCGCCGCCAAATTCATAAACTTCATCAATATCAGCTGAACCATCAGTGAGCAGATCTCCCTTCTTGACCTTGTCACCGACTCGAACAAGAACAGTTCGGCGTGATGGGAAGGTGTATTCAACTTCAGCTATTTTCTTCTTGCCCTTATCTTCTATCTCTGGCAAAACTCGAATTATTTTTTCTTTGCCAATTTCTTTTACATCAGTGATCATACCATCAACACTAGCGACGACTGCAGGGTTCTTTGGATGACGCTTCTCGAAGATTTCTTCGACGCGTGGCAAACCTGCGGTAATGTCACCGGCTTGAGAAGCTGTACCACCAGCGTGGAAGGTACGCATCGTGAGCTGTGTTCCTGGTTCACCGATAGCTTGAGCGGCTACAGTACCGACGGCTTCACCGAGATCAACCAGCTTATTCTTTCCAAGATCGAGACCGTAACATTGCACGCACACTCCACGAATAGTTTTGCATGAGAGTGGTGAACGAACGGCGACTTTGGTAACTCCAGCTTCTTCAACAATGACCGAGTCAGCCTTTGAAAGCAGATGTCCTTTTTCAAAAATAACCTTATCATTTTCACCCTTAACTGATTCAGCGAGTATGCGACCGCGAATGTTCTTGGACAATGGAATAGCCATGCCTGAAGCAGTTTGTTTGTGAATGATGATGGAATCCTTGGTCCCGCAATCATCTTCCGAAACCACCACGTCCTGCGCGACCACGAAGAGTTTTCGAGTAAGATATCCTGCTTTGGCGGTGTTCAATGCCGTGTCGGTAAGACCTTTACGTGAACCGTGAGTGGTAATGAAATATTCGATCGGAGTTAAACCTTCCTTAGAACATGATAGGATCGGGAATTCAATAGTTTCGCCAGACACCGAAGAAATAAGACCCTTCATACCCGCCATTTGAACGATTTGTTTGTAAGAACCGCGAGCACCAGATGTAACCATATCATAGACGGATCCACCCTTATCGAGCACCGCTGGAATCGCCTTTTCAACTTCACCCTTGGCATGTTGCCAGATTTCGATATGCTTGCGAATACGCTCTTCTTCGGTTAGAAGTCCTTCATTGAACTGTTGAGTAACTCGATCAGAATTTTCTTTTCCGCGAGCAATAATCTCTTTTTTAGCTTCAGGAATAACAACGTCGTTGATACCCCATGTTGTACCAGATTGTGTTGCGTATTTGAAACCAAACGCTTTGATTGCGTCCAAGATTGGAGGAACTTCATTGACACCATATATAGTCATGAGTGAGTCAACTGTCGCGCCAAGCATTTTGTTGTCGATCTCTTTATTTATGAATGGATACTCAATCGGCAAAACTGTGTTGAAAATAATACGGCCGACAGTAGTCTCGAATAGACCGCCTTTGAAAGCCGAGTATTTTTTGGTATTTGGCGCAAGAACCTTTATTTTCGCGCGAAGATTGATGTTGTTGAAACTGTGCGCCAAGACCGCGGCATCAGGTGATTCGAAGATTTTGCCTTCACCGAGCATCTTTTCCATAATTTTTGTAACCCAGAAACAACCGAGCACGATATCGAGCTTGTCTACTGAAACCACCATATTTCCACTACCTGGCTTCAAAATGTTTTTATCAGAAGCCATGATTTCTTTTGCTTCCATCTGTGCTTCTTCAGACAATGGAACGTGGACTGCCATTTGGTCACCATCGAAGTCAGCGTTGAAAGCTGTACAAACAAGTGGGTGAACTTGGATAGCGTTACCTTCAATCAATTTTGGACGAAAGGCTTGAATACCAAGGCGGTGCAATGTGGGCGCTCGGTTCAAGAGTACGTATTTTCCCTTGATAACTTCTTCGAGAATTTCCCAAACTTCTTTGGCACCATCATCGATGAGACGATTTGCTCCACGAATGTTGTAGGCGAGTTCCCTTTTCAAAAGTCCGGAAATAACGAAAGGACGGAATAATTCCAGTGCCATGTGTTTTGGCAGACCGCATTGATCAAGATACAATTCTGGACCAACAACGATAACTGAACGACCGGAATAGTCCACACGCTTACCAAGCAAATTCTGACGGAACAAACCGCGCTTTGATTTCAAACTATCTGAAAGTGACTTGAGCGCGCGCTTTTGAGCGGCGGCGGCTGCGGCACCAGCCGATGAACTGTGGCGAATCGAATTATCGATCAACGCGTCAACAGCTTCTTGAAGAATACGCTTTTCATTTCGGAGAATAACTTCTGGGGCGTTGATTTCTTTTAATTTCAAAAGACGATTGTTGCGGTTGATGACACGGCGATAGAGATCGTTCACGTCAGATGTGGCATAACGACCACCTTCGAGGGCGACCATCGGACGAATACCTGGCGGAATGACTGGAATACGAATCAGGAACATCCATTCTGGACGCAGTTTGGCTTTGATCATTTGTTTGACCAATGAAAGGCGCTTGGAAAGCTTTTCACGATCTGCGGCACCGGCATTTTCCAAATAACCTTCAAGTTCGGTTTTTAGTTTGTTGAGATCAATTTTCTTGAGCAAATCATAAACAACCTCTGCGCCAATACCAGCTTCAAAAAGTGAGCCGTACTTCATGGCGTATTTGTGATATGTCATTTCATCCATGACCATGCCTAGCTCGAGACTTTCAATTTCTTTGCGAGCATTGACGACGAGTTCTTTCAAAGCTTCTTTGGTCTTGTCATCTTGCGCGCCTTTAACCTTGCTCTTGTATTCACCTTCAAGCTCTTTCAGGAAAGATGCTTTTTCGGCCTCATTTACTTTGGTGACAATATAGCCAGCGAAATAAACAACTTTTTCAAGATCGGAAGTCGTCATACCAAGAATAAGTCCAATGCGTGATGGAACGGAGCGAAGGAACCAGATATGAGAAACCGGTGATGCAAGCTCTATGTGACCCATGCGATCACGGCGCACGATTGATCTGGTTATTTCCACACCACATTTTTCACAAACAATACCTTTGTAGCGAATGCCACGGTATTTGCCACAATAACACTCATAGTCTCGGTCTGGACCAAATATGCGTTCGTCGAAAAGACCACTCTTCTCGGAGCGTTGGGTTCGATAGTTGATCGTCTCCGGCTTCGTAATTTCGCCGTAAGACCATTCAAGGATCTTGTCTGGTGAAGCAAGTGAGAGCTTCACGATGTCGAAGTGTTGCGGGTCTAGAGCTTTTTTTGATGTTATTGTGGTCATGGTTTTATAATTAAATGTTAATGATTAATGTGGTTTAGTTGGTAAATTTGAAAGTGTAAACAATCTTTTCAAGGTCTTGCCTTTCCTTATAACTATCGTAATTAGGCAACTTGCCATTAGGATATATACCATTACTTGGAACCTGCATATTAGTCTTTAATGTGATTATATAATCATAATTATTATGATTCGTCTGATACAATTGTGAATTAGCCCATGTTTGCGTTCCACTACTAACAATACCAGGAGAGACCGCAAATAAAATACCATTAATTGTTTGGGATTTCGCATCTGCTCGCGTAGGAAAACCAAATCCTTTTTCAATTGAGATATACTTTAATGAACCATCGTTAGGCTCTGAAGTGGTTACAAAAGGAATATTCTGGATATCAATTCTTGACGTAGATTCCTTCACGATAGCTGATTTTGGTACTGATAATGATAAACCTAATGTATTGCTTGTATATGTCTTCCAATTTGAAGTCGAATTAACTGACGAAGCAACAACTGTAAACTGCACAATATTACTCTTCACGCCCCACGGAGCTGTATAGATTTTATAAATACCCGGAGTAATAGTTAAATAAGAGGAACATGGCAAACCTGAATAACCATTATTTGACTTACACAATTGGCCTTCAATCTTCACACGAATTGTTTGATCAGTTCTTGGCACACTACCAATTCCTGGAAGATAAGCTGTTTCCCCTTTGCTATTTTCAATAATTGCATCAAGGTCGCCTTCAAAACCGGCTAGATTTGTGCCTTTTAATTCAGTAATGGTGCTGATTGGGCCGGACGAGGGAGAAATTGAAGTGATGACAGGCAGAGGCATTGGTAGATCAGCGTTACAATGAGGAGGGTTGGTTGCTCCGTTGGCACATGATTTGATTAGATTACTTTGGTTTCCACTCGGACAAGCGGTAAATTCACACATAGGTCCTGTGCGACCAACATATGAACCATCTGGACAAAGTTTTGCTTCTTGAGTACAAGCGACTACGTTATTATTGTTTGCTGGTACTTCTTTACTTTTAACCCACCAGTACACCCCACCGGCAATCAGAATAACCACAATCGCGATAACGAGTGGAACAACAAAACCTTTTTTGTAATTATTTTTCATGTTTTTAATATAAGTTACTATGGGTATCTATAAACAAAAATTTTACTGCATTATCCTCCTGAACTTCGTACACTGCTATTAGATCTCCCGTAATGTTTATGCTTCTGAATCCAAGATATTCTCCATGAAGCGCATGGTTGTTCAATTCTGGTGTTGAAGGGTTAATAATAAATATTTGAAACCGCTCATCAAACTTGTCTTGAATTTTTGAAGACAATTTTTTATATTGTTTGTTGAACCGTTTGTGGTAATCAATGCGCATGTAGAATTCATATTAAGACCTTAGGCTCTTAATCATCTCCTCTGCTGTATAGAATGGCCCTACCATATTTTTGCCTTTTCGTGCATCATCAGATAACTTTTTCAATATCTTCAAAGTCCTCGCATTCGGCATAGGATGATCCATGAAAGTCACCTTCCTTTCAGAAAGAAACTCTTTTAGAAATCCCTTAATTACAGCATTCAAAGACACGCCAAGAGTGCTGGCCAATTCTTGGGCCTGTTCCTTCATAGACTTATCGAGTTTTATACTTAACATTGTTGTAGCCATTGTAATTTGTATTATGTGTTAATATCTAAAGTATATCTTTTGGATATATTTTGTCAATTACTCCTCTTCAACCATCGGCTTATTGGTAAGCTCAACGTTAAGTGCCAAACCACGCAAAGTTTTCAACAGCACATTGAACGAAGCTGGGAGATTTGGCGCCTTTGGACGTTCACCTTTGACGATGGCATCGAAGGTTTGTGAACGACCGACGATGTCGTCTGATTTGACTGTCAGAATTTCACGCAGAGTATGAGCCGCACCGTGACCGAGTAATGCCCAGACTTCCATTTCTCCAAAACGTTGACCTCCGCCTTGAGCTTTACCTCCGAGCGGCTGTTGAGTAATGAGAGAGTAAGGACCGATAGAACGCATGTGAATCTTGTCCTCAACCATGTGGTGAAGTTTCAAGATATACATATAACCAACCGCGATCGGCTTGTCGAAATGTTCACCTGTGCGACCATCGCGAAGCTTCATTTTTCCTGATGCGTCAAAACCTGCCTTCACAAGCTCCTCTTTGATCTCCGCGTCAGTTGCTCCAGCAAATGGAGGAACAATAGCCTGATAACCAAGAGCGTTTGCCGCAAGACCGAGGTGCAATTCCAAAATTTGTCCCAAATTCATACGTGATGGCACACCGAGTGGGGTCAAAATAACATCGATCGGCGTTCCGTCTTCCATATATGGCATATCCTCTTCTGGCAGAATACGCGAGATAACACCTTTGTTACCGTGACGTCCTGCCATTTTATCGCCAACAGAAACGTTACGAACTTGAGCGATTTCAACATAAATCTTTTTGATGATACCAGACTCTAGCTTGTCGCCTTTTTCGCGTGAGAAAATCTTGACTGAAATGACGCGACCACGTTTGCCATTTTCCATACGCTTTGAAGTATCTTTCACATCGCGAGCCTTTTCTCCGAAAATGGAACGAAGCAATCGCTCTTCTGGAGTTAGTTGAGTCTCGCCTTTTGGAGAAATTTTACCAACAATAATGTCGCCTGGACGGACTTCCGCGCCAATACGAATAATGCCTTCCTCGGTAAGGTTCTTGAGTTTAGCTTCACCAACATTCGGAATATCGCAGGTTGTAACTTCTGGACCGAGTTTGGTATCGCGAACGTTGACTACGAATTCTTCGATGTGGATCGAACTCCATTTACTATTCTTGACCACACGTTCAGAAAGAATAATAGCGTCTTCATAGTTGTTACCTGACCACGACATGAAGGCGATGAGTGCATTGTGACCAAGAGCAATCTGTCCATTATCAGACGTTGAAGTATCGGCGAGCACGGTTCCCTTTTTTACTTTATCTCCAACAGAGACGATCGGACGTTGATGGAATGCGGTAAAACCATTGGTTCGTGAGAAAAGCACAAGATTGTATTCATGTTTCTTGCCTTTCTTTGAAGTAAAGATGATTTTCTTGGCATCAACATAAGTGATCTCTCCATCTTCTGGAGCGACGACGAGACGACCTGTATCAATAACAGCTTTTGCCTCGAGACCAGTCGCTACAAAAGGCGCTTCTGGTACGAGACATGGAGTTGCCTGCTTTTGCATGTTTGATCCCATGAGCGCGCGGTTGGCGTCATCGTGGTTCACAAACGGAATAAGTGAAGTGGCAATCGAAAACGCTTGGTTACTTGCTACGTCAATATAATCAATCTCTTTATTGGTAGCCATCGTTGGTTTGCCATTGATACGAACTTCCACTTCATCAACTGTGATAACACCGTTAGCGTCGTATGGAGTTGCGGCATGAGCGATTCGGAAGTTTTCTTCTTCAAGAGCGTTCATGTATATAATTTCTTTGGTAATTTTGCCATCTTTGACTTTGGCATACGGAGTTTCGATCATGCCGAAATCATTGATGCGAGCATACATAGTGAGACGCAGAACCAAACCGATGTTCGGACCTTCTGGCGTATGGATCGGACAAAGACGTCCGTAATGAGATGGGTGCACGTCACGAACTTCGAAACCAGCGCGTTCACGAGAAAGACCGCCGGGACCGAGAGCTGTCAGAGTACGGAGATGTTCCACTTCAGCCAAGACATTTTCTTGCAACATAAACTGTGAAAGTTGGTTGGTTGTAAAAAATTCTTTTATGCGAGCTTGCAGAGGACGAGGATAAATGAATGAAACCGGCAAAGTCACATCTGGTTCAACAGTAGACATTTTGTCTTGAATATTACGTCTCATTTGGGTGAGACCAAGGCGAAAACGCTGTTCGAGCAATTCACCAACATAACGAACACGACGTGAACCAAGGTGATCGATATCATCTGGCAAAGTATCAGGAGTTGTAGTCAATGTGACAATATGGGCAACAGTTGTGGCGATATCATCGATAGAAAGCGTGCGACGTTCAAGCTCTGCTTCATCCATAGATTTGGCAAAACGCTTGTTGAAACGGAAACGACCGACACGAGAAACATCGTAACGATCTTCTTTGAGTAAAGCCTGAACGAAGTTTCGGGCATTGTCGGCAGTAGCTAGATCACCGTCACGAAGACGCTTGTGGATTTCCATGTATGCTTCATCTTTGGTCTTGGCATGATCCTTGGCAAGTGTCATCTCAATAACCTTGGTGGCATCTGGATTGCCCTTGAATAGATTGAGGATTTTTTCATTATCACTAGCTTCCGCACCACTAGCATGCCCTGTTTGTATAGGTAAAAGAATACGCAAAAGTGACGTAACTGGAAATTTACGCTTGCGGTCAATACGACAATATATAGTTCCGTCAGTATCAGTCTCGATTTCCATCCAAACACCTCTGGCAGGAATGATCTTGGCACCAAAATAGTTCTTGCCTTTGACTTCATTACCAGTGAAGAAAATTCCGAATGAACGAGCCAACTGTGGAACGATCACACGCTCAACGCCGTTGATGATGAAAGTTCCATGATCAGTCATTAGCGGAATATCAGCCAAAAACATTTCTTGTTCTTTGACCACATTCAAAGACTTGTTTTTGAGAGTTACCTTGACCTTGATCTGACCTTCGTAGTTGAGCTTGTTGTCTTTGGCATAGTGTTCATTGAACTTTGGACGCATCAATTCTGGTGATCCGATAGAAAGGTCGAATTTCTTTCCGGCATAGTCGCTGATTGGAGAAAATTCATCCAGCAAGTTCTTTATGCCCTTCTCAATGAGTTGAGTGAACGAAATAAGTTGCGACTCGACCAAGTGTGGCATCTCGGTAAGAGGAGCCTGATAACGAGAGAAAAATTTCTTCGGACGGATGGTTGTGGTCATTTTTTTATAAATTATTAAAAACGCAAAAAGTCCGTTTCGTTAGAAAACGGTTATTAAGTCACATGCTTATATTGATGTGATTGACACTGGGTAGGGTTATACTGAACCTATATAATCCTCCGCTAAGGTCCTTCTTCGCCAAGGCTACGAAGGACACGGCAGAACACAATCTGCGAAGTTGTTAATAACCTAGCAGATTGCGTAATGCATGTCAAGGACTTACAAATAAAAGATGTTTACAGTATTTTAGCGGCTATCTTGTTGACTATTTTGGTGAGGTTGGAAATATCTTCTTTTTGTTCGGAAAACTGCTTATTGATCAATGCGAATTTGGTGTCCATCTTTTTCTCAAGATTATCAATATGCTTATTGGTCATATCGAATCCATCGTCCATATAGGACTTCAGTCCATCAAACTTTTCGTTGAAATCTTTTTTGGTAACATAGTCGCGTAATGGCTGTATAGGTGAAAGTGTTATAGTCATAATTTAATTTTGTTTAGCTTTTTATAATCACACCCATCGCTACATCTACAGATATGCCTAATTTCATGTAGCTTCCTAGAGAAAATTTCGCAGGTAAGATAATTATATGCCTTAGAAAAAATCGCACAAGCAACCCGTGAGCTTGCGAACGGAGCCGTCCTCGGATGAGGGTTCACGACATGTGGAAAATGTGTTGATATGATATATTTTTTTCTATTTTACTTCTTCACCCTTTTTATCTTGAGACTCTTCCACTGCTCCATCTTTTTGTGGTGCCCGCTTAGGAGTATTTTCGGCACTCTATACTTTTTACCCTTATATTCAATAACTTCAGGGCGAGTATAAACATCCGGGCTGGCGATTCTTTCCTCTTCAATAGACAAATTATCGCCGAGCACCCCAGGAATCCTAC
>JAVHOW010000007.1:0-12445 GCA_036170235.1 Minisyncoccota bacterium
CATTGAATACGCCAGCAAACGGCACTCAACTTATTACTATCAAGAGTGATGGAACGGGACAGGCGGTGTTTAATGGTCAGATTAGTTTTGGAACATCATATTGGGTATTTGATGGAGTTACAGGAAGCTTAACAACCAATACATTAGCTTACGGGTTTGCTTTCACACCGGCTAATCAAGCTCTCATTATTGGAACCGCTTCTGGTCAAACCCTCACTGACATCACTATTTCCCATGTATACGGTCCTTCGACGTCTCCATTAATTGATACAGCAAAATATTTTATTCAGACTCCTCAAGGCCAACTTTTCACGACTAGTAGGATTACTATTAGTGATAACTTCTCCAATAATTGGCAGGTATTTTTATTGATTGCTAGCACCAAGAGTAATTCGCATAGTGATTATACAATCGAACGGAATTTGGTTATGAATGGGGTAAGCTATGTTGATAATCATGGTAGTGGTATTGATATTGATTATGGTGATATAACAAATCTTATTGTTCGTTACAATATATTTAGTGGATCTGCTGGTCAGACCGCCTTAGTTGAAGCAAATAATAGTAATATTAACAGTGCCCAAATTTATGGAAATGTGTTTGATAATGCACACAATGGTAATGGAGTTATATCAGCTACATCAGCTGGTAATATGAATAATACAGTTGTTTACAACAATACATTCAATAATTCTTCAGCAGTAGCACTTATAAACGGAACAGGTATTGGCGGTGTGTGTGGATCTGGAAATGTAGCACGAAACAATCTATTCTATAATAATCAGAGTTATGATGGAGTAACACTCACAGGTCTGAATATTAGCTGTTTTACGCAAAGTAATAATGTTACTGTAACAGCTAATCCATTCAATAATATTTCTTCCCTCGACTTCAGTCTCAAAGCCCCACTCTCTGGCTCAATAACTCTTGCATCTCCTTATAATACTGATCCAAAGGGTAATATTCGAGGAGCAGATGGCACTTGGGATATTGGCGCATTCGAATACACCGGCACTACTGGCGTCACTCTAAAAGCAACCACCGCAAACTTCGCATCAGTATTCGCTGGTGCGCCAGGTGGATCTACTATCGCACTCGCACCTGGGAATTACGGAGCATTTAGTGGCGGAGTGAAATCATCAATGGTAACTATTCAGCCAGACGCTTCGGCTGGAGGAACTACAGCAAATGTAATCTTTGGAACAATCTATCTCAATAACGGAGCTTCAAATATTACTTTCAAGAATCTAACTATTCCATACGCCGCCGTAGGTGTAGCAGGAGGTTTGGCAGCAACGCATATATACTTTATCGGTAATACATTTACCCCTGGTGGCAGTGGTCTATGTATAAATACTCCAGGTAATACAAATCTAGATATAGTAGCTGATGGAAATATTTTTGCGAATGTTGGTACTAGTTGTGCTGAGGGAAGGTTAAGTGTTAATGGGGGAAATACTGCTCATTCAGTAATCAACGGTGTAGTAATACGAAACAATATATTTAGTGGCTCAGGACCTTCAGACGGAATAATGCTTACTGGTGGGGCATATGGCACATATATCGGTCCCGGAAATACATTCACTGGTATTCTTCAGGGTGGTTGTGGTTCTGTACACTGTGATGCTATTCAGTTTTATGGTGGTGTACAAACCAAGGTTGCTGGAAACTTCTTCTATAATAACTCTACCTCTATTATGAGTGCTGCTTGTAATGGTAGCCCAACAACTTACACTGACAATGTTTTCTATCAAGAACCTATAAGCGCAGCATCTAATATAGGTAGTGGTGGAAATGGTGATATATTCGATCATAATACTTTTGGAGTTGGTAGCGATTTAACTTTCGGTAACGGTAATAATTGTGGTTTTGTTTCTAATGCGACAGTAAGTAATAATATTATTCAGGGTAGAATAATATTTGGCCCTAATAATCCACCTGCTGGTCAACCACTTGTTTATCAAGATCCCACTGCCATCACCCAAACAAACAATGTCACCACACCTCCATCACCGTATGTCGGTGGGGCAGTGCCAACAACTTATGCTGGATATAAAATGACTTCTGGATTATCGGATGTTGGAGCAAGGATTCAGTAAAATAGTATTCTAAATTAGGCTCAAGAATAAGGGTATTTTAATCACTATTCCTAAATATAAGGTCGTACTTTACATTTGGTTAAGATTGCTGTAAACTACTTGTACTATGCTAAAAAGGGGTAATAAGCATAGTACAACATAAATACTATGCTAAAAACAACAGTTTCCAAGCAAAGAGACGATAAAGAGCGACTTTTGTCGCTTCCGTACATAGAGCGAACCAAGGAAAAAGATGTCCAAAAATGGATCGCTTCAGACCTTATAAAAGTCATTCTTGGTCCTCGTCGCGCGGGTAAATCCGTCTTTGCATTGATGCTTCTCAAGGGCAAAGAATTCTCCTATTTTAATTTTGATGACGAATCGCTTCCAGGAGAAGAAAAGATTGACCTCGACGAACTTATGACAGAATTAAAACTAGCCTATGGTGACACGAAATATATTCTCTTTGATGAAATACAGAATCTTCCGAGGTGGGAACTCTTCGTGAATCGATTGCATCGGGCAGGCTATAATCTTGTGCTGACCGGATCGAATGCGAGCCTCCTTTCAAAAGAACTCGCCACTCATCTCACAGGCAGGCATATTCCCATAGAAATATTGCCGTTCAATTTTATGGAAGTTTTGAAGGCTAAGCAGTATGAAGTTTTTGCTGATAAACTCTTGGTGTCTGACGAGAAAGCAAAACTTCTTGGATACATACAGCAATATATGATGAACGGTGGCTATCCTGAAGTCGTCACGAAAGACATTGATCCGAGAGGATATCTCGATGTACTGTTTGACGCAGTCCTCTTCAAAGATGTCGTGAAGCGCCATAAGGTGCGTTTTTCCGAACAGATAGACGGTCTCGGATCGTACTTGATAAACAACGTCTCCAATCAGTACGGTCCTAAAAAACTTGCTGATGTGCTCAAATTTAAGAGCGAAGTTACATTGGAGAATTACCTGGGCTATCTTACCGAAGCTTATCTAATATTTTCTTTGAAGCGCCACTCGACGAAAGCCGGCATACGACTGCGATCTCCGAAGAAAACATACGTCGTCGACAACGGATTCATAACTGCCAAGGCGGTGCAGCATTCTCCGAATAGTGGCAAGCTCATGGAGAACCTTGTTTTTATGGAACTAGTCAAACGTGGTAACCAGCCAAACCGCGAGTTGTTCTACCATAAAACTCGAAACGATCGAGAGATAGATTTTGTTATTAAAAAAGGATATGAAGTGATGGAGCTCATACAGGTCTCTTATGATTCGACCAGTCAAGATGTTGAGGAGAGAGAAGTAAAAGCTCTGATTGAAGCAGGCGAGGAATTGAATGTCGTCAAGATGATTGTCCTTACTTGGAATGAAAAAAGGGAAGTGAGGAAAAATGGAAAGATTGTACAATTTACTCCTTTATGGGAGTGGTTGACTACCAGCTTTTAAGTAGTAGGGCAGTGCCAACAACTTATGCTGGATATAAAATGACTTCTGGATTGTCGGATGTTGGAGCAAGGATTCAGTAGTATATTTATAGTAATAAATGGTAATTGAAAAAGCGCACGAACTTCAAGTTCGTGCGCTTTGAGTTTATTGGGTTTTGACTACTTAGTCATAGCCCATCTGATCCATGCCACTCTTGGTGAGACCGAGGTATGATAGACCTTCGCTGGAATTGGTTGTCCATCGGGACTTGGTCCTTGGTACGCAACTGAAGGGTATAATCCGTACCACAAACCAGTAGTGTCGAAGAGTGCCGCAAGAGAAGGTGTTGACTCCTCCATCGAATGACCATGGCCAATAAAAACTGCCATAGTTGATTCCCGCCAACTTCCACTTTCCATAAGTGGTGTCTTTGATGAAGAGTCCACCGGATGAGTCGTATGGCGTCACCATACACTCATTGGTGTTGCCGCTGGTAGAATCAAAGGAAGAAATTAAATTTTCTCCTTCAATACTATCAACAACATTTTCTCCCCAACGTTTTACCAGATCAGTGGTACCAAGATACCAACCATTGGTGATCGTAGTTAATGCCATGACTCGAAAGAACGTTGCCGAGTTGGTCGTTTTCGGAACTGAAACAACAACTTCATTTGCCGAGAAGACATGAGTCCCGGGAAGCGTTCCCCACGTTTGAAGATTGGTGCTCTGTTGGACTACGAAATGTATTCCAATATCACCGCCAGAAACTCCAAGATCAACTGTTGGAAAACTTGGACCACGATTGGTGATCCCAGTGATCAGAAACGGCGTAAGGTTTGTGATTTGGCTAACAACAGGTTCTCCTCGTTGTTGTCCCTTACCACAAACCGTGAATGATTTGCCAATGAGATTTGTACTTTCGTACAATGCTGCCCATTTGGACGATGAATTGCCAAACGAATTCGCCATCTTACAAACTGTAAGTTGAGAATTCGTATCATCAATAACCCCGATGACGGTATTGGTAATACCATTTAGTACGAATTCATCACCGACCGACACATGAACGTGCCAAGTAGTGAGTATGTATCTATCACCAATCACTGTTGCAAGAACATTGTGACTAGTGAGTTCTCCTTGGAATTTCCAGCCCCGATCGTCTGAAGGGGCAGTGGTGTTTACTGTTGGATCACCTGATCCCAACAGTATGATTGCCCGACCACTGGTCGGGCTGATCAATAACGCGGATAATACCGCATAGATTACTACCGCAATTTTTGTTTTCATAACTATCACGTCTTTCTTTTTTGACTCCTTTCGGAGGGTTTTTTGGTTGAGTTGGTCGCGTGGCTACAATCTAGGTTGATTGCAGGCCGTTTTTTGAAATTGACGAAGAACCGACTTTACTTGACTATTATACTACTTTATAGTAGATATGTCAAGACTAGACTCTTGAATTCTATGACCAATTCTTTATTCCTAAAAACTATGGTACAGTAATATCATGATACCATCCTCACCAAATCACTTCTTTTTCGGACTCCTTATTGCAGTTATTATTCTGGCAGTATTCATGTTCTTGCCATTTTTGACACCTATAGTTCTGGCTGCCGCCATTGCAGTTGTATTCGCGCCATTACATAGATTGATTGTTCGTTTATTTTTCAAAGATAGAGAGCGCAGTAGTTTTGGCGCGTTGGTTACGTTGATAATCATAACTATTATTATATTTATACCAACACTCCTTATCACAGGAAAGATTTATACCGAAGTACAAAGCATGTACGCGTTCTTGATCGATGAATCAGGTCGCTCACAAGTGATTGACGCGTTGAATAGTGGAGCACAGTCATTTTCGCGTGTGTTTCTTAATTTGTATCCCGCATACTCATTTGATTCATTTAGTATTACCGATATTCTTCAAAAAGGATTGGAGTGGGTATTTAGCAATCTCGATACTGTATTTGGTGGTGCTTCAAAAATTGCTCTGTCTATATTTGTCATGTTGCTGGCACTCTTTTATTTTCTCCGCGATGGCAGGGAGCTCAAACGTCAAATTATCGTTTTGAGTCCGCTCGGCGATGATGATGACAATCGTATTTTTAAGAAATTAGAAAAAACTATTTTTTCCATTTTTGCTGGAAGTATTGCTGTTGGCATTATCCAAGGCATATTGACGGGTATCGGCTTTGCGATTTTCGGAGTTCCGAGTCCCGCATTGTGGGGATCGGTTGCCGCTGTAGCCGCTCTTATTCCTGGTATTGGAACATCTCTAGTTCTAATTCCGGGTATACTTTACGTAGCTTTTACTGGATCGCATACTTCCGCTATTGGGCTTTTGATTTGGGGTGTTGTGGCTGTTGGTTTGATAGACAATTTTCTTGGACCTATTTTCGTTAACCGTGGAGTGAAGATTCATCCATTTTTGATTCTTCTGTCTGTTTTAGGTGGTATCATTTTCTTTGGACCAATAGGTTTCGTATTAGGACCAATTGTGCTAGCATTTCTATTCTCACTAATCGAGATTTATAAGGTGTCATATAGTAGTAGGAATACTTAATCATGGCATTTATAGACGAATTACAATTCCACGCGAAAGCAGGCGACGGTGGTACCGGCGTAGTTAGGTGGCGTCATGAAAAGGGTAAGGAGTTTGCTGGCGCTGCTGGTGGCAATGGTGGCCCTGGCGGAGATGTCTATGCTCGTGCGGTCCGTGATATCAATATCTTGGCGCGCCACAAGTCAGTCAAGCAGTTCAAGGCGACTGATGGTGTCGATGGAGCAAATTGGAGCATGCAAGGCAAGGCTGGCGAAGATAAATACGTTGACCTGCCAATCGGCTCTATTGTTGTCAATTTATCGTCTGGTCGCACAGTTGAACTTATCGAAGATGGTCAAATTTCAAAAATATTACATGGAGGTCGTGGTGGTTTGGGTAATGAACATTTCAAAGCTTCCACGAACGTGCGTCCTGAACAATCAACCGATGGGATGTTAGGAGAAGAAGCAGATTTCAAGGTGGAGTTAAATCTTATTGCAGACGCTGGACTCATCGGTCTGCCAAATGCCGGCAAGTCCAGTCTTTTGAATGCTTTGACGCATGCTCATGCCAAAGTTGGTAGTTACGCTTTTACTACGCTTGATCCCAATCTTGGTGTCTTGCGTGGAGGATACATCCTAGCTGATATTCCAGGACTGATTGAGGGGGCATCTGAAGGTAAAGGTCTTGGGCATAAATTTTTGCGTCACGTGAAGAGGACGAAAGTTTTATTGCATTTGGTATCTCTTGAGAATACGGAAAAGGGAGGTCGGACCTTGGCTGTGGCTGGCGATTTAAGGTCCGACCTCACTTTTCCGTACCTGACCGTTCGAAAAGAATTGGAGAAATACGGCGAATGTTTGCCTGATAAAAAAGAAGTGATCATTTTGACCAAGACTGATATGGTGGATGAAAAGGTGATTAAAGCCGCTCGAAAAGCTCTCAAAAAGTATAGTAAAGATATTTTGGAGGTTACGGTGCTCGATGATTCTTCTATTAAAAAGTTGGGGGAGGAGTTGGTGAAGAGGTTGAAGTAGGAGAGTTGACACTTTGAAAAATGAGGAAAGTACACGTTTCCAGACCAAACCCCAACTTAATTTTTAAATCTTTACATTTCGAATTATATTTCAAAACCCCATTAGTTACCCATTAGTTGCTAAGTTTTTCAAGTAACAATTTCTTTACAACCTCCGGATTACCCGAACCTTTTGTTGCTTTCATAGCTTGACCGATCAAATACTGCAAAGAAGCGATTTTGCCCCCTTTATACTCGGCAACAACTTGTGCGTTATCAACAAGAACCTTTTCGATAGCAGGAATGAGGTCGGAAGCATCACTTTTCTGAATAAGGCCATGTTTTTCTGCCAGTGTTTTGGCTGATGAGTTCGGTGATTTTATGAGCAGGTTTATAGTATCTTTTGCGCCTCGTGAAGAAACATCACCCGATGCTATCATCTCAATTAGTTCCGCGAAAACAGATGTTGAAATTGCTGATGCTGGATCGAATTCATGATTATGCACTTTTAATAGTCCTATATAGTCTGAAAGTAAGTAATTCGTTGCCAGTTTGTTTTTTCGTGCATCACCTTTGAATGAAGAAACAATCGATTCGTAATAGTCAGCCAATTCTGGTGATTCGATGAACACCGCCACCTCCTTGTCAGTCATGGCAAAATCTTTCTTGAGACGATCCCTTTTTACCCATGGCAGTTCCGGCAACTCTTTTTGTAAGACATTTTTTGAAAATTCTGGAACTTCAGAAAGTTTCAACTTTGGTATGTCAGGGTCGGGGAAGTAGCGATAATCATGAGAACTTTCTTTTGATCTCTGTGAATATGTTTCGTTGGCGCTATCATCCCAACCGCGAGTTTCCTGGACAACTTTGTCACCAGATTCAAGCAGGGAAGTTTGACGTATGATCTCAAACTCAATAGCTTTCTCAACAGAACGGAATGAGTTCAAGTTTTTAACTTCGGTTTTTGTTCCGAGTTCAAAACCAAGGTACGACCTTGAGGTAATTCGCGTTAAGGTCGCACCTTGGTTTTGAATTGGTGCAATAGAAATATTCGCTTCAACACGCATTTCACCTTTTTCCATATTTGCTGAACCGGCTCCAAGATAGCGGAGAAGAAGTTGTAACTCTTTTGCAAAGCGCACCGCAGTCGCGGCATCGTGAATAACAGGTTTGGTAACGAGTTCCATAAGTGGAACGCCAGCGCGATTGAAATTTACCAAACTTTTTTCGTGCGCGTCATGCGTAGACTGTGCGGTGTCTTCTTCCAAATGAATGCGTTCAAGCGCGATCCCAGCAAGTTCACCCCCGGAAATAAGAGGGTACTTGTATTGACTGATCTGGTAACCTTTTGGTATATCCGGATAAAAATAATTTTTACGATCCCATTCTGTGAAGTCAGCAAGAGTTCCGTTGACCGCGACGCCCATCTTGAGTACATGATTGATCGCTTGCATATTTAGAACAGGGAGTGTGCCAGGGTGACCTAAACAAATTGAACAGACGTTTGCGTTCGGCTGTTCTTCGTCAGGATTATTTTTGCAGGCGCAAAACATCTTGGAAGCAGTTTTCAACTCCGCGTGGATTTCTAGGCCGATGGTTGGAATATACTTTTCTGATGACATGAGAACAGTATACACAATAATCGACTGAATTTCTAATTACACCTCCAAATGCTGAACAACTAGTTTCTTGACCTCTTTCTTGCTAGGTCTCTTACCCTTGCTGGCTTCAATCTCCATCAGGAGCTTCTCTATGTCCGCAAGCTTGTATACACGGTAATTGTTGATAGGGTGGCGTGATGCCTCAAATTTGCCACTATTGTCCCAGTTACGAAGGGTGAGTGGGGTGACTCCTAAAATCTTGGAAGCTTGTTTGATCGTTATAAGTTTTATATTAGTGTAGTCCATATTTTTGATGATTAATAAAGAGTATAATAAACCTTACTATACATTATAATTCTATACACTATTTTATCATAAATTAGTAAACTTTATTCAAGTTGTGAAAGTGGATAACGTAATCGATTTTAAGCATTTCAATGCTACTGTAAAGGTAATATTTTTTGAAATAATGATCGTGCGGAAAAGTACTCTTTTTTGAGAATTTTAAAGAAATGGATCAAATTTTTGTTATCCACAAGGCGCTTGTGTTAGCTAGGATGTATAATTATGGTAATGAAAGACTCTTTCGAAATAGATGGAAAAATATACATCTCGTCTCGCCGAGCTGCCGAGATGTCCAAGTATTCCAACGATTACATCGGACAGCTTTGTAGAGGTGGCAAGGTCTCCGCTCGGATGATTGGACGTACATGGTTCGTTGATCAGGAGTCTTTGCTTGAACACAAAAAAACATCTGAAGAAGCATTCCAAGCACGTTGCAAAATCGCTTCTCGCGATCAGCAAAAATCTTTTGCCACTGCCACTGCTACTGCTACTGCTACAGCTAGTGGGGCAATAGTTATACCTTCATATTCTGAAAACGTTCTTTCTGGTTACGTTCCTTATGCTTCTAAAATATCCCAAAATAATAATACCAACTACTCAACTGGATCTCGACGAAGTTTGACAGCAATTCTTATTATGATGATTTTCATAATCGGAGGTTTCTTTGTGGAAAAAAATGCGTCAACTATTTCCAGTATTGATGTGTCATCACAAAGTGCTGGTGTGTATGCCGTGATTGAACATGTTATTCAATCTGTTGGTACAGCAGTAAGTACGAGTTTCAATAATGCGTTCGCTTTTTTTGAAAATACTTTTTCTCGAAAACCTGAATATGCAGTACGTGTTGTTACACCTTCGACATCGTTGGTATCAACAGCGTCAGTTGAAACTTCTTGGAATGGCATGGCAGTAGTTCCGTCTAGTTCTGACAATTCGAACACCAAGGACAAAATCCAGAATTCATTTTCTGATATTGTGAAAATAACTCCAGATCAAAGTGGTACAGCCGGAGTGATCACACCTGTGTTCAAAAAGACCACAGGCACTACAAGCAGTGATTTTATGTATGTGCTTGTTCCAGTCAAAGAAAAAAAATAATATGAAGACTTTAAACTACATTTTTTCCATATTCATATTTACAATCTGTTGCGTGTTAATTTTCGGATTTTCCGCGCAGGTGCATGATGCGGTTGCGGCCATGTCGAGTGGAAGTTACAAGATTCAAGCTGACAGTATGAATTTTGGTGGAGCACAATCAAGTTCTGGATCATATGCTGTTCAAGACACGGCTGGAGAAGTTGGCACAGGTGATCTTCAAAGTGCTAACACAATTCTTCATGCTGGATATCAACAAGCAAGTGTCGCGGTAACACCTACACCTACACCTACGCCAACTCCAGCAGTTACAACGACGCAGAATTCTTCAAGTGGAGGACGACTTCCTGTGAACGTAATAAATTTTAATGCTATTCCAGGAAGTACAAGTATATTTTTGAATTGGAATTATCCAACTGGCGCTGATATCAGATCCGTGCGGATTGTACGCTCTACAACATTTTTCCCGACTAATATATCTGATGGTGAAGTTATCTTTGAGGGCGACGCGCAGGGTGTGATTGATCATAATGTCACAATAGGCACTCAATATTACTACACTCTTTTCGCGCAGAACTCGCTCGGACTTTATTCATCGGGTGTTCTGGCTCAAGCACGCATCGCTCCAGTTGGTGAAATAGTGGTGACGCCGACGACACCAGTAAATCCATTTGAGAATGTTCCGAATGCTGTGAATGTGCCTCCAGCTATTACCAATCTTACGCTTCTAGATTTTGATCTGATTCAAGATGGTAAGAAAATTACTCATGCTGGAGATACGGTTGTTATTGATGGTAACAAAAACCTCACCATACGGCTTGCGTATAATAAAGTACCACAAATACTAAAGACAATCGCTATCAGTCTGGCTGATCCGGAAGATCAGACGAAGCTGTTCACATTCTTACTCCGTGTTAATGCTGACGAGACTGCTTACGAAGCAACAATCGCTCCATTGACCAAGAGTGGACAATATCGTCTGAATGCAATAATTCTTGATTATAAAAATCAAAGTTTGAAAAAAATCAACGGTAATCTTCGCGCAGTTGCTTTTGAAGCAGTAGCTCCATTACTTGAAAATAATGGGACATTGACGCCGTGGTTGTGGATAATATTAATACTTATTATCGCTGGTCTTGGCGGTAGTGTATTGTTCGCCCGACGCGTTCGTAGGAATAATAATCGCAAATGATGAACAATTCTTATACAAAATTAATATCGGCAATTACCATTTTCTTGATTGTGATCTCGACAATTGGTTTTTCTGTATATATTTCGACTGCTCACGCAGCTATCAATAAGCAGATCAATTATCAGGGAAAACTTGCTAACAGTTCTGATGTCGCGGTTGCCAATGGTACATACACCATAGAGTTCAAGCTCTACACCCAAGCATCAGGAGGTTCCGCGATCTGGACGGAGACGCTCACTGGTGCGGATAAAGTACAAGTAACGAGTGGACTTTTCAGTGTGATGTTGGGTGCGGTGACTTCTCTCGCTAGTGTTGATTTTAATCAAACTCTTTATCTCGGAGTAAATATTGAAAATGACGGGGAAATGACACCAAGAAAAATAATTGGGGCGGTGCCATCGGCTTTCGTGGCAGATTCCGCGAATACTTTGAGTGGTCTTACAAGCAGTCAGTTTTTGAGATCTGATACTGGAAGCGCTACTTCTGGATATTTTATTGCCACATCTTCAACTGCCTCCATATTGCCTTATGCCTCAACCACCGCTCTTTCCGCTACAACTATTTGTCTAACTACTGATTGTAGAACGAGTTGGCCTGCGAGTGGCGGTTCAGGCGGCGGTTCATGGTCAACGACTACTTCTCAAGTTTCAGGGCAGTTTATCAATCATTCAAATAATAATAGTGATATTGTCGCCATTGGAAATACATCAACTACTACCGCTAGATTTTGGTTTGATCCAAATACTCAAAGATCATATTTAACTTACGCTTCGACTACTGCTCTAACTGTTTCTGGAACTGCTTCAACGACAAATTTGGTCGTTTCTAATTCCGCGACATTGAACACAGTTACAGCTAATGCACTTACACTCGGTTCTCTCACAGGTCTTCTTTATGGTACAAATGGTTCTGTTGGCACTATCGCTACATCTTCTCTTGGTCTTGTTCAACTATCCGATCTCACTTCATATCTCTCACTCGCTAATTGGTTTGCGACTACTACAAATGGGCTTACTGAAGGAACAATCAATAAGTACTATTCTGATAGTTTAGTAAACTCTTACATTTCTGCTTCCACAACCATCCCCAAAACATATACCGCGAATACATTTACAGGAGCACAAACATTCACCAATGCTCCGACTTTCAGTTCTC
>JAVHOW010000008.1:0-40226 GCA_036170235.1 Minisyncoccota bacterium
GCTACGGCGCTATGCGAAACAATCAACACATCTACGTCGGCAATAGTCGGCGGGCTTACTGAAGTTACTACGGCACTCGACGATGCCACAAATTTTTGCACTTTTTTGCTGGCATCACCCATGAATAAAATCGAGGAATCGCCATATGAAATATTAAAAAATAATTCTGGCGCGCTTGCTTTGGAATAATCAAATGATTCAGGCTTAATTGGAAAAATAATTCCAGCAACTACATTCGAATCAACTTTGCCCTGCCCTAAAACGAGCTTCTCTTCTGCCTCAATTTCTCTGATTTGAATGTTTTTTTGCTTAACAGTCTCAAGAAACGTCTCATAAATCTTATCAGTCGAACTCGCTATACCAAGATTCTCAAGCGTAAATTTCGGAACATAAACCTTGTCAACTAAATAGCGACCAACAATATCGAGAAGTCCTGATACATTTTTACCATCAGTGTTTGTAACAATAATCGTATTGATACGGCGTGAATAGAACGGAATAATACCCGTTAATTGTTGAATAACCTGGGAATTGCCACCTCCATCGATCAAAATTCTCTGATCATCAGGCGTTCGAATGAACATAGAACGCCCGCTTTTCAACGCGAATACATACATCTCTAAAATTGGCGGACGAGTTTGTTCGTGCCATAGATATGCGCCAACGCCCGAAGCCACTGCAGTAGCGGTTGCGGCGATAAGAAAAGGTTTCGACATTATTTTTATACTCATGTCAGAATTTTACAGAAGTGAAATGAAGAAACACTGAAGAAACGATAAAGAAGTAATGAAGATTCCATTTGATCAAGGTGCCACCTCATGAGATTGCTCCAAAAAATATGCCCAATTCCCCAAATTCTTTGATATAATTGATATACTAAGACATTATATAAGTAAAAATTCCATATTTTTATTATTAAGATAAATAAAACAAACAATGAAACAATTCACTCAAAAAACATTTAATATCCCTGCGCTTACTGGCATATCAGCTAAAACTATTGAGGAACATCTCAAGCTTTATGCTGGTTATGTAAAAAACGCCAATCTGGTTCTAGAAAAAGTAGCCGAATTAAAAGCTGACGCAGAAAAAAACGCCTATGCACTCGGAGAAATCAACCGCCGCTTCGGTTTTGAATACAATGGCATGCGCAACCATGAAGTCTATTTCGCTTCACTTGAAGGTGGCGCGCAAGTACTAACTGATTCAAGTCCTCTCAAAAAATCTATCACCGAGGAATGGGGATCTTTTGATGCATGGCTCACAGAATTTAAAGCGATTGCACTTACCCGCGGTATCGGCTGGGCTATGCTTTATTATGACCGCAAAGACGGTCGCCTTTTGAATGCATGGATTGATGAACAACACTTGGGACAACTCCAAGACTGCACCCTCATTCTAGGACTCGACATGTGGGAACACTCCTTTGTCGCTGACTATCAACCATCTGGTAAAAAAAAGTATGTTGAGGATTTTTTTGTGAATTTGAATTGGGGCGTGGTGGAGGATAATTTTGAGAAAGTGCAATAGAAGTCTGCAAAAACACTTGACTTTTACTCAAAATCGGCTATCATTTCCAATATAATACTCCGACATCAGAAAGGATTTGCTGAGAGTTCTTCCCTCCTTATGGAGAAAGTTCAAATGGAGGAAATTCCGCCCTCCCGGAGTACAAGGTACCTTGAGAGTTTCAAGATTCTCTAAGAGCGGAAAATTCGGCTCGGCCGCCAGCGTTCGCTTCGGCGAATATGCAGTATGGAGGGACTGGTTCATCGTTTTGATGAGGCTGCCGTCCTCCAGAGAATCTTGAAGCTCTTAAGGTATTTTTGTTTGGCAGTAAATGCTGTAACAATTAGGATTTTATTATCATAATGTTCAACAACAACTAAATGAAATTGCCCAGAACTGCTAGGATAAATATCCATGGAAAGCAGAAACCTATTATTATTTTTTGAATAATATATACAATTATACATTCTCAAAGTATCTGGAATCATATAAAATAACCTTTTACCATAACTTCCTTTTTCGGCAACATGCTTCAATGTACGTCTAGTGAAGAATATTTTCATCTCATTTAGATTAGTACATTCGAAAAATTGTGGCCTAATAATATAATCCGTAGCAATAACCTCATTAGGACTTTCAATAGGCACACCTTTTGGAATTTTTTGAAATTCTTTAAAAATCTCATCAATTTTTGGTGACGAAATTTTCTTCTCTTTTCTTTCTTTAAATAAAACTTGGACGGCTTTCTTGAGTAACCCCCTCCCCAAAAACACCACCCCAAACACCACATAAAATCCCACAACCCACCAGCCGGAAAACATTGGCAATGTCACCGAGGCGAATGGAATCCGTGCGAACCATTCAACCATATGAAGTTCGTATGAAAGAAAGAGGTGTGAGATCCAACCAAAAAATTGAGAAGCTGGTAATGAAATAAAACCCGTAGCACCTGTCAAAAATACGACCAACATTGTGACGGGAATGATCGGCAATACCAAAATATTGACTACCATTCCAATTATGGACATTGTTCCCATCATATAGAGAATAAACGGCGAAACGAAAATCTGCGTGGCAATGGTAGAAGCCACGATTCCACGAATACCAAATTTTTCTGGAATGAGCGTAAGGTGTTTTTCAATCGGACTCGCCAACAGAATCAGACCAAGTGTAGCCAAAAAAGAAAGCTGAAATGAAGGATCGTGTAATAAAATTAGAGGATTTTGAATTAGCATAATCAAACCAGTGAACATTAGGGCACGAGTCACATCGTAGTCACGACGAATCAAGTCCGCCGACAAAGCAATACCAGCCATAAAACATGAGCGGACAACAGTCGCTCCCCCACCAACCATGATTCCAAACAATCCAATTCCAATGCCACCAATACTGATACCCCAAACACGTGGGAGGAATGAAAGCATACGACGCATAGCATCACCAACAACCGTAATATTAAAACCGGATAAGACAACGATGTGAATCAAACCAACTATACGAAAATCATTAAGTAAATCTTTGCCGAGCGCGCTTTTTTCACCAACAACTAGTCCTGCGGCGAGCGCGGCATGCGGTTCTCCGAGAGTTTGTTCGAGATTGGAAACGAAGCGACGTTTCAAATAAAAAAGTATCCCGGAAATTTTACCACCAAGCCCTGTTCCTTGTTTTTGCGAGTCTGAAGAATCAGTTTTTGAGCTATCATTAATGCTATCTTCTGGATTTTTAGCAGAATAATCTATCGAGATGCTTTCAACCTTGGCGCTTTTGATCTCATAAAACACATCATCTTTCGCCAAATATCCGACATAATCAAAAGCGCGCCCAGTACCACTTTTAAAATTAAAAGGTTTTGAAATCTTTCCTGAAAATGAAACCTGATCGCCATATACAAACCGCGGATATAGTTTCGTTTTCAGGCGAATCAATATGCTAGAAGTGCAGGAGTTATCCAAACTAGAAAAAGTTCTTGCGGCGCTCGTAGTCGCCGGAAATAGTTGCTGTGCTGAAACTACCAGTACTTGACCAGATTCCGTGCGAGATGGATCTTGAGTAACAATTCCTTCTCCGGTAACTAATTGTTTATTGCACACCCCAATATCAGCCACGTCCGTATGCAAAGAAAAAAATACGCGTATCAGTGCGCACCCAATAAACAGCGCCCAAAAAATAAAAACTCCTTTTCTCATAAGGAGTCATTGTATCGAATCGAAATGAAGAAACACTGAAGAAACGATAAAGAAGTAATGAAGATTTGAAAATAAGGAGGTGCTACCTACGTAGGTTGCACCTCCTTATTAATTAATGATCGCAAAATTAACTAATAAGTACTAAATTCATCTATAATTTCCGCCTCATTCATGGCATTTAATGATTTTTTATATCGAGCACCCTTGGCACCTTTCACCCGTTTTTCACATTCTGCCCATGTATGATGAATTTTAATCTCTCCGCCAATATTACTGACATACGAATATGCTTTTGCATTTGACCGTGAAGAACTAGATTTTTTGGCTTTAGCTTTGACTTTATCGTTCGAAATATCAAGAATATTTTTAATTGAATAATCAGAAAGTGGTCCATTATAGAGTTTTATTTTTTCTCCATCGGCAAAGGAGGTAGCAATAACGTCACAGCGTTCATTACCCGCGATACCAACATGGCCACCAACATATTTCCATGTGACGTTTCGTGCACCAACTGTATTTAAAACTTCATCTAAATTCATCCAGAGATCTTTATTCAGCACATCATCTTTTGTTTTTGTTTTCCAGCCATTTCGCTTCCAACCATGAATCCATTTGGTTATGCCGTTAATGACGTATGACGAGTCGGTGTAAATAGTGACTTGTGGCCCCTCGGCAGTCTTCCGTGAGCTTCCGAAGCTTTTTGCACCTTGCCGCACCTTGCCGCAAGCTTCCGAAGCTTTTTGCAAGCCATTAATTACTGCACTCAATTCCATCTTATTATTTGTGGTATTCTTTTCTGTACCACCAAGTTCTACAATTTCACCGTTTCCGATAACAACAGAACCCCAGCCACCTGAGCCAGGATTTCCGCGAGATGAGCCATCGGTGAAAATGATAGTTGAATTCATCGAACAAATAATAGCATATTCTATTTAATAACCACCTCCACCACCCTCAACCGCAACTCCTTCCTCCACCGGAACATCGACTTCTCAATCGAGGCAATCAGATCAACTTCTTGATTTTTGTCCGCCAACAATTTCTGCACCCAATCATTATCTGCGCCAAAGAATAAAATCGCTGAAACTGTTGCGCCACTACTTTTTTTGAAAACTAATTCCACATGATCTTTTGCTTTACCGAACACACGAACATCGAACACCTTCACCCTTTTGAAAATAAACAGCGGCTTCGGATTTCCCATACCGAATGGCGACAAGCGATCCAGATCTTCTTGAAGTTTCCATGTAATATCATCTAACTTTAATTCTGCATCAACGAAATCATCATCCGATTCATTATTTTCTTGACTCGTTAATCGTGACTCGTTATTCGTTCCTTCTAAATCTTGCTTCTTGAATCTTGAATCCTGAATCTTCTCCTGCGCCTCATTCAAATGCTTTTCCAAAAAATGAATAACGTCATTCCCCACGGCAAAACCTCCAGAATGTTTATGTCCACCATATTGCAGAAAAGCTCCTTCTGGAACGCCGCGCATGATCTCGACTACACTACTCTTGCCTTCTGAACGACACGACCCTTTGATAATATTGTCGCCATCACGACCCCATAGGAAAACTGGCCTATCAAATTCTTCGGCACATGAATTCGCCGCTAAACCGAGCAAAGACGGCTTCCAGTCAGGATTTCCCAGAACAATCACCGCCGGCAATTCATCCGAATCATCGCCAAATTGACCATCAATCATTGAAACTCGACCTGCCACTTCTTCTTTATTTCTTTTATTTTTTACTCCATATCGTTCTCGAACAATTTTCTTGATTTCTTTTACCAACGCCGCCACGATTCCTTTGCGCTCATTATTTATTTCATCCAAATGTGTCGCGTATTTTTCCGCATCCTCATCATTGTCGGCTACAAGCAATTTGAAAGCATCCATCGGAACCCCCATCCGCGACGCCGCGTTGATACGTGGCGTGATCATGAAAGCAATATCATCTTCTGTAAGATGCGCTTGCGCCATTTTTAATTTTGCCAATAATCGTATCAAACCTTTGCGAGGACTTTTGCGTAAAACTGACAAACCATAACGCGCAAAGATCCGATTTTCGCCTATTAATGGAACCATGTCAGACAAAGTCGCGATCCCAACCATGTCGAGTAGCCATTTTTCGTGACCTTGTTTCAAAGAAATAGGTGAATCCTGAATCTTCGCCTGTTTAATTATCGCCTGAATCAATTTAAAACCAACCCCAGACCCACACAGATTTTTATCAGGATACGCACAATCCAACTGCTTATGATCAATAATCGCAAACGCTGTCGGTAAAATTAGCGGCGCTTCATGGTGATCAGTAATAATAACGTCAATACCCAATTCATTTGCACGCTTTACTGGATTCACATCTGAGATACCGCAATCCAATGTAATCATCAATTTCACACCTTCCCCCGCCAACTGTTCGACCGCCTCAATATTCACGCCAAAACCTTCATTATGGCGATGTGGAATATAAATAGAAAAATTTGTGAAGCCGATTCGTGCGAAAAAATCGTTGAACATCACAGCCGCCGGAATACCATCGGCATCATAGTCAGAATAGATTGCAATTCGTTCATTATTTTGTATTGCAGAAATAATTCTCTGGGCGGCTCTTTCCGCGTCTTTTAATAAAAATGGGTCATGAACATGATTGTCATAATCAGGCAATAAAAACCTATTAGCAGCCTCCGCTTCAATAATTCCTCGATGAAACAACAAATGCGCCACAATGTCAGACGCGCCACCAATGCGGTTTCGTTCATCAAGAGTCAGTGGTCGGCGGATGGTGTAGGGCATAAAAGGAAGTATATCATGCGGAATATTGTCGAAGATTTTATACAACAAAAACTTCTAATTTCATGTGGACAAAGAATTTGGCAGTATTATAATGTACCCATGAACTCCTGTATCTTTTGCAAAATAGTCGCCAAAGAAATTCCTGCTCATATCGTCTACGAGGACGACAATTTTCTAGCATTCCTCGACATTCGCCCACAATCTCCTGGGCACACCTTGGTCATACCAAAGAAACATTACCGCTGGGTTTGGGATGTCTCTAATTTATCTGCATATTTCGAGGTAGTCAGTAAAATAGCGCTTGCGCAAAGAAAAGCGTTCCATCAAGAAATGATTTTAAGTAAAATAATCGGTGAAGAAATTCCCCACGCGCACATCTGGCTGTTCCATAGTGACAAGACGGCTGGTGATAAAAATGATTTTGAAGGAAACAAGAAGAAGTTAATTGCCTGCATTTAACACCTCAATCCCCGGCAATGTCCCTTTTGCCAAAAACTCCAACATCGCGCCACCGCCAGATGAAACAAAAGTAAACTTATCTTCAATCCCAAGATTCGCAATCGCCGCCAAAGTATCACCGCCACCAACTATTGATTCAACACCTTCTCCACCCTGCGTCCTTTCAGCAATCATCCGCGCCACAGCTTCTGTTCCTTCAACGAAACCATTTTCATACGGACCGAGTGGACCATTCCAGAGAATGAATTGCGCCTGATTGATTTTTTCCTGAATAATCTCAAGAGTTTTTGGTCCTGGATCAAAAATCTGATCATGTGCGCCGATAGCGTCAATATTTTTCACTGAACGGTCTTGAACAATTGAATCTATTGGCACTACGACATTTGGACGATTTACAATTTCTGAAATATCAATCGCTCCATCTGAAACTTTCGAGTCACCAACGTTGTACCCTTTTGCTTTGAGTGCATCATTTCCCAATGCTCCACCGAGAAATATCGTATCGGCAACTTTTGAGAATCGTTCGATGAGTGGTAGTTTCGTATCAAATTTCGCGCCACCAAGAATAAATAGGAATGGGTGAGCTGGAGTAAAAGCGCGCGACAAATGTGTGACTTCTTTTTCAAATTGCAAACCTACGTAGCTTGGCAAAAATTGTGGCACGCCAACTATTGAAGCATGTTCTCGGTGTGACGCTGGAAATGCTTCATTAACGTAAATGTCCGCCAAAGACGCCAAGCTTTGCGCAAATTTTTTATCATTGTTTTTTTCACCCTCAAAAAGTCGGAGATTTTCTAGAAGAAAAATCAAACTGCTTTGGGCACTCAATTCTTGCTTTCTGATTTCTGCTTCAATGATCTCATGCGCATTCTTCAAATCTTTAATGAAAATAACAGGCTGTCCCAATTTTTCCAAATGCTTCGCCACAGGCTCCAATGACGGATTGCTCCCATCAAGCGCCTCCAAATGACTCATCAAGATAACAACCGCGCCTTTATTAAGCAAAAAATCAATCGTTGGCAATGCCGCGCGAATGCGAAAATCATCACCGACTGCACCATTCACTATTGGTACATTAAAATCAGCGCGTACCAACACTTTGACACCTTCAAAATATTCTATGTCACGGATTGTTTTCATGTTGATTATTATGTAATCGAATCCACCGACTTCAACAATTCAACAA
This sequence comes from Minisyncoccota bacterium, assembly GCA_036170235.1. Classification (GTDB taxonomy): domain Bacteria; phylum Patescibacteriota; class Minisyncoccia; order Phycocordibacterales; family PALSA-1337; genus C7867-002. The sequence goes on from JAVHOW010000008.1 coordinate 8,141, forward strand.
ACCCAGGCATATTCACACTCTCACGCCCAACAAGCAAACCATCAACCTGACCAGTCTTGATAATCTCTGCCGCATTACGAAAATTTACAGACCCACCATAGAGTACAGCCACTTTCATTGCTTGATCCTGATTGAATACATCGGAAAAAACTTTTTTTACAAAAAGAGACATTTCGTAAACCTGATCTGGAATCATCGCTTCCTTGGCACCAATAGCCCAGATTGGTTCATAAGCTAAAACAATATTCTTGGCGCAACTCTGCGGAATATTCGCCAGACTATTTTTAATTTGCTCTTTCAATGTTTCCAGATAAACACCGCCTTCATCACGATCTTTTTCTCCAACACAAAGAACCGCATTCATTCCCGACTCAACAATCGCTTTGACGCGACGCGCCACCATATCATCAGTATCACCTCTGGCACGTTCCTCCGAATGACCAGCGATGACATATTTCACTCCCATGTCTCGGAGCATAGTCGCGCTCACTTCACCAGTATGTGGACCTCCATCTTCATAAGAAACAAACTGCGCGCCAACCTTGAGTGTATTTGGATCCCGTTTTGAAATAGCACTTTGAATATATACAAAAGGTGGACATGCAACCACTTCCGTATGATTTAGCTTTGAGGCTATACTCCGCGTCTTCTTGATGATTTTCTTCGCGTCATCAAGCGTGGCAGGGTTCATTTTCCAATTACCGATAACAAGTTTTTTCATAGAGATATTATAAATAGGTTACTTACCACCCTTCCCTTTGCTCTTATCTTCTCTACCACCCTTTTTATCATCCTTTGGTTTAGATTTACTGCTTGAATATAAAACTGCCAATATAATTATTGCTATGACAAGTGTTTCCATGCAATTGATTATACCATTATCAATTCACTTCCTGCCAAGTCAATGGCACATATTGGCTCGATGACAATGGAAATGATGGCGGCGGACCATAAAGCAGATTTGGATCATAAATCACATTTCGGTTACAGTAACCATTATCTATATAGCCAATCGATCCTCCACAATTATAATTATTTGAACCTTTCCACGAAAATCCGTAGCGAACAAAAGTTGCTATCATACCGTAAACCGTAATCGTACTTCGACGCCATTCATTACCAGAGCTAGTTGATTCGCAACTTGTACCATAGGAGAATCTACCGACACGCCCGTTCTGGGCAACTATAGCAGAGTCGATTTCGAGATTATCTCCACTATATAAACCAACCGTAACATTACCTTGAGCAATGAGTCCGATCACTTCTGTACCATCCTTGTTTGTATATTTCAAATCATTATTGACAATAATATTCGGCCTAGGATTTGTTGGATATGGATCTGGCAGAATGCCTGCCGCAATAGTTATTCGGGCGTTATTGCCAACCGTACCATTGACCCAAACATTCCCAGCCACAAAGATGACACCATTTGCTGACAAGTGAAATGTATTATTACCAGATGATGGATATGGTGTCTCTGTTTTTATACTCCACGTACCCCAACCAGTTGTACTATTACTGCATCCTGATGGAGGAGAGACAAGAGCCGAAACTTTGTATAGATTGTACGTAGTCGTACCCGCTGAATAATTAAAGACTATATGATAACCATAGTAACCACTGCCTACAGCCGAGAGATTTGTATAGTTAGGAGCGCCGACGGATCCCGCTAACCCTTGCAAGGTACTCAGATTGGCAGTAATACCAGAAAAACTCACGTTCGGTACTGATGTCTGACGACCGACAGTGAAAACATCTGACCTGTTAGGCAAATTAACAAAAGACGGATTGTATGGTTGTGAATCGTATGTACCCGAAGTACAAGGAGTGGAGGAACTATATTGCGTGAAGACTGCCCACTCCAAAGCACCTACTGAATGACAGTCACCGCTATCTGGTTCTGTTGTAGTTGCCAAGGCGCTTGTGACAATATTGTTTGCCACACCGTCAAAATGAACTCCGTTGTTTGATTGGATCGGTCCATTCACTACAGTTCCTGCGCCAAAACGCATAAAATCATTTGCCACAAATGCATATTTAGCAAATGAGGGTTTTCCAAGTGTTGCTTGGATGGTGCGAGAAATGCTTGGGTCCACCAAGAGTGTGCCCGTTGATTTTACAGTGACTAGAGTCGAGCCGACGGTTGGCGGAGTAATAGTAAGGCTGAATTGACCAATAGTCTGACCTTGCGCATCTTCAAAGACATGAACGTAAGGTTGAGGCGTCGTGGTGCCATCGGTATAATCAGAAGCAAAATGAGCTAGATGCCAACGGTAATATTCAATTCCCGCTTCAGCTACCTGAAAAGCTTGTTCGCGATTCGTCAAAGTCCGCACCGTCCGAATAGTTTGCGCGCCCCAATTGACCAAAGCAATCGTCACCGTGACGGCTATCGCCGCGAAGACCAAAACATTGATTATGATCATTCCTGATTTGAAATAATTTGTTTTCATTGGTTATTCTTGAGATTCCTTAACGAAACGCCAGTTGTGAATACTCTTGGACTCGGACTTCTGTTTGGATCGCTGTCTATTATGAGGTTTATTTTTATAAAACGAATGTTTGATATGTTGGATCCTGGTTGCGCTATAGGAGTGGTTGTACCTTCGTAAGTACTATCAAAATATTGAAAAAATGGCAGAGTCGAGGACGCTCTGACACCATCCGCCAGAATTTTTCTAACTTCACCACCAGTGTATCCCAAAGGAGAACCACTAGGATCAATGACTCCTCGATTGAGCGTCGAACTCGCCGCAACGAAAAAATATCTGACTTGTTCAACTGATGAATCGGCATCAACATTCGAAAAAAAAGTTATTGAATTGTCAGTGGCGGCATATATCGGATATGAACCTGTGGCTGATGGCACCATCGTCCGCAATTCTTTGGCAATAACTTTCAAAATAGTTTCTGCTTGCCAAGTATTGTTTATCTGATTCTGCGCTTGATTGTTATATATGAATACATTAGATTCAAAAGCATATACGGCGATCATGACGACCATAAGAATACCAATAGAAACTATAGTCTCCACCAACGAAAAACCTTTGCTATAAAAGGAAAGCATATTGAATATATTTTAACTTATTTTGCTCTTTTTTGCTTATTTGGTCTGATACTTTGTTATGGTGCGACGGTTTGAAGCTTGATTGTATCGGAACTCCATCCAGAACTGATAAAAACTGGAATGTCACTCTGTGTTGTATAGCCAGACAATGAAACTGTAAGTGTATAATTTCCTTGAGAGAGTCCTTGAAAAAGGACTTGTCCAGGAGGGATGCAACCAGAAGTATAAGTAAAACCAATATCTGAAACAACGGAACTATAATTCGTATCTATGGTGTCCAGATTTACACGATATCGGACATATCTATTGCTTGGAATATTAAGAGAACCTCCTGATGTAGAATATCCAGGACTATTAAATTGCCATCCTCCGACAGGTGCCGCATCAGGAGAAGCCGCGAATTGTAATGTGACGCTGGTAGAAGCTGAACTCTGTACTGCTGGCGTCCATTGCAGAGTATTGAAATTACTTGTTGTCCCTGTGTCAAAAGTTGCCGAATCCAATACGCCTGATAGACGATATCCTCCGATAATATCGTGGAATAATTTTATATCTCCACCTGAATCATCAACATTTGAAGCACTAGAATAACCATTTATAGTGCTCTGATTGGCACCGCCAGTCCAGTCACTCTGACTTATAGAACCTTGACCGGTTACTTTGGTAAAAATAATATTACCTGAACCATCTTTGAGATCCACGGTGGCTCCAGGTAAAGGTAAACCTGAATTATCCAAAATGGAAACCATCAGCGAATTTGGATTTTGTGGCACAACAGTAAACTGTAGAATGACCGCGGACCCAGGATTCAGGACGACTGGGTTAACTGGGTTAATTCCCGCAAGATCATAAACCGTTTCTCCTGAAGAGGTCACGGCAATGTATCCTCCGGTATCCCATTCAAATGATGGAAAGTTCAATAATCCTCCCGAATCAGTAACGAGGCTCTGGTGATATTTCGGCGTACCAGGCACATTTGAATCAACTACTTTGGAGCCAGTAAAATCAAAATGATAATTACCTTTTGGTTCACAGGTTGGGGAAACGCTTGATATAGAAAGAGATGTGAGCTTATCAATAGTGAAATATGCATCAGTAACTTGACCTGATACAACATTCGAATCTGGATTTACCACATTCTGCCCAGGAGAATATGTCTGATCCGTAGAATATCCTTGTTTTGTAACAACTATGTGATACGCGTTCGTGCCTGGAGGAATTCCAACAAGAGCAAGAAGACCAGTATCGTCACTCACATCATGAATTGTGCCACCCGTAGAAGTTACTGTTACGTTTGCACCTTGAATAGGATGTCCGATTGCGTCACGCACACGGATAAACAATGATCCTGTGTTACCGGTATTTTCCAGAGCAAGAGGACCAACCTGACCAGTGATCGTCAACGGTTGAGTATTTCCACAACTAGTACATGATACCGTAATTGATATCATTTTATTATCGGCTGGATTCGTATCATTTGGTGTTCCTTCAGCTACACCATCAGCAGGAAGATCGATATTACGGATAATAGTTGTAATAAGAAATGGTATGCCTCCTCGAACAACATTTTGTTGATAAGGTACGTTTCCATTTGGCGATATACTGCCAACAACGCCAACATCCGCGTAAGGCATATTACGGATTGTTTCCATTTCTTCATTAGCAACAGCTATGGCCATCTCTTGATATTGGGCAAGATTAATAAGTTTGAATAAGCTCGTAAAAGCTCCATACGCCGCAATCGCCACAATCAGAAAAATAGCCGAACCAACCAATACTTCGACAAGAGTAAAACCATCTCCGCGGTTTTTAAAAAATCCATGGTGAAAATATTTTTCTTGAATTTTTAATTTCATATTTCTATTTTTTCTAGGATTTGAAATTTGCCGATTCGTATTCTAAATTGCGTTTACCAATGAATACATCGGCGAGATCATCGATACCGCGAAAAATCCGACAGCCGCACCAATCACAATCATCAGGAATGGTTCGATCACAGTAGACATATCTTTGGTCTTTTGTTCCACATCATCTTCATAATAATGCGCCACGCCAATAAGCATTTCCCCAGTCTTACCAGTCTCCTCACCGACACTCATCATCTCCGCGAAGAAAACTGGATAAAGATCCTCGTGTTCACTGAAAACTTTCGACATCAGATCGCCTTTCTTGATGGACTCTCCTGCTTTTTCCAAGACCGAGCGAAAATGAACATTTTGTACTACATCTGCAGTAATGGCTACGGATTCAACCATACCAACACCAGCTTGAAGCAATGAGGACATGGTGCGAGCCGTACGAGCGGTGTTAACTTCTTGAATCAGATTTCCAATGACGGGAATCTTGAGTACGGCGGCATGAATGACTTTTTTACCGGAATCCTTCTTTGACCAAAAATAAATACCGAAAATGACGACAAGGATAATGCCAAGCGCTAGTAAACCATTGTGCTGAATAATATTGCTTATACCAAGCACGATACGAGTCGGAAGCGGTAATTCCACATGAAGTTCGGTAAACGTTTTCATGAGTGTAGGGATAACGAATATGAACATCAGAATAGCAATGAGCACCATCGCGGAGACAATAACCGCTGGATACATCATAGCTCCACGAATACGCTTGGTGAGTAAATACGAACTTTCCATTTGATTCGCCACGACTTTTAGTGACTCAGCTAACGACCCGCTCTGTTCGCCAGCGTGAACCATGGAAACAAAAATTGGTGGAAATACTTTCGGATGCTTTGCCATACTATCAGAAAGCGTCGTACCTTTATTGATTTCACTCATGATATTGTTCAAAACTTCCTTGAGCGCCTTGTTGTGCGACTGTCGTTCCAGAACCGAAAGAGCGCGAGAAAGCGCTAGACCAGCTTCAAGCATCGAACCGAGATTGCGGGCAAAGTTAATTTTTTCGATCATCTTCACGTGCTTGAAAAGAGATGTCGCTGAAATCTTGAGATGCAATCCGGCATGAGCGGAAGTTTCTTTTACTTCGACGATTTCATCACCACCATCACGGACCAGTTTGTACAGTTCATAACGATCAACTGCGTCTTTCTGGCCAGAATAAATCTCGCCTGATGATTTTTTTGCTTTAAATGTGAAGTGAGACATGATTATAAATTTACCTGATTTCGCATTACTTACTCACTGATAACACGCAAGACTTCTTCTATAGTGGTCAATCCTGCTACGCATTTATAAATACCATCTTCAAGCATCGTCAGCATCCCCTCTTTTTTTGCTTGAGCCTCTATTTCTGAAGTAGCCGAGTTCTTCATAACCAAATCCTTGATGCTCTGATTCATTTTCAAAACCTCATGAATACCGACACGACCCTTGAATCCATCATTGTCGCCAGCCGAGACTGCCTTATAAAATGGAGCGTCCTTCCACGTGTCACTTGGCTTCAATATTTTGTCGGCTTTGAGAGCAGTCATTACACGTTCCAAATCCACCAATTTTTCTAATTGTGAAAATTCCGGTTTACTTAATGAATATTTTTCCTTGGTCTCCGTAAGATGGCGAACTAGACGCTGTCCGATGACAATATCTAACGTTGAAACTAACAAGAATGATTCTACACCCATATCGAGAAGTCGTGGGATAGCTCCAGCCGCACTATTTGTATGCAGTGTAGAAAGCACCAAGTGACCAGTTAGCGCGGCATTCACCGCCAACGCAGCTGTTTCATTATCTCGGATTTCACCGACCATGATAATATCTGGATCCTGACGGACAAGTGTACGGATACCTTGAGCAAATGAGAAGCCGATATCTGGACGGACTTGTGTTTGGTTGATACGACCAATCTGATATTCGATTGGGTCTTCAATAGTGGAAACATTAACATCTGGTGTATTCAACAAATCGAGCATGGTGTAGAGAGTCGTCGTTTTTCCTGAACCTGTCGGACCGGTAGTCAGTATCATGCCCGTCGTCTTTTTCAACGCCTGATGAATACGCTCGAGTCCTTCACCATGAAAATTTAAGTACTCAAGTGTAAAACCTGAAATGTTTTCGCGGAGCAAGCGCATGACTATTTTTTCACCATAATAAGTCGGCAAAATAGAAACGCGAAATGAAACTTTTTCATTACTGATATCCATTTTGAAACGACCGTCTTGTGGAAGACGTTTTTCATCAAGTTTTAGACTAGAGAGCACTTTTATGCGCGCTGAAACTGCTGGACCTGCTTGTTTTGGCAGAACCATGGCGTCATGGAGAAGTCCGTCAATTCGATAACGTACAACAACTTGATTGTCCATTGGTTCGATATGGATATCTGAGGCGTTCTGGATAGCGGCGTGCTTGATCAAGGTATCGACAATACGCACAACCGGCAAATCTTCGGCCATCTTCTTCATATCTGCTTCAGATACAGGTTCCCCATTATCTTCCGCGATCGTCTTCAGAGTGGCAGTCTCTTTTTGAATAAGATCTCCAAACTCCGCCTTGAGGCTTTTCTGATACTGTACCAGAACTTCTTTAATAGATTCCGAATCAGTCAACCGTGGCTGAATCTTGAGATTTACTTTTTTCTTTATAAAATCAATTGCGGACAAATCATTCACATCCAACATCGCGACTTCTAGTGAAGTCTCATTTTTCTTGAACGCTACAATGTTGTGTCCTCGAGCGATCGGTTCAGGAATGAGCGAAAGAGTTTCAAAATCTATTTTTTTATTCTTGAGATCAACAAAAGGTATACCAAGCACGTAAGCTTCCATGCGACGTAAACTATCAGTAGTTATTTTTCCCGCGGTAACAAGAACGTCACCAAGACGCTTGCTATCTTTCTCGGCCTTTTTCTTTGCATCCTCAAGATCCTCCTTGGTCACCAAACCGGAGTCGAGAATGAATTTATAGAGCTGGGTATCTTCGACGAGCATTGCCTTTATTATATCATCTCAATGTTTTTCGTGCTGTACCCAGTGACTTTACTTCCTTTTTCAACTGCCGGATATACTTTTCTGGCTTGAGATTCTCGGGCATTTCACTACCGAGCTTTTTCATAGTCTTACGCACCTCCTTTCCAACATCGAAATGAGTCCGACGAGAGTCAAAATCGCCTCTGACGTTTTCCCTGCGAAGCTTTGCTTCGGTTTGTGTAATTCGAAACATGTTCGCACCTAATTCTTCAGATCCAGAATGATCAAGTAACTGCCCTTTTGGTACTCCCTTCTTTATTTCAATCTCGCCTGAAATCATCCCGTAAAGACCCTTATATCCTGCATCATTGAATAATCCAAAGTTTGAAACACCTGCCAATCTGGCAGTACTGAAAAGTTTCTTATTTTTGTCAGTAACTTCATCGCGCATGCGGATTCGCTTTTCTGTAGCCGGAAATCCGTCAGAAATCTCCTGACGGTGTGTTTGCACAGCAAAGTATGTTTGGGCCAAGGCAATCTGTGTCTTTCTTGGATCACCGTTTTGGGCTATAAGATAGCAAGCGTAACGGTCAAGTTTATAATCATCAATTCTTCGTACTGCGTCCTTAGCTATCCTGATCATTTTGTTGACGTCAACAAAATGATCACTTGGATACTGAGAACTTTTGAGACAAGCTTTCTTAGCTTTTTGTATAACCTCCTCAAAATTTCGCCATTCATCATATCCAAGCACCCCCATCAACTCCCTCGCAGTCCAATATTCAACCCCATTTTCATCAAGTTTTTTAATCGACTCAAAATTCTTACTCGGACCCATAACCACACTTTGTCTAGTGCTTTGTTTATTATTTTTCATATGTTTGTGCAAAAAAATTAATCTTGTAATGTAGGTAGTTTTCGCAGGCGTGCCATGATTATACTCCTTCAATAAAATACGGAGATCAATTTTCAGTGCATAATCTGTGCATAAATAATTTCAAATTGTCTTGATATATTTTATATCTTCAGTATCTACGATATTTACTTAAAAAACCAAATATGCTATAGTACTCTACAAGTTGTTCGCCCACCGGCGGACATTTTTAAAATTCAATAACAACTAAATATATGTTTGACCTCAAAGTAATCAATTCAGTCGTTCAGCAACTCGAAGAAGAGCGTGGCATCCCACGTGAGAAAACTCTCGAAGCTATCGCTATGTCCTTGGCAACCGCCTACAAGAAAGAGTACGGCAAAAAGGGCCAGATCGTCCGCGCCTCATTCGACCAGAACACTGGTGGAGTCGAATTTTGGCAAGTGAAAGTCGTCGTTGACCGCGATCAAGTCATTATGGAAGGTGACGAAGAGGAAGAAGTAAACCTCAAAGACGCAAACGTTGACGATATCAAGATTCGTTTCAACCCAGAGCAACACATGCTCATTGAAGACGCCAAAAAGATCAAGAAAAGCACCGAGATTGGTGACGAACTAGTCTTTCCATTAGAAACCAAAGCCGATTTTGGTCGTATTGCCGCACAAACTGCCAAGCAAATCATCATTCAGAAAATCCGCGAGGCCGAGAAAGTTTCTGTCATGAGTGAATACGGCGCAAAGGAGGGAGAAATTGTCGCTGGCATAGTCGAACGTGTCGAACGTGGCATTGTACATATCAATATGGGTCGCGCAGTTGGTATGATCGCCTATGAGGAGCAGATTCCTAGTGAACGCTGGAAAACTGGCGATCGCATTCGCGCATATCTTTATGCTGTAGAAGAAACTCCAAAAGGCATCGTCTTGAAACTTTCCCGCGCTCATCCAAAATTCCTAGCAAAACTTTTTGAGACCGAGGCTCCAGAGATCGCATCAGGAACAGTTGAAATAAAAGCTATAGCTCGCGAAGCCGGTTCACGTTCGAAGATTGCCGTTGTCTCGCACGATCCCCATATTGACCCAATAGGTTCAATGGTCGGTCAACGTGGCGTTCGTGTTTCGACAGTTACTAGCGAATTGTCAGGAGAAAAGATTGACATTGTTGAATGGAATGAAGATCCTGCCCTCTTTATCGAGGAAGCTCTCTCACCAGCAGAAGTTGTATCTCTTGAACTTGACGAGAAAGCACATCGTGCCATCGTTACTGTTACAGAAGATGAACAGTCACTCGCTATCGGTAAAGGCGGTCAGAACGTCCGCCTTGCCGCCAAGATTACTGGTTGGAAGATAGATATTCGATCAGCTGGAGGAGAAGATACTGACGAAGATGAAATTGAAGATTCTGGAGAAATAGCCGAGGAAAAAGTTTCCGAAACTAATGAAGCAGAGAAAGTTGAAGGGGTTAAAGAAGAAAAGAAAACTGAGTAATAATTAATCTAAAAAAAACAAAAAAATCCCGAAGCTATTTTACGGGATTTTTTGTTGGATATTTATATCACATTAAATAATCATCAAAAAAAATTGCGTGTAAAAGTGAAAGCGCCGCCCAAGGTTTCCCAAGGGCGGCGCGATTATTTAACGACTTCTTGCTAGAACTTTTTGAACTTTGGACCAGTACCCGAGGGTACTTTGCTTCCTCCAGCCAACTGGTCCTCCATTCCATATGCGAGCCATGTCTTCTAACGATGGTTCTCTCCCCAATGCTTTACTTGTCGCGTACCGTTCAAGGTACGTGCGACAGACTTGCACTGACAAGGAGCGGTTTCCAAGGACGTCTTCCGGACGATACTTGGTACCGAGGCGTTGATTTACATCATCAACGCAGGGCTTACGAATCTGCAGGCATCCGTAAGCCTTGTCATTCATATGTTTGTCACCAATCGCGCGGTCATTTCCACGCGACTCTACCTCAATGAGTGCGGCTATCAGCCGGTCAGTCGTGGGCGCCTTACTAGCGAAGGTGCAGGTGGTGACAGTCAGTATCACAATGAACAGTGCTACTTTTTTCATGTTTTGCCTTTCTATCGGTTAGGAACCGAGGCTTAGCATGAGTACATATTATAGCATACTATGTGCTAGTTTGTCAAGTAAAACTACCCTCAAAATACCGCCACACAGAGCCACATTTCCTTGCCTATTTTCCTATTTTCTACTATAGTATCCCCATTGTAAAAAGTTATTAAAAAGCCTTATTAATCAATAATTCCTGCTTTGCGGGAATGACCGAAGAAAACAATGAACACCTACATCTGGTTCGCACTTATCAGTTCCCTCATCGCTCTCGCCTACGGCGCTTTTCTTATCAGCTCGATCATGAAGAAGCCGACTGGCAATGACGCTATGCGCGAGATTGCCGCCGCTATTCAAGCTGGCGCAAAGGCATATTTGAACAGGCAGTACAAAACTATTGCCATTATCGCTATTGTGCTTTTTATACTTCTTTGGACTACACTCGGAATTAAAATCGCCATCGGATTCGTCCTTGGAGCTGTACTGTCAGCGATCGCTGGCTATATCGGCATGAATGTATCTGTGCGCTCGAACATCCGCACTACCGAAGCCGCTCGCAAAGGTCTTGGTGCCGCACTCTCGCTCGCCTTCAATGGTGGAGCTGTGACCGGACTTTTCGTCGTCGGTCTCGCTCTCCTCGGCGTAACTGTTTTCTATGCCATAACCAAAGATGTAAATTCACTTATCGGTCTTGCTTTCGGCGCATCTCTTATATCTGTCTTCGCTCGTCTCGGTGGCGGAATTTTCACCAAAGCCGCTGATGTCGGTACTGATCTTGTCGGTAAAGTTGAGGCTGGCATTCCAGAAGATGATCCACGTAACCCTGGTGTTATCGCTGATAACGTCGGAGACAATGTCGGCGACTGCGCTGGTATGGCCGCTGACCTATTTGAGACATACGCCGTCACAACTATTGCCGCAATGATGCTCGGCGCTACTATTTTCAAAGGATTTGATGGCGCGCTCATATACCCACTCGCTCTCGGTGGTATCGCTATTATTGCTTCTATTATTGGTACTTGGTTTGTAAAAATGGGAAAAACAAAAGACGGCCAAACTCCAAACATCATGGGTGCAATGTACAAAGGTCTAGCTGTGGCAGGAGTTCTGGCCGCTATCGCCTTCTACCCTGTTACAAACTTGATCATGGGTGCAAATGGAACTTATAGTGTTTTGAATTTGTTTGGTTGTACACTCGTTGGTTTGATTGTCACAGCTCTCCTTGTAGTTATTACTGAATACTATACTTCGACCAAGTATGCCCCAGTCCAATCCATCGCCAATGCTTCTATTTCTGGTCATGGTACCAACATTATTCAAGGTCTTGCCATCTCCATGAAAGCAACCGCATGGCCGCTTCTTACTATTGTTGCTGGAATCCTAGCCGCATATCATTTCGCTGGCGTTTACGGTATCGCCGTTGCCGCTATGAGTATGCTTTCGATGGCGGGGATTATTGTCGCTATTGATGCTTATGGACCTATCACAGATAACGCTGGGGGTATCGCAGAAATGGCACATCTTCCACAGGAAATTCGCGATATTACAGATCCATTGGACGCAGTTGGAAATACAACCAAAGCAGTTACGAAAGGATATGCTATCGGTTCTGCTGGACTAGCAGCTCTCGTGCTCTTTGCCTCATACGCGGAGCAAGTGAACACATTGGGACAAACTGCCGCCCTCAAACTAGGAACTGTATTCCAGCCAATAGTTTTCTCTTTGAATGATCCGAAAGTTATCGTCGGTCTCTTCATCGGAGGTCTTCTTCCTTACTACTTCGCCGCTCTCTCAATGGAAGCTGTCGGCAAAGCCGCTGGAAAAGTTGTTGATGAAGTTCGTCGCCAATTCCGCGAGATCCAAGGTATCATGCAAGGGACCGCAAAGCCTGATTACGCTCGCTGTGTAGATATTGTGACTTCAGCAGCCATCAAAGAAATGATACTACCAGCTTTGATCCCAGTTCTTGCGCCAATTCTCGTCGGTTTCATTCTCGGTCCAGTCGCTCTCGGTGGTCTCTTGGTTGGGTCAATTGTCACAGGTCTATTCGTCGCTATCTCAATGACTTCTGGCGGTGGCGCTTGGGATAATGCCAAAAAACATATCGAGCAAGGCAATCACGGAGGCAAGGGCTCTGATGCTCACAAAGCCGCGGTTACCGGTGATACGGTCGGTGATCCATACAAGGACACTGCAGGTCCTGCTATCAACCCAATGATTAAGATCCTGAACATTGTGGCGTTGTTGATTGTGGCGTTTTTGGTTTAATTTAGTTTAATTATAATAAAAACAAGCCACTGGTAACGATTTGCCAGTGGCTTGTTTTTTTATGCTATAATGCTCTCACCATATTATCGTGGTATTTATTCGTAATTATTATATTAAAAATCAATGAAAAAACATTACTACTTATACGCAATCGTTATTGTTGCTTTGGTTGCGGTTCTGCCATCAATAACCCATGCTGAAAATGGTAAAACTGGCACATCCGCGGTAAAAGACTTGCTTCGCGCAAAGACCACCAATATCCAAAACAATGAGAGTATCCGAAACAAAACGCTCGAGGGTGGCAAATTAGGATCAACAACTCTTACACGTCCAGGAACATTTGGTGACATTCGTGCGATTGCGTCAAGCAGTATTCCTCTTCGTAAGGAAATAAAAGATGAACACGAAGATGAAGTTAAAAAAATTCGACAAGAAGGTCGTGAGGAGATGAAGAATGCTTCCTCCAGTGAAGACCGCCATGAAATTCGTAAGGATATGCGTAAGGATGAGTTCAAAGCTCGCAAGGATGCAATTACAAAGCAGTTGAATGTCACACTGAACAACCTCAAACAGATCCAGGCACGTATTTCTTCACGTATAGACAAGGCTGTTTCAGAAGGTCGCGATATGACCAAAGCAAAGAGTTTGCTCGTCATCGCTGATGGAAAAATCACCTTGGCAGAACAAGCTGTAAACGCATTGGTAGTTCTTAACCCAACAGCAACATCAACAATAGCCACATCTACACCTGTTATTGATCTTGGTAAACCTCGTGAGGTTGGGAATACTGCCATAAAAGCTATCAAGCAAGCACACGAAGCTCTTGTCGCAGTCGTAGTTGCTATTGTCCACTCAATGGGACTTGGTAATGCATCGACAACTCCACCAGTTATTCCTCCCACACCAGTAGCAACCACCACAGCTACGACTACAACCACTATATAAGTACACAATTAATTATCAATATAAATAAACACTATGGACCCACTCGCACAACAGCCACAACAATCACCAGCTCCAGTTAACAGCATGCCAATTGAACACAAAAAGGTTGGACCAATTATCGCCATTCTTGTTATTGTTCTAATCTTGATCATTGGCGCGCTTTACTTATTCGCATCTCGTATCAATCAGCAACAACAAGTTCCTGTTGATAATACAATTGCCAATAACAACGCGAATACTCCAGCAGTTGTAGAACCACAGACCGTACAACCAGTCGTCAATAAAGCAGATGACGTAAACACATTACAAGCTGACTTGAATTCAGCAACGAATGGTTTGAACAATCAAAATTTTTAGAAATCACAGGTATTATATACAAGTAATCAGTAACTGATAATTAGAAAACAAAAAAAGCGCCAAGACAAAGGCGCTTTTTTGTTTCTTGATTCTTACCTCTTATTCCTGTAGACTCATTTTCATGACTCAAACAAAATCATATGCTTCGGCAACTATTAAAAAACTCGACAAATCTCGTGTAGAAATCACCGCATCAGTCGCGGCAGAAACTTGGGGAGTGTATCGTTCAAAGGCGCTCAAATATATAAATGAATCGGTCACAATCGACGGCTTTCGCAAAGGTATGGTGCCAGAAAATATTCTGGTGGCAAAAGTCGGAGAAATGGCCGTTCTCGAAGAAATGGCCGAACTTGCACTTTCAAAAGCATATGTAGACATTTTGATAAATGAAAAAATCGATGCTATCGGTAAACCTGAAATTCATTTGACCAAGATCGCACAAAATAATCCGCTGGAATTTGTGGCTATCACTTCTGTGGTTCCAGAAGTAATTCTTCCTGATTACAAAAAACTTGCCAGCGAACAAATTAAGAAACAAAATCCAGAAGATGAGAAGGTGACAGAAAAAGATATTGACGATACAATTATGCGTATAAGAACTCGTGCATCCAACCAGAAGGCCCCCATCACAGCCGATGGACACAGCCCTGATCATGACCGGATGACGCCTGAAGAACACTCAAAGGCACATGCCAAGGTAGATGAGGCTAATCTGCCTGAATTAACTAATGATTTTGTAAAAACATTGGGTGACTTTAGTGATGTCCCAGATTTCAAAAATAAATTGTCAGATATGCTCACTGAACAGAAGCGAGATGAAGCACGTGAAAAAACTCGTTTACGTATTGCGGATGCTTTGGCTGATTCCTCGAAGATTGAACTGCCAGAAGTAATGGTTGAAAGCGAACTCGAACGCACTCAAGCTCAATTCTCCGCGGACATAGAACGCATGGGTGTGAAGCTCGATGATTATTTGAAACATGCCAAAAAGTCGCTCGAAGAAATCCGCAAAGAATGGAGACCACACGCCGAGAAAAAAGCTAAGTTACAATTGATCCTTAATGAAATCTCCAAAAAAGAAAATATCAAACCTGATCAAAAAGAAATTGAACAAGAAGTAAATCATATCGTTGAACATTACAAAGACGCTGACCGCGAGCGTGCAGGTGTGTATGCGGAAACTGTGCTGACAAATGAGAAGGTGTTTACGTGGTTGGAGGAGGTGAAGTAAATGTTTCCAGTAATTATAAATAGTTAGGCAAAAGGTGCGTCGACATTGGCGCACCTTTTGTGAAACATCCATTATAATGAAATCTCTACTTACCAAACATAATCACTGAAAGAGTCGCAACTACTGCCGTTTCAGCCCGAAGAACCTGGGTTCCAAGGGTGACGACAGGCACTCCACTCTTGTGAAACATCGCTAGTTCATTTTCTGACCAGCCGCCTTCTGGACCGATAAAAATCGCCAGCGAGTTATTTTTTGTATTTATTTTTCGCGCATCAAAAGGCTCACCATCGAGATGAAAAGCGACTGCTTTTAACGAGACCTCACCTTGCTGACTTGAGGTCAGACCTCCAGATTTAGCCATATAATCGACAACCTCTTTCAAACTCATGATTTCAGAAATAACCGGAACAGTTCCACGACCACTTTGTTCACTCGCCTCAACCGCAATTTTTTTCAAGCGCGCTTCATTCAAATTCTTTTTTTCACTACGTTCTGCCATTATGGGAATAATTTTTGTCACACCCAACTCCGTCGCCTTTTCCACAATCCATTCAAAGGTATCTTTTTTGACAACAGCCGCGCACAAAACAATTTCACGTTCTGGCATGAAGCGACTTCGTGTTGATGAATCAATATCGAGCGTAATACTTTCTTTACCAAAATCAGAAATCCGACATTCGTAATCAGAACCTGACCCATCAAACATAATAACCGAGTCGCCACTTTTCAAACGGAAAACTCGTCGAACTTGGTTAACCATTTCGGCGGACTGAATAGTGATCTCTTTTTGGAGACCTATTTTTTCAGTTGTGTAAAAACGGTGGAGACGCATTTTACTTCTTCCCTATCATCACACTATCAATGAGACCATATTTCTTTGCCTCTTCGGCACTCATGAAGAAATCACGATCAACATCTTTATCGATTTTGGAAATAGATTGACCGGTATTTTTTGCAAGTAATTTATTTAATGTTTCGCGAGTCTTCAAAATATGCTTTGCACTGATCTCAATATCTGAAGCCTGACCTTCCGCGCCACCGAGAGGCTGATGGATCATGACCTCTGCATTTGGCAATGCCACGCGCTTGCCTTTTGTGCCTGCTGAGAGAATCAGAGCGGCACCAGAAGCGGCAATACCAACGCAAACAGTCGAGACATCATTTTTGATATGAGTCATGGTGTCGATAATAGCGAGTGTTGATGTCACAGATCCGCCAGGTGAATTGATATAAAGTTGAATCTCCTTCTTTGGGTCCTCTGATTGCAAGAAAAGTAGTTGGGCAATGACCAAGTTTGCCATATGATCGTCTATCGGTCCGCCCAAGAAAATAATACTATCTTTCAAAAGACGTGAGTAGATATCATACGCACGCTCGCCAAATGATGATTTTTCGATAACGGTTGGAATTAACATGATGGTCAGGATTAAATAGTATTTATAATAGATTGTTAATCCAATCTAACACACTACATTAAAATTGACAATGCTTGTTATCTATGCTTATATGGAATTAAACTAGTTTCGTTCCAAAACAATCAACAAACGAAGAGTGTTAACCTATGAATAAGAACCGACATTTCCTCATTTCAGTGACCGAATGGGGAGTTGACCATGAACCAATGAACCTTCACAAGGTTGAGGGACTCCGTAAAGATGGATGGGAATTACCGACGTTGGAGGATTACGAGCATGCGGCGACGGCTCGGATTAAGGGGTTCTTCGACCCAGATGACACGTACTGGGCACATTCTGGGAACGGAGATATAACTGTTGTGGTGCCAGATGACCCAGCAGATTCAACGGTATGTAATCGTTACGATGTGGAGCATCGTGTCAGGTTGATCAAGAGGATGCCTGCTCACGCAATCACCTCTCATGTCCGTTCAAAAATCTCAAAGGCCAAACTGATCGGAAAATAATACCGACAGGATAGCCAGCGACCCCTCCCGGGTCGCCTTTTTTATTCACACGTTATCCGACTTTCTTAATTATATTTAACAAAAAGGCTGATGCTATAATCCTGTTTATGACTACAGAAATTCAAACCAACAAAACTGTAAGTATCATTCCTCCCGAATCTATCGAGAGACGTATTTTTCTTATTCGAGGCAAGAAAGTCATGCTCGATTTCGACTTGGCAGAACTGTATGAGGTCTCGACTATGCGCCTTAACGAACAGGTCAAGCGCAATGCCGCTAGGTTCCCAGGGGACTTTATGTTCCGACTATCTATCAATGAAGCGAGAACCTTGAACCTATCGCAATTTGCGATAGGTTCCCAGAAGCATCGTGACCCCAGATTTACCCCATTTGCCTTTACCGAACACGGTGTCACCATGCTCTCCGCTATACTCAAAAGTCAACGTGCTGTTGAAGTGAGCGTTTTCGTCGTACGCGCCTTTATCAAACTCCGAGAAATGCTAGCCACACATAAAGATCTTGCAAGAAAAATGGAGAAATTGGAGAACGAACAAGCAACACAAGGGCAACAATTGGCAAAAGTATGCCGGATTATTAAGAATCTATTGGACGAACCAATTCCCACAAAAGAACGCATCGGCTTTAGAAGAAATTAATCACCACCATCGAAGAATAGCAAAACCACCCCTTGCGGGGTGGTCAGCAGAGCAGGTAGTCCTTGTGGACTTTTCCTACAGGAATTTGTCCCTGCATGCTTGTTGTATTTATAACATAGCACAACAAAAGTAAAAGTCAAACTTGCACTCCCCTCAAATAAGTTATATTATGCTTATGTTACCAATTTTTAAATTTGATACCGCTTTTAAGGAATTTTAGTGAAAAAATAACTTATGAATACACATAGAAATAAAGCCATCCTTAGCACGAAATCGGCGCAATCTCATACGTTTCTCTCACCATAATCCACAAAGGGCGGATCCACACCGCATATGTCACTCAAACTAGTAGCACTCTTCCTCTCCATTGCAGGAGTCGTTGGTGTCGCTGTTGGTTACTATCTGCGACTGATCATCTCACTAGGCAAAAAGGGTTCCATGGAACTAGAAATCAAGGAAATGCTCCTTGCCGCCAAAGAAGAGTCCAAGAAGATCACCGCTGAAGCAGAAACCAAAGCCACAAAAGCTCTCGCTGATGCACGAGTAGAGAATAAAGAAAAAGAAGATAAGGCACGCCAAACCGAGGATCGTCTGATAAAAAAAGAGGATTTGCTCGACAAACGTCAGACCGATATAGACAAGGAAGTCGAGATGATCAAGCAACGTATTGCTGAAATCAAGACCATCCGCGAGAAAGCCGACAAGCTCGAGCTCGATCGTCTTTCTGCACTCGAAAAGATCGCTCAACTGTCAGCAACAGATGCAAAAGAGCAACTTTTCAAACTCATTGAAAAACAAAGTGCCGAAGACATGCTCGTTCGGATGAATAAATTAGACACCCAAGGCGAAGAAATGCTCGACAAGAAAGCCAAGGACATTTTGGCTATTTCCATTCAACGCCTTGCCTCATCAGTCTCCCAAGATGTCATGTCTACTATTGTTGAAATCCCAAGTGATGACGTCAAAGGCAAGATTATCGGTAAGGAAGGTCGCAATATCAAAGCATTTGAACGTATAACTGGAGTTGAAGTCATGGTTGATGATACTCCAGGAGCAATTACGATTTCTTCATTTGATCCAGTTCGACGTCATACTGCGCGCATTGCCCTTCTCGAACTCATCAAAGATGGCCGCATTCAACCTGCCAAGATTGAAGCTATCGTAGAGAAAGCAAAGCAAGATATCAATAAAACTATCAAAGAAAAAGGCGAGGCTGCCGCTTATGAATGTGGCGTTCTTGGACTCGATCCACGCATTCTCCTGATTCTAGGTCGTCTACATTTCCGCACTAGTTATGGTCAAAATGTTCTCCAACACTCCGTAGAGATGGCTCACATCGCTGGCATGATTGCCGAAGAGCTTGGTGCCAATGTTCAGGTCTCCAAAGCTGGTGCCCTACTCCACGACCTCGGCAAAGCACTTGACCATGAAGTCGCAGGTACTCACGTTGAGATTGGTCGCCGTATCTTACAAAAGTTCGGTGCACCCGAAGAAGTCATCAAGGCTATGCAAGCTCATCATGAAGAATATCCGTACGAGACTATCGAGTCTCGCATCGTCCAGACCGCTGACGCCATCTCCGGTGCTCGACCTGGTGCTCGCCGCGACAATATTGAAAACTACATCAAGCGTCTTGGCGACCTTGAGGCCTTGGCAAACTCCTTCCCTGGTATTGAAAAGTCCTACGCCCTCCAAGCTGGTCGTGAGATTCGTATATTCGTCAGACCAGAAGAGATTGACGATCTAGCTGCCAAGAATCTAGCACGTGATATTGCCGTGAAGATTGAAAAGGATCTCAAGTACCCTGGAGAAATCAAGGTGAATGTTATAAGAGAGACTAGGACGATAGAGTTTGCGAGGTAAAATTAGATAAACCAACAAATAACCGCTTACTGGCGGTTTTTTGTTGAAATGATATGCACATCTTGTCAACTTCCCCACCCTATTGCCCAAAATATGGCTTACTATATAATATAAACATGGTTTGAGACTCGATCCGCCGATGGCGGCGGGCCGAGACCAAAAATTATTATTAATTAACATAAACAATATGAATAAAGCAGGAATTGTAGACGCAGTTCATGGAGTTCTCGGTGGAACAAAGGTTCAGGCCGAGCAAGCAGTCGAGACAGCTATCAACAGCATCATCGACTCACTCAAGAAAGGAGAGGAGGTCTCTATAGCAGGCCTCGGTATCTTCTCAGTCAAGCAACGCGCAGCTCGCGATGCTCGCAACCCTCGCACTGGTGAGGCCATCAAGGTCCCAGCTATGAAGGTCCCAAAGTTCCGAGCCGCAAAGGCGCTCAAAGATGCTGTAAAATAACCCTATCACCTCGAAACAAGCACTATCGACCTTGTTTCTGGATATAGTACTAAGCAACAAAAGACCGCCGTAGAGGCGGTTTTTGCTTACATCTAATTAATGCATGGCTGAATTAAAAACATTTCAAAATTGACCCCGAATATCTTTATCAGCAATTTTGTATTGAAGACGCTCACCATTCAATATGTCAACCAGATTAACTGCCGCACAAATAGCTTCGTTAAGGTCTGGAATTGGTCCCCATACTTCTTGCTTGGATCGGTCACCTATATGCGCAATTCTATTATCTCGACGTAACTTTAATTTAGAGGTGTACTCATTCAACTTATTCATAGCTTTTTGCATTTTTTGTAATTTTATAGGTTGATTAGTATGTATCTTCTTAAATTTTTTAATAATCATTGGTGCGCTTCTAGTACCATTACGAATATCAGATATTTTACACAAACGTAAAATTATGTCATCAAAAAGAAGTTGTATAAATTTAGATATTTTTAAGTTCTCGTAAATATCTTCGTATTCTGTAGAAAGTGAATCTAAAATATTCTTTGAATATAATATTTCTAGAATTTCTAGACCGAGCCCAGATTCAGGTGATATTATCAAATTTCGTAAGTATTTTGACATTTGATAGACACTTTTTATTCTTTTAATTTTTCTAGTGCGGGGTGGGAGAATCGAACTCCCGAATACACATTGGAAGTGTGTCATTATACCACTTAACTAACCCCGCTTGTGTTTATCAAGAACAAGGTCAATGCTAGCAATAATTTTCCTTTGTAACAAGGCTCCGAAGTTTTTGTTGCCATTACTTACAATTCCTAGATGGGCAGTACCATACGGTAAAGTCCCTCTCCTATCCTTCTTTTTATTAAGACGAACATCAACATATGAAGGCTGGAACGATTCCCTCTTCAGACATAAAGATTTCATCCAGAATTTAATCACTTCATTATCATTATTGTCAGGATACAAATGTATTCGTACACGGAAATTGGAATTAGTAAGCCCGAAGCATTTTTTGAACCACATCATTGAGAATCTAATTATTCTCGGGTCTGAATTAACAATTCTTGTAATGCTACCCGTTTTACTTCCCTCACCCAAATAAATACCAAGCCCGAACATGAAAATATCTCCACGATCTAACTTCTTTATATTCTCTTGTGCATACTCTGAGGCTTTTCTCATAGAAATAACCTTATCTACTCTAGATATATTGATAATTCTCCTGCTATTTTCTAATCTGGCCTTTTTCATAGATTCATTCGGCAAAAAAGACACATCCTTGAGCCATTCACTCAAGGTACTTTTGGCAACTGATATTCTTGAAGAAATAAAATTGTAGGAATTGCCTTCCTTTCTTAACTTTATAGCCTCATCTTTTTTGTTTTGAGAATACACTTGAACGAATAGTATCTATTCAAATGTAATTATACCGGAAATGAAACAGGGCGTGAATACTCCCCTACTTCTTATCCGGATGATGGATCGCGCGTTCTTCTTCAACCACCACTTTGATCTCATCAACTTCTTTTTTCATTTCTTTGATTGCTGTACGGATCTGACCAATCTCTTTTTCTTCCTCCTGAACATCTTTTTCGGTTTTATCTGTAGTTTTCTTTTGATGCTTCAAACCACTAATCAAAATCGTGTCTCCAATAAAATACGAAACGAAAAGTCCGGTGGCAAGAAGCACCGCTAAAACTAACAAAAGATTCACTGGCTCATAGAAAATGAAACCAAGCACTCCACCTTTTGCTTGCAATATGTCCGCTGTATGCCACACGCCACGCCAGAATAATACAATAGCCACACCACCAATGATTGTGTAGAGAATTGGAAAACGACTCAAATGACCACGAACGTGATCTTCAAACTTATCAAAAAATGTAAATATTTTTCTGATCATTTTGTATTAACTTTGTCGGAGCGCCGGGATTCGAACCCGGAGTCTTCTGTTCCCAAAACAGAAATGTTAGCCGTTACACCACGCTCCGTGATTGACTTATCCTAGCACATTATATCTATAAAATCACATTTTTGAGCCATTCAACTCGCGCTCGACGAGTTTTCTCATTCATATATACCGAAAGCACGTGAAATTGAAACTCAACATCAATTCCCCGCTTCTTGTCAGCCAAATATGTTTCCACCATTCTTCGAATATGTCTAACTTTCAAACCATGAACATTGTCTTCTGGTTTATGTGAATTGGTATTATCCGAAAAATCAGCGGTGACACTTTTGACCTCAAAGAAATGAAAAACTTTGTCCTTTTGAGCAATTATGTCCAATTCACCCCATTTTCTTTGATAATTCCGATCGACAATAGTAAAACCTTTACCTTTCAGAAAAGTACAAGCGACTTCTTCACCCATGTTTCCTTTTGATCTTGTGTGCATATGTTATTTAAAAATTACACTACGTTAATAAAGGAATTTCCCGCCAAATGCTTCACGTGAAATCTTCATAAAACGTTTCTTGTGAAACATTCCACTGACTCTCAAACTAAGCCTGCGACATCGAATTTTCAACACATTTGTCCTGACTTTTAAAACGAGATCTATAATATATGGCTCTAAATAGAGACATCTCGTAACTTGTACTATAAAAGACTCCTAAAATGATTGATTTTTACGCAAATAAGCCATATTTCATGTCTTTTATACCCGTTACCCACAGACTTATCCCCAGTTTGTCTCTTTAGTCCACGATTCTAAGCCGTTTTTAAAGGAAATCGTTAAAAGGACATTACAACCATTCGTACTCTTGGCACTTTTTCATCTTTTCACCTCCATTACTTACTATGTGCGGGTAGGGAGAATCGAACTCCCATCTCGTCCTTGGCAAGGACGCATTCTACCACTAAACTATACCCGCGTTTTAAAGTGCAAAATTACTGTACGACAGAGTATAACTTATATTAAGTTATAATACAAAAAATTATGACTGGGATCATACTACCTTCTTCCTGTGACAACACCAACGCAAACATTTCCACCTCCAGCATCAGGACAGGGTTGGCCGTTGGACGTTTTGCATGAGTTATCAACCTTTATTCCTAAGCAGTCACACTCCCTATGAACATACCCCCACGCAAAATTAGTATAGTCACAAGGTTTGGGAATAATAATACTCCCAATAAGTACAATACTTGCTATTATCAATGAAATTATAACAGGTTTTTTCATGCTGGTTTTAGTAGTGTACCATAATTTTAACACTCAAATACAGAGATAAAAATAGTGTGCGCCCGGAGGGACTCGAACCCCCAACCCCTTGGTCCGAAGCCAAGTGCTCTATCCTTTGAGCCACGGGCGCAATACAAAACGATGTGTACATACTAACCTAGTTAGCAGAAAAGCCCAAATTGTATTACAATATCCGATATTATGCCGACCAAAATAGTAAAAAATAGCCCCATACCAGGGGAGATTGTCACTATTGTCGAAACCCTAGAAAAGGGCTCTTTTCAGGCGTATTTGGTCGGTGGTTGCGTACGCGATCTCTTCCTTGGACGTACTCCGAAAGATTGGGACATCACTACAAATGCAAATCCAGAACAAATTCAAGCTCTTTTTACAAAAACAGTATATGAAAATATTTATGGGACTGTTGTGGTTATCAATGAAGAAACCGAAGATATGACTCTGCGAAATGTCGAGGTTACGCCTTACAGACTTGAATCAGATTACTCCGATCGTCGTCATCCGGATCAAGTAAAATTCAGTAACAAAATAGAAGATGATCTTCAGAGAAGAGATTTCACTGCAAATGCTATCGCTGTGTCTCTTTCCAAAGGAGCTGTAAAGGACATTGTTGACCTTTACAGCGGTTTTGCCGACATAAAGGACAAAACCATAAGGACCGTAGGAAAACCTCATGACCGCTTCAATGAGGACGCTTTACGTATGATTCGCGCTATACGATTTGCCGTAGAACTTGGTTTCACAATAGAAAAAGAGACTCTTTCTGCTATAAAAGCCCTAAGTTCCACAATAAAAGAGATAGCCATAGAGCGTATTCGTGACGAATTCGTAAAAATCATCCTTTCTCCAAGTCCAAAGCTGGGAATTGAGCTTCTTCATGAAACAGGACTCTTGAAACATTTCATTCCTGAATTGGAAAAGGGCATTGGAGTAGAACAGAACCAAGCTCATGCTTTCACGGTCTGGGAGCACCTTTTGCGTAGCTTGCAACACGCCGCCGACAGTAAATGGGGGCTAGAAATAAGGCTTTCTGCGTTATTCCACGATATTGCCAAGCCGGAAACGAAAGGTGTTTCACGTGTAACAAGTCAACCAACGTTCTATGGCCACGAGGTAGTTGGTTCACGTGAAACACGTAAAATACTTCAAAGAATGAAATTTTCACGTGAAACAATCGAGAAAGTGACAAAACTGGTACGTTGGCACATGTTCTTCTCTGATACCGGAACTATTACTCTGTCAGCGGTTCGTAGAATGATTGTAAATGTCGGACAAGATAACATTTGGGACCTAATGAATGTCCGTATCTGTGATCGTATAGGCACCGGGCGCCCAAAAGCTGACCCATATCGTCTTCGTAAGTACAAATCTATGGTTGAGGAGGCTTTGAGAGATCCTGTGTCTGTAGGGATGCTTAAAATCGATGGTAAAAAGATTATGGAAATAGGGAATATACAGGCTGGACCGAAGATTGGTCTTATTTTGAACGCGCTTATGGAAGAAGTCCTCGATAATCCAAAACTAAACACCGCAGAATATTTAGAAGAAAAGACCAAAAAACTTTTTGCATTGCCTGAAAGTGAATTAATTAAATTGGCAGAAAAAGGAAAAGAAAGGCGGGAAGAGGTTGATGAAGAACATCTCAAGGATATTCGTAGGAAACATTTTGTCCAGTAGTGCCGTAAAACGTTTAGTGTAGTTATACTTATTAAGGACATATTTATTCAATAGTTATCCTCCTGTGAGGATTGCTCCGCTCGCATGCTCGCGGGTTATCCACAACATGTCCTTTACAGACATTTATAAAGGACATACAATAGTACCAGACTCGTTTGTTATCCGAGATGATCGCAGAAAAATAATACGGAAAAATTTAGAGAAAAATTGTTTTCGACGCATTACATATGTGATGTATTCGAACTTAATTCAGTGTTATTTTTCTGCGATCTAGAACAAACATCGTTCTTTCAAAAATTCAGGGTAGGCTTCACACTCGAAGTCTGCGAAGAAAATTTTACATCCCTTAGTTGCTTAGTAGCAACAGGCGGTGCATTCGTTCTCAATCACAATTTTAGTTCTTCCCACGGAAGAGCACCTAGTTTTTAGAACCAAATGTACACCGTCGACTTAGGAACCAATAGGATGAAACGAATCCCTCATTTGGATTCGCCGGGTCTGTGGACCCAAGCTCTTTATTTCTTCGCGGAAACTTCACTAGTAGCCGCGGAACACAATTTCCATCTGAAATAGTCGACCGCGGCTTTTCTTTTGCTCATTTTTTACTTTTTTACATAACAAAAAAGCCGTATTTTATATAGTACGGCTCAACTAGAACGTAGAATTATCCAATGACAAGATCAATAGGGCAATGGTCAGAACCCATAATTGACTCCAAAATCTCAGCTTTTTTTACCATTTTTACCAAGTTTGAAGATATGAAGAAATAATCAATACGCCAACCAACGTTACGTTCTCGAGCGAAAGTCTTCATATCCCAATAACTATATGCACCTGTTAAACCCGGATGCAAATGACGGAATATATCTACATAACCAGCTTTTATAACGTCATCTATCCAAGCACGTTCAATAGGTAAGAAACCTGTATTTTCGACATTTTCTTTGGGGCGTGCTAGGTCGATTTCGGTATGAGCAGTATTCACGTCACCACAGAATATTACTTCGTAACCAGCTTTTCTCTGTTTATTTATATATTTCAAAAATTCGGCATAAAAACGCAATTTGAAATCCAAACGCTCTGGACCAGATCCACCATTGGGGAAATAGGCTGTTATAAAGACAAATTTTGGTAATTTGGTACCAAAAACATTTTCCTTGAAAAAAAGCGCCAGAAAACGACCTTCTTGATCATATTCTGGAATGCCGAAACCATATTCAACCTTATCAGCCTCAACTTTTGAGTAAACTGCCACACCACTATAGCCTTTTCGTCCTTTCGAGTGATCAAAATATGAAAAATAACCAACTGGATTACGTACACCTTCTTCCAACTGTTCAGGGTGTGCTTTCGTTTCCTGAAAACAAAAAATATCTGGCGACTCATTAATCATCCAATCAAAACTGCCTTTCTTAACGTTGGCGCGGAGACCATTGACGTTCCAGGAGATGATGCGCATGGAGTAAGTGTAGCATTTTTTATTGTTTCTGGTAAAAGTGCTATAATGAAAAAATAATTAAAAATATGAAAAATAACATCGTTCATTCACTGGACGGCTCGCTAAAATACGTCGCTGGGTTTGTGGGCATATTAGTCGTTCGTCTCATAACACCACTCATTGGTTGGTCTAATATTTCACCTCTCATGGCAACGCAGCTTGCCGGAAGCAAAGCGTATGGACCGATTGTTGGTGGTCTATACGGAGCATTGAGTATGGTTCTTCTCGATGTATTCATGTCCAAGGTCGGACCTTGGACAATTCTAACCGCAGTTTCATATGGTATCGTCGGCGTTTGGGGAGGATATTTCCTGCGCAATCGTGCAGGGTCAGCTCGCAATTTTATTATTGTGAGCATTATCGGGACACTTTTCTTCGATTTGGTAACTGGAGTTTTGGCTGGACCAATACTATTCCACCAACCATTTATGGAAGCGCTGGTTGGTCAAATTCCATTTACCATCCGACACCTTGTGGGTAACGTGTTCTTTGCAGCAGTTCTAGCACCGTGGTTCTACCGCGCTATCATGAATCCTTCGTGGGATATTTCACGAATATTCAAGGCTTCACACGCCTAAAAAATTAGCACAAAAACCAACTGGTGTCAGAGATGGCACCAGTTTTTTATTTCGTATAATGCTATTTATTTTTTCTTCCCGTGAAATTGTTTGTAGACGCGTTTCAGCTCACTATCAGTCACGTGCGTATAGATCTGTGTTGTACCAATATTGGCGTGACCGAGAAGCATTTGGACCGAACGAATGTCTGCACCGTTGCCGAGGAGGTCGGTTGCGTAACAATGGCGCAATACATGCGGGGTAACTTTTTTGGAAATACCAGCACGAATAGCCCACTTTTTTACGATACGTTGAACAGATCTTGAAGTAAGTGGTGTATCGCCGGCATCTTCACCTTTTTTCACAATTTTTTTACCAGTACGACCACTCGAGACATTTTCTAATTTACTATTTTTTGAATCATCGAGGTTTTTTAGACTCATTTTACTCTTTCGCGCACTAATCTCCACGAACATAGCGTCACCCATATCCTTTCTATTATCCAAATATTTTTTCAAAGCTTTTTTTGCTTCATCAGAAAGGAAGACGACACGGATCTTCTCACCTTTTCCACGAATAGAAAATTCATCAGCACTTAGATCCATTTCGCGCGAGAGGGAACAGAGCTCTGCCACGCGCAAACCAGTCGAAAAAAGTAATTCAAGAATTGCTTTGTCGCGCAAGGAAGTGAGGTCGTCACCGTTCGGAGCCGCGAGAAGTCGACGTAATTCTTCTGGAGTAATGAGATCTATGTGACGCTGACCAACTTTCGCCAATTCGATCATGTCAGGCGCCAGAGTCTTGATTTGATTTTTCGCCAAATATTTTAGGAATGAACGCAGAGCTATCATGTAATAATTCTGTGTATTCTTTTTAAGAGTCTGGATTCCGGTATTACTTTTCCACCCCGGCTGGCGATTGAGCCACAAACGAAATTCACGAACTGAGGCTACAGTAATATCTTCAGGAGTTCGGATTTTCATGTGGTTAATGAACCTAGTCAGAAATAAGTCGTAGTTCCGCACAGTCTTCAAAGCACGACCTCGTTCGATCTCAACGTATTCCAGAAATTGCTGTTTGAGGTCTTTTATATTGTGCGACATGGGTAAAGTATAGCATCTTATAAGAATGGAAGATGGAAAGGGGAAAATTTGTACCAGCTAAAACCGATATGGAAAAATTATTCCCCGCTAAATTTTTCCACGAAACCAGAAAATGGCTGAAAATAAGGCTTCTTTGGCATAATCATAACAACATATTTCTAAATACTTGACAAATACTGTGGGTATGCTAGTATATTGGGCGAAATGAACCTTGAAGAACTTGTGTGCTTAGACGGGTTTTGTGCCTGTTTAAACTGAGAGTTGCCGAGAGGGAGATCATTTCGTCGTACAATGGCCGCGCAAACATGCGCAACAGCTAGAAAGGTGCCCAGATGAAAGACCCGTCCCGTAATACCAACATTAACGCGTTTCATGGTGCAAGCAAATTCGCCGAAAATAATCTCATCACCGCCACGGCCGCCGGCGCGGGCAAGTAGCCCACCGCCACCACGGACAAAGCAAACCTAGGCAATTCCGCTTAGGTAAAGAGAAAGGAAGTAGTCGTACCTCCCAGGTGGAAGAGCGATCATTGCACAAGCGAAGATTGCAACTGGGCTCGCATAATTCTTAAGTTGGAAATCATCGTAAAAAAGTTTTGTATCTCAGGGCAGGTTTTCTTACAATAAAACCACACACTGGAGCCTTGAAGGAGCAGACCTTCCGTGGGACAACCAACGAAAACAGTTGTCACGTGGCCTCGCTTGGGAAAGCGGGGCCACTTTTAATATTAAGACAAACTCTTGCGCCCTTCACTTATCCATGCTATGATGTTTCAATCATGTTAACCACACGACAAAAGACCAAAATCATCAAGGAAACAGCCGTTCACGCCAAGGACACCGGTTCTGCAGAGGTTCAGGTTGCATTGCTCTCCAAGAGGATCGTGGAATTGACCGATCACCTCAAGAAACACAAGAAAGACAACCACTCACGTCGTGGCCTCCTCGGTATGGTTGCTGATCGTCAGACTCATCTCGTATATTTGAAGAAAAATCATCCTCGTCGTTATTCAACTATCATCAAGAAGTTGGATCTCAAGAAATAAGTAACAAATTTTTAATTAACCTAATTGGTCTAATTACTAAGAAATATCCAATACCAATAATGGTATACTTATTTGGTATTGTTCATTAGTCATTTTTTAGAATAATTAGGTTAATTAGTACTTAGGTCAATTGCGTGTGCGAGCTTTTTATAAATGCGTAACTTATTTTAATAATTTTGAATTTTGCACTCTGCACTTTTCACTTACTCTTATGTCTATAATCAAACACAAAGAACAGCGCGTCGGGATTTTCATCGACGCCCAGAACCTCTATCATAGTGCGAAAAATCTATATCATTCGAAAGTAAACTTTGGTGCCATCGTCAAGGACGCCATGGACGGCCGCAAGCTCGTCCGCGCAGTCGCTTATGTCATCGCCACAGAATCAGGTGAAGAAAACGCCTTTTTCGATGCGCTAACCAAAATGGGTATCGAAACCAAGGTCAAAGACCTGCAAATCTTCAGCTCTGGCGCAAAGAAAGCCGACTGGGACGTTGGCTTGGCAATTGATGCGGTGAAATTGTCACCAAAACTAGACTCCGTAATTCTCATCACAGGTGACGGCGACTTCTGTCCACTAGTGGAATATCTGCAGATGAATCAAGGCTGTCAGGTAGAAGTCGCTTCATTCGGCAAATCAACTTCGGCGAAACTTATCGAGGTGGCGGATCATTTTATGGATTTGGATGAAAATTCAGGTAAGTATTTGTTGAGGGCGGGAGGGAAGAGGTAGGGGATAGTTACAGATCGTAACCGACTGAACCGTACGATAAAACCGTATAGTTGAAAAGGGTAGGTACAAATTGTACGTACCCTTTTCTTTTTTTAAAAACGCTTGACTTTAAGTTTATCTTAAGGTAAACTTGCTTTATATGAAAACAAAAACCATCACATCGAATATCGTTGGACTTAAGGAATTGAGGCTAAATATTGAAAAGTATATAAAATTAGCCAAAAAAGGCCACTCCTTCGTCGTCGTCAGGAAATCAGAACCAGTTTTTAAGCTTGAGCCGATAGATGCCTGGGGAGATGAAGGAACATGGGAAACCGTCATGGATTTTTCTTCTTATTCCGTTGAAGGAGGGATGCCTATAGACGATCTTATCAAGAAACTCAAGACTGTCCGATGAATAAGATAGATAAGTACATCAAAAAACTGATTCCGAAGGAGCGGGAAGCTATGTTGGATGTACTGGAACGGATCAAGCACGGCATTCTTGCCGATTTAGATATCAAAAAACTCAAGGGGTACGATAATTATTTTAGGGTGCGAAAAGGGAAGACTAGAATTATATTTCACTTAGATATCAATGGGCAGCCGGTGATAAAAAGAGTAGAGCGTAGGGGTGACAACACGTACTAAATTTATATGAAGAAAATCACAAACAAAAAACCGATTTGTAGGCACGACTATACAAATGCAGTCCTCATCGGCAGAATTGACCGTATGTGCCCACTTTGTAAAGAGCTAATTGATCCAAATGAGTGGTTCTTGATAACCTGGATGGAATCACTTGGGGTGCATTTTGTGGATGTGACACCGCCCCAAAGATCGCAAAGGTCACTCGATGTGTCGCCGAAGGCGCACCATTATGATAAATAAAAATCCGCGCACCTTCATTTTCACAAAGTGGCGCGGATGAAAAAAATCCTAGCTCAAAACAGCAAAACTACCGACCCTTCCCAAATCAATTTTGGATCTGTAGATAGATTGTAGTTCTGGGGAGTTCCATGATACAGACCACTCTGGAATCTTAACTGTGGGCTTATAAGGAACCGACCTATCGGCGCTCAGTATAACCGACGGAATGATGATTTTGGAAATATTCATTGTAAAGGTTTGTTTATTGAATTTATACACGAAAACATAGATATCGGCAAGCAATGGAAAATTTCAAAAAACCGTGCTACATTATCTCTATCAGCCAGCCTTTGTTTACACTTCGGCGTGGCAAAGAAGCACCTTATTAAATTAACTCGCCCCCAGATAGGCAGATTTGAAGATCCGTGTATTGCGCAGGCAACCCGTGAGCAAAGCGAACGGAGCCGTAGTCGTATGACTGCAACCCGTGAGCAAAGCGAACGGAGCCGTAGTCGTATGACTAGTAGACCTACGCATTACGCTAAATCAATTCAAAGCTGAAATCTTGGGGCGACCCGCCTTCGCTACGCTACGGCGTGGCAAGGCGCAAAAACACATGAACAAAAAAGAATACTCGCTAGAAGTCGGCGGAAAAACATTGACCGCTGAATTCAACGACCTCGCGAATCAGGCCAATGGCTCGGTCATGTTACGTTACGGAAATACAACCGTCCTCGCTACTGCCGTTATGGGCGGATTGAAAGACGGCGACTTTTTTCCATTGACGGTTGATTACGAGGAAAGATTTTACGCAACTGGAAAGATTTT
>JAVHOW010000009.1:0-35844 GCA_036170235.1 Minisyncoccota bacterium
TTGATAAGATACCGATAATGGCGATGACGACGAGCAATTCGATGAGGGTGAAACCACCATTTTTGAAAACTTTCGTGTAACACAATAGTGTAAGTACACCAAGAAATGTCGAAAGTTTTATAAAAAATCAAGCACAACATAATTTTTTATGTTTGTGAACTTGTGCAAATATTTACAGAGCGTATAATTTCCGTACCTGCGATGTTTCTATTATTAAATTAACACAAACTACATATGACTATGACACTTTCTCCAATGCAACATAACTACGTAACGAAAAAAGAATTTATCGGATTAAAGTCCTACATGGACGATGGATTCGATATGACCAACAAACACATTGATAATCTTGAAAAAAATATCGATATCAAATTTACCGATACCAATAAAAGTATAGACAACCTCGAAAAGAAGATGGATACCAAGTTTGTCGAAACCAATAAAAGTATCGATGACCTAGAAAAAAATATCGATATCAAATTTACCAATACCAATAAAAGTATAGACAACCTCGAAAAGAAAATGGATACCAAGTTTGTCGAAATGAATGAACGTATCAACGGACGAATTGATAGCCTTGAAAATAAAATGGATAGCAAGTTTATTGAAACCAATAAAAGTATTGGTGGTCTTAAAGAAGATATTACAGGCATCAAGGAAGATCTATCTAGCCTCGGCAAGGTCGTCAATAAAATAGCCGCCAAAATCCTATAATACGTGATTACATAGAAATCCTACAAGAGGCCTCTAATTGGGGCCTTTTGTGTTATTTAGTTTCTGTCCCAGCCTATAACATTTCAAGTATGTTATAATTTAACCTATGAAAAAACATTTCTCAAAATTTAGAGGGTTCACTCTTATTGAGCTTTTAGTAGTTATTGCCATCATCGCGCTTCTAACGGGTATCGTCATTACTAGCCTCACTGGATCAAAAGCAAAAGCGCGTGACGCCAAGAGGATTTCAGATATTGGGAATATTCAGTTGGCGTTGGAGTTGTATTTTGATAGGTGTAAACAGTATCCATTAACAATTACTGGGACATTGACTGATATTAATCAAACCACTTGTCCGACAACACCAACTCAAATAAGTCTTGCTAGTTATATTTCAGTCATGCCGACACCTCCAAGTTCAAGTCCTGTTGCTTATGATTATGCTACATTTGCTGATAGTAGTGGAAATTTGGTTGATTATGTTCTTCATACAAAACTTGAGTCTTATAATGATGTTATGAAAGATAGTTTACCATCATTTCCAACTGGTTCATGGTCTACGTCTTTCGCATGCACTAGTAGTTCTGGTACAACCGACTACTGCCGCGGTCCCAAATAATCTCCCAACATCATCAATAATCCAGCGTAACTTTTATCCACCCCGAACTTTTATTTGAATTTTCACCCTCCCACATGCTCCTCCTCCCAACTATCCTTTCATTCATCTTTGGCGCTGTAGTTGGCAGTTTTCTAAATGTTGTTTCATTGCGCTTCAATACTGGCGTTGGGCTAGGTGGTAGATCAAAATGTATGTCATGCGGCAACAGTTTGACGTGGAAAGAGTTGGTACCTATTTTCAGTTTTGCTTTTCAAAAAGGCGCGTGCAAAAAGTGCAAGAGTAAAATTTCGTGGCAGTATCCGCTGGTTGAATTTGTGGCTGGGGCGATTTTTGTGCTGATTTTCATAACTTTTCCACCAGTTTCATATCTCACTGGATTCCAGACATTCATGTATGTCGTCATGTCATGCTTACTCTTGGTCATGTCCGTTTATGACATAAAGCACAAAATCATTCCTGATCAGTTCGTGTATACTTTCGCTTTGCTCGCCTTGGTCAATTTGTTTGTCGGCGGAAGTTCGTGGTGGCATATTCCGAGTTACAGCGCGCTCATTGCTGGACCACTTTCCGCATTGCCATTTGCATTCCTCTGGCTCATATCGCGTGGAAAATGGATGGGCTTTGGTGACGCGAAACTGATGCTTGGCATTGGGTGGATCCTTGGTATTAGCGGGGAAGTCAATGCGACTATCTTGGCATTTTGGATTGCGGCGGCTGTTAGCGTGATCTGGCTTTTTGTTACTTATAAGAAATTCAAACCCGGAACGGAGGTACCTTTTGGACCATATCTTATTTTAGCTATGTACTTAGTGCTATTATTCCATATTCAGGTTCTGGATGTGGCGTTGTTGAAGGAGATAATAATGTCATATATAGGTTAGTAATTAGAAATTGAACAGGTTATAATACTATATGTAATGAAAAGTTCTCCTAATCTCAAATCTAAATTCTCAAATCCAAATTGCCACCACGCTTTCACCTTGATTGAACTTTTGGTGTCAGTCGGTATTTTCACTATGATGACCGCGCTAGTGGTCGCCAAATATGGAAATTTCAATCAGAGCGTGCTGATGACTAACCTTGCGTACGATGTGGCGTTGACCATCCGCACCGCGCAGACTTATGGTTTGAGTGTGAAGAATAGTGATACTACCAATAGTACTGCCCAGTTTCAACATGCGTACGGTGTGCATTTTGATACAAGTTCTACCCTCGATACTATCTTAAGTAATGGTAATAAAAAAAATCAGGAGCTTGTGTTGTTTGTGGATCTAAATGATGATGGGAAATTCACCGATTCTAATCAAATGGTTTCAACTTATGCCATAAAGCGCGGAGCGTATATTTCTAGTGTATGTATTGTGTCTGGGTGTAGTTATGGTGATCCTGACAGTTATAGCTTTGTAAAACCTGGGCTCGGTGTAGTTGATGTTAGTTTTAAGCGTCCTGACCCAGATGCAAAGATTTGTTTTAATTCTGAATGTAACTTTCCAAAATATGTGGAAATTTCAATTAAAGGAACTGATGGCAGTATCCGTGTTGTTTCCGTACGTAGTAATGGGCAAATATCAGTACAGGATTAAGTCATACTATACTTTTTATGAAAATCTTTTCAAACCACAAACTGCAAACTTCGCCAAAATCACCAAGAACCACTCGGCGCGCTTTCACTCTGGTTGAAATGATTGTTGCCTTGGGAATATTCTCTGTTGTGGCAGTTGTCGCGCTTGGTGCATTGGTCAAGATCATTTCAGCAAATAAGAAAGCGCAGACATTGCAAGCCTCGATCACCAACCTGAATTTTGCGTTGGATGCAATGTCACGCGATATGAGTGTGGGGACGAATTATTATTGTGATAAAAATCCATTATTATATAGTTATGGAAAAACTTTAACCACTAAAGTTTGTGATAATGGTGATGCTCAATCGTCAGCTGGTAGTTCGGTTGCTCTGGCGTTTTTATCTTCAAAAACAGCGGCAGATGCAGGTAACACAACATGTAATCTTGCTTATGCGTATATATTTGTGCCTACAGTGACTGGTGCTTCAACATGGTTTTTACAAAAAGCGACACAGTCCGATTGTGCTGTATCTATTAGTAGTAGCAATCAATTTTTCAACATCTTAGACCCCAGCGTTACCATTACTGGATATTATGTGAAAGTAAATTACAACGCTAATAATCCATACCCTCTGGCAACTATCCGCATTTCCGGCTACGCAGGCGTACGAGAGAAAGAGAAAACATATTTTGATGTGCAGACTTCGGTTTCGTCACGCTTTAAAGGTGGGCTTTAAATAAATCTTATGAAGAATTTCAAACATTCAATCTATAAAGTTCCACGCCCTGCAAGCACACCTATTTTCAAATATGGTTTTAAAGGTGGCTTTACTATAGTTGAAACTTTAGTTGCAGTTGCCATCCTGATGATTGCCGTGGCAGGACCGCTTGTAGTTGCGACCAAAGGTCTGACTGCGGCACTGGCTTCAAAAGATCAAATGATTGCATCATATTTGGCGCAGGATACGATGGAGACTATCAAGAATGTAAGGGATAATAATTTGGCTTATGGAAATGATTGGCTTGCAGGTATCTATGTAGATGGTTCATCGTGCGATTTTGATTCCAGGGGTTGTGATGTAAATGGTATTGATCCGATTAACATATATAAGTGTCCGTCAAGTATCCAATGTGTTATTCCTATATATTACAATAGTTCAACAGGATATACCCATTCTGCTGGCTCATCACCCACAATCTTCTCTCGACACTTTTATTTTGAAAAGCAAGCAACGCCAGGTGGTGCTGATTTAGAAGTCATCGCGCATGTAATCGTTGACTGGAAAGAGGGAACAGTTCCGTATCAAGTACATTTAACGAGTCAGTTGGTTGAAACTACACGATAATATATGAAAATTAATACAAAAAATGGTTATGCTCTTTTGTTCGCGGTGCTAACAGCTACTCTTGTTCTTGGCGTAGCAGTATTCATTCTTGGCGTAAGCAAGAAGCAATTTGCGCTTTCGGTTGCCTCACGCGAGTCGATGTATTCTTTGTATGCGGCGGATAGTGGTATTGAATGCGCGGTTGCGGCATATAAAAATGGTTATCTTGCTACTTCTACTGGAGGTGTTCTTACGTCTGCTAAAATACAATGCGCTGGTAATAATTACACAGCGCCTAGTCCTTTCTGGTCGCAAGGGCATTTGAGTGGCTGGGACGATTTACCAGCTCAACCATACCAAAGCTCTTCAATAAACATGGGATTAAATGATGGAACTTGCGCAGATGTTGTCGTAACAAGTGGATATATTAATGGAAGAAAAGCTGTCGAGATAGTGTCCAGGGGATACAATTACTGCATTCCTTCAGGTACAACAGCAAACACCCCCCAAGCAAGCTCTCGCACAGTTGAACGTGCCTTCAGTTTAACCCACAAATTTTAACGTACAAATTGTGAGCTATTAGGTACCACTCGACACAGGGCATTTCTCTGGTATTCTTAGGGTATGAATGCTAATAAGGTATACAAAGCCAAGGGTACGGCGGCAATCGTTGATCGCCTGAACAAGCTCAAGGAAACTATTGAGCGTCATCGACATGCCTATCACACGCTCGACAAGCCAGAAATCAGCGATGAGGCTTACGATTCGTTATTCAAGGAGCTGGAAACTATTGAAAATGAATATCCGGAATTAAAAACATCCGATAGTCCGACACAGCGGGTTGGCGGCGAGCCCTTGAAGGAATTCGTCAAAGTGAAACATGCTCACGCGCAGTGGTCATTCGATGATGTGTTCGATGGCGCGGAATTAAAAAAATGGGATGAGAAAGTGCGGAACTTCATGAATAAGTCTGGGGTGGGTGATGAAAAGCTGGAATATTGTTGCGAATTGAAGATTGATGGTCTGAAAATAATTTTAACTTATGAAAATGGCGTGCTCGTGCGTGCGGCGACTCGCGGTGATGGTGAGATTGGAGAGGATGTAACGGTGAATGTGAAGACGATCAGAAGCGTGCCGATGATTTTGGGACAAAAATTGGAGCAAAAAATAGAAGATGACCTGGCGAAGATTTCATTAATTGTGGTTGGCGAAGCGTGGATTGGCAAAAATAGTTTGAAAGAAATAAATAAAGAGCGCGCAAAAGCAGGTGAAGCAACATTTGCCAATTCAAGAAATCTCGCCGCTGGTTCAATGCGTCAATTGGATCCGAAGATTACTGCGTCACGAAGACTGGATTCATTTTTATATGATGTAGATGAGATGATACAACACGAATCCACGAATTACACGAATACCACGAATTCTGTTCCGCAAACGCAATCTGCAGAACTTGAACTGCTAAAAAATCTTGGTTTCAAAACCAACCCATATTTCAAAGTATGCAAAACGGTTGCTGAAATTCAAACTTTTTATGAAGAATGGACCAAGAAACGCCACGATCTTCCTTATGAATTGGACGGCATTGTCATCAAGGTCAATTCATTGAAAATTCAGCAGGCGCTCGGCTATACGGCAAAATCGCCACGCTGGGGTGTGGCTTACAAATTCCCAGCGGAACAAGTCACGACCATTCTTGAGGATATAGTTTTCCAAATTGGACGTACTGGCGTTATTACACCTGTAGCAATTTTGAAACCTGTATTAGTGGCTGGTTCTACTGTTTCGCGCGCCACACTGCATAATGAAGATGAGATCAAGAGATTGGATTTGCGACTTGGGGACACCGTTATTATTCAAAAAGCAGGCGATGTGATACCTGATATTGTAAGTGTGGTTAGGGAATTGCGCGGTACTGGCAAGAACGCGCCTAAGATGTTCGTCTGGCCGAAACATATTCCTGCTTGTGGTGGAGATGGAGCTATCGAGCGTATCCCAGGTGAAGCGGCATGGAGATGCGTGGCTAAGGATTCTTTTTTTCAACAAAAGCGCAAGTTTTATTACTTTACTTCAAAGAAATGTTTTGACATGGATGGTTTGGGTCCCAAAATTACTGATGTATTATTTGAAAATGGTTTGATTTCGACATTTGATGATATTTTCACCTTGAAAAGAGGGGATTTGCTGGCACTGCCTCGCTTCGCGGAAAAGTCCGTTGACAATCTGCTGGCGTCAATAGAAAAAGCTCGCAAAGTAAGTTTGCCACGATTTTTGGCGGCGCTCTCCATTTCGCAGGTTGGTGAGGAAACTGCATATGATATTGCAAAACATTTCATTACATTAGAAAAAATTTCAGAAGCAAAATATGAAGAGATAGAATCTATTCATGGAGTTGGTCCTATAGTTGCAAAGTCACTTTATGAATGGTTTAGAATTTCTGATAATAAAAAATTAATCAAAAATTTGCTGAAGCATGTTGAGATCGAAGAAGTCGAGGTTGGTCAGAAACTGCAAGGCAAGTCATTTGTTTTTACGGGCACATTAATCATGGATAGAATAGAGGCGCAAGAGATAGTGCGCAAGCTCGGCGGGGAAGTTTCTAGTTCTGTGTCCGCAAAGACTTCTTATGTAGTGGCTGGCGAAAATGCTGGGTCAAAACTGGATAAAGCGATGGAATTGGGAGTGGAAATTATCGATGAAGAGCGGTTCTTGACTTTAATCAGATAGTATTGACTATTGATGTCGTAGGTGCTATGCTCTGTTAAACAAGTGCTCTTTGACAACTTAAGGAATTGTCAGGAGTACATTCTCGTTAGTGGGGACGTATGAAGGGTTAGTTACGGTAAATACGGTCAACAAAAACTCCAAGGAGGAGGAAAAGGAAAGGTAAGGCGGTTTATGAGTACAAACAAAAAAGAACTGACAAGGTTCGAAAGTAGATACGGGTGGAAAGCAATCGTTGTTCTGATTGCATTTTCGTTCCTCTACACCAGTGCATGGGTATGGTTTATGCTCTACCCGTACACGAACATAGAAAGGCCGACGACCTGGCTACGACTTCTTGGAGCCATGGTAGTTATTCTCGACATCATCATCGTGTACGTTATCGTCAAGATGAAAAGGGGGACAAATGAAAATAAATAACAACAAGAAAAAACTCCCAATAATTGGGACAGTGCTTGCGCTTGCCAGTAAGGTGCTCGCAAACATCTGGCTGGTGATCGCGATACTCGTGTTGATCGTAGGAGCAATCATCATCTACAACTTGATCCAGGTCATCCGGCGCAAATTGCCAAACGACCCTCCAAAATCCGACATCACAAGAATCTATCTCAATGATGGAACATTTGCTGGTCTGGTCTATGACAACTATGACCCTGCTACTTATTACCTCACGGCAAGCTCGGTCACAGCACTTGATGCTTCCCAGGCAGTGGTGCCGTCGTTTAGCCTGCAGTACGGGTTGAGCGATACCAATGGACCGACGGGATGGTTGTCTGCCGGTACGAACATGGAATCTGTGCAGTTCAGTGACTCTGTAGGAAATAGTTTGACTGACTACAGTTTCACCATGACTGGGTACGGGCAGGTGTTCAGGATCACCTGTGTTAATGGATTGTACTTTACTCAAGTCTTGGACGTGAACACGAACACCTACCAGGTGATTGTGGAACGGACGTCGGATCTCAGTGTTAGTAACTGGGCGCCGGTGTTCACAAACACGGCATGCGGCGTGCATTCCGTAGAAAACTTCGCTGATACCAACGCACCAGTAGAGCGAGGATTCTATCGCCTAAACATCAGTACGAATTCGAATTAAGAGCCAGCAAATTAGGCGACGGGATCAATCAACAACCCAGCTATCGTGACAGTAGCTTGGGTTTTTTTATTACTTAAATTTTGCTTTTAAATTTATCTTTGAATTTCACTTTCATCTCATTTTTATGTTACTATTTCAAATATGATAACCGTCAAGGAGATAGAAAAACTCGCTCAACTAGCCCGCATCAAGCTCGGTGATGACGAGAAAAAGAATTTGACCAAGGAGATTGATTCCATTTTGGCGTACGTTGACCAGATCAAGAAAGCGACTGTTGACGTGGATTATACTCCAGTTCCCGGGGCAGTTTACAATGTGTTTCGATCTGATGTGGCGCGAACTGTTCCTGCTGAAGATCGTGAAGCATTGTTGAATGAAGCGCCGGATATGGAAGGGGAGTTTATCGCGGTGAAAAAGATAATAGCGCAAGAGTAATAGTTTCCGATGATTTTTCAAAGTGTCAACTTTATTGACACTTTGAAAAATCAAGAAATGAAGAACCTCAAATCCCATGATTAACTTATCAGAATTAACAATCATCAAAGCCCACGAACATCTCAAAAATGGTGATTTTTCCGCTGTTGATTTGGCGCAATCTTATTTAGATGAAATTAAAAATAAAAACGGCGACATACACGCTTATCTTGAGATTTTTTCTGATGTGATTGATCAGGCGAAAGAGGCAGATAGAAAGATTAAAGAAGCAAAAAGCAAAAATTCTACCAGCAGTGGAAGTTGTGAATTTAGCACACTTCTTGGCATCCCGTTTGCTATAAAAGACAACATTTTAATAAAAGGCCGCATTGCCAGCTCCGCTTCTAAAATTTTAGAAAATTATCATGCGACTTATGACGCAACGGTTATAGAGAAATTAAAAAAAGAAGGAGTGGTATTTCTTGGCAGGACAAATATGGATGAATTTGCTATGGGTGGCTCAACAGAAAATTCCGCATTTGGTGTGACGAAAAATCCCTATGATACTTCACGCGTAGCTGGTGGTTCATCAGGAGGTTCTGCGGCTGCATTGGCAATGAATGGAGCATTAGCCGCGCTAGGTTCTGATACTGGAGGTTCTATTCGTCAGCCAGCTAGCTTCTGTGGTCTGGTCGGACTCAAGACTACTTATGGTCGAGTGTCTAGATCTGGAGCTATGGCTATGGGTTCATCACTCGATCAGATTGGCCCATTCGGAAAGACGGTGACCGATACAGAAATTATTTATAATGCAATCAAGGGTCAGGATATTCTTGATAGTACGACTATTTCAGATACGACATATTCGCCAAAAAGAGCTGGCGCGAAAAAACCAGTGATCGGTATTCCAAGACATTTTCTTACTGGTGATGGTATTGCAAAAGACGTGTTAAATAATTTTAATGATTCTATTGATAAATTTAAAAAACTTGGTTATGAAATAAAAGATATTACTTTGCCAAATATTTCATATTCACTTGCGGCATATTATGTGATCATGCCTGCGGA
Organism: Minisyncoccota bacterium; assembly: GCA_036170235.1. Classification (GTDB taxonomy): domain Bacteria; phylum Patescibacteriota; class Minisyncoccia; order Phycocordibacterales; family PALSA-1337; genus C7867-002. The sequence goes on from JAVHOW010000009.1 coordinate 9,520, forward strand.
AGTTTCATCCAACCTTTCTCGTTTTGATGGGGTGAAATATGGTCTTCATAAAGATGGTAAAGACGGCATTGATGATTATTTCGAAACCCGTGGTGCTGGTTTTGGTAAAGAAGCGCGCCGCAGAATACTTCTGGGTACTTATGTGCTTTCTTCTGGCTACTACGATGCTTATTACAACCGTGCCAACGCCGTTCGCAGAATTATTACCGAAGATTTTCTCAATGCGTTTGAAAACGTTGATGTTATTTTGACTCCGACTACACCAGCGCCAGCATTCAAAATAGGGGAGAAGACGGCAGATCCTGTGGCAATGTATCTGGAGGATATTTTCACAGTCACAGCGAACCTTACTGGTATGCCAGCCATGTCGATTCCATCTGGTTTTTCTGAAATAGGAGGTAAAAAGTTACCACTTGGTTTGCAAATGACGGCGCGCCATGGTGATGAAGAAGTGTTATTTGAAGTAGGTAAAGAGTTTGAAAAATTGCTATAATGTATCAATGCCCCCACAAGTAATTGTAGATCCAACACCTGTTGTTTCGATTAGTCAACCTTCTGTTGATTTACTATCATTTTTTGAAGTTATATACCACAGACTAGTTGAGTGGTATCCGGCGATTTTTGGCGGCGCGAAAACAACCCTTGGTATTTTGATCGGGATTTCTTTTCCGTTGGCCTTATTTTTTCTTATAGGTATTATTTATTGCATCGAACAACTTAAACATATTCGCAAGAAAGAAGAGTTGATGTATGACACCAAAACCGAACCAGCATATCAAGAAACATCCAGTGGTGATCCAGCTTTGGCGCACCGCTGGGAAAATGTCATACAGCATATCGAGTCACCGAATCAAAATGATTGGAAGCAATCTATCCTCGAAGCTGATATAATTCTTGATGATATTTTGACGGCGATGGGATATAAGGGGGAGAGTATAGGTGAGAAGCTGAAGCGCGTTGAACCTGGTGATTTCCATTCATTGGACGAGGCATGGGAAGCGCATAAAGTTCGCAACCAGATCGCCCATGAGCCGGGATTTTCGATCACTCAACATGACGCGCTGGCGACGGTGAATCGTTATCGAAAAGTGTTCGAGGAATTTTATTACGTCTAGCGACCCAGTAGGTCAATGTGCTCATTGAGGAGCGCGTGCAAATGTATTATTAAAATTATTATAAATTAATCATATTTTTTATGGCAAATCATTATATCGTAGGTGAATCACCAATTTCTCATTTTTTCTTCAATAATACGAAGACGTCTTGGTTCTGGTTGATTGTGCGTCTGTATCTTGGTTACGAATGGCTAGTTGCTGGCTGGGCAAAAGTTACTAGTGATGCGTGGGTTGGAAGTGGTGCTGGACAAGCATTGCTTGGGTTTTTGAAGGGTTCGCTAGCTAAGACGGCTGGCGCGCATCCTGATGTGCAAGGCTGGTACGCTTGGTTTTTGGAGAATGCAGTCGCAAATCATGCTGTGGCGTGGTCATATTTTGTGGCATATGGGGAAGTTGCTGTTGGTATCGCACTTATTCTCGGAATCTTTACAGGCATTGCGGCTTTCTTCGGACTTTTCATGAACTTGAATTATTTGCTCGCAGGCACAGTCAGTACGAATCCAATTTTATTTGTCTTATCAATAGGCGTAATTCTTGGTTGGAAAGTCGCGGGATATATCGGAGTTGACCGCTGGCTGTTGCCAGAACTAGGCACACCTTGGCAGAAAGGGAAGGCGTTTGAAAAAGGGGAGCGGTAGTTAAGCGAAAAAAATTTGCACCCAACTGTAGAATTTGATCTACTTTGTTGTGCGCGGTTAAATTTACGTCGTTTGCACAGATTGTTCGAAAACTTGTTGCGGGGGCCGGAATCGCACCGACAATTTTCAGGTTATGAGCCTGACGGGTTACTGTTACCCTACCCCGCGATGATTCGAATAGTGTGTCATAAAATAGGAGTTTACGCAAGGGTATATTGCGTATAGTGACTTTTTCGTTTATTGTAGTGATACTGCCGGTGTAGCTCAGGTGGTTAGAGCGAACGCTTCATAAGCGTTAGGTCCTTGGTTCAAGTCCAAGCACCGGCACTATATTAATAGCCAGTATTTTTCCTTGCCTTTTCGTGTTTTTTTGCTAGACTAATGCAACTGGTACGTGACGATATGTTGAAATGCGGCCATAGCTCAACTGGTTAGAGCACTCGCCTGTCACGCGAGAGGTTGGCGGTTCGAGCCCGCTTGGCCGCGCATTAGTGAATGAAGTGTGGGAAAGTCATCTACATCCCGTGATCAATAGCATCAAAAAAGACATATTCTTCCAACGCTATGCCATATCCTTTACAGGATCAATGGTCGTGGCTTAGACTTACCATTTGCGTAAAATAGTTGTAGACTTATATCATCATGAATTCCAAGATCGAACTATCAATCATTGTCCCTGTATATAATGAAGAAGGGAATATCTCTAGACTAGACAAGGAAATCAAGTTTGCCGTCTCGAATATTACTCAATATTTCGAGGTTATTTACATAAATGATGGTAGTACCGATAGTACCCTCCAAGAATTGAAGGGGCTCAACAATGTAACCATCATCAACCTAAACCGCAACTATGGGCAAGCAACAGCTTTGGATGCTGGTTTCCGGGCATGTACGGGCAACTATGTGGTGTCTCTAGATGGAGATGGTCAGAATGATCCAGCGGATATACCTCTCCTTTTGGAAAAATTGAGAAGTGAAAATCTCGATGTTGTTGCTGGGTGGAGGAAGAATAGGAAGGATAGTAATGGCATAAACATACTCACGCGAATAGGCAGACTTTGTCGTCGGATACTCATTAGCGATGTCGTGCATGATACTGGCTGTACGCTCCGAGTATATACGAAAGAGGCCGTGGAATGTCTGGATATTGGCGGTGAAATGCATCGTTATATTCTAGCAATCCTCAAATGGAAAGGTTTCAGGATGGGGGAGGCAGTGGTCAATCATCGACCTCGAACTATTGGGAAGAGTAATTATAACTATACGAAAGCTATTCGTGGTTTTATAGATCTCGTTTACATTTGGTTCATTCAAAAATATTCTCAGCGCCCACTTCATTTATTCGGATACCTTAGTATCACCGCACTCGCACTCGGTCTCGTTTCAGCTTTTTGGACAATTTACGGTAAACTCGCATGGGGCTTGTCTCTCAATAGGAACGGTTGGTCTCTGGTCACCTTCTTCCTACTCTTGGCAGGTATCATGCTTTTCTCTTTTGGGATCATTATTGATCTTCTCATTCGTATCCAATTCAACACCTCTATGCATGAAAAAAGATACAGGATCAGGGAGGTGATAAAAACATAATGAAACGAATCCTTGTTCTAAACTACGAATTTCCACCGTTAGGTGGTGGTGCCAGCCCTGTCAGTTATGAATTGGCAAAGAAGCTCTCTGAAACTGGGGATTTTGATATAGATGTTGTCACTATGGGTTATAGGGGTTTGCCGAAATACGAAGAAGTCAATAAGAATTTCAGAATCCATCGAGTCAAATGCTGGCGTAGTAGAAAGGAACTTTGCCATCCGTGGGAACAGGCGACATATCTCATATCTGGCTGGTACAAATGCAAGGAGCTTCTAAAAAAGAATAAATACGATATCTGTCATTGTCATTTCATCATCCCCACCGGCGTTCTCGCCCTCCGATTGAAAAAGAAGTTTGGTCTGTCCTATATTATTACAAGCCATGGGAGTGATGTGCCAGGGTACAATCCTGATAGGTTCAAATTTTTACATGAATTCACTGGTCCAATCATCCGTAGGATATTAAATAGTGCTAAAGAAGCCTTTTGTGGTTCACAATATCTTGCAGATTTAGGAAACAAAATTGGAGCGAAGACACAGTACAGAGTAATTCGGGAAGGTTTTGATTCTAACAAGTTTGTCCCTCAGGAAAAAAAGAAGTACATATTTTCAAGTGGTAGATTACTTCGTCGTAAAGGTTTTCAGTACATTATTCAGGCAGTATCAGATAAGGACATTGGCTACGAAGTTCATGTTGCTGGTGACGGACCGATGATGCCAGAGTTACAGAAGTTAGTAGAAAAATCAAAGACTAAGATAGTTTTCCACGGTTGGCTCGATAATAATGGAAGGGAATATAAGAATCTGTTGGAACAATCCGCGATCTATATTCTAGCTTCTGAAAAAGAGAATTCCAGCGTATCATTATTAGAAGCAATGAGTGCGGGATGCGCGATGATCACCACAAATGTCTCTGGGTGTCCTGAAACCGTTGGTAATGCTGGACTTCTCGTGAACCCTAGAGATTCAAGCGACCTAAAAACAAAATTAAGTGGTATTATAAATGATCAAAATAAATTGGTTGAATTTCAAAAGAATGCAGTAGAGAGAGTAAGGAGTACATATAATTGGAACGTTGTTTTGAAGGAATATATGAAGGTATTATGAATAATGGACCAAAAATTTTACATATAATAGACTCACTCGGTCTCGGTGGTGCCCAAACTGTCGTAAAGGGTATTCTTGAATACCAACCAGAAAACAAGAGTATTTTCTTATTTGCATTACGAAAGAGAGATATAACTATGGAAATTAAGCATTCCAATGTCAGGATTTTTAATTCCACATGGAAGTATTCTTTGAGACCTTTATTTGAATTACGAAATTTAATCAGTAAAGAAAAAATTGATATATTACATTGTCATCTTTTTAGATCCCAGGTATTTGGTTGGCTATTAAAAGTGATCTGGTTTAGGAATATTAAATTAATTTTTCATGAGCACGGAGGAGTTGTGGAGGATGGTTGTCTATATACAACTTTCGTGTGTTGCTCAAAAAAGTCTGTCAGGTTATATATTGCGATTTCAAGCGCTATGAAAAATGCCTTGATGGCTAACGCAAAAATTACAGAATCAAAAATTGTTATAGTTCACAACTTTGTCGATTTGAAGAAGTTTGATCCGAACATAAAGACCGCGAAAGTTTTCGAAGTTCGTAGTAGAATGGGGTTTGATTCGAAATCTTTTGTCGTAGGCTTTGCTGCTCGTATAGTTGAACGCAAAGGGTGGAAAGAGTTTGTTGATGGTGCCATAGTTGCATTGAAAATAGAGTCAAATATTAGGTTTTTAATTGCCGGTGATGGATGTCAGAAAAATGAATTACAGAGACGAATCCTAGAATCTGGTTTTCAGAATCAAATTATTTATGATGGTTTTGTTTCCGATATGTACTCATTTTACAAGTCATTAAATTGTTTTGTCATACCATCTTATTATGAACCTATGGGATTAACAGAAATTGAAGCATGGGCCATGAATGTGGTAGTGATAGCATCGGACGTTCCCGGATTGAATGAGATCGTAAAAAATGATGAAAACGGTCTATTGATTGAGCCACGTAATGCTAATGCCCTTGCAAATGCCGTACTAAAATTATACAGAGACGCAGAATTAAGAAAGGTGCTGATAAGTAAAGCAAAGAATGATGTACAGAGATATTCGCTGCCTACTTATATGTTGCATCTGGATAAAATCTACAATGCTTTATGAAGAACATTCTATTTGTTGCCAGAACAAAAAACATTTCTGGTGGCGGTGAAAAAGCTTTTCTCGATGCTATTCAGAGTGCCTCGTACTTTGTAGCTAATTTTTCACAAGACACCGTCTTTTTAGAGGGTCAGCAATCTGATTCTCTAGACGGAATCAGATTCAAGGACGAGTATTTGTTTTTTAATCTGAACAGGTTTTTATGCTAATAGGCAAAGCTTATCGAGCAGATTTGGTTCACATGAATTGTTTTAATGGTCTTTCATCGTTATTTGTTTTATACATAGTCAGATTATTTAATCGTAATACTATAGCTGTTTTTCATAGCAACATGAACTCAACCCGATGGGACGGATTTAGAGTCCTCTACACAATTCGAAAATTCATAGTAATAAATGCGACGACATTAATTGTAAAAAAATTGATTTTTATCACTAATGTACAACGAGAGGAGTACAAATCAGTTTGTATGTTCAAAAATCTTTTTAATAAAAAGGAAACAGTGATAAATAATTTTATACAGGACGATTTGATTTTAAAGACGAGAAACAACACGAAATCTGTTGGAATAACATTTTTGGGCAGGTTTTCTCCAAACAAAGGATCTGAAGATCTGGCGTATCTTGCGCGGGAGATGAGTGACATTCCATTCTTAGTGTTTGGAAAAGTGCGTAGATCCGTCGATATTTACCCATCAAATATCAAATTTTATGGAGAAGTGGATCGTTCGACAGTTTTAAAACAACTCGAATCTAATATTTTAACATTGTCTATGTCTTATGATGAAACCTTTGGTTATTCTATTCTAGAAACTATGGCAAAAGGAGGTGTCGTGATTACTACCAACTTGCCACAAATCTGTGAATGGTTTATTGATCAAAGGAACGGTTTAATGTTCGATCCCGGAGATATAGCTAAAGCAAAGCAACTTATTTTGTATTTGAAACATAATCCGGTGGAAGTAAAAAAAATATCTCGAAATAATCTTATTGACGTTCAAGCATTTGCTTCAAGCAGATTAGCACCAAAATATGTCGATGTTTATCGTCGAATAATAAATTCCACGATAATATGATAGAAGTTCTTATAAAACATTACTCACGACATCGTGAAACAATTCAAAATCTTGCATGGAGGAGTCTTCAAATTTTTGGAAAACAAGGAATAACCTTTCTTATATTTGTTTTGTGCGCTAAATTACTCACTCCATACAATTTTGGGATCTATAATTACGCACTCGCTATTATTCTCATACTGATTATGTTTGGAGACTTCGGTATTTCAACGGCCACGTCTAAGTATGTTGCCCAATATAATGTCACCGATAAGGAGAAGCTTAAGGCGGTATTATTCAATTCGACTGTCTTGATATTGATCATTACTGTTGTTGTTTGTTTGATAACCATAGTGATTGGACCTGTATATCTTAAAGATAAATACATTTACATCTTGTATATCCTACCTCTTATTTTTTTAGCTCCGATGACGTCGCTTTACGACGGTATATATAGAGGTTTAAAAAAGTTTAAGCAAGCAGCCATAATTTCACTTATTGTGGGGTTTGTATCAATAGTATTTGTCTATTTTCTCATTAGAGCATATGGATTGAGTGGAGCTCTGATATCTCAGGATATTTTTTACCTTATTCTTTTGATTAGTCTCGCTACGGGACACAGAGACTTTACCATTAAAATAAATAGAGAAGTAATAAGCGAATTAGGAAAATATAGTGTAATTATAGGATTAAGTAGTGTTGGATTGATTTTATATTCAAAAATCGATACCATCTTTTTAGGGCATTATAATTTTATAGTGGAAGTATCCTACTACGAGATAATCAATAAATTACTTGGGTTGATTCTCATACCATTTGCGATTTTCGCACAGGTAATATCTCCTTCGATTACAGAGAGGTATTCGCGTTGCGACTATGCAGGTATTTATGAAAAATATAAAAAATATGTATTCTTTTCTCTGATAATTAGCATTGGAGTTGTTGCTACACTCTTTATTTTAAAGGACGTGATATTGGATGTTTTTTTCAGCGCATATGATACTGAAGTGATGCATAAAATGTTTAGTATAATGTTGATTGTGTTTTTTACTCAAATGCTTAATGGTGTGGTTCCATTGGGCTTTGTAATATCGACAGGTCATGCAAAATTGAGTACGTATTTTTTGGTAATTTTTGGAGTGGTGCACATAGTCTTAAATTACATATTTCTAATGGCATTTGGATACATAGGTATAATATATTCTATTGTTATCACAAGATGTTGCGCAGATTTACTGTTTTTACTTTATTACAAGCGAATACTAAAATGTCTAATATTAAAATAAAATTTCTTGAGTATCTCACGAAACCGTTTTTCAATGGGTTATCTTTTTGGCCTTTTTCGATAAGGTTTATGAAACACCCTTTATACAAACAGATTCAATATTCATACATTCGAATTTTTTCTAGGTATTACAATAAGGAACAGTTGGTAACCACGAAGCAAGGATTTGATATGTACTGTAGAGGAGATAAAGGATCCGTTGAAATGGATTTGATCATGGGAAGAAACTATGAGTCGGAAATCTCACAATTCATTATTGATCATATAGATCGATCCGAATATTTTCTAGATATTGGAGCAAATATTGGTTTCTACTCGTTATTGATTGCAAAGCTCAAACCCTCGATGAGTATTGTCTCTTTTGAGCCAATAAAAGAAACGTATGATAGATTAGTGAGAAACATTGAGGTAAACCACTTCGGACAAATTCAATCGCGAAATATTGGATTAGCCAATGAAAGCAGGAAAATAGATATACACTTGGACACCGAGCTAGGACATATTTCTTTACTAAAGAGAGAAGGGAAAATAGAAACGATTGAAATAAAGAGGTTAGATGATGTGTGTTCGTTAACAAACAAACGAATATTCATAAAAATTGATGTATAGGGATACGAGTTTGAAGTTATTAAAGGTATGGAGAGATTATTAAATAACAATCAGTGTAGAATCATTTTTGAATTTACACCGAAATTTTACAAAGCGTTGTATGCGAACGATACTACGTCTCTGTTGTTCCTTGATTATCTCAAGAATCGAGGTTTTAAAGTAATAGCAGTAGACCCAATTGGCCTAGAGGAAAAAGACTATTTATCCAAGGTTCAGATTGTTTTATTTGCTGACAAAGACTAGTTTTCAGAAACTTTATCATTTACACTGTAAATAATCGATCTAAAACTATTCGAGGTACTTTTGAAATCTTCATTTCCTTTAACGAGATAAGGTCGCAAAAAGTCTTTAGTCTCTTCATCAACCCACGCATTTGGTAATCCAAAACCTTCGAGAAAACAATACGATTTATCTTGAGTAAAGATTCGTAGATCCTCAAGGTTAGTTAATACGGGGATATTTTTGTAATAATATTCTAGACCGTGAGTACTTGAAGCGATCAATTTGTCGAAATCCGGTATGGCCGCCGCAGGATCAGGAGTCTTGTACCGATTAAAATAATATGCATCTATATTAAGTCCTTGATATTCCATGAATTCTGGTCTACCAGAGGTTATGACTATGCTTGATTCTTTGCAAAATTCTTTGGCATCTGAGAATGCCTTATTATCGATATAATTGATCTCGAAGGGTATATATGGAGATTGAAGAAAATTTTCAGGATAACTGCCAATTGTTGTTAAAATTAAAATTATAATTATTAAAGCACGAGCGATTCGAGTGGCGACATGAGATAGTGCACGAACTGCGAATAGAAAATATAGAGGCAGAAAATACAGAATGCTTCGTATGACCTGTAAGTCAGTTGATGACAATAGGTGTAGTAGGAATAAAGCACATACAGATATAAGATAGTAGAACCCAATCTTAGAAGATTTCTTTTTAAAGTGAATTATTAATGACAATAAGCCGAGAATGAACAATATAGATATAAATACATTCTCATCTAGGAAAAACCATCGATAATTGAAACCAAATTTTGAAGGAGTCGAAGCAGTATCAAAAAAGATCATCCATAATTTAAGTGGCAAATTAAATATGAATGATCCTAAGGTTAAAAAGAATCCGCTAACGACAAGTCTTGTTTTTATTTTTAATCTTATACCGAGAATGTCGGGTTCAAGCAAAAATATTAATATTAGAGTCAAAGTTGCTGGAAATATTGCGAAGTAGACCCCCAGGTCTACGGCTGAGATATATGAAAATGCAATAACAGCCATGATCGTTATCAGTCTTTTTCTAGTTAGGAAATGTTTAGTACTGAGCACAAGAAGAGAAAGCACAAGGATCACGCATTCGTAAAATACAAAGAATCGAATGTAGATATGGTTGAACAGAACCTGAGAACTAATTGTGTATAAAATAAGCGTTATTAAGACGTAATATTTAGAAACCAGTTTTTCAGCGATTTTATAAAGAAGAATAAAGTTTATGACTCCGAAAATGGCAGGAACGAATTTAGCAACCAGCAAACTGTTTCCTGAAATTAACTGAGAAAAACCGACAACGATAGAAATTATTGCTCCTCGGGTATATGATGACCCGGGTGATAATGAACCAAAATGACCAGTATGAAATAAATTGATACCTGATAATATTTGCAAGTATTCATCAATATAGCTTCCACCTCTATAGACCATCCAGACCTTTAGCGTGACAAAAGATAGTCCTACACATAGTAGTAGTGTGTTATACATCCAGCCGTTTTGAAATATGGACCTGGAGATATAGCCAACAATAGGTATTGTATTTAATCTAGGATACAGTTCCTCGAATTGTTTTCCTTTGTTTTCTTTTTCATGAAGCTCATTAATAGTGTTCTTCTCGTTATCTTCTGATACTTTTTTTCTATTTGCGACCGCTATAACGAAGCCAGTAAAAGTCGAAATATATAGAGCGATGAGATATGATTTTTCGGGGAAAATACTAGATGCTATTTTTAGATCCAACACAATAATTAGAAGAAGACTGACTATAAGTAGTGGTTTTGATACTTCCAAAATGAACAATCTCAATCGATTTATTTCATCTAACTTTTTGAACCAAAAGAAAAAAGCCGAGAAGCCAAATACTAATCCTGTGTATAGAGTAATAGAATTACTGAGAAAATAAAATCTCAACCCAAAGACTGAAATAGAGATAAATATTACAAATACCGATAAACAAAAAGGCATTATGAAATGCTTGTTTATAACAGACCAAATATTCCTAATTTTATCTTTGAACGACATTTAAGTTGATCTGCCTAATAGTCGACGTAGCAGTTGAAGTTGAGATGGCAGAAGTAGAAATTAAAGAAATATAAATAGGATCATTATTCGTTGCTGTAAGGCTTATCTCTGACTGTGGTTGTAAAATATTCCTAGAGATAGTATTTACTCTATAAATCGACCCAGTGAAGTGAGGACTCTTTTGATAGTTATGTGGTGTCCACCCAAGACTTAGATTCTGGTCACCATATTTTGTCCAGATTGTTTCTGTTCCAAAATATGTTCTTCCAGTAAAATTACCGTCAATAAATAATTCAATGTAACCATTTTGGGGATTCTGGAGTGAGGTAGGGTTATAAATAGCCAGCGCGGTATGCTTCACGCCGAAGAAATCCGCAGGAGTGGTGATGGGGTATTTGATTGAATACGTGGGACCTTGGGCATCATTCATGCGACCTACTTGAAAGGAGACATTGTCCTTATTCTGCCACAGTTCCCAATTGTAGTGTCCAATGATTTGCTGGGTATTATTCTCGCTATCTCTCGGCTCCCATTCTACATATATACTAAAAGCTCGGTTCTCGAATTTGTCAGCAGTGTTGGGGAGTTCGAGGCGGCTGGTGCCATCAAAATATGTGGCCCCGTCGAAGATGAAGGCGTTGCCTATGAGCTCCTTTGGGATCTCTTTGGTGAAATCCCAATCATAATCCCAATCTGTAATAGTAGCTGGATCGAAGTCGAGAACTGGCGGGATAATAGAGACACCATCACCTATGACTGATACAGTGATTTGGGCATCTTTCAATACCGCTTTGGGCTTGAAAACGCTATAAGCGGAACCATTGAGTTCGCGGTAGGTAGTACCGTCAGGCGCAACCATTCTTTCGGATAGGTCTTTTGATGGTTCGAGATAGAATTCGCCAACATTGGTATCATTCGGGCTACCAACGTTGATGATAAATGTTTTGTCGTATCCAAGGGGAAGGAAGTTCAGATATAGAACATAGAGGAGGAAAGCGAGGGGAATAGCGTAGGCGAAGAAGCGAGCCCAGAAGATGGGAGATTTGAGCCATTTACCACTTTTCAGGTGTTCAAAAAATTTGTTCATTAGTGAATGATTATGCCATAGTTATCGAGATTTCGCAACATTAGAATTTATACACCCATACTTCAGAATATTCGTTGGTTTTTTCGTGAAATACTAGAGTTAGATTAGTCATTATATAGTCTTGAATATCTTGGGGTATTCTGCCATCTATGGACATAAAATCAAAGACAATAAAGCCATGTGAAGTTACGGCGGTAGTCTGTAATTCCAAAAGATTATCTATGATCTTGGCGCCGACATAATATTCACGATCATCATGACTGTATTCGGCTTTATCATCAAAACCGAGGTAGTTGTATTTGATCCAATAACCAGCTTCACCTAGGAATATTTTATTGAATTGTGGATGACTGGAGATAGTGATATCTCCTACTGTTTTATTTGCCTTGATAAAAGCATAAGCACCATTCCAATTTGGTTGAGGAGTATAGGCATAGTGCAGACGACTCCCTAGAGCGCTAGGATTGTCTGATTCAAGGAAATAATGTGTCTGTGGTATGAATACTCCACCGGCGACTGTCACAAAAAGACCTAGGACAATGAGCCAGAGAATGACTTTCCCATACATAGGTTTTATGTCTTTGTAAACACCTAGGATGCCAATAGAGCCAAGCATGAAGAATATCGGCGTCAGATGGAACATGTAGCGGTAGTGAACGATATTCGTGAAAAATGAAAGCGGAACAAGATAAGCACAGAGAATAAATAGCAAGAAGTAGATTTCTTTCTTGTAGGTATTATTCCTACTGAAAAAAGCAAAGATAGCGAACAAGATAAATAGCCAATAAGTGCGAAGATAGAAATTCAGATAGTAGGGAAGCACATAATGAAGGTTTAGATTACTAAAGAGATACGAAATGACATCGATATTCGAAATGAAGTTGAATAGCCACATAATAACTGCGCCACTAACGATAACTACGAGACTTTTCCTCCAACTAAATTTCTTTTGAATAAAAATTTGATCGATAAGGATCCAGCCAATGAATATAAGTGGTAGTAAATATCCTAGACCATGAGTGAGAACTGCTAGTACCATGAATATAGCGGTTAGAGAAATATTCAAGTATTTATTCTTGTCTGAGTAAAGACTTTGGTAGAAGAAATATATTGACAGCCAGAATAAAAGTGAGAAGAGAGTGTACCAACGAGCTTGCCTAGACCATGCTATTTGCCAGTAAGAAAATGTTATGAAGAAGGATGTGAGTAAGGCGATGTTTCTATTGTAGAATCTTTTTGCGATCAAAAATATTGCGATAATAAAGAGTAAACCAGCCAGGACGGAGAGTAAACGATAACTCGATGGACTGTTTCCTAACAAGTCGACCAAATAAGCAGTAGGGTAGCAATATGTTGGACATGAATAGTTCTGTACTGAATCAAGTATGGTAGATCCATGTTCTGAAATAGACATAACTGCGTTTACTGTATAGCCTTCGTCCATCCAATATGATTGGGTTGAGAGGTTGTAAAAACGTATGATGCCACCCAAAAATATGAGAGATAGCAGTATTATTAATACCCAAATACGGCTTATTCTATGATATATTTCCTTCATTTAGTTATGCACTTTTTATTCACCTTGCGCTCATTTTGTTAGTATGGTAATATCTTAACATAAATTTAGAGGCAATTTCTAGTCGAAAAAATATAAATAATATATAACAAATATAAAATATGAAAAATTATACAAAAACAGTAGTAGCAGCAGTAGTTTTGTTCGCAGTATCTGCAGTTGGTTTTGGGGTAGCGTTCGGTTATGGTGGAGGTAGTTCCTCAGGTTCTTCAAGGAGAACATATCCTGTTCTTCCTCCTACAGCAAATCCAAGAGCAGTTGTAGCGACCCAAAAAGGCCGAGTTCTCGGTGCTTCTACGTTCACAACAAATCTCAGACAAGGTATGAGGGGTGATGCAGTCAAGGAACTTCAAGAGGCCCTTCGTGCAGAAGGATTCTTCACGTATCCAACATCTACAGGATATTTTGGACCAATCACAGCTACAGCACTCCGAGCATATCAAGCGGCTCATGGTGAGGATGCAACAGGAGAAGTTCTCGGTGCATCGAGTTATGTATTTACAACAAATCTAGGACTAGGTTCTACAGGTGATGCAGTCAAGGAACTTCAAGAGAGACTCCGTGCAGGGAAATATTTCACATATCATACTTCTACTGGATATTTCGGACCCGTCACATCTGCTTCATTGAAAATATATCAAGCAGAAAATGGATTACCTCAGACAGGATTATTGGATGCCGCTACGATCGCAAAGCTCAATCAATAATATTAGTTTTAGAGACGAGACCCCGACACATTCATAAAGTCGGGGTTTTGTTATATAATAATGGACGTCATGATCCGATGGTTCAAAAAGCATTTTATACCTCATAAGGGAAACGACCATCAACCTCATTTCTTGCGCGGTAAAAATACTAGACTTCTAGTTTTGGCAGTTTTTATGATTGAGCTTGGAGTGTTAGCGATACCGTTTATTCCTGCATTCAACCTCGGAAATAATGGTTTTCTTGCTGCAGTATTGCCAGCGGTATTGGATGATCTAACCAATCAAAATAGACAGTCGCAAAATCTAGCTGTACTCACAGTGAATCCACTTTTGAATAAAGTGGCCGAACTCAAGGCGCAAGATATGGCGGAAAAGGAATATTTTGCCCATGTTAGTCCTGAAGGCAAAGAACCGTGGTATTGGTTCAAACAAGTCGGTTACAAATATGAATACGCTGGGGAAAATTTGGCCATTGATTTCACCGATTCACAGGATGTCACTCTAGCGTGGATGAATTCTCCGACACATAGGGAGAATATCGTTAAGAATGCGTATACCGAAATGGGGACAGGCATTGCTACTGGGACATTCGAGGGGAATCCTACTATCTTCGTGGCTCAAGTGTATGGTAAACCAGCGAATGCTGTGACTACAAATAAACCAGAAAAAGAGACTGCTCTATCTTCAAAAATTACAACTGTTGTAACTGTACCTATCACAAAAATAGAACCTCCTTCTAAAGTCATGGGCGCTTCCGTGGAAGTAGCTGTAGATTCGAAATCTATGCCAACAATTGATATAGCGCCAGTGCAAACATATACCAAGACAACATTTTTCGAGAAATATCTGACATCCCCTAGGCATATAGCAAACATCATACTGGGAATTATTGCGATCCTTGTTGTACTAGCACTCATCTTTAAATTGTTTATCAGAATGGATAAAAAGCATCCAAGACTTATTACTAATGGTTTAATTGTACTTGTTATTATCTTTGGTGTGTATGTAGCGAATAATTACATGACGCAGAGTAAACTTGCGACAAGGACATTATTTACTAGTTTTCAAGGTGAACAGCTCATTCAGAATAAATAAACAATGAAAAAATATGTTGCATTTTCACTATTAACACTTGTCGCCTATTTTTTGATCGGCACTTTGAATACTTTTGCGCAAGGGACAACCCTGAGTTCTACTAAAATTAATGCCAGAATATTGCCAACAGTTTGGTATTCAAGTCTCTCTGTGAACGATGGTGATAGTATCAAGATCTACGCTGGGATACAAAATAATTCTGGAATCAATTTTACTGGTACGGCTTTATTCCTCGTGGATGATAAGGAAATATCGAAAGTGTCATTTTCCTCCACGGCTGATAGTTTGAAGGATGTTTCTGTAAATTGGGTTGCAGATCCCGGTTCACATAATGTCCAAGTCAAAATTTCAACATCTCTCAATTCCGATAAAATTCTGGTCTCGTATGAAAGCGATAAGTCGTCTATAAGTATTACTAGGAAAATAACTACGGAGGTTGTGGGGGAAACTGCTCTGAATACCGCAAATTCTATTGTCGCCAAGGCTGATGATATTGCCTCTGTTTTGGCTGATAAGATCGAGAGTTTCAAGAAGCCTGTGCGTTCTGATGATACCGGTGTCGGTTCAAATAGTTCCAGTGGTTTTGCAGGTAATATTGGGAATAGGACTACAATTGACTCAAATGGGGGTGTCCTAGGCACATCTACGGGGCCTATAACTGATTTTGGTGGTAAAGGTTTGAATAGGATGGATTCGGTGTTCAATATGGCTATGGATTTATTGGCTTTTTTGATAAGGCATTGGGTATGGACACTATCTGGAATAGTCGTCATATACTTGATATTCAAGATCGGTGGAAAGGGAAGAAGGTAGGGATTATTCAGTGGGAATGTTAAGGCAATTATGGACTATTAAGTAAACCCAGTGAATTACAACGAGTCCAGATGATTTTAGAAAAAGCCTGATTCCGTGCGTCGGGCGGAGTCGTTATAGATTTTTTATGAAGATATGGACGGCGTGGGCGGGGCTTTTAGGTGATTGTATTAAATTTGAAGACAAATTACCCAAAAAGAGTATAATTGTTCGAATGACAACCGAAAAATGTGACATAAAAGAGTCAGAAATATTCAGGCTATCAGAAAAATATCTTGTTTTTATTGATGAAACCGGAGATCCTTTCATGCATCGAGATATAAAGAAATATGATCATCCTACAGTTTTTCCAGTAATGACTGTGACAGCTTTGATCGTTCCTTCCAAGGTTTATCGAGATGTATTGGTACCATCGGTTGATGAAATCAAACAGCTATTTTGGAATGCTCGAGATATACATCTTCATTCCAATGAAATTAGAAGGAAAGACGGTATTTTCAAGACTCTACTAAATCCCGATAATTATAGAATCTTCAAGGAAAAAATGTTGAATACATTGGAAAAGAGCTCTGCGATATTAATCTCTTCTTCAATCAATAAAATGAAGCTCTTGAAGACAGCGGAAAAGTTCAAAGCAGATTCGGGACAGGAATATGATCCGGGTGATTTGTACATGAGAAATGTTGACTGGATCTTTGAGCGCATTGGTCATTTTCTAAAAACTGATGATGCCAAGGTAATATTCGAAGCTCGTGGTAAAAAAGAGAGTCGAAGGATTCAAGGTGTGCTAACTGAAGCCAGAAAGAACGGGACATTTTACCATTCCAAAGAACGGTTCAAGAACATCAGCAGTGAGGTTTTGTTTTTTACAAAAAAAGACAATGTGAATGGTATACAAATGGCCGATTATTGCACTTATCCTTTTGCTCGTCATGCCAAGGATCCGAAAGACACCGATAATAAGCTTTTTGACCTGTTGCATACCTATGTGTATAAAGGCGATTTTGGCGAATATGGCCTAAAGGAATGGCCGTAAAATAGCAAAAACCCCGATTTCTCGGGGCTTTACCGACTGGAAGATACCTCCAGTCCATGAGACTATGGTATCATCTTTCTCAACAATAAATCAAATGTGCATGTGTATAACACAAATTCAAGCTATTATCTGATTGTTTTTACGTCAGTTTTCATATATGATTTCAAATCAGGGATGTGAATGTACCCCTTTTGGTTTTTCAAAGCAGTTCTTACTTTTATCACTGTTTCGCGCAGAAAATCAGTCTATATTTTTATGTGGTATACTTACCACCATGAAAAGACTTAGTCTACCAATAAGTAAATACAAAATTTCCAAGATGGAGATATTTGATTTATATATTACAAAAAAGTTTTTAATATAGATAGAAAAAAGCTCAGATTTAGTATACAGATATTTAGTGACATATCTAAAGAAAGAGTCCTTAACTACTGGATGCACGAATTAAATGTTGTGGAGGAGCAATTCTATAAAATCATAGTTTCAAAAGTAAGAGGTGAGGGCACATATAAATATAAATCAGAGTACGGTGTAGTAATAGTTTATTTTAATAATATAAAACTGAAGAGGTTAATATGCGACATGATTGAAAATATTCGATAAATAGTCTATCCTTATGGAGTTATCTTGATAATTGATCAGGTCTTATGATAGTAGTTGTTTGTAATTTTTTAATATTAATGCCGATGTAGCTCAGTTGGTAGAGCACGCCATTGGTAGGTCGTAAGACCCTGCCCACATACGCGGTAACGCATATGCGAATCCCGAATAACGGTTAAAGTCCTGATTTTATTAAGGATAAGACCGTGGCGCCCATAAAATGTGTGCGCCCGAACGACTGACAAGGGTCTCCAATAAAATGGAGAAAGATACAGTCTAGTCCTTGCCGTAAGGTGAGAAGCTCCGGGGGAGCTTCGCAAGACTTTGAACATTTTTGTAAAAAATGTGAAAAGTGTACAGTACCTGTAAGGTAAGGTGTAAACGAATGGCGAGGTCTCCGGTTCAATCCCGGACGTCGGCTCCACAGTATCGGATGAGGAGCAACAAATAATGTACTTTTTATCTCAAAACAAGAGAGTCTTGTCTCGCGAGTTATGTGACCACCACCTTTGGATTTGAGATAAAAAGTACATTATTTGTTGCGACGATTACGCCAAAGTAGCTCAGTTGGTAGAGCAACGCATTCGTAATGCGTGGGTCCCCGGTTCGATCCCGGGCTTTGGCTCCATTCCAAGAAACTCATGATTCAAGATTAAGGAATTAAGAAAAAAAGCTTACAAATTATATGCAACAGAAAGAAGACATCGAAAAAAAGATTCAGGAACTGGAAACTGCTATGTCTGCGGCGGATTTTTGGAATGACAAAGTGAAGGCACAAACTGCGGTCAAAGAATTGCAGGAATTAAAGTCGGCGTTAGAGGGCGTGGGGAAGTATGACAAAGGTGCGGCAATCATGACTATTCTTTCTGGCGCTGGTGGCGATGACTCGGAAGATTTCTCGGCTATGTTGGTGCGAATGTATCGAAAATATGGCGAAAGTAAAGGTTGGGGTTGGTCTGTGATTCACAGCAATGAAAATGACCATGGCGGTTACCGTAACATTACTATAGAAATTGGGGGAAAATCTAGTGGCACCAGCCAGCTCGGCCCGTACGGCTCATTAAAGAATGAATCTGGCGTGCATCGTTTGGTGCGCGTGTCCCCATTTGATTCCAATAAGAAACGACACACTTCTTTTTCTCTGGTTGAAGTGATTCCGAAATTTGAGAAAACATTCGCGAATGATTTGGTGATACCAGATAGTGATCTTGAAATTTCAATCGCGAAATCAGGTGGTCCTGGCGGACAGAATGTGAATAAACGTGAAACTGCGGTCAGGTTAGTTCATACGCCAAGTGGGATTTCTATTCATGTAACTTCTGAAAGATCGCAAGCGCAAAACCGTGAAAAAGCGCTGGACATCTTGCGTGGCAAACTTTGGAAACGCATGGAGGACGAACGGATTGCCAAGGAACGTGGCATGCAGATTTCTTCAACTACCTCGATTGAATGGGGGAATCAGATTCGATCCTACGTTTTGCATCCATACAAAATGGTCAAAGATCATCGAACGGATGTGGAGACGGCGCAGGTTGATAAGGTTCTGGAAGGGGATTTGGAGGAATTTATTGAGGCGGAGAAAGAACTATAAATTGACCTAATTCCTAATTGGTCTAATTGACCTAAGAAAATACCAATGACTAATGAAACAATCAATAAAAAATATGATCTTGAAGAGAGGACGGCTAAGTTTGGTGAGTCTGTTATTTATTTTTGTAAGAAATTAAATAAAGATGAGATTAGTCGATCATTAATTACGCAACTCATTAAATGTTCAACTTCAGTAGGAGCGAATTATTGTGAAGCTGATGATTCAGAAAGTAAGGCAGATTTTCGTCATAAAATTGGGATATGTAAAAAAGAATCTCGTGAAGCTAAACATTTTTTGAGAATGTTAGCTATTGCTGAACCTCAATGCAAAAGTGAAGCAAGAAAACTATGGACTGAAGCCAAAGAATTAAACCTTATATTTAACACTATCTATAAAAAAGTAAAAGAATAATTCGAATCTAGTCATTTCTTAGGTCAATTAGAAATTAGGTTAATTAGGTCAATTTTTGTATAATATACCTATGATCTACTACGACAAAGTTACAAAAATTTATCCAGACAAGTCCGTAGCGCTCGAAGGCGTCAGTTTTGGCGTAGAACCCAAGGAATTCGTGACCATTGTCGGTCATTCTGGCGCGGGCAAGACGACCCTCATGAAAATGCTCATTGCCGAGGAATATCCGACCGATGGTGCCATTTTCTTTGAATCAACTGACATTAGTCGTCTGAACAAACGTCAGATGAGTAAGTTACGCCGACGTATCGGCACGGTATTTCAGGACTATCGTCTGATACCGAACAAGACTGTGTATGAAAATATTGCTTTTGCTATGGAGGCTTCGGGACGCAGTGATCACGAGATTGCGGCGGATGTGCCTCATGTATTGGAACTCGTTGACATCGGTCACAAGATTTGGAATTTTCCCAATGAACTTTCTGGTGGTGAACGTCAGCGTGTGGCGATCGCGCGAGCAATTGTGAATCAGCCAGATATCGTGATCGCCGATGAGCCGACAGGCAATCTTGATCCGACTAACACCTTTGAGATCATTCGGATTTTACAGAAGATCAATGAGTTGGGTACGACGATTCTTCTGACGACTCACAATAAAGGTGTGGTTGATACGGTGAAAGGGCGTGTTATTACTATGGAGAAGGGGAAAATTGTTCGAGATGACAAGAGTGGTAAGTATGTTTTGTAATTAAGTAAGCACGAGCCTCTGACATGTGGGATTCGGATACGCGGATATTTTTCTGCTGAAAAATTCCTATGCTCGGGCTCATCGCCCTCCGCAGTGTATCCTCACCCACATATCAGAGGCTCGTGCTATAATCAAACCATGATTTTCACCACCTTCAAACGCATCACCCGAACAGGTTTCGTCAATTTCTGGCGAAATGGTTTCTTGTCATTCGCCGCTATTGTGGTTATCACGCTTTCTTTGTGCGCGCTTGGAGGGATTATTTTTGCTGGCGCTTTCGGACGTAGTTTGATCGCAGACGTGAAAGACAAAGTTGATATCAATGCTTATTTCACGCTTGAAGCTCCAGAAGCTGACATTTTGTCGCTCAAAAAAGATATCGAACATTTGGCAGAAGTATCTCGAGTCGAATACGTCTCACGCAATCAAGCATTGGCACAGTTCAAGGACAAGTGGCAAGGTAACGCACTCATCATGCAAGGACTCGATGAGATCGGCACCAATCCATTTCCAGCTTCACTCAACATAAAAGCCAAAGATCCTGGTCAGTATGCAAGCATTGCCAATTTTCTAGAAAATAAAAACCCCGCTACTGTTGATGGCACGCCGATCATTGAGAAGATAAATTATCAGCAAAATAAATTGGTCATCGATCGTTTGGGACGCATAATTCCAGCTGTGGAACAGGCTGGCTTGATCATTGTGATTATTCTTGTTCTTGTTTCTATTATTGTCGTCTGGAATACGATCCGTTTGATTGTCTACACAGCCAAAGATGAGATTTCAGTGATGAAATTAGTCGGTGCTAGTAACATTTATGTGCGCGGACCACTGGTTGTTTCAGGTATTATGTATGGAATTCTTTCGGGCATTATAACGCTTATTCTGATGGCGGCATTTGCTTATTGGAGTGATGCTTTGGTATTGAGATTTGCCGGCGTGCAAGTCGCGTCAGACTTTGAATTGGCGGTCAACATTTTCTCACGTTATTTCATCCAAAACTTCGGTCAGATTTTTGTTCTTATCATCGGGGCTGGAATTATTCTTGGTGGTATACCTAGTTATATCGCGGCGCGAAGATATTTGAAGGTTTAATTAAGACACATTTTTCGCATCTATTTCAACTAGACAAAGCTGGCTCACTTCACTAGAATGGGATTATGAAGCGAAAGCCTGGGAAGAAAGCCACTGCTCGCCCGAAAAATCTCCATCACAAATACATATTCGTGATCGGTGGCGTTATGTCTGGTGTTGGAAAGGGTATCGCCACTTCCTCTATTGGCACACTCCTTGCGGCAAAAGGTTTCAAAGTCAATCTAGTAAAAGTTGATCCATATTTGAATGTGGACGCTGGCACAATGAATCCAACTGAACACGGTGAAGTATTTGTGCTAAATTCTGGCATGGAAACTGATCAGGATATGGGGAATTATGAAAGATTTTTGAATCGCGATCTGACGCCTGATGATTACATCACCAGTGGTATGGTGTACAAACATGTGATCGAGAAAGAGCGCGCACTCGGTTATGGCGGAAAATGTGTTGAAGCAGTTCCGCATATTCGGGATGAGATAGTTCGTCGCTTTGAACATTCTGCCAAAGTGAATAAATCGGACGTTTCTATTGTTGAAATTGGTGGCACAGTAGGTGACTATCAGAACATCATGTTTATCGAAGCCGCTCGTGCACTTAAAATTCGTCATCCAGAGGATGTGGCTTTCATTATAGTTTCATATTTACCAACCCCGGGAACGCTTGGCGAAATGAAGACGCGTCCAACTCAAAACGCAGTTCACCAATTAGCTTCATATGGTGTCACTACTGATATTGTGATTGCGCGTGCGGAAGTTCCACTCGATGATCGTCGCAAGGAAAAGATTGCTACGGCATGTAATATTTTGGCAAAGCGGGTTATTTCCGCGCCTGACATTCAGAGTATATATGATGTGCCAGTAAATTTTGAACATGATAGGCTTGCGGAAATTATTCTAGAAGTTTTGCATGTGAACAAAGATACAATTAAGGCATTGTCGGCACATCCAATACTTTTACTGGCTGAATGGAAAAAGATGGCGCGTGGTATCAAAAATCATGAACATAAAACATTGAACATTGCTATTGTTGGCAAATATTTCAATACTGGAGATTTTGTTTTGACGGATGCGTATTTGTCAGTGTTGGAGGCGATCAAATTTTCCGGATACGCGACAGGAGTGAAGCCGATTATTCATACGGTGAATGCGAGGGATTTTGAGGAAAACCAAGGTCGGACCTTAAATCGCCAGCCGCAGTCAAGGTCCGACCTTGGTTTTGCTAATTCACCATATAAAAAACTGGATGAAATGGACGGCATCATCGTTCCTGGCGGATTTGGCGAGTCGGGCATTGAAGGTAAGCTGAATGTGATTCGTTATGCTCGTGAAAACGGAATTCCGTTTTTTGGGCTTTGTTATGGTATGCAACTCATGACTATCGAATACGCGCGAAATGTTTTGGGCTTGAATGGCGCGCACACTGCCGAGATAGATCCGAAGTCGCCACATTTGATTATCGACATTATGCTCGATCAGAAAAAGAAGATTGCCGAAGGAAATTATGGCGGTTCGATGCGTTTGGGTCTGTATCCTGCAAAACTTGGCAAAGGAACTATCGCGCAGGAGGCATATTCGTATTTTGCAGGCAAAAAATTACCAAAATTAACTACAAGTATAAAAGAGCGCCACCGTCATCGTTATGAGGTCAATCCGAAGTACATTGAACGTCTAGAAAAAGCGGGACTGGTATTTTCAGGAAAGTCACCAGATGGTACGCTGATGGAGATTGCGGAATTGCCTCGTGCAGGTTCGAAAATAGATTCAAATGTGAAATCAGAGTTAAAATCAGGCGTAACAGGTTCAAGTTTTGGCGAAAAAAATACCCACCCATTCTTCCTCGGCACGCAATTTCATCCAGAATTTTTGGCGCGACCATTGATGCCACACCCATTGTTTACGGAGTTTATGAAGGCGGCGAAGATTAGGGGGAAGGGGAAAGGAGAAAATGATGGAGAAAAAGTAACAAATGACCAAGAAATAAAGTTTGAAATTAAAGAAAATGGCAACATTTGAGAAAAAAATATGGCCTGAATATTTTGACTTAGTCGCTTCTGGTAAAAAGAAGTACGAGCTTCGTTTGGGTGATTTTCAACCACAAGAAGGTGATGCGTTACTTCTCAAAGAATGGGATCCAATTAAGAAATCATATACCGGTAGGTCAATAAACAAAAAGATTATATATTCCAAAACTTTTTCTTTTGATGATCTTACAAAATTTTTTCCTAAAGAAGAAATTCTAGAAAAAGGAATTACTGTGTGTTCTCTTGAATAAGAGTACGTTATACTTATAACCATTATGACAATCAGTGTTGGTATAGGACTCGCATTCATCGCCATGCTCTGCTGGGGTTTTGGTGATTTTCTTATACAAAAATCAACACGTAAGCTGGGCGATTGGGAGACGCTGTTTTTTATTACAGGATTTGGAACAATCATACTAATACCATTTGTGTGGCGTTCTATTCCGGATCTTTTTGTCAGACCGAATGTGCCACTCGGAGTACTTATTTCTGCTTCTGTCATATTATTTATAGCGGCATTGCTAGATTTGGAGGCATTGCGTAAGGGCAAATTGGCAATCGTCGAACCGATTTGGTCATTTGAAATAGTTTCAGCTGCGCTATTATCGTTTTTTGTTCTTGGCCAAGTTATCTCAATGGCACAAGTGGCGTTGATCGTGATCCTCATCGCTGGACTTGTTTTGGTTGCGTTTCGCGGACATATTTCTAAGAACATTCTTCTGGAAAAGGGAGTGCTTATCGCGTGTGTCGCCGCAATAGCAATGGGGTGTGCGAATTTCTTTCTAGGATGGGGAAGTCAGATCTCGAATCCACTAGTAGCGAATTTTTTTGTTAATGCATTTATGACGCTTGGGTGTGGCATATATCTTATTTCACATGGAAAAATAAAAAAGACTTTTTCTGATTTGAAGCGTAACGTGCCTTTGCTTTTTTCCACGGCAATATCTGATAATGTGGCTTGGGTTGCTTATGCGTTTTCTATGACACTTGCTCCTATAGCGGTGGCGACCGCATTGTCGGAAAGTTATATTATAATAACCGTCATTCTTGGACTGACAATCAATCACGAAAAGTTGATGAAGCATCAGAAAGTCGGACTTATTGGCGCGATAATTTCAGCGATTGTTTTGGCGGTTATCACTTCGGCGTAATAAATAAAAGTCCCGCTAGCTGGTAGCGGGATGAACTGAAAACTTACTCACACCTTCACCCAGAAGAATTGACGATCTTCTTTATTAGAATGACTTTCGATGTAGGTGTGATGGTACAGACCATTTGTGATTTCGCAACTGAAGTGATGACGGTGATATATGTCATAGACTCCTAGACGACCATCGGATGGTTGAGGACCAATTATTTCGGTGTTCAGGTCGTCTTTGATAGCATACTCTTCAGGATCTCTGAAACGTGGTTCTGAAGCGCCGAGCTCCTCGCCGATTTCTCGTTGAGCGGCCTTAAGTGGATATTCTCCACGATGCCTCTTGATTTTACCTCCAAGACTTCCACTGAATTGTCTCGGCACAAACGAACCGTCAGAACCTTTTCGTCTGTGCTCACGCAATTCGAACCAGTCTTTTTTGTGTTGGTGGCGGATGGTGACGACAGCCACGAAGACGTGGAGTACCAGCTTGCCGTCACTCCTTGATTCAAGCTCAATCTCACCATCCTCAACGGATTCAATGAGACGGTAAAGAGTTCTGTCGCTCCCATCAGGATCCCATGTTTTGTACGGGACATTGTGTTTTTCCAGCAGACGTAGAATTTTGTATTTGGTCGAGGACATTATTGTGTAGTACAAGCAGACAACGATCAAGACACATACGGGGATGTAGAAATAAATCATACCAAGGACCCTTTCTTTGTTAAGGTTTTCTGCTTATTTTATACTCTTTTTATCTGTACTATGCAAGCATTATTCAGAGGTTAAATGGGTTAGAATAGTGTATTGACATTGTACGTACGTTGTATATACTAGTATTATATTCATTAATTACATGCTCACAGAGCAAATTACATATGACTACCACTGTACAACTTCGCATTGATTCCGCCACCAAAGCCCAAGCCCAGAAGATCCTCGAGAAATTGGGTCTGGATTTGTCGTCGGGGATTAAGTTGTTTTTGAATCAGGTTATTCGCACCAAGTCCATTCCATTTGTGGCGAGGACGGAAAATGGGTATACGCTGGCGCAGGAAAGAAGGATGATTAAGGAGACAGAGTGGGCGATCAAACATGGAAAGAGCTTTTCTTCTGCAAAAGAAATGATTGATGATATACTTTCCTGATACGATATGGAATCAAATACAGTAAAAAGTTCAGAAAACAATTTCGAAAACTCTTAAAATCAGGGTTATTTAATCGTGAGAGAGCGGAACAGATTATTAACGATCTATCTGAAGGAAATACGTTAGCTCCAGCGTTACGCGATCATCAACTTACTGGAAACATGAAAGAATCAAGAGAGTGTCATGTGTCTGGGGACGTGCTCATCGTTTATAAAAAAATTGACACTCAACAGAAAATAGTTTTTTCACAGATCGGCAGTCACTCGGAAATATTCTAGCTTCATAAATGTCACCTTGAATATTCGCCTCAAATAGCGTATTTTATAAGGACAATTCAATATGAGTAATCCCTTGCCGGATCGTATAAAGGTAGTACGTCGCTCTCTGAAAGCGAAAATTTTGGTTCGATTCCAAGTCCGGCAGCCAAAAAATAGAATCGCCGTTTCCGCCAGAATTCGGAGCGTCGCAAAGCGAC
>JAVHOW010000010.1:0-35595 GCA_036170235.1 Minisyncoccota bacterium
TGAACTAACAGCTTCCACGACATTCTTGAATATAGTTGCTTCATCCACTGCCAATTTACTGGCTTCGAGTACGGCTGACACTTTAGCAGGTTCTACCCCTTTCCTTGAAAAAATATTTATTTCATTTATGGATTTTCTTACATCTGCTACTGCTCATATTCTAAATATATTTGTAGGAGATTTACATATAGAAAATAAACTATGTGTGGATGATGTTTGTATAAATAAAGATCAATTAAAGGCATTACTCATAAGTGCTAGTAGTACAACCCCCCAAGCCATATTATCAGACGTTATGCCAGCACGAAGTACCAGTAGGGTAATGCGCGCCACAGTTACTATTCCAGAAGTATCTACAACAATAGCTACAACTACGGAATCAGTTACAAGTACGACAACACCGCTAGTGTTGACTCCAGATCCTACAATAGTTGAAACCGCAACTACTACTATTACTACTTCAACAATTACTTCAAATACCCCAAGCACTACCCCTGCAATTGTTGAACCAGAACCAGTAACACTAGCACCAGAAGTACTAGATACAGCAAGCTCAACTCCTAATTAATTCTACAAGTATACTTATTATTTTAAGTATATACATTACTCATACCTCAAAGCCTCAATCGGATTCAACCTCGAAGCTCTGCGAGCTGGATAGTATCCAAAAACGATACCGATCAAAGCTGAAACACCGAATGCGAGGGCGACCGAGAGGAGAGAGACGTTTGTTTCCAGGATTCCGAGCAAAGTAACTGCAGTAGCTATACCCCAACCTAGAGCCACGCCGATAGCACCACCGATGACGGTCAGAGCGACTGCTTCCGCTAGGAATTGGATACTGATGTCACGACGAGTTGCGCCGATGGCTTTGCGAAGGCCGATCTCTCGGGTACGTTCTGTTACTGTCGTTAACATCATGTTCATAATACCGATGCCGCCTACCACTAGAGAAATACTAGCGATAGCGGCTAGAAAAGCGGTGAATGCCGTCGTTACTTGGTTCAAAGTTCCAAGAATGTCCGCTTGAGAAATTATGGAAAAATCCGGTTCGGTGATGCGGTGTTTGGCAACCAGTGCCGCGATAGCCGCGTCTTTGATGGCTGGCATGTCATCTTTATTGGTGACACTGACGGCAATTGTTGAAAGATAATCTACACCAGTGAGTATTTTTTGCATGGTTCCAAGAGGGACGAATACCATATCATCTTGATTGGCAAAACCTGAACCACCTTTTGATTTCAAGAGTCCGATGACACGGAAAATCACCCCATTGATCTTGATTGTGCCACCAACTGGATCTTGGTCAGCGAACAAATCTGTTGCCGCTGTCGCTCCGATGACGGCGACTTTGGCCAGACTGGTATTTTGAATATCGGTGAAAAATGATCCTTCGTCAGCAACGAGATTTCGTACTGTGGCATAATCAGCGACCGTACCGATAACCGTGGAATTTGTATTGTTGCCAACAGAAGAGACAATTTGGAATCTACGGTCTAGTTCTGGAGCGATCAGACTTATACCGTCAATCGTTCGCAGTACTTCAGTATCTTCATTTTTTAAACTTTGTGCCGAGCCACGTCCAGATGAAACAATTCCGCGTCCTGGCTGTATAGCACCTGGATATATAGTCAACAAATTTGACCCGAGACCTTCGATGCTTGATTGAATTGAATTTTGTGCACCTTGACCGATGGAGACCATAGCGATGACTGAACCGATACCGATCACGATTCCGAGCATCGTCAAAGAAGTGCGGACTTTATTCGCGGTTAAGGCAGAAAATGTTTCGTGGAGGATGTCGGAGGTGGTCATAAATTTTTTATAATGCGCTTCACGTGTTTTCCACTATCTTCGACAATCTCTCCATCTCGAATATGGATAATTCTATCGGCGTGTTCGGCCACATCTTTTTCATGGGTTATCAAAATGATTGTTCGACCCATTTCTTTATTCAGGCGTTGGAATGTTCCGAGTACAATATTTCCAGTTTGAGTGTCGAGGTTACCAGTCGGTTCATCCGCCAAAATGAGGGTTGGATTGTTGACTAGAGCACGGGCGATTGCTACACGCTGGATTTGTCCACCTGATAGTTGGTTTGATTTGTGGAGAAATCGATCTTCAGTCATGCCGGCACTCATTAGCGCTGTATGCGCCCGTTTGTTACGTTCGTGTTGTGGAATCCCGGCATACACTAAAGGTAGAGTTACATTACGAAGTACGGTTGCACGGGGAAGCAGGTTGAATGACTGAAAAACGAAACCGATCTGGTTGCGACGAATTTCCGCCAGTTCATCATCTGATAGTTTCGAAACGTCATGCCCATCAAGTTTGTAAGTTCCGGAAGTTGGCGTATCAAGCGCGCCTAAGATATGCATGAGTGTTGATTTACCGGATCCGGATGGTCCCATTATGGCCACGAATTCTCCATCTTTTATTACAAAACTGACCCCACGCAAGGCGTGCGTGGCATTATCCCCAGTCATATAGGTTTTGGTGATGTTTTTAATTTCTATCATATTTGTTTTGACCCCTAACGACCAATCGCTCTGACTGTTCCGCCGCTCGCACGTTGATTACCACCAAAACTACTCAATATACTTGGTGCCGATGCTTGTGCAGTTGTCGATCCACCAGCAGTCGTACGCACAATAATAATTTGTCCATTTTCAATTCCGCTGATTATTTCTGTGTTAAGATCGTCCGAATCACCAGTGACTACTATGATTTGACGAGGAGTCACTTTGGAAGATATCGTTATTGATTGATTTTGACGATTTCTATTAGTGGTAGTAGAAAGGTTTCCTTGATTACTGGTTGTTGACGAAGTGTTGCGGTTTGTTCGAGTAGAGTTTGTTGCATTTGCGGTCGCGGCATTTAAGGCCGTCGTATCATCCAAGACTTCAACGTATTTTTTTTGCCCTTGACCTTTGATGGCTGTGGAAGGAACGACAATGATACCGGTTTTTTCTTCGGTGATGATAGTTGCATCAACACTCATACCCGTTCTTATTCGAGGATCGGTTCCGTCAAAAGCTATTTTTACATTGTATGTCACGACTCCTTGGCTGGCAGTACCAATCAAATCAACTTCGACAACTTTACCGTCGATCGAAAGTCCGCTCAATGCGTCAAAAGTTAATTTTACCTTGTTTTCTTTTTGTACCTTGACTGCGTCTACTTCGTTTAATGGTATGGTTGTAATCTTCTGATCACTAGCGATAGTAGCTACGACAGTACTTGCGCTAGCTTGTCCATAGACTGAAACAGGAATGCGTCCGACCACACCATTGAATGGGGCACGAATAAAGTATTTCGCATAAGTTTCCTCAGCTTGTTGGAGAGATAGGCGTTGACTTTGGATATCGAGATCTTCTGCACCAGTTAGGAGAGTGTTCAAGGAATTGTTATTACTTGAAATCGAATTCTGCGCGGAAACGATGCTTGAAAGATCGCTATTAATCTGATTTGACCAAGAAACTACATTTGTAGCGGTTGTGTTGGCGATACTTGCCTGATAATCTGGCTGGACTGTGATTATATAAGTGACCGTATTTTGGATATTTTGAAGGGCAATTGCCACCATTTTTACTGTTGTATATGTATTGGTTATGAGTTCGTTAATGCTTGAAGTGGCACTAGCCCGTGTAAGATTTTTGTATTGGTCAAGAGTTATTTGGTATTGAGCCAGAGCTTTGTCATAACTGATGCCGGCTGTTTGGCGATAGTCGCGCGCAGTTGATATGAGAGATGAAGATTTTTGGTCACTCAAGAATCCTGTTTGACCGTAAAGCATATCTTTCATTCCCGTCATGATTGCTGGCAAATCTAGATATGTAGTTGAAACTGCATTAAAACCGTCATTGTATGCTTTTGCAAGTGTATTTTGCGCATTGGTAATATCGCCAGCTTTTGCCGGTTGGACAAGCTTGGCATAAGCGATACGAGCACTTTCGAGACTAATCAAAGCATCACGCGCGTCAATAGTTGCGAGCAAATCTCCTTTGCTGACATGTTGTCCGACCGAAACGGGTATTGTTTGAATAGTTCCAGAAACTTGACTGGTGACGTCGAGTTGATTTTGCGCCGACACCTGTCCGCTACCACTGACTGATTGTGTGATGGTGCCAATGCGCGCAGGGGACATGATGTATTGTGGCGCGGCGTTTGCTGTAGTTGTTTTTTTGTATAAGTAATATCCACCACCAATTATAATTACAAGAATAATGAAACTGCTAATTTTGTGTCTAGAAATCCAGGACTTTATTTTTGCAAAAAAAGATAATTTTTTCATATTGGTATCATACTACTTGATAGTTAATTGTCAAAATATAAAATAAAGTATTTATATTTAGTTTTTATAAAAATTTTATTTTGAGTTATACACAGTTTTGTAAAAATAACTCTCGCTATTATGTGTGCATGCTCTATAATGGATAGCGGTCGAGCATTTGGCAGTCGTAATCAAGCTCAACACTAACATGGCAAAAAGAGCATCAGTGCAAAAGAAATCTTCACGATCTCGCAAGACGAAGAAACGCGTCGCGGTGAAGCATGCACGCAAAGCATCGAAGAAGCGCCGTCGATAGATTTCGAACGTTTCTTTTACAAAAAATACGCGCGTATATTTACGGGCGTATTTTTTGTATAAGGTGGCAAAAAAAAGTTTAAAACCAGCTGGAAATTCTAGCACCGATATAAATCCCTACGAGTCCGCCGATAGTACTTCCAATAATTCCTGAAATTGAGAAAGCTCCCGCGCCCCAGAGAGTTGGAAGCCATCCGCCGACAGTTGAGCCAACAAGTACGCCAATCCAAATAAGGTGTCGCATGTCCATTTGTGTATTA
Organism: Minisyncoccota bacterium; assembly: GCA_036170235.1. Lineage (GTDB taxonomy): Bacteria > Patescibacteriota > Minisyncoccia > Phycocordibacterales > PALSA-1337 > C7867-002. The sequence continues at coordinate 4,849 of JAVHOW010000010.1, forward strand.
TACAATAGCGAGGTTATTTAAACACTGGTGTGAAGTTGATAATTTCAGGACGTTTTTCGTGAGATTTTGTAGATGATATGTTCTATTTTGTGCCAGTTTGTTTTGAGCTCTTTTAGTCGACATTGGCCATTTTCAGTTAGGTAAAAACTTTTTTGTGATGGACCGATATCCATTTCTTCGAATTGAGAAGCGATTAAGTTTTGTCGTTTTAGTTTTGCTAGTAGTGGGTGGAGGCTACCTTTCGGTACAATAAAGTCGATTGAACTAAGTTTCGAAAGTATTTCATTTGCAGAATATTGCCGTACGGAAACCATAGTAAGTACAATGAGTTCAAGTAAGGTTTTGTTTGTGAATTTTGGTCTGGTCATTTTTGTAATGTTTTTATAAGATACGTTTTTTTGATTATTTGGTAAATCAAATATAGAAGTTATTGTTGATAAAAATTGGTTTAGTTGTTGCGTCCTCCTCGGAAGGGGTATTTTCAATCAATAATATGGAACTTACGTTTGTAAGTTTATGTGGATAATATCGTTATTTTATGGCTCAAATGTCTCCAAAAATCATATTGAAACTTACAAACGTAAGTTCCACCAAAACATGAAAAATATATAACTACATGGTCACACCTTATCATCACCGGTGCCACCCCACCCTCCTGCGTCACGCCACACGGATTACATGTTCGCATTATAACACTTCACAGAGCATAACTATCGCTACCCTAATAGCTCATAATAAAATAGCTTTTTATTGCGACAACAATGTATCGATTCTGTTTATGTCACGTGGAAATAGTGCTGCCTCTTTGACATTATCAATACCGAGCAGTTTTGCCGTCAAACGTTCCAAGCCGAGACCAAAACCACCATGCGGAGGAAGTCCATATTTGAAGGCTTGAAGATAGTAACTGAATTTCTCCGGATTGAGCTTCTTCTCTACCATTGAAGCAACAAGGTCATCATATTTGTGTATGCGTTGCGCGCCCGTGGTAATTTCTACACCACGGAACAGCAAATCAAACCCTTTTGTGTAGGTTGGATCTTTTTCGTCTCTATAAGTATAAAATGGACGTTTGGCCGTAGGGAAGTTGGTAATGAAAATAAATTCAGATTCCAATTTTTCTGACGCATAAGTACACAACCAACGTTCGTGTTCAGGTTCGAGGTCTGGCTCTTGGGTACAGTCTTTCCCAGTTTCTTTGGTGATTAGAACTTGAGCCTCGCGTAGAGTCATGCGTGGAATTTTTTCAGGAATAGTGGGAATAGTGGCACCAAGTAATTTGAATTCAGTCGCACATTCATCTTTCAATGTATTTGAAAGATGTGCCAGAAATGCCGTTTCTATATTCATAATGTCCTCATGATCTTTTATGAAACCCATCTCGATATCAAGTGAAGTGTATTCATTTAGATGGCGAGTTGTGGAATGTTTCTCGGCGCGATAAACATTGCCTATAGCATAAACACGTTCAAAGACGCCAACCATGATCTGTTTGTAGAGTTGAGGGCTTTGGGCAAGGTGTGCAATATGTTTGAAATATTCAACATTGAATGAGTTGGCACCACCTTCAGCATCATCACCGATAAGTTTTGGCGCCTGGAATTCATTGAATCCTTGTGAATCAAAGAAGCTACGAAAAGCTTTGGTGATAGTTGCTTGTATTTTGAATACAGCTCGGTGTTTTGGGGAACGTAAGGTAAGTGGCAGGTTATCTAGATGAGTATCGATATTTATTTCTTCAGTAACTGCGAAAGGCAACTCTTTTGCCGCGGATAGTATTTCAATGGCGAACACTTCAAATTCGATAGAACCGTTAAAATCATCAATATTAACCATTTTTGCTGGGCGCTCATTAATTTTTCCAGTCATAGAAATAACCCACTCACTTCGTAATTGTTTAGCAATTTCTTGAGCTTCTTTGTGGTTTGGTAGTATGACAGCCTGTATCTTTCCACTTACGTCTCTTATATCAATAAAAATCAACTTGCCATGATCACGGCGAATATCCACCCAGCCGGAGATGCTGACTTCTTTGCCAATGTTGTTTTTTAGGTCACGAATATATGTGCGGTTCATAGTGGCTAAAATATAGCATAAAAATATGTTATAGTCATATTCTCCATGACTACCGAAACCTCGCCTTTAATAAAAGAAAAAGCTCCGCTCGTTCTCGCCGAGATCAAGAAGGCGAAATCTATTTTACTGCACTGCCATCCGTCACCTGATCCCGATAGTGTCGGTTCGGCTTTGGCGATGAAATTTGCTATTGAACAATTGGGTAAGAAAGCGACTGTTATCAAGGGTGATTCTGATATTCCGCAAGCATTCATGCATTTCCCAGGGGCTAAAGATATAGTGATGAAGAGCTTTTGGGATATTGATTTGAAAGAGTTTGATTTGTTTATTATCATTGATTCGTCATCATCTGGAATGATTTCGCAATTGAATACTCCAGTATTTCCATTAGCGATTAGAACTATTGTCGTCGATCATCATGCGACCAATAAATCATTTGCGGAGATAAATCTTGTCGATATGTCATCACCAGCAACTGCTTTCATATTGTTCCAACTATTCAAAGAATGGAATATTCAATTAACTCCAGATATTTCTTTAAATTTATTTATGGGTATGTATACCGATACAGGTGGTTTCAAATATCCTCCGACCGATTATCGTGTGTTTGAAGCTGTTGCCGAATTGGTACGCATTGTTCCAGATTACACGAAATGTGTATTTATTATGGAAAATAGTGAGAAAAAAGAGTCGATTTATTTCAGCGCACTTGCTCTTAATTCAATAGAAACATTCTGTAATGATCACGTAGCTATTGCCGCCGTTTCATATGATGCGCTGGTAAAGAAGGGTATACCGGTAGATGCAATTGGTGGTGGAGATGGTATGGCTAATAGATTAAAATCGGTTATTGGTTGGGACATCGGAATTATTATTATTGAAATGGAACCAAATAAAATAAAAGTTAGCATGCGCAGTCGCGATCCAGAAAAATATGATGTCTCAAAACTTGCTTCGAGTTTGGGTGGTGGTGGACATCGCGCGGCGGCAGGCATCAAATTGTCAATGTCACTCGAAGATGCCAAGAAATTGGTGGTATCAAAAGCAAAAGAATTATACAACTTTTAGTATTTACTTGAAGCGGAGTCTTGGGTGTGTAATAATCAGATATACATTATTTAATAATAAAATGTTTATATGGAAAATACTCAAGTAAAAAAATTTCCGTGGGTTGTAACTATTATTGTCGTATTAATTATTCTCGCTGGTTTGCAATGGTGGCAGACACGGTCGGCTGACAAGTCAGACGCAACAAATACTTATGGAACGTCTACACCAGTTTCGAATATACCAGAAACATCAGCAGTACCAGATCAGTCGGCACAAAATCAAGCGGCGACACCAGTTCCAGTTACTACAAATAATTCACCAACAAAAACAGTAATAAAAACAGTAATAAAAAATAGTATGCACACAATCACACTTGAAACCAACAAAGGCACGATAGTATTCGAAACTTATGACGCTGACGCGCCGAAGACATCAGAAAATTTCGTCACACTTGCTAATAAAGGATTTTACAATGGTTTAATTTTTCACCGAGTGATCACTGGTTTCATGATTCAGGGTGGTGATCCGACTGGCACAGGTATGGGCGGTCCAGGATACAAGTTTGCTGATGAACTCAATCCTGCAACAGAATCATACAAGATCGGATATGCTCGAGGCATGGTTGCTATGGCGAACTCTGGTCCGAACACCAACGGCAGTCAATTCTTCATCATGCACAAAGATACACCTTTGCCTCACAATTACACGATTTTCGGAAAAGTTATAAAGGGTCTTGAAGTTGTTGACGCGATCGCAGCGACACCAGTCAATGGTAGTGACAAACCGATTACGGATGTGGTTATGAAGAAGGTGACAGTGGTAAATAATTAAACTATTTTTCGGCAAACCTAAACCTAGGTACTCCTGCCATGGCTTTTTATTTTTCTATTTTCACTGTAAACTTACCACATGTCTGAATACTACAACTCCCGCCGCACGCGAAATATCTTTGACCCAAAAAGCGATGAACCGTTCAGAACGAGTCGTTCGAAAATTGACTTGTTCCTAAATTGCCCACTTTGTTTTTATTTGGATTGCCGACTAGGAGTTGGTCGTCCGCCAGGTTTTCCATTTGCGCTCAATTCCGCCGTTGACTCATTACTCAAGAAAGAATTCGATATTCATCGCGCCAAGAAGCGTCCGCATCCATTGATGCACGCTTATGGATTGAAAGATGTTGTTCCATATATACATGAAGATTTGGATATGTGGCGGAGCAACTTCAAGGGTATCAGATATGTGCATGAGCCCAGCAATTTGTTGGTGACTGGAGCTATCGATGACATTTGGGTGACGAATGAAGGTGAAGTTATTATTGTTGACTACAAATCAACCAGTAAAGAAGAAAAGGTCTCACTTGATAAAGAGTGGCAGATCGGCTACAAGCGTCAGATGGAAGTATATCAATGGCTATTTCGGCAGAATGGTTTCAAGGTGTCTAAAACTGGGTATTTTGTCTATTGCAACGGCAAAACTGACCGCGAGGCATTCGATGCCAAACTCGAATTCGACATTGACCTTATTCCATATACTGGCAATGACTCATGGGTTGAAAAGGCGCTCACTGATATTCGCGCCTGTTTGATGAATGAAAAATTGCCAGCACCAGCCGCGGCGTGTGATTATTGTGCGTATCGCAAAGCGGCAAGGGATGTGCAAACGGAGGTGCAAAAAGTGAAAGGGAAGAATGATTAGTTCATATGTGCTATGAAGAAGATGAGATACATGTTATGCTAGAATATTATGGATACTGATGATCTAAAATATATAAGATTCCAACAAAGGTTTGCCAATTTTGCAAAGGCGTATGCCAAATTTGAAGATATTTCTAGTAAGGACACAGAACATGAAGAGATTCCGCGAATAGCTTTGGTGCAAGCATTCGAGTTTACGTTTGAACTGGCATGGAAAGCCATGAGAGACAAATTAGAATCCGAAAAAAGCATTGATGATGACGCTGTTTTTCCGCGCGAAATCATTAGAAAAGCTTTTGAAGCTAAATACTTCGAAGATCAAAATACTTGGACTAAAGCTTTAGATAGTCGTAACCAATCATCTCATGCGTATGATGAAAAATTTGCGGTTAAGTTGGAACGGTTTATTCGTATAGACTATGCTCCAGCCCTTAAAAACCTTTATGATTATTTCAAAAAATCACTCAATAAATAAATTTGGACTAGAAATAGATCATTTTGACTTTATTGTCAATGCTGTTGGTCATTATGCTGATATTGATGAGGCGATAATATTTGGATCTCGAGCAATGGGTAATTATAAGAGAACATCAGATATTGATATCGCACTGAAAGGTGTTCTCAAGGATTATACTATCGGTAGCCTCTTTGAATTCTTGAACAATGCGGCGCCATTTCTTTACAAAGTCGATGTGCTAGATTACGGCAAGCTATCAAATATTGAGTTGAAAAAGCATATCGATGAGCATGGGGTTTCAATATTCAAAAGATGAGCGCCATTGTTATCCCCACACCCAATTTTTATAAATGGGGGGGAGGGCCAGCTGTTGTTCTTGAGAATGGAGGAAATACCGTATATGTAAAACCAAAAAATGTTACGGGTGATACTTTTGGAAATACATCTCTTAATTTTGACTTTTATCCATCTATACCGTTGGTTTTTACACCCGGTACTGTATATAACATTAGCGTCCAAAACGGCGTCGGTGTTAGGAGTAATTCAGTTCCATTTACACTTGCTTCGTCAGTGCCAATATCTGTGCCTACTCCTGTATTGACCCAAATTACTCCTACTTCAGCAGCTTTTGGACTTGTCTCAACTCCTATCACATTATCTGGAACAGGTTTCACTTCAGCAAGTATTGTTACTGCCAAACAGGGTAATAATATTCGTACATTTGTGCCGTCAGCAGTTTCACCAACATCTATAACCTTTGGTTTTTTTCCAGACTCATTTATCACAGGAGCTCTTGCACTATCTGTAAATAATCAAGGAACATCGAGTAATGAAATTGGTTTCACTTTGGCTGGTCAAAATCCTTCCTGCACCCTCACCACCCCAACCGTTACAGGAACAGGCCCTTACAATGTTCAAGTCCCAGTATCTATAACAAACGGACCTCCAATGACTACATATTACTTATATCGAAATAGTAGTCCTGCTCCGGGCTATGTTAAAACTGGATACACCACAACTGGATCTTCTGGTAGTACAAATATAAGCATATCTGATTCATCAGCATTATCTGCGGGTACATATAGTTATACAATATTAGGTAATACCACTACTGCACCAAAATGTTCACCCGCCCAAACTATTACCGTAGGAACAGTCACACCACCTATTACCCCACCATCACCAGTTACCCCAACCACCACTCCCGTCACCGTCCTCCCATGGACAGTGACAACTGGTAAAGTCGGAGCTTTTGCTAATTCAATTTTCACAGGCGAAACCCTCAATTACACCCTCAACTGGTCAGGAGGACCACTAGATAAATCATGGAATGTATACGCCTATCTTATGAGAAGTGATGGCACTGTCGTTTATGAACCAGCAGCAAACTTCACACCAAATCCAACTACAGACAAATGGACAGGAAACATTTTAACACCAAACTCTCTAGTTATACCAGCTAGCGTCCCTCCATGCACCTATAAATTCGTAATAGACCTTTACAGCGGGAATACACGAGCTTCACTAGTTGCTGGTTCGGGTGTTATACAGGATGGTGAACTTAGATATCAAGTGGGAACAATCACTATCCTTGCACCAATTCAAACTCAGCCTGCTTCGATTTGGGATGCTTTCAAAAGGTTGTTTGGTAAGTTATTTGGGTTTTGATTGAGGTATGGAATATCAATTCCAAAACTTTCTACCACGAAGTAGAATATTTTCTACCACGCTCCAATAATAGCGCCACCAACTATCCAGCAAATGAGCATGGCAATTGAATCGATGAGAACAAGTTTAAGGGGACTCTTTTCCCAGAGCATACAACTAACTGTTACTGGTACGATGAAGCCTACCCAAGCGATTAGCCCGATGAATGCTCCGTCACGGACGTTCTGTGCGTTTAGCGCGGAAATGACGAAGGCGATGACGATGAAGGTTATGATCGTCATTATGAATTGAATTACGTATGATTTTGTCAGACCTTTCTTTTTTGTTTCGGCAATATCTTTTTCTGTATATCCTAGAAGCGACATCCACTCTTTACCAAAAAGAATCGGTGAGTACCAAACCGCGCTGATAGCAAACGCGACTACTGAAGCGACTAAAATTGACCACAAATTGATAGTTTCCATATATGATGTGTAATTATGCTGATATGCTAAAATGCTAGCATACGGAATAAATTTTACAATGCGCATCATTACAACAATCAGCGTCATAATTATCGGTATCGGGATTCTTTTTTATGTGGCACAAGAGAGCATGTCAGTCCACGCTGTTCCAACGTTACAGGAATATATCGCATCCACAACTGCATCAAGTTCATTAACTGCTGGCAATAAAGAAAATCAAGCTTCAGTGGCATGGTTAGCGTCTTCTACTATTATAGATGCATTGTTGGCGCCAACTTCTCCTGAAAAAAATTCATCTTCCACAAAAATAATATTGCCTAAAAATAATTCTTCATTAACTCCATTAAAAACTTCAAAAGGCACTCTCTATGTAGCTGTTGCGAAAACTCCAGAGACACGTACGCAAGGTTTGAGTGGATACACTTCTCTTGGTGCTGACAAAGGCATGTTATTTATTTTTCCAACACCTGGTGAGCCAGATTTCTGGATGAAAGATATGAATTTTCCACTGGATATGGTATGGATCAATAGTAGTAGAAAAATTATTGGAGTAAGTAGCAATATTTCTCCAAAAACATATCCAGAAACGTTCGCTCCACCGGGAAAAATTCAATTTGTACTTGAGGTCAATGCTGGTATCGCGGAAAAGTTCGGCATGGCAGTGGGAACTACGGTCGTTTTTTAGGACTGTTATAGACAAGAGCAAATTTTATGATCTAAGTCATTATACTCAGAAAACGAGTATTGCTCCGTTCGCAGGCTCACGGGTTATCCACAGCTTTTTTTGTTGATGAGTAAGAGGTACAATGTGATTAAACAATAACTTCTGTATCAAGAAATATTTTTTCAAAAAACAGAATCAGCACATCGGTTCGATTATTAAAAAATTTAAGTGAACATATAGCTGTTTAAAACTTGTATGCCAAAAAACAAAAAGACTGCCACAAAGGGGGCGGCCAAGGTTGCTTCTATCCCCACAATTATTAAAAGAGACGGTCGTATCGTCCCATTTGATTTGCAAAAAATCACTAACGCTATCTGGAAAGGGATGAATACCGTCAAAGAAGGTTCGATGGAAGAAGCACAGCTCGTTGCGCAACAAGTTTTCGCAGAAATGGTACGTATCAAGAGAAAGTTCTCCAACTTTTTGCCGACTGTTGAGGGTGCACAGGATCTTGTTGAGACAGAACTCATGCGTGCAGACTATGTGAAGACCGCCAAGCACTACGTTTTATATCGTGAAGAGCGCGCCAAGCTCCGCGCCGTCGGTTTTGAAGTTCCAGAACATGTTCGCAAGATGGCTACTGATTCCAAAAAATATTTCAGAAACGCGCTTGGTGAATTCGTCTACTACCGAACCTACTCCCGTTGGATCGATCAAGAAAATCGCCGTGAGACTTGGATCGAGACAGTCGATCGCTATGTTGGTTTCATGCGAGAAAATCTTGGCAGTAAACTCAAAGATGCTGAATACAAAGAAATTCGTGAATCCATCCTGACGCAGTCGGCGATTCCTTCGATGCGCCTCTTGCAATTCGCTGGACCAGCCGCACGTCGCACAAATGTTTGCGCATACAACTGTTCTTACATTGCTCCAGAATCTTTCCAAGATATTTCCGAGATTATGTACATTTCCATGAATGGAGTTGGTGTCGGATTTTCCGCCGAGAGTGCCAATGTTCAGAAATTTCCTCAAATATTGATGCAGACAGGAGAAAAGATTAAGACTCATGTTGTTGATGATTCCAAAGAAGGTTGGTGTGAAGCATTTGTCAAAGGTGCTACGACTTGGGCAAGCGGCAAAGATATTGATTTTGATTTTTCCCGCGTCCGTCCGCTAGGTTCTCGTCTAAAAGTTATGGGTGGCAAGGCATCTGGACCAGCACCTCTCCAGCGTCTTCTAGAATTCACCCGACAAGTGATGATGGAACGCCAAGGCAAGCGTCTGCGCAATGTCGATGTGCACGATATTGTGTGTATGGTTGGTGAATGTATCGTTGCCGGTGGCGTCCGTCGCAGCGCGCTTATTTCTCTATCAGATCTTGATGATCAGGAGATTCGTGATGCCAAGAAAGGCGCATTTTATATGACTCATCCACATCGTTCTTTGGCAAATAATTCCGCTGTATACGTCAATAAGCCTACAAATGAGCAGTTTCTCAAGGAATGGATGGCTCTCATTGAGAGTAGGTCTGGTGAAAGAGGCATATTCAACCGTGGATCACTCGCCACAACTCTCCCAGAGCGCCGTATCAAAGTTTTGAAGGAGTACAAAGGCTATCTTGATCCATCGGGTCAGCATGTTATCGGCATGATTGGGGTCAATCCATGCGGTGAGATAATTTTGCAATCAAAACAGTTCTGTAACCTATCCGAAGTCGTGGCTCGAGCCGAAGATACAGAGAAGACTTTGATGAAGAAGATTCGCATTGCGGCAATTCTCGGAACATATCAGTCGATGCTCACAAATTTCCAATATCTTTCCAAAGAATGGAGAGAACATTGCGACCGTGAGCGTCTTCTCGGCGTATCGATCACTGGTCAGTGGGATTGTCCAGCAGTCAGGAAACCAGAGATCATGCAGAAACTTCGTGATGAAGCTATCAAAGTAAACAAAGAATTTGCCAAGCGTTTCGGTATTGGCGAGTCGACAGCGGTCACTTGTGTTAAGCCTTCAGGTAATGGTTCACAAACATTTGATTGTTCATCAGGCATGCACCCTAGACATTCACAGTACTATATTCGCCGCGCACGCATCTCTTCAACGGATTCACTTTTCCGCATGCTCAAAGATCAGGGTGTGCCGTATTTTCCAGAAGTTGGTCAGACTATGGATAATGCCACAACCTTTGTGCTCGAATTTCCAGTTCAATCTCCAAAAGGGACAACTATTTTCAAAAATGATTTGAGTGCAATAGAACAGCTCGAGTATTGGAAAATGGTCAAAGTAAATTTCACTGAGCACAATCCTTCCGTGACTATTTCTATCGGCAATGATGAATGGATTAAAGTTGCAAATTGGGTATATGAAAACTGGGATATTGTCGGCGGTTTGTCATTCTTGCCTCGCGAGGACCATGTCTACAAACTAGCCCCATATGAAGCCATTGATGAGAAAAAGTACAAAGAGTTGTCGAAGCGTCTCGAGCATATCGATTATTCCAAGATTCTTACGTATGAGAAGCAGAATGAAACAGATTTGAAAAAAGAGTTGGCGTGCGTGGCTGGGGTTTGTGAGGTGTTGTAGGGATAATACGAATCTACGAATTAAACGAATAAAAACAGAAGTCGCTCCTGCTAGGTGTGACTTCTGTTTATTTGTTTTTACAGCAAATAATATAGCACTTGTCAAGTATCATAAATTGGTGTATATTACACACAGCTGTACCAGACAACCGCGTTCAGCCCGCGCAAGCGGTGCTAAATGAGGAAAGTCCGAACACTGGCATTGTGAGAATGAGCGATCGCTTTCATAATGCAGACAGGTAGCAGGTAACGCCTGCCGGGGTAATACCCAGAGGTGCGAACAGAGACGCCCGAGCCGAAAGGTGGAGGCTCCCGAGTGAGTCCCGAGCAAACGCAAGTTTGTCGAGGGGTGAATCGAGGGATGAACTTCATGGCAACATGAGGGTGCAACGGCAAAATCCTTACTTCAGTGCAAGACCGCGTTCCGAGGCAATGCTTTGCAAAAAGCGTTGATCGAGGAAAGAGTCGCTCGAGGTGTGCAGTGATGCATATCCTAGATAAATGGTTGTCATCGAAACCCCTCGATTTAACTCGGGGTGCTTCGCACAGAATTCGGCTTACGGTACGGCTAAACAAAAATACCCTCGGGAAACTGGGGGTATTTTTGCATCTGACAAATCGCGTCGCATGCACCTAAAAGGACGCGATTTTTATGCCCATTTGGCATTTGCCGTAGGGTTGCTATAATAGCTATTGTTAATAATTATAAATACCTACACTACATATGAATACAGAATCATTTTCCGGCGAGACACGATCCACTTCGGTCGATACTGCCACAACTCAAAAAATATCAAAGCTTGAATCAAGCGCTTTCTACATTCTTATGGCCACAATCGTTTTGGCACCGCTGGTATTTTTACCAACTCCGTATATTGTGATTGACGCCGTTAAGACAATACTTATAGCACTCGGCACGCTTATTTCTGCAATTCTATATGGTGTGATTGCATACAAGGAACATTCACTGACTCTTCCTCCTCGTAGTGTGACATGGACGAGTTTGCTCATTGTATTTTCATTGATTATTTCTTCCTTTACCAGCGTACACTTGGCAAAATCTTTTTTTGGTCAAGGATTTGAACTTAATGTCGCGAGTTTTATTTTAATTTTGTTTCTTGGTGCTTTGGTTGTATTCTCCGCGATGTATCGCAAGATGGAACGAGTCATGGTTGTATATTTTAGTTTAACAGTACCGTTTATTCTTTTGGCAGTATTTCACGGCTTACGCCTATTGCTCGGTCCTTCTTTTATGTCGCTTGGTGTATTGTCTGGAGCTACATCGACATTTCTTGGTATATGGAACGATCTTGGAACATACGCCATGATGATTGCGATTATCGTATTATCAGCGTTGATGTTTCTTCCTTCTTTATCTCGTCGAGTCAAGATAGTGTACTGGGCACTGCTCGTTGTGGCATTTATCAGTGCATTTTTAGTTAATAGTGTGCTTGTTTGGATGGTTGGCGCACTAGTATTGCTCACGTTTACTATATACACCAGCATTATTCGACCACGCCCAGCCGCTAGAGGCATAGCTGGTTTTTTGAAACACATAACATGGTTGCCTCTAATACTTTTTGTTATTGCCGGCGTGGTGGCTGTATACAATACGCGGATTGCTGTTCCAGTGACTGATAAACTCAATATTACGTATAGTTCTCTCACTTTACCTTGGCAATTAACCTTGGACGTCGATGCTGGTGCGATCAAGAGCGCTCCATTATTTGGAGTCGGTCCCAATCATTTTAGCCAGGCATATCTCGCTTACAAACCTGCGGCAATCAATTCCACAAACGCATGGAACGCGGAGTTCAGTTATGCCTTTAGTTTATTTGGCACATATGTCGCGACTCAAGGATTGTTTGGTATCGTAACGTGGCTGATTTTCTTGATATTTTTTGGTATTTTGGCAGTTCGTACATTATGTCGATTACCCGAAGATTCTCATGCTAGATTCGCGATAATTTCTTCATCATTTTCCGCTTTTTTCCTTTGGGTCATGTCAATCTTATCAGTGCCATCCCACGCGATTCTCTTATACACATATGTGGTTACCGCGATTGCTATTGTGACTGTAGTTAAATATGGCGGTGTTAGCCCATATATTATTGCTCCACGTATTGGACTTCGTTCCTATAAGGTTTTTTCTATTGTTGCTATTATTCTTATTGTCGTTGGTATCGTCTGGGGTATTGTTTACGCGAAAAATACTGCCGCTCTGGCGTACTTTGGTTCAGGTGTAAAATCATTAACTACGCAGAATGATTCTGTTGGCGCTGATACCGCATTTGCGAGGGCATATTCACTTGATGCGTCAGATATATATCTCCGAGCAAGAGCTGAAGCTGGCATTGCGCAAGCCACTCAACTCATATCTACTATTCGTTCTGATTCGCCAGCTTCAACTTCGCAGGCGATTCTTGGACAAGTTTCCAGTATCGTTAACTCTTCAGTAAAATATGCTCAAGCCGCGATTGTTTATGATCCAAGCAATTATTACAACTATGTGTCAGAGGCGCGTGTTTCCGAACTTGCCACAAAGATTCGCATGGACAAGGCATATGACAATGCAGTCAATTCATATACTTCCGCTATCAACACCAATCCATTCAATCCATCATTATATTTGAATCTCGCACAGCTACAGGCAGGTCAAAATAAATTAGATGATGCTATAAAGACGATCGGCGTTGCTTTGCAGGTCAAGAACAATTACCTTGAAGCTATATTCCTTCTTTCCCAAATAGAGGCCGCGCAAGGCAAACTCCCAGAAGCCATAATCGCCGCCCAAGTCGCTGTTCAGATCAATCCACAAAATCCAACTCTATTATTCCAGCTTGGTTTGCTCCAATACAATAACAAAGATTACACCTCCGCCGTCAAAGCGCTTGAAGCGGTTCTAAAAATTCAGCCTGATTATGCCAATGCCCAGTATTTCCTCGGGCTCTCATACGCTCGTCTCAACAATACGGGAGATGCAATCACCCAATTTACCAATCTTGCAAAAACCAATCCAGACAATCAAGAAATTTCTTTCATCCTGACAAATTTGCAAGCAGGCAAGTCGCCATTCGCTGATGCAAAACCTCCAGTCACTCCAACTCCAGAGAAGCGTTCCTCATTACCCATCAAAGAAAAAAAGAAATAATTCTGTTAAAAGAAACGACATTCAATGGTAAAAAAGTGGTTTTCAGTTATTGGTAGAGAGATACACGGTCTTCATGAGGCGGCGTATCTTCTGGCTGGTTTCGCGTTTTTGTCGCAAATTTTGGCGCTTGTACGTGACAAGCTTTTGGCATATACATTCGGAGCAGGACACTCTCTAGATGTGTATTATGCCGCATTTCGCATTCCTGATTTGATCTTCGTGTCAGTCGGTTCGTTGGTGTCCGCGTCGGTACTTCTACCATTCTTTATCGAACGATTTGAAAAAGGACGTGAAGAAGGTAAGAGATTTTCAGATTCCATTTTCACGGTATTTTTCGCGTTGATGGTTATCTCCAGCGCCATCGCTTTTTTCTTGGTGCCATATTTGATTCCATTATTACTGCCAGGATTTGCGCATGACTCTTCTTTGCCAGAACTTATTCTGTCTGCTCGAATCATGTTGTTGTCGCCATTTTTGCTCGGTCTATCAAATTTATTTTCAAGCGTGACGCAAATGCATAGACGATTCTTGGTGTATGCCGCTAGTCCGCTTTTTTATAACGTCAGCATCATTGTTGGAATTGTCGCTTTGTATCCGATTTTTGGAATTTCTGGTTTGGCGATCGGCGTGGCTCTAGGCGCTTTTTTTCACATGGCGATCCAAATACCATTCATGTTACAGACGCGTCTTTTACCGAAGTTTACTCGCGCGATCGAATGGGTGCATATTAAAAAAGTTATTTTATTGTCATTGCCGCGTACTGTGACAATGTCAGCAAACCAATTGGCAACATTCTTTTTGACGGCCTTAGCTTCACTGATGAGTAAAGGTTCTATCGCGGTATTCAGTCTATCGTTCAATCTTCAATCAGTTCCACTTACCATTATCGGTTCAAGCTATTCCTCAGCGATTTTTCCGGATCTTTCACGTTTGTATGTTCAAGGCAATCACCAAGAATTTTTGGCAAAAATGATCGCCGCCGCGCGTCATATTATATTTTGGTCCACACCTATCATGGTTTTGTTTATAGTTCTGCGCGCGCAGATTGTCCGTACGGTTCTAGGTGCTGGTGCGTTTGATTGGGCTGACACTCGTCTCACTGCGGCCTCGTTGGCTATTTTTATGATTTCAGTTATTGGTCAAAGTCTGATTGTGCTTTTTGTGCGCGCATTTTACGCCGAAGGTAAAACAACAAAACCATTGCTCATCAATGTTATTTCCGCAACGGTTATCGTAGTGCTTGGGTATGTATTAACCAAAGTATTTTTCGCGTATCCTTTGTTCAGGTTCTTTCTTGAAGATTTATTAAAAGTCAGCGGTCAAACTGGAACAAGTGCTTTGGTATTAGCGCTCGCTTATTCAATTGGTGTAATTCTCAATACATTTCTGCACTGGTGGATGTTCCAAAAGAAGTTTCCTAGTTTTTCACGTCCAGTCTTGTCAACGCTTTTCCACTCATTTTCAGCCTCGGTAATTATGGGATATGTCGCTTTTTTGAGTCTACGTCCGCTGGCAATCATATTTCCACTAACAAAAGCTTGGGGTGTTTTCCTCCAAGGTTTTTTCGCCGGCTTGATCGGTTTGGTTATCGGTATCCTTGTGCTACTTATTCTGAAAAATCCTGAATTGCAAGAAGTCTGGCGCACGTTCCATCACAAGATCTGGAAGGCCAAGGTTCCTCCTGCGGAAGTGGAGCATATGTAATTTTTGCACCACTACTTATTGAATAATTTTTATATATTTTTAACTTACAACATATTTTTTCTGCTTGAATAGAGTTTACAAAACTTTTTATGGGCATATAATTATATGCATGAGTAAGAAAATTGTACAAAAACCCATAACACTTGAGTCAGTTGCCGCTTCGGTTGAAACTGTAGCTACTTCGGTTGAAACGGTAGCTTCTTCGGTTGAAATATTGAAAGAAACATTGAATTCTTCTGTTGAGATATTGTCGGATTCTATAAAGTCGGTTTCTGAATCGATCAAGCTTTTGGCTACTAAAGAAGAGATGAAAGTGCTCGGTAAGCATTTAGAAGATCATATCGAGGAGCAAATTGATAATTTGGCTATAAGTTCAGCCCATGAATTTGATAGAGTTCATAAAAAATTCGACGAAATTCATGTTAGATTTGGTGACATAGATACCAGATTTGATAACATAAATGTCAGGTTTAATAATGCCGATGCTAGGTTTGATGGTTTGGATCACAAAATTACTAAGATCAATTCTGATATTGGCAATTTAGACAAGAAGATTATCAAAATCAATGGCGATATTGGCAATTTGGATCAAAAAATTACCAAAGTTGATAGTAGTGTCGATGATTTGGCGATTTTGGTTAGTAAAGAATTTAACAAAGCTGATCAGAAAGCAGACAAGATTGATGAAAATGTTGATAATCTCGCAATATTAGTTAGTAAGGAGATTGGAAAAGTTAGTATAAAGCTTGATGAAATGGATAAACACCTTGTGAATAATTATGTCAGTCGAAGAGGTTACATTTTTCTCGACAAGCGTGTTCATAGTTTAGAGAAAGCGGTATTTGGTGAATAAAAAAATCACAAGGTCTTTTTATTAGAACAGTTTTGGTAAATCCGGCATTTTCTGCTATATTGCTTGAGCAATGAATCCGTCCAAAATCCGTAACTTCTCAATAATCGCACACATCGACCATGGTAAGTCCACACTTGCCGATCGTTTGCTTGAGATAACTGGAACTATAGAGAAACGTAAAATGCAGGAGCAAGTGCTCGATTCCATGGAATTGGAGCGTGAAAGGGGAATTACCATCAAGATGCAGCCTGTCAGGATGAAATGGCGAATCGCCGATGGAGGCGATTCGGCCACCAGCCAGCAGGCTGGGGGCAAGGACTACATTTTGAACCTCATTGATACTCCAGGCCATATAGATTTTGCGTATGAAGTTTCCAGAGCCCTCAAGGCCGTAGAAGGCTCAATTCTTCTTGTTGATGCAACTCAAGGTGTCCAAGCTCAAACCCTTACCACCCTCAACATGGCACGTGAGGCAGGCCTTACTATTATTCCAACAGTCAGTAAGATCGATTCACCATTGGCGCGTACAGAAGAAGTTATCGCAGAAGTCTGCCAGTTACTCGAATGTTTACCTGAAGATGTGTTGAAAGTTTCTGGCAAGACAGGGGAGGGTGTTGAACATTTATTGAATGAAGTCATCCGTCGCGTTCCAGCACCAAGTTCGCCGGATAATACCAACGAGTTTCGTTCACTTATTTTTGATTTTCAATATTCAAATCATACTGGAGTTATAGTTTATACTCGCGTAATGAATGGTACAGCTGGCCGTCAGCAAAAATTAAAATTTAAAATTGCAGACAAAATATTTGAGCCGATCGAAGTGGGGATTTTCGCGCCAGCCAATACTCCAACAGAATCATTAAGTGCGGGTGAAATTGGTTATATTGTTACCGGAATAAAAGAGCCTGGCATCGCTTCGGTCGGTGACACCATCGCGTCGCTCAAAGATACACTGCCACCATTGGCTGGTTACAAGAGCCCATCTCCAGTTGTTTGGGCATCGCTTTACCCAGAAAGTCAGGATGATCTCGCGCTACTCCGCCAAGCTCTTGGTCGTCTACGTTTGTCTGATTCCTCATTTACTTATGAAGAAGAAGCATCTGGCACACTCGGCAAAGGATATCGTTGTGGTTTTCTCGGCATGCTTCACATGGAAATCGTGACTGAACGTTTGCATCGCGAATTCAATCTGGATCTAGTCGTGACGCACCCAAGTATTACTTACACCGTCGTCATGAAAGATGGTAAAAAGAGCATTGTTTATTCACCATCACTTTTTCCTGATGAACATGATGTTGCCAGTATTTCTGAACCAATTGTGACCATGAAAATCATCACCCCACCAGCTTATTTGAGCGGTTTGATGAAATCACTTTATGAACATGAAGCAGAAGTTATCGGCACTGAAAATTTTGGTGACAATCGCACCATGCTGACAATGCTTATGCCGCTCCGTGAACTAATGCGTAATTTCTTTGATGAAGTTAAAAGTATTTCATCTGGCTACGCTTCCATTTCTTATGATATTACCGAAAATCGTCCTGCTGATGTTGTGCGTATGGATGTGCTGGTTGCGGATGAAGTCGTCCCAGCATTTGCTCGAGTAGTCTCACGTCGTCGAGCTGAACAAGAAGCCGAGTCAGTCGTTGAACGTCTGCACGCCATCATGCCTCGCGAATTATTTACTTACAAAATCCAATCCAAAGCTCTCGGTCGCATCATTTCCTCACGCTCCATTTCCGGCAAGAAAAAAGACGCCGCCGGCACCCTTTCTGGAGGAGATATTACCCGCAAAATGAAGTTGCGCGAAAAACAAAAAGAAGGACGCAAGCGCCTCAAAGAACATGGTTCGGTAACCATTCCTCAAGATGTTTTCGTGAAGATGATGAGGTCAGGGGAATAAGGAATTTATTTTGTATTATTTATTTCACATAACAACATGCAAAAACGAACATTAGGACAGATTAAAAAAGCTCCCTATGAACTTAAAGCAAAAGGTTGGATTAAATCAAATCGCAAGCATAATACGGGAATAGGAAAAACTCTCGAAGATTATCTTGGAATTACAGAGAACAACATTTCATTACCAGATTTTGGTGTTATGGAATTAAAATCTCAGAGAATTAAGACTAGTTCTATGATGACGTTATTCACGAAAAGTCCCGAAGGTATTACAAATGCCGAAATACGAAGGAAGTTTGGCTATCCAGACGCAGAATTTCCCAACATAAAAATTCTCCATCAGACTATTTCTGATGGTAAGAAGAATGGCATGGGATTTCAGATTACAATTAATAAAAAACAAGGAAAACTACTTATTTTGAAAAAAGGGAAAACTCTGGGCTACTACAGCTTGGATTTTTTGAAAAATAAAGCCATAGAAAAAATAGGGAATGGTTTAATATTGGTTCGTGCTGAGACTAAGAAGATTAGAGGACACGAATATTTTCATTACAAAGATGCATATATACTCAAGGAAATTGATCCTACGAAATTTCTTGCTCATTCACGATATGATATTCGTCTAGGTGTATATCATAGTGGCGCTAAAGCAGGGCAACCACATGATCATGGTTCAGCATTTCGTTTGACTGAACAATCCTTACCATTTTTGTTTAAAGTTCAAAAGAAAATTCTTTAATTTTTTCTTAGGACGATAATACTTTCTTTATTCATTGTTTCTTCTAAGGCGCCCACTATATTTGTTGGAGAGTTTTTTATCGGCATTCTTTTACTTGGAATATTTCGAACAATTATTTCCTCGCAAGTAAACCCTATTTCTTCTGCTAAATCGGCAATTATAAAATCAGTGGGAATTCGTACTTGTTTAACGAGTCTATTTCCAACAACCAGACAGAAATATTTTTTTGGTTTTAGCATCACGTGCACTCGTTTCAGACAATCATTAAGTCCAATATAAAAACTAAGTACGTCCCGTGCTCTTTTCTCGTCTTGTTTTGAGATTTTTTCTAATGATTCTTTTAAATAATTTGATGGAAGTGAGTGAATTAGGTCTTTGGTAGCTTTGCCTCCAAGAAGATCATTGTCCACGCCAGATGCATCATCTGGATTTTCAAACATATCAATCCATTGAGAACTAAGCCTTGAGAATTGACCATAGGCGACCGTTGTACGACTGTCGCCGTATGGTGGTGAAGTTACAATACAATCAATAGAATTGGCTTTAATCCCATTTTCCTTTGATGAATCAGCATATATTATTTTTGTCCAAGAATTTTCATCACTATCTTTATAGAAATTATTCATTCCAACAATGTTTCTCTCTGCACGTTTACGGAATATACCAAACACATCTGGGTCATGTTTTTCCAGCTTATAACTTTTCACACGAACCAATTTGAATTCCCCAGTTTTTGTGTTTGAGGAATAACGGACTGTCTCGCTAAAAGCAACTAAAAGAAAGTTTCGTATGTTTTCGTCTTTTATTTCTAGTATAGCTTTTTTAAGCTTGGCGAGCTTTATAATCACCTTTTCTTTAAACCAGAAGTCAATGTTTTTGAAATGAGGACTTTGTATTTCCTTGTCTTTCATTTTCTCTATTCTTCCAAGAAGAACTATATATTCCTTGGTCAATTTTTGAGGACTTATAGGTGTTGTTTTTGCTTGTGCTAGAAATATAGCTAATGGATTGAGATCAATACCATACGCATTTCTTCCTAGGAGTTTACTTTCAACCAAAGCTGAACCAGAACCACAAAAAATATCGCAAATAGTGTCGCCTTTTTTGCTGTACGTTTCCAACAATCTCCGTCCGACTTGCGGAATGAACATTGCTGGATAGGGGTGTATTCCGTGTGTATATGATTTTGTTTTTTCTCCTCTAAAATCCCACGAATAATCGATTTTACGTACATATTTTTCTTTTCTTGGTTGGCTTTGATCCAATTGTGGTTCAAGATTCCGGATAATTTTGACCACAACGCCTCTTATTTCAACCTCATTACGATACATTGGGAACAGAGTGGGATTTGCTGGTTGAAGTCTAAATCTTCCATTTTCACGATATAGTTTTTTTAATGTTGCTTGGTTGTCATCTATGACAGCCACAACGGTTTGACCATTTTCAGCTACTTCTTGCTTGCGAATAACAACAATATCGCCATCAAAAATACCTTCATCAATCATACTGTTGCCTTGTACGCGCAGGGCGTAATGTTTGCCTTGCTTCCCAATCTCATCTCTTGTGATGGTAATCGTTTCGTTCGGGATTTCCATGACTTCAATCGGTTGTCCTGCGGCTATAACCCCTAAAATAGGAATCTCCACGGTCTGTTTCGCTTCAACTATTGAAACAGCTCGGGGTTGATTGCGCTCTTTCTTTAAAAGACCAGCATCCTGTAATTTGCTTATGTAATAATGAGATGTCGAAACAGAGGCAAGTCCAAACTCTCCCTTGATATCTTCAAGAGACGGGGAATACTTATTTTTTGATCTATATTTTTTTATAAAATCAAGAACCAACGTTTGCTTCTTTGTAATCATGGCAGTATTATAGAAAATAAATAGAATGAATACAAGTGGAAATTATCCACAGGTTAGTCACAATAGGCACGGTTGAGCCGTTTCGAATTTATTATTTATTACTACCTCCAAACAGGAAAATACAACAGATTCAAGGATTCGAGGTGCGAGGATTACTTCGGAGGGAACCCAGACGCGGTGCCATAGTTGTCGTTGGCATTGTCAACATCGTTCGTGTCGAACTTGACCTTGTCGTCGTTGAAGTTGAAGTAGGGCGACTTCGATAAGGCGCCATCGGCATCTGGATTTTGCTTCTGTCTGTCTGATCACCGAAGCTCGAGGGTATTTCCCATTGGCAATGGGATACCTTCTAGCTCCTGAGTTACATTTCCAAGAATGGAGGCTGTGGCAAGACAAGCCCAAATAAATTAATAAGGGCGTAGTAGTTTGCCTTAGACAAGAAGCAAGCAGTATCTCCTCTTCATTGTGGCGCGCTCTTGGAAACCATGATCTCCAAAACTCTGGCCACCTATCCCTGAAGGGAAGGAGTTCGGCGACGGCGATCCGTAGACTGCCGTACATGAGCCTAGACTTGGGAACAGTATACCAATAACCCCGAAATAGAGCCATATTGCGTGCCATTGACCTATACATATCTATCTGGTATAATAGACCCAGAAAAATTGACATAGGAATACTGCGAATGATATGAGCTTTTTGGGTCTCTACGGACCTAGCAAGCTCATCTCATTCGAGAAAAGGCCGCAACCTGCTGGAGCGAATCTGGCATTATACGAAAGGAGCTAACGTCATGAAGACGCTTACTCAAACCGCAGAAGTCGTAACCGACGGTCAGAAGAAACAAATCACTCGCATGGTCGGCGATGTCTCTGATTCGAACCTCGTGCAAGAAGCACTCGACGCTTTAAGCAAGAAAGGTGCCGAACGCCTCAAAGGCAATCCTGCATTCGTCGAGTCTCTCCGGCAGTTCGCCGCCGAGAAGATCGCCGAGTTCGGTGTGGTGAATGAATTCGCCAACGAGGAGGTCGAGTCCAAATACGGCTACCTCTCGGGCTACAAGCCGGGCGTGCGCGGACTCAACGAGCAGTGCAATCAGCTTCGCATCCTGTTTCCGGGAATCGGCTATGCCAATCAAGATCTGCAGACACGGATCGAGAAGGGCGAGGTCAAGCTCCCGAAACACGCCGAAGGTTGGTTCGCCATCCCGAACTGGAAGAAGAATTCGAAGTTGTTCGGTTCGACCTACAGTGAGGCGGTGCAGACTGTGCTCGACGCCATCAAGAAGGCTCGCGACGGCGCGTTCTATAACTACCGCAACGGCCAAGTTGATGAGCAACACCTGCGCCAGTCGGCTCGTTCCGAGAAGTTCTGGGACGATTTGACCAAGGCGCAAGGCGATGCCGACATCCTCATCGTTGCCGGACAGTTCGGTTTCCGTCATCGTGGTCGCTCGGTCCGCCGGGCACGCGTGGTCATTGAAGACACGACGAGCGAAGTCGGTCTTGGTGCATTTGCGGTTGGGATCATGATCTTGACTCATCCGGAACGTCTGAAGCATTACGACGACCTCTGGATTGATTGCACCGGTGACGAATGGTCTCCAGATGCCGTTGGCGCCTTTTCGGAGTCGCCCGACTTCTTCTTCGACGGCGGCAAGGTCAAGTTCGACTCGTTCGATGTTGACTATGCCTTCGACTACTATGGCGCCGCGTCTGGGTTCCCTCCGCAGTAATCCTCGCACCTCGAATCCTTGAATCTATTGTATTTTGATTCTTGAATTCGAATTTTCGGGGCCGTTCACGCATGTGAACGGCCCTTTCTGCATATTTCAATATGTACGTTTCTAGTCTTTA
The DNA here is from genome assembly GCA_036170235.1 of Minisyncoccota bacterium. Classification (GTDB taxonomy): domain Bacteria; phylum Patescibacteriota; class Minisyncoccia; order Phycocordibacterales; family PALSA-1337; genus C7867-002. Next base: position 27,568 of record JAVHOW010000010.1, read on the forward strand.
TTTACCTCTCACTACCTCCAAACAGGAAAATACAGCAACACCATACTGATAATGACCAATATACCAACAACCATCATGGTGACGCGTATAGCTTTTTGCGAATTTTGGTGAAATAACATAGTGGATAGTATAATACAAGGTATGAAATACGGCAACCGTTCAATTTGGAAAAAGCTTGTAGCGTCGCCACTTTCATTGTTGGTGTTACTTGTGCTTGCATTCATACTTGGTCGAGCGGTTTTGAACATATCTTACAAAGCCAATATTAGTTCTGCCAAACTTACCCAAGCTGAAATAGAGCTTGCCAAGCTCACTGCACGCCAAGGGGATGTTGCGAGCAAAGTCGGACGTCTATCAACTAATCAGGGCTTAGAAACAGAGATTCGTACGAAATATCACGCAGTCAAACAAGGGGAGCAAGTTGCGGTTATTGTTGACGATTCGCAGACGGCAAACGTCGGTAATATTTCCACAAGCACTTTTTCTGCGACTTCATCGCTTTCGTGGTGGCGGAGAGTGTTGCGGGTATTTGGTTTGTGATAGTAAAATAGTAAAATAAATTTTGTAGGCTTGAAAAATAATGTTTATATAGTAAGTAATCAAATAGGCATGCGGGTATGGTTTAGTGGTAGAACACGACCTTCCCAAGGTTGAGACGCGAGTTCGATTCTCGCTATCCGCACAACAAGACCGATGCTGATTGGTAGCAATGTGTTATAATACAATTATGAAAAAATTTATATTTGGTCTTGCGATTATTGTTATATTAGTAGTTATTGTCGTTTTTAAAGCAAATGTAGGATTTACAGAAACATCGGGTAAAGTTGTAGACTCTAGTGGTGAACCTATAGGTAATGCACAGATAATCTATAATTATCGCTGTGTCTCAGGTGAGAATCTGCGTTGGCAGACTAACAATGTAACTCTTTCAACAGATTCTAGTGGGCGATTCGATATTCCCAGTTACAAATCATTTAAGTTAAGTAACATCGGTGCGGAGTGCTCGAAACAATTAATCGCCTTTAAAGATAATTACTCACATTATAAAAACACCTGCCAACAGGCAATAAATAGAATTGGAATTAATGAGATCAATAATTTAGACATCGGAAGTGCTTGCGCTGATAAGGCGTACGTGAATCCTTCGTCTGATACTGTTTCGATGAGGTTAGATTTGATTGATAATGCACCAAATTACGATCCATTAAAACCGAATATGCCTGAAGCTGACGGGTCGTTACACTACTAGTTTTTATTTATCGAAAATGAACCCATATGTTAGGGCGTCGAGATACTATTTATGCAATTGCCCAAAATTCTTACGCTGTCTCCCATTATCCAGTTTGAGATGCGAATGGGGTATAATTTTGTAGCTGTTCAGTTGTACGAATATGTCGTACAACTGACAAGACTCGAATTTGACATTTGATACCACTTTGCTAATATATCCATGTGAAGATCGCGTGGGTCTATCCACGCAAAATTTAAGCTTTTGGATTATATGAAGACGCCCCCCTTGATTGGGGGGTTTCTATTTTTATGATAATATTGGCCCATGATAAATGAACACAAACCCGCACTATTCAGGTTCGCCTTTTTCCCAGTCTATGAGGAAAATATTAAATTCCTGGCCGAGAACCTTGTGGACAGTGAATCATGGGATTTTTCCGACAGCAATGAAAAGAGATTTGCAATACTTAAGAATTATCTTGAGTATTATTATCGTAGGCTCAAAGAAGAATCCAAAATATTTTTTACAAAAAATAACGAATTTTGTATTTTCAATACGGGATTAGTTACGAATAATCAAGAGGATATCTTTGCCCTTTTTGAAATTAACAAATCAGTTAGGAAGGATAAAAAGGATTTGGCACCTTATTACTTTAAAGGTTTCTTCAAACATAGTGATTCAATGCTACTAGAAAAGTTCGGTGAATATCTTCCAGAACCAGCAAACTTCTTTGAGAAACCGGAGTCACTTCTTATTAATCCAAAGTATAAGATAATTCCAGATATTGAACATATCATTGAGGACAACAAAAATAGATTTCCTCTGCATTTACAACAATCTGATAATGCCGAGCTTCGAAGGCAAGTTAAGGGAGCGATCGAAGATGTCATTAAAAAAGTTAGAACTAACTACAAAATCGCTATTCCTCAATACTTTGATGGAAAAGTGCAATTATTGTTACCTCTATGTTTGACTTCAGGATCTCCGAATCCGGATTTGGCACTTGTAATCAGTAAGGTCGCTGGTCAAGAGATATACTCCGCAATAACATGCCTAACCCTCAAGATGGCTTACAATAATGCCCGTCTGATTGTGAAACCGCAGAGTGATTGGTTAAAGCCATAGCGGTTCCAACTTCGTACCACAATCCGCACCAAAAAATAAAAAACCACATTTCTGCAGTTTTTTATTTTTCCAATTACGATCTCATTTACTTTATCCCTAGCACACTCCTCAACTTGCTCTCATCAAATCCAACAATGACTTCACTGCCAGTATCAATGACTGGTACCCCCATCTGACCAGTTTTGTCGATCATCTCTTTGCGCTTCTCCAGATCTGAAGCAACATTGTGTTCGGTGTAGGCTACACTGTTACTCTTGAAGAAATTCTTTGCCATATTGCAATACACGCAAGTTGGCGTTGAATAAATAGTTACGTTACTCATGTGATTTTGTATAAAAATAAATTACGAATAAAATATCAACCAATAGGATCTTTATTATAGCACATTTTTTGAAAATGCAAGGAAGCAATGTCATAAGTTGATGTGTTATAATATATCCAATGAACTATATTCACCTATTTTCGGCATTTACGAGTCATCTCGAAACGATTGTTACTCATGGAGGCTATGTTTTTCTATTTTTAACTATGATATTAGAGGGTATACCTTTGGTTGGCATAGCTGTTCCTGGTCATGTGACTATTATTATCGGTGGCTTTCTGGCAAAAATAGGTATTCTCAATTTGTATTGGGTGCTGGGAATATCTATTGTTGGAGCTATTCTCGGTGATTATATAGGCTTTTTTGTTGGTCGGAAATATGGACTAACTTTCATTGACCGTCTTCGTCCTTATTTTTTTATTACAGACAAACATATTGAAAAAGCACAAGAGCTTCTGGCAAAACATACTGGAAAATCCATGATCATTGGTAGATTTAGTCCGATCACCCGTCCGTTGATGCCTTTTTTAGTTGGTGCAAGCAATACACCTTCCAGCCGGTTTTGGCTATTCAATACTATCGGCGGAGTTAGTTGGGTGGTTTCATCTGTTTTTCTTGGATACGCTTTCGGCGCGGGGTATCACGTCGTGGCAGGTTATATTGGAAAAGTCGCCGTTGTTTCTATCATCGCGGCTGTTATTATTATCTGGGGGTATCGCTTTGTGAATATGCGTTTTCATATTTTCAAAAAATATGAATTATTCGTGCTCATTCTTAATCTTATTGCAATGTACGCACTTGCCAAAACTATTCAGGATGCATGGTCACCACGTTCATTCATGATGAACTTTGATGTTTATGTAAATGTACTTATGAATACATTCAATCACGCTCATCTTTTTCTTACAAAAATCGCGTATTGGGTTACTACGATTGGAGGTACGGCTGTGACGACTGGTCTTGGAGTTATTATAGCGGTCTGGTTTGCGGTTCGTAAAAAATGGCGTTCATCGGCAATACTGTTTTTGGCGATCGGCTCTACTGGTTTTTCGTTGGGAGTTTTGAAAGAATTTTTCATGCGTGTTCGGCCAGAAAATGCGCTCATTCAGACAATCAGTGATCCAAGTTTTCCAAGTGGTCATGCTGGCATGGCGGCGGCATTCTTTGTAATAGTTGCGTACTTACTTGTTAGACGCATTAATTCAATAGTCGTTCGCGAATTAGTTATTGTCGGGTGTGTGCTCGCAACATTTGCAATCGGGTTAAGTCGCGTTGTTCTCAATGTTCACTGGGTTTCGGATGTCGTGGCAGGTTGGTCGCTGGGAATATTCATGGCGACAGCTTCGATATTGCTGGTGCGATATGTGAGTGTTCTGGTTGTTAAGAAGGCAAATTAGGAAGTGAGATAGCATTCAAATTCAATACAATCGCCGGAGGTTTCCCAGATGCAACACAACCCGCTTTTCAGCGAGTTGTGTGCCATAGGGTAGGTTTCTATTTCATAGGAGAGAGAGTCCGAAAATATAAGTGGGGTCTTAATCTAGCCCGGAGGCTAAGATGTTTTGTGACTCCTATAAAATTGAGTTAAGGATCTTCTTCATGAAATAGTAACCTAGTATAAGTATGGACCCATCAAAAATAATGTCAATGAAATATCCGTGGAGAAGTCCGTGGACAATCTGTGAACAGTGAGTAAAATTCTGTGGATAACGTTTTATGACACGAGATTTAAGAATAGTCACTGAGTGTATCGCGCTTATTCCTGAATCTTTAATCGTTCTTCGTTAATCTAGTTTTTAATTACAACCCCTTAACGCGCTCAATAATGAAATTTTTTTCACCGTTTCTGGTATTAATCGTAGCTTTTACCGCTACACACCGATCTGGCACGATCAGGGTGTGGAATTCTTTGTAGACTCTTGGGAATACCACCGCCTCCGAAGATCCAGAGAAATCAGAGATAGTGACAAATGCCATAGTTTCATTTTTCTTTGTTTGAATTGTGCGGACTTCGTTAATAATACCCGCGAATATAGTTGATCCACCTTCCTTGATTGTCTCAAATGCTTTTTTAATATCTATGCCATTTTTTGTAATCACATCGCGGTATCTTTCCAGCGGGTGTCCGGAAATGTATAAACCAAGCAATTCTTTTTCCCAAGCTAGTTTGTCACGCATTTCAGCTAGGGGTGTTTGGATAAGTCGAAGTGTTGGCACGCTCGATGTGTCAGTCATGCCACCAAACAATGAATCTTGATCCGCGTGTTGAGTGCTGTTTTCTTTATTATAATCAAGCATCAAATCCAAATTTGCTAGTAGAACACCTCGATCTTCGCCAAAACAATCAAACGCGCCAGTTTTGATGAGGCTTTCCATTGATTTTTTATTGAGGTTTTTGTCTTTGACGCGATCGAGGAAGTTTGCGATAGAGGTGAATGTGCCTCCATTTTTTCGTTCGTCAATTATGGCGCTTGATATGCCTTGGCCGAAATTCTTTATAGTAACCAAACCGAAGCGGATGCGATAGTTTGCTTCAGGAGCTAGGTTAGAACGTGTCTCCTCCGCGAACGGTGTTCGGCTGTGCTCAGCCGACACCTCCTTCTCAGTCGCCTTCGCTCCTTCCGAAAGTCGCTTTGGAGACACATTCTCACCTAGCTCCTTACCAATTTCTCCGCTCTCCTTAATAACTGTAAACTGACTAAAACTTTCGTTGACGTCTGGTGGTAAAACTGGAATACCGATACGTTTGCATTCAGCGATTGTTTCGGCGACTTTTTCTGTGTCACCTTGTTCTGACGTCAAAACTGCCGAGAGATAAATTTCGGGGAAGTGGGCTTTCAAATACGCGGTAATGTAGGCTACGCGACCATACGATACCGAGTGCGCTTTGTTGAAACCGTAGGCGGCAAATGGTTCGATCCATTTCCAAACTTCTTTGGCTTTCTTCTCCGACCATTTGCTATGTTCAACACAACCCTTTATAAACTTTTCTTTTTGCAGAGCCATTTCCACTGGAATTTTTTTACCAACTGCTTTACGGAATTTGTCCACTTCACCCCAACTGTAGCCGGCAATTTTATGCGCCATCATCAGAAGGTCATCTTGATAGACTAGAATGCCGTATGTTTTGTTGAGAATTTCTTTGAGGGCGGGATCAAGATATTTGATGAGCGAGTGATCATGTTTGCGGGCAATGTATTCAGGAATAAATTGCATTGGGCCTGGGCGATAGAGTGCCACCATGGCGTTGATATCGTGAATAGTGCTTGGCTTCAAATCTTTCAAGAAGCGCGTCATACCGTCACCGTTCAGTTGGAACAGGTCGGCTGTTTCGCCACGTGCCAACATTTCAAAAGTATTTTTATCATCCACAGGAATAGTGTCATAGTCGATTTCCACACCATCAATTTTCTTGATACGTGTAATAGTGTCAGCTATGATGGTCAAGTTCTTGATGCCTAGAAAATCGAATTTCAAGAGCCCAGCTTCTTCGATCGAATACATATCATATTGAGTAATAATTTTTCCTTCGCCTTTTGGGTCAAACTGGAGCGGAGTATAGTCAGTCAATGCTGTAGGTGAAATAACTACGCCAGCGGCATGGACTCCGATGTGTCTGGCACAGCCTTCGATTTTCTTTGCCATATCAATAATCCGGCGAGTGTCTTCCTCTTCACGGTAGGCGGTTTTTAGTTCAGGTACATCCTGGAGTGCACGGTCAATGGTCATAGGGAAGCCTTGTGAGCCCATTGGGATGAGTTTGGAGATACGGTCACCTATTTCATATGCAAACCCCATAGCACGAGCCACGTCGCGCACAGAGCCTCGTGCCGCCATTGTTCCGAAAGTACCAACTTGTGCAACCTTGTCGGTGCCGTATTTCTTTCGAACATATTCAATGACTTCATCACGCCTGTCATCAGCGTAGTCCATATCTATATCAGGTGGTGATGGACGATCGGGGTTCAAGAAACGCTCAAATGGAATTTCATATTCAATCGGGTTAATATTTGTGATACCTGTAAGATATGTAACCATGGATCCGGAAACTGATCCACGGATATTAGAGAGAATATTATTTTCGCGAGCAAAGCGAAGCATGTCAGCCACAACTAGGAAGTATGGCGCATATCCTTTGTCTTTGATAACTTTGAGTTCGTACTCGGCGCGTTTTTCCAGTTCGTCAGTTCTTGTAATATTTCTGTGGGCGAATCCTTCAAATGCAATATGGCGTAATTCATCATCAGGAGTTCTGCCACTCTCAACTTTGAGGCCAGGAAAAACCCATTTTCCAAGTTCAAGATTTAGGTTACATTGCTCAACAATTTTCGCGGTATTCTCCAGTGCTTCAGGCATATCATGAAATAATTCTTCAGCACGTTCTGGCGCAATAAAAGAAAAATCATCTTCATCGCTGTCTGAAATTTTATCTGATGCGTCACTATGTGAATTGACACGGACTAATGTTTCGCGGGCAAAACGATCTTCAGGTTTCAAGTAGTAAACATCATGTGCGGCCATAACTTGGATGTTCTGGCTTTTGGCGAATTGATACAACGTCTTCATGTTGGCTTCATGACCGTCGATTTCTGGGTGGCGGGTGATTTCGATGAAGAGGCGAGGCAAGGCAGGGTTCGAACGTGTCTCCTCCGCGAACGGTGTTCGGCTGTGCTCAGCCGACACCTCCTTCTCAGTCGCCTTCGCTCCTTCCGAAAGTCGCTTTGGAGACACATTCTCACCCTGCCTTACCTCGTTCCCAAACACCCGTCTATAGAATTCCGCCACCTCCTTCGCCTTATCCTGACTACGACTTTTTAATGATTGCGCTATTTCTCCAGAAAAAGAAGGTGAAATAGCGATCAGCCCTTCATTGTGTAATTCGAGTAATTCACGGTCAATGCGTGGCTTGTAATAAAATCCTTCAAGGTTTGATTTGGTGACTAGTTGAACGAGGTTTTTGTATCCAGTTTCATTCATGGCCAATAGGACTAATCTAGTGCGGCGATTGTCGATACCAGCTTGTATATCTTTTCTCGAACGTGCGGCTACGTAAAAATCAACACCAATGATCGGTTTGATACTTTTACTTTTGCAAGCCTTATAAAATTCAATCGCGCCATATAGGTTGCCGTTATCAGTTAGTGCCAGAGATTCTAGCCCAAGTTTCTTGGCTTCGCCGATCAAATCGTCAATCTTTGGCAGGGCAGATAGTAGGGAATAATGGGAGTGGGTGTGGAGGTGGGTGAAGCGAGGCATAGAGTGAAGTATAGCGTACCTCGCCTAAAAATTGAACGCATTATATTTATTTGTAGTATGATTAAACCTATGTCAATTAAGTATAGAAATGATA
>JAVHOW010000011.1:0-9202 GCA_036170235.1 Minisyncoccota bacterium
CCTTTCCCTCACGGTACTTGTTCACTATCGGTCTAGAAAAATATTTAGACTTGCCAGTTAGTTCTGGCGGATTCCACCGAGCTTTTCGTGTCCCGGTGTACTTGAGAATCAAGACAAAGAAGATCTTTTATTTTCGCCAATGGGACTATCACCCGCTGGGGTTGAGCTTTCCAACTCATCAGGCTAATAAAAAATTTGATAACTTCTCTTCTATAAATAGAACGTCTCAACCTCGCAACCCCTATTGTATTGCTACGATAGGTTTAGTCTTCTCCGCGTTCGCTCGCCGCTACTGACGGAATGCATGTTTGTTTATTTTCCACCTGGTACTGAAATGTTTTACTTCCCAGGGTACGCTTCCCTCGATTACTCTCGGGATCATGAAATTTTATCTCATGGGGTTTCCCCATTCGGACATCTTCGGATCAAAGGTTGCTCGGCACCTCCCCGAAGCGTATCGCCGCCACGCCACGTCCTTCATCGCTTTTTCTAGCCAAGGCATCCACCATACGCCCTTTAAATTTCCTACTAGGAAATCTAAAAACCGCTTTTACCACGCCATAGCTCCTTTCAGAGCGACGGCGGGTTATTATTTTGCTTACATTGCTTACTTACTTGTTTGATATTTAGTTTTCAAGGTGTCAGTCATCCTGGATTCCCCTCCAAAGCCTTGGCGACGGAGGGAAAAGAAAAAACCGCTTCATCGAGCGGTCACGAGCAACACTCCCTTTCGGGGGTATGGCTATGGCCGCGTATGTAGTGATTGGTTTCTTGTAAACATTCGGTAGTGGAGTAAGTATACTTATGGTGAAAAATATGTCAATAGTGTGTACAGCCTCGACATTTTGGGTAACTATGGGGATAGCGTGTGGATAGAAAGAAGAATTTAGGAATTACAAAAAGCGACTCCACGCGGAATCGCTTTTTGAAGAATTTTAGTTCCTAACTACTATTCCTTTTCCATCACATTATGCACTGTCTTTTCGAGAATCCTCTGTGCTGTATCCTTGCCACCAAGACCAAAGGCAAGACCGAGAGCAAGAGCAAGTCCAGCAAATACTGCCATTACAATCGTCTGGATCAAAGCTGGAGCGATACCGAGATTGAATAGTGCTGTAAGAAGAGCAAAAATCCAAATAGACCACTTGGTAATACGACCGAGTAGTTCGGCGTTGATAATATGAGCGGCGCGTGAACTTGCAACAACTATCTTTTGCATAGCATTTGCAATGATCACCGCAACCATCAAAATAAGAACGGCGATAATAACTTGTGGCAAATACGCAACAACATCACGAAGGAAGCTGGTGACTTGACTCAAGCCAAGCACATCGAATGAAGCGATAAGGAAAACGATAATAACAAACCACTTTACCAAAGCTCCAACGAACAAGCCAGAGTTTAATTCGTGACCTGCACGCTTGACTACATCTTCAAGACCAGCACTCTTCAAAGCCGCGTCAATCTTGAGTGACTTGAATATACTTTCAACAAGCTTCTCAACGAGTGATGCTAGCACCCAGCCGATAGCAAAAATAATAAGGGCAATGATGAGGTTCGGCACAAAGCTCGCAACACCATACCATACACCCTGCAGTGATCGGGCAAAAACATCGCCCCAATTCTCAATAAATATCATGTGATTATGATTAAAATAATAATTTCCTTATAATGCCCTTATTATACCATGGATCAAATATGTAAAGGCAGGGGTGGGGATAAGGCCTGCGCTTTACTTCGTCTCAATTCCCAATCTATCAAGTAACGTAACATGTGGATAATCAAGAATGTCGCGTACAAGCCTGTCATGTATGCCCAGACGATACTCAAAATCCTGCATTTCAAAAGCAGAGTACGCTATCTCCTTCCCTATTTCTGATTCAATAGATTTAATAACCGTTTCAATCTTATCCAAATTTAACTCTTCACCGACAATCAACAGATCAACTCGCGAATCCCAATTTTGAATAAAAATACCAGCGGCAATAAAAAGTTTGATGCGACCAGCATTAGTAAAGCGCTTTGCTAGTGATTCATCGGCGTGCAAACTAGCAACAGTCAGGAGATTTTTTAGCGGATCAAGATACGGAAATTTATCATCGAGAATGTATCCATCACCTTTGAGTTTCTTGAAGACAATTTTGTCTCCTTGGCGAGCCTCGACACTTTTCAAAACTTGTTTACGTTTGATAACACCAGCTTTAGCGAGCACGCTCAATTCCCTACGAACCACCGTCGGCGCGCATTTTGTCCGATAAGCCAATTCTTTTGGCAAAAATGGTGTTGTTGTGTTAAAGAGAAATTGTCGGAGGAGTTTGACCTTCGTCTGGCTACCAAATAATGCGGTGAGAGTTTCCATGGTGGTGATTTAAGATAATATATAACGTATTCTAGCAGAAATTAGCTAGAATGAAAGAGCTTCAGAAAGTAGCAAAAAGGCACAGGTATTTTTTATCATCTCGAAAACTCGCAACGTACACTCCACTCAAATTTTACGACTTTAATGCAAAGTCAGTGGCGATTCCAATTTTGAGTTACGTGTTACTCGCTCAGACAGTTCGAGATGATAAAAAATACCTGTGCCTTTTTGCTACTTTCTTACTGCACTTTATTTTCCCTATTTAAACTCAACCTTTCCACCAGCAGTTTCGAGCTGTTTCTTGAAAGCTTCAGCTTCCTCCTTCTTCATACCATCTTTTAGTAGAGTTGGAGCCGCGTCAACGAGATCCTTTGCTTCCTTGAGACCAAGGGCGAGGACTTCTTTGACTACTTTGATAACTGCAATCTTTTGAGCACCAGATGCTGTAAGGTGAACGGCAACTGTTGAATTCTCTTCAGCTGCACTAGCACCAGCTGCTGGAGCGGCAACCGCGACAGCTTGAGCTGACACGCCGAATTTCTTTTCGAGTAATTTGACCAATTCGTTGAGGTCAAGTACTGACATCTTTTCGACTGATTCAACCAAAGTCTTGAACTTTGCTGGGATTTCTACGGGAGCGCTAGCTACATTGTTTGTTTCCATAATTTTAATTTATTTTGTAATTTCTAATTGATCTAATTAACCTAATTTCTAAGAAAATCCTAAACACTAAGATCCAATTGGTAATTTGGGTATTTCTTAGTAATTAGATTAATTAGAAATTAGTACTTTATTTCTTCTTTCCTATCTCATTCAACGCCATAACAAATCCTTGAATAGGTGAATTTATGACATTGAGGAACATGCCCTGAAGAGTTGCGAGTTGTGGAATGGAAGCGATTGCGACCATTTCGTCTTTGGTCATGTACTTGTTTTCAAATACACCACCGATAATAGTAACTTGGTCTTTAAGCTTCTTCTGGAATTCGTAGACACCACGAGCTGGCGCTATCAAATCAGTTCCATATGCGAATCCAAATTCACCAACAAGTTCAGGAGCTGTGCCAGCGTACTTCTTACTTGCAAGCGCTAGTGAAGTAAGTGACTTCTTTGCAACAAAGAAACCAACTTTTTCGGCTTTGAGAGCGCGACGCATCTTGGTGGCATCCTCGAGTTTGAGTCCATGAATGTTAACGAACACCAGCGACTGTGCCCCATTCATGAGTGTGCCTACTTTTTCTATAATTTCTTTTTTCTGTGCTTTTGTGCGTGCCATGTTTTTAAAACACGAAATCGTGTTTATGATTTTTATTTAATCGACCACGGCTTAAACTATTAGAGGTTTACCTCGGAAGGTCTTATGCGCTTTGCTACACCGAAGCGTATGCGGAGGCGAGCCTTCTGTCTTTAGCCTTATAGATAAATTAACACAATTACTTCAAAGAAGCAACGCCTGATGTTAATAATATAATTTTCCAACAAACTTACTCAAACTGCGCAAGGAAAACATCAATCATATCGATAATCCGGGTCTTTTCGGTATCAGACAATGCCTTATTTTTCTTGTGAGTAACAATCTTCTTCAACTTTTCCACATTATCATGTATTTTCTTGAATTTTCCCTTTTTAACCAACTCCTCAAGATGATCTATACGTTTCAGAATATTCTTGGAACGATTATTTGAGCCGATTAGTTGTACAACTGTTTTCTTCAAAGCTTCGAGGAACATTAGCGGATCAGGTGCTGAATTCGCCTTGGCTGAAATATCAACCGAACCATTACCATCAACATCTATTTTCAATGCGGGTGTGGATGAGGCGAGTTTTATTGGAATAATTGCCCCAATCAGATCTGGAACACCTGTTTGAGAACTCACCGTTGTCGAAGCAGTCATGAGTGGCGTTACTGGCAGAGATCCGTACGTCACACTATCCAAGACATCTCCACCGCGAATCCTTTGGACATTGTAAGTGAATTCACCAACACCTGTACCTTGGATAGCGACCGAATAGGTTTGCCCACTATTATCTGGTAAGGAAATATAAGTCTCGGGCTGATTTTCATCTCCATATTGCTCAAAACTACTTCCTGGAATATTCTGCTCAACATAAGTAAAGAGTCCGTCTTCAATATCTTCATCCGTACCTACCGGCAGAGGTGCGACACCAGTATGATTGCCCTGCGAATCATAAACATTTAGATCTACTGGCGAATGAGTACTCACGACTAGGAATGTCGCTTCTTTACTATAATCAGGTTCACCAATAGTCACACCTGGAATTTTTACCAGCGCTGATTCAATAGCTTTTGCATTCTGATTGTGATTGTCAACAGTGATAAGATCTTCAATAGCAGACTGTGTCGCTGACGCACCCAAGATATTCGCATGATTAGTGCTTCTACGATCTATCCCAGAAACAGCCACTAGATCAATCGCTGTAGTAGTGCCAGCATTATACGCCGCACTCGGAGCCACAACCGTTCCATCACCCATCGAAGTTGTAGTGGCATTATATTTGCTATTGTTTGCACCGGAATAAACTATTCCTTTTGCGGTTTTATTCCCCCACCCTACAATAGCCCAACGCGCGATAGTCGCTGGCCAAGAAAATGGGTCAAGTACTCCATGAAGAATTTCCGCGGCGGTCATGAGTGTCTGATTGGCTCGTGCGCCAATGAATGAGTCTTGTGCGGCAACCGAAGTAATTGGCGTTGCAGAACCACTCGCATAGGCAATAGTCGGTCCAAAAACTTTTTCGAAATATCCAGCTGATGGTAACAGCGAGTAGGCGCTTGGCATATTAGTTCCCAGTTCTTTGGCCACACTTTTTTTGAGAATTATTCCACCAGCCAGTGACTGTCCATCTCCATGTAACAAAGCGAGTATGGCTTGAGGTGTTCCAAGATATGGCACTGCCACGGAAATCACCGAATCAATCAGATTTTCTTTTCCTATATCGGCTAATGTTTTGACTAAATACTTGGCAACCAATCCGCCATTACTATGAGCAATAAGCGTGACTTTGCCAGTCTTTGATCTCTCTGCTAGACCTTCAACTGTCTCAATTAATGAATCAGTTGTCGTCGCACGCTGTGTTCGCCCCGCAACCACCTCGGCTATCGGTTTGCGCCAGTCATAGCCAAAGGACTTCCATTCCGCGATAGTTCCTTTTTGGGACAATCCATCCAAAAAATTCATAAAAGATCCATATATTCCGATAAGACCAAGGGCTTTGTCGATTGGACCACCAGCATATATAGACGTATCAGTACTAGAGCCGTTCGAGTCCATGAATAATTTCACTACATCAGCATTCCTATTGGGCTCCCAGAGTCGATTTGTCATCGTTCCTATTCCAAAAGGTCCAGATTCTGGTCTATACAAACGACTAGCTTCAAGTCCAGGTAAAAATAGAACGCTTGAACAACATACCGCAACTTGAGGAACTGTCGGATCATGATCTAGCCATGGGTCATAAACCACTAGTCCTTGTATACTATTTGACGCGGAATTAACCAAATTATTTGCTAAACCACCGGACACACCATTTTGAATCATAATACTTTGCGGTCCACCAACGTTCCCCCACCAATTATGATCAGCCTGAACATCTATCGCAGTATCGTTAAAAATCGCGGCTTGGGTATTATTCAGCAAACTTGAATCTGTAATGGAAACCTTTGGAGAATTTGGAGTCGCCGCCTGAGCGATTTTTATAAGACCAATCTTTTCAAAAGTATTCTGAATACTTCCTAAAATAGATGGCGTATCTTTACGCATTTGGAATACACCGACTGGTTCTTTTACCACAATACCATTTAGATTTCCCTCGATTTTGCTACCTTGAATTGTTACCAAACTATTTTCACTATATATACCGTCTGAATATATATCCCCAACCGAATTGGATATGGTTGATGTGAAAATATGTCCTTCTGCTCCAACAAACCTCAAGCTACTTCGCATAGCAAGTGTCGTGTTTGAAATATACGCGCTACCATAATCCACATTAATACCCCAAATATCTCCAATCTGAACAGGTTGTTCGACTGAACCCTGTATCAATAATGTACCCGTGACATATATGTATGGCTGATAATCTGATAGAGGATCAGCATGAACTTCAACACCAGGCTTAATGATTAGTTTTATGCCCGATGGAACCGTAACCACGTCATTGAGGATGTATGGACTATGTGCCTTATCCCACACGGTATCGCCTTGCAAAAAACCATCGGTAACAATGGTTTCAGCACGAACCATAGTGACCATACTAGTAAACGTCAAAAATCCCACAAGCCCGCCCGCGCAAACAATATGTGCTATGTTTTTTAGTGTGTTTTTCATATGCATTAGAGGTTAATAACCTAATAATGCATGCATCGTATCAAATCGGAATGAAGAAACACTGAAGAAACGATAAAGAAGTAATGAAGATTTTATCGCATGGCTATAAATATACTTTTTTTGGCAACAAAAATTTCCAGAATATCAAAGTGACGCACTGTACCGGCCTACAACATAGAGAAGCGCAAAACTGACTGTGAGTATAAGTATAAAACCTATAAAGAATTTGAAGAAATTTCGATCAAAAGGGTTTACCATGGGTTAATTATAGCAGAAAATATTCTTTTTTTCGCAGGACCTACCCTAGAATAATATTCAAACTACCTTGACTTTTGATAAAAATTTTTGATATACTTATGAAGTAATTGGCTTCGGCCTCCGGGGCATTGCCCCAGATATATTATAAACAGGTAGTTATCGAAACATATCGATAACTGCCTGTTTAGTTTTAGCGAAGTCATCTTTTCCTAGCGTAGCCATCTTTTTCCATAAACGTTTCGAGTCAAATGATCGTATTTGAGATATTACAGCACACCTTTGAACACCATCATTTAGGTCTATGGGGACGCGATGTCTAGCAACTTTGTCCTTAGTCGTGATGGGAACACCGACACAAATTTGCAAACTAATTCCTTTGAGAATAAGGATGGGACGAACATATTCATCACCTTTACCATCAGATTCAAAGCCAATATTTAATCCCACTCGACACCACCAAATCTCTCGCTCATGGTAAAACGGACGTGGCTCCAAGGAATCATGTATCACCTGTTTCAGACCACTCCAAGCTGAAAAGTCTTTTGGAACATCCTTGAGATTGGGTTCTGATTGAGATTGTATTTTGTCCTTTTCTATATCCATTTATCTATTCTATCAAACCCGAATGAAGAAACACTGAAGAAATGATAAGGATGACCTTCTTTCAGCTTCGACTTGGATGTTGTGCCTGCGAGCAGTCACACATCCTCGCTTGCTGAAATAAAGAAACAGTGAAGATTTGTCCGACTCCGAGAGGTCCGAGGTGACACCTCCATCCCGAAGGCCTACCCTTCACCAAGTAGCGATGCCTCACCTCCCTCCCCCAACACAAAAACCGCTCCGAGTTGCCTCGAAAGCGGTTTTTGTTCCTTGGGAACGCCGTAGCGTAGCGAAGGTGTCCAACATTGTGACCCGTTGGGGGGAAGTACATTTTTAGTTAACCAGTTACTAGTTTTAGATTATTACAATAAATCTTGCGGGGTAACAACGTGTGTTATTGCGTTTGGATACAACTTTTGAAAATACGTAAAAACGACATCCACATCACTCCACTTACATTCATATGCTGATATATTTGTTCCCTTCTTTTCTATCACGTCAACCTCAAGACTAGTTCGTGTCCTCCAAAACATGATTTCCGGTGGAAATACCGAATTGTTACTACCCTCCTTTATACGTTCGCTCATAAAATAGTTTTCAAAAATAAATCCCGCATCTTTGCGAGTATCAATCGAGGTGTCAATATCGATTATCGCATTTCTTACACCGCTATCAAGAAAGAAAACCTTGAATGCCTTCTTGAGTTCGGTCCTTGGATTAGTAGAAAACGAGTGTACAACTCTAATAATAAATGACTGCTCAAGTAAACGAAGATATTTCTGAATAACGGAACGACTAATACCGAGATGATTTGCCAATTCACTAATTGATACCATTGAACCAATTTGAAGAGCTAGCAATTTAACAAGATCTTCAAATATTCGTGGATTTCTTATTGACTCAAAGATAAACACATCCTTGTAGAGATACTGGGTTGCAATATTTTTTAGTACTATCTTTTTTTCATCAACAGAATTTGCGGCAACCACGGCTGGATATGTACCGTATAGCATGTATTCATACAGATCACTTAATGATACTTTTTTATATTCTTTAATTTCAGATAGAGAAAGTGGAAAAAGTGTAAACTCAAAGATTCTGCCTGTCATTGGTTCATTTATTTTATTTGAGAGATCAAAAGAAGAAGACCCTGTAGCAATTATTTGCGTGTCCGGATACGTATCATGAAAAACCTTTAGAATAGTACCTATGTCTTGAATAGTCTGCGCCTCATCAAACACAACAATCTTTTTCCCTTTGACCAGAGGTAATAGTTCATCTGGTTTTCCAACAACAAAGTGTTTCCTAACATCAGCGAGCTGACAATCCCAATAAGCACCAGCTATTCCATATGAATCAATAAGCTTTTTTGCAAGAGTTGTTTTACCTGATTGCCTAGGACCAAGTATTGCAACCATTCTACCTTTAAAGATAGATTTCAAAATTTGTGCTTCAATTGTACGTTTGAATATAAGCATATTATCATCAATATAACAAATTGCTCTTTGAAAAGCAAATTGTCCCTTTAGATACTTGAAACTGTTACCAAGAGGGTTCCCTCGCACGCCCACCCTCCCCATCCCCCCAACACAAAAACCGCTCCGAGTTGCCTCGAAAGCGGTTTTTGTTCCTTGGG
>JAVHOW010000012.1:0-33760 GCA_036170235.1 Minisyncoccota bacterium
GCGCCGTTCGCATAGCGGCTATTGCAGTGGACTGTAAATCCACGGCCCAATGGGCATCGCTGGTTCGAGTCCAGCACGGCGCACAATTTAGGTAGTTGACTATTTTTAATTGGTCACCACTCTCTTCAACTGACCATTCACGTGCACGGCAATCTCGTACGTTATTGTTCCGCATCTTTTCGCTATGTTCGCAATCGAGTTTTCTTCTGGGGCATTGTTACTGATGACCGTCACTGGCATACCTATGGACGCATTGGGTATATGTGAGACGTCAATCGTGGTTATATTCATGCTGACGCGACCGACGATAGGGCATGGCGCGTGATCAGAGCTGACTGACACGGCTCCATTGTTTGAAAGTCGTCTGTCCATACATTCATAATATCCGACTGGAATCGTGGCGATGGTCATTTCTTTTTCCGCTTTGAAGGTGTTGCCGTATCCGACAGTATCATCCCTCTGTATTTTTTTGATTCCGGTAATTATAGTTTCTATACTCATGACTGGTTTGATATCGAGTGTTGGCGAGAATGAAATACCATCGCTCAAACCATAAAGTCCAAGACCTAGTCGTGAAAGATTGGCATGACTTTCGGAGACATAACGGTGGCCGTCAGTGTTGCTGATGTGAATATGTTCGATTGAAGCATATTGTCCATGCATTTCATGCACGATTTTATTCCAAATATGCATTTGCGATTCTGTGAATGATGGATCTGGATTGTCTGCGTCAGAAAAATGTGAACATATACCTTTGAGAACAATTGATGAATTTATGTCCAAAATTTTAGAGACTTCGGCAAGTTCGCTCGGTGTCACTCCTTGGCGATGCATGCCAGTGTCGATTTTGAGATGAATATAAATTCGGCGTGATCCAAAGTCAAAAATTGAAGATTGATAATTCGCAACATGTTTCAAAGTTTCAATGGATGTAATTGTGAATGACACATCACGCAATCGTGAGCGAGCGATAGTTTCCGGTCGAGTGTACCCAATAATAAGAAGTGGTGTTCGTATTCGCGCGGCGCGTAAGGCTACTGCTTCAAAAAATGAGTCGACGATCAGGAAGGGGATACGATCTTTCTTGGCTCTGCCATCGGATCTTCTTTCCGCTTCAATAATGCGCGCAACCTCAATAAGTCCATGTCCGTAAGCATTACTTTTCAACACAGGCGCAATGGTGCCTTTTGGTGCTATCTTCATAAATTCATGGAGATTTTGAATCAACCGTTCACGCGAAATCTTGACCGTTATGAGCGGTTCATAGGGGAATCGGAGGCGCGCAAGGCGGGTGAGTAGTCTTTGCATGGTTTTTGTCCAAGGTCGGACCTCGGAATACTTCCATTGTACTCTTTTTCCACCGAGGTGCCACCTCTGGAGGTGACACCTCGATATGCAAATTTCCATGCAAATTCCTTGACTTTATTTTGTAGTTGTGCTATACTTCTTCTCGAATCACGAGGCTCAATAAAGCCTCATTTTAAGTCCTTTGGCAATCACATATGTTAGTTACAAGCATTCTACCTGGTGTAGGAAGCATGTATTGCCGAAGGCGATGATGGAAGGAAAAAGTATATGGCAAAAAACAAAAATGGTATCAGGCCTCAAATCCTGATTGCTGGTGTCGGACTGTTCGCTCTGGTGATGGTTCTAGGATACGTTGTCAATCTGACCAAAAATCAGAGTAGCGATGACATGTTTATTGAGCCACTGCCGGAGTTTCATGCACCACCGGTTCAGCCGGAGGAGGTTGCTCCAAAAGAAGTTGCTAGCGTAACAGCACCTGTTGAGTCAAATGAACTTCGGTTCAAGATCAGCAGAATGACATTGTCCGAACAGCGGCCATTGCCACCAGCGCCTATGCGTCAGCAACAAAACTCCGAACAGAGTTCAAATCAATCTGCAGTTCGGTAGTAAAGTCGTAAAACACGGTAAAACAGAAAAACCAAAACATAAAACACAGAAAAACAGAAAAAAGAAAGAAAAGAAAATGAAAACGATTAAGTACCTCCTCACGGTTGTTTGCGCGATTTTCGCGCTCGGAAGTCTCATGGCTCAAGTTGCGCCCTCTACGTCTGGCGGTGGCGGATCTGTTCCGTCGGCGCCTGACCTCTCGATGTTGACCAACCATGCGGCTCTGGTCGGCTATGCGTTCAAACAGGTCAAAGGGGTGCAAGTTAGCATCGCAAGTGGTGCCCAAGCAAACAATTGGCAGAACGGTGGTTTCTTCCAGATTACCAACGACGTCAAGTCGCTGGATGTGCTGGCTGATGCCATTAGTCCGTTTTGGTGGGGTCTACAACTCACTGACACAAAAGCGTATGTCAGTCTGAATGCGCAATTGTGGAACACTGGTGATGTAAATGCCGTTGGCAATCAGGATACCTATGCACTGTTCTATGCCTACGGCGGTGGACAGCCAATCAAAACGCCATACGGCTATTGGACACTGACTGATGAAGCTAGCCAACTGCAATTGCAGTTGGCTTCGCAAATCAAGATCAAAGTGCCAGGTGTCGTGGACGCTCGTCTTGTTGTACAAGATGGTTCCGGAAACGACTACGGTGTTCAAATCGGACTTACTGGGAATGGTGAAATGTGGTTCCCGTCTGATTACGCTGGTGTCAACAGTACGATTGTTCTCACGACACAATTCCAAGGCACTGATGGGTACTGGTACTCTTACACGAAGGCGTACGACCTACGCAAGAATGTGGAAGTCCAATTAACTCAGGTTATGGTGCATATTCTCTTGCGTGATTCCGACGACTTCAAGTCGTTCAAAGATTCGCAGGTGATGGATGTGCAGGTGTACTCGTACCAAGGGTACGGGAAGGTTCCTTTGGTCATGGTGACATTTGGTACCAATCAGACCAATACGGTATCATTATCAGTTCACACGACCGATGGTCAGTATGCCACATCATACTCAATTGAAAATCAGCAGACCAAGAAAATTAACACGGTCACGGTTCCTGCTGGTGCGACCTCGGTCAATGTTGGCACCAACATCTTTACGAAGGGGGTGCATTACATCATCCCACTCGGAATTGACCTGAAGCAGGGTTACTACTGGTACGGTGGTAAAGGTTAAAAACTAACATCAATGATGCTCGCGTGGCCGCAACGATTTCCTCGTTGCGGCCTATTTTTTTATATGCTATAGTACCGCGACACGAGATTTTACATTTTTTACAAGCTTTTTACTCCCATGGCAAAACAGACCCAACTTATACAACTCAAAAACAAGTCAACTGGCGAGACTTATTGGTCACGCAAGAATAAGAAGCTGGTTGAGCGCAAGATTGAGCTCAAGAAATACAGCGCCAAGCTTCGCAAACACGTGGTTTTCAAGGAGGCGAAGAAGTAGGCTGTTATTCAGTTTTTGCATACTGACGGAAAAGAGGGTAGGATTAACTTATCCTCTTTTTTGTAAGTGGATGATAGAAGGGTTAGGAAAAATTGAATATGGGCGATTAGTTAAGTGGCATAACGAGGCACTCCAAACGCCTTGTCCGAGGTTCGATTCCTCGATCGCCCGCAGTGAAATCCTTGTCGAGTTTGAAGTCTTCAGAAAGCTTATAAGGCAAGGATAATTTTGGTGTTCCACTAACTATTTCCGTATAGGTCGGTAACTTGTCGAAAACTAGTCCAAAAAGAGATCTCAAAATAGTGAAATTCCTTTGTTTTAACAGCATTTCTTCGGGGTGTTCCATTAGGTTTTTGGCGTATTTAATAAAGGAGTGAATATCGTTCTCTTTAATCTCAAGTTTATTGCGTTGTTCTTGAGCTTCAGTTATTTGTTTTTGTATTTCCTCGATCTGCTTTTCAAGTGTTGCTCTTATGATTTGATTCTGTGTGCTAGTAAAAGCCGCTATTTTCTGTAGCTTTTCCGTCTCGAGATTGGCAACATTACTATTTGCCTTCAACGAGAATTCACCGATTTCTTTCTCCCTTTCGCGGTACTTGTTTACTAGTGTTGCCTCAAAGCTTTTTAGAAAATCTTTCTTGTATTTAATATTTAGTATGAACATTGATAGTGTGTCTTCAAACTTTTTCTTACTGACACCGTACTGTTTGTGGTTTCTTGAACAGTGATATGCTGGGAATCCTGCGCCTGATTTACCTTTTGAAACACTACCAAGGAATGGTTTATCGCACACAGGGCACATAATGACCGATTTAAAAGGGAATAGGGGATTATCTTTTATCCTTTTGAGGCTGTGGGGATTGTAGTCCTTATGGATAGTAATACTGCCGTCCTGATTCTCTTCAATAAACCTTCGTCCTTTGTTTGCTTTATTAAAGGTAGAAATACTCACCAAGCCTTCGTATCGTGTCTTAATAGGCGTAGTGAGCCATATGCCCTCGTTAACACCACAATAGATAGGATTGGAGATCACGTTCTGGAGGTGTTTGACATTGAGTTTTAGTCCACCGGTTGAACCTATAATTAGATAGAATTGCGATATTAAATATAATATGAAAACAGTATATTTTATTCGACATGCTGAAAGTGAAGAAAATACGGGGTTGATTCAACAAGGTGCTTCTACACCACTTACAAAAAATGGCAAGTTACAAGCAGAATTTGCAGCGGAGCGTTGTAAAGTTTTGGGTGTAGATTTGATCATATCAAGTAATATGATTCGTGCAGTTGAGACCGCGAATATAATTACTCAAAAAGTTTTTAAACCACTCGAAGTGTCTGAGTTATTCGTGGAACGTAAACGACCAACCGAAGTTTTAGGAAAATCTAAAGACGATCCTGAAGCGATTCGCATTGGGAATATCACATGGGATAATTTTCATGTGCCAGATTTTAGACATTCTGATGAAGAAAATATTCTCGTGGTGACGCATGGATTTTTTATGAGAGTCATCATGGCGTATGTTCTATTCAGGGATAATTTGACAGCATACGAATGTCAGCAATGTATTCGTATATTTCATATAGACAATATCGGTATTACTACTTTGTGTCATGATAAAAGTAAAGATCCGTCTTGGTGGTTGGAGGTTTGGAATGACCATGCGCATCTTGGCGAGTTGTAGGTATAGCAATCAAATTTCGAATAATTGTTTGAGGTTATTGTGTTTCAAGCTAAAATTCGCCGTCGTTGTCTTGCAATAAGTATTATTATGTGTCATGATTCGTTTAATATGAAAAAATGTGTATTCTTATGTGGGCCAATAAGGAAAATAACAAGAAAGGAGTCTTTGACATGGAGAAAGAAGGCTATAAAAAGGTTATCTCCAAAATTTGAAGTTGTTCATGCCTTACGTGGTCGTGAAATTAAAGAGACATTTACAGATTATAGGGCCGCTGTAATCAGGGATTTTAATGATATAAAGAACTCTGATATTTTACTAGTCAATGATACAATTCTGGATTGCAGCATGATCGGAACATCGATGGAGATTTTTTATGCAAATCAGCAGAATATACCAATAATAGTGTTCGGCCACGCTCATGATAAGGATTATTTCATGAATTACCATATACATTTAAGAGTCGACAGTCTCGAGGATGCATGTGAAGTTTTGGTTAAGATGTTCAGTTAATTAAAATGAAAATTCCTCTCTATAAACCATATATAAGCAAAAATGAGGAGAATGCTGTTTTGAGAGTCTTGAAATCAGGTAAATTGAGTAAAGGAAAAGAGGTGGAATTATTTGAAAAGGAATTTGCTAAATATGTAGGAAAAAAGTATGCAGTTGCTGTTAACAGTGGAACTAGTGGGTTACATCTCTCAGTAAAGGTCATGAATTGGAAAAAAGGTGATGAAATCATTACTACACCTTTTACTTATATTGCATCATCAAATGCTCTTTTGTTTGAGAATCTTAGGCCGGTTTTCGTTGATATTGATATTAATACTCTAAATATTGATCCAGATAAAATCGAGGATCAAATCACAGATAAGACCAAGGGGATGTTGTTGGTTGATATTCTAGGCTTACCTGTTGATTATGATAAGTTAGTTAAACTAAAGAACAAGTACAATTTGCCGATAATTGAAGATGCATGTGAAGCATTGGGAAGATCAACCAGCAATTTTACAGTTGGTAAGTTAGCAGATATAACTGTGTATGGCTTTCACGAAAATAAACAGCTAACTACTGCGGGAGAGGGTGGAATGATTGTTACGGATAATATTGAAATTGCAAAAAAATGTAGAGCCATGAGAGATCAAGGGAGGTCGCTTGATGAAAACTGGATGGATAATGTTATTCTCGGATATAATTTTAGACTTACAGAAGTTCAGTCAGCTTTTGGTCGGGAGCAATTAAAAATTATAGACAAGATTTTAAAAAAGAGACAACTCATTGCAAAAAGATATTCAAACGGTCTAAAAAATCTAAGAAGCATTTCTATTCCAATTCAAAAATCATTTGAGATGAGAAGTTGGTTTTCATATTATATTGTTTGTGAATCATCTTTTGTTCGGGATGAAATTTGTGAAGCATTGTTATCTAATGGTATAGCATCAAGTAAAAACTACTTTCCACCGGTTTATAATTTCCCAATGTATAAAAGTTACAAAGGAAATTGTAAGAATACCGAGAATATTTCAAAAACATTATTGGCATTACCTATGTATTATGAGATGAATTTTAAACAAGTTGATAAGGTTATTAAAATTATCAAGATGGCTATAGAAAAATAATATGAAATTTCCATCAGATAAATTTTATACACTATTTTCTAGATCCTATCATGAATATTCTTCTGGGAAGGTAAAATATTTGAATGCTGTAAATAGTTTCATCGTAAAAGAATCAATCTCTCCAAAATCAATGATTGATGTAGGTTGTGGAGATGGAAGAAGAGCTAGAAAAATTGCTGATGTTTTGAAAATTAATCATCTTGTTATGATTGATAATAGTGATGGCATGATTGAATTGGCAAAGAATAATCTTGGAGTGACTGTTCATAAAAATGATATTTCTGATCATGGGTTCATAATAGGTGATCGTTATGATCTAGTAACACATCTATGGAATGTTTTAGGTCATGTACCTTCAAGTAATAGAAAGACTGCAGTAGTGAATATGTCTAAACTAGTTACTCATAATGGATATATTTATATAGATGTAAATAATAGATACAACATAAGCCATTACGGATTTATTTCTGTATGCAGGAATATATTCAAAGATATTTTGAAACCTAATGATGTTAATGGGGATTTTAATTTAAAAGTTATTACTCCAAATGGTCAAATTGAGACTATTGTTCATATATTTAGTCCTTTTGAGATTGAAGAATTAATAAAATCTGCAGGTCTAAAGATTGAAAAAAGGAAAATTATTAATTATGTTAGTGGAAAATCATGCAAGACGATTTTTGGAGGGCAACTTCTATATAAAATATCAATGAAATGAAAAAAGTATTATTTATAAGTTCATTGTATTATCCTAACATTGGTGGAATCGAGACAATGATAAAAGAGTTGTCCCAGCAATACAGAAAGATTGGTATTGAATCTGTATGTCTAACAAAGAAATGGCCTGTGACCTTATTGGATGAAGGGGAATTTGATGGTACAAAAATATATCGTGTTTCTAATGCAAGAACTGAAGATGAATTTGTGGGCATTATTAATTGGATCAAGAACAATGAAGCAAAAATTAAAGCTGACATTATTCATGTTATTGGTATAAGGAGACCGTTGCCGTTGATTGCTTTATTACTATCACGATATTGGGGTGTTCCAATAATTTGTACAATTGCAGGTGGAGATGTACCAGATGATTTTGATCCTGCCCCTAAAGTAGTGTGGAATGAAGGGAAGGATTTTATTCCAGATGTATTAATGCAATCAGATTCCGTAAATTGTGTATCTAATGCATTGGTGGGTGATTTGAAGAGGGTTATGCCTAAACTAAAAAATATAAAAACGCTGTATGCAGGTCTTGACTTATCTATTGTTAAAAATTCACAAGTTGAAAAAATAAAAGAAAATTATATATTCTGTTTTAGAAGATTAGATCCATCGAAGGGTGTAGATGTGCTAATTAAAGGTTTTGATTGTATTAAAGATAAATTCCCAGATTTGTCATTGGTTATTGCGGGAGAAGGATCAGAAGGACAAAAATTAAAAGATCTTGTTGGAAGTCTTAAATTAAACGATAGAGTAATGTTTATCGGTTCAGTATCATTATCAAGAGGTATATCGCTTCTAAAGGGGGCATCATTAACTGTCGTTCCTTCATTGTCTGAAGGTGGTGGTCTGGTAAACATTGAGGCACAAGCCTCTGGTTGTCCGGTAATTGCTAGTCGCGTTGGTGGTATTCCAGAATATGTTAGAGATGGCGAAAGTGGTTTATTGTTTAAACCTGGAAATTATCTTGAACTATCTGAAAAGATAACTTTATTGCTTAATGATAAGGAATTGCAAAAAAAGCTTGTCCATGGTGGAATTATACATGCCCAGAAATTTGATTGGGACACTCTTATTCCTGAATACCTAGAGTTATATGGAGATTTGATAAATAACTATGACAAGAGTAAGGAATTCAAACCTTGGTCTCCGCTTACAAAAAAACTTTGGGATAAAATAACAAATTAATTATGAATGAAATTATAAAGGTATTACAAAATTACTATATTAAAGAAACTGATCAGGTCAGTCTTTTGAGAGAATCTGCTGACAATTTTGTGTATCTTGTTGGAAAAAATGATAAGAAGATTTTACGTATAAGTAAGAGACTACCCATTGATGATGTAAAATTTGAATATGACGCTATTAATTATTTATCAGCCGGAGGATTGATTGTTCCAAAATGGTTATTAACTAAAACTGGTGATTTCTATACAACGATTGATGGAAGTGTTGCTGTATTATTTGATTTTCTAGAGGGTCATCATATTGTAGTAGATAAGGATCATTTACCAACTAAAATTCAAGCATATAATGCAGGAAAAGGTTTGGGTATTATGAGTAATGCTTCTATTAGTTTCAAATCAACATCACCAAGGAAGAGAAATATATATTCTGAGTTCGAAAGGGTATTAGCACTTTCAAAAGTATTTGAAGAACAGTTCGAAGGTGGAAGTAATTTTTTCCAACAAGTAAAAGAAGCGATTGATTTTGGTAAGAATCAAAAAGAAATACAAGGATTTATTCATAACGACTATCGTCCCGGAAATGTATTTTTTAGTAACAAAGATGATTTTGCGGGGGTAATTGATTTTGATTGGAGTTGTAACGGACCTATTATAAAAGATTTGGCATTGGCAGTTGTTGAGTGGTCATTTCCTGATGGTAGAACTGAACCAGATTTTGCAATATTTGATGCATTTCTAGATGGGTATAATTCAACAGCTTCTCATAAATATGAAAATGGAAGTAAATTATGTTCATGGATTAAATTCACTACTTTGTCCGATGCTGCTACATATTTCTGTGATTTAGCAGAAGATCCAGCATCAAATAAGAGAATAATTAAGTCTTACATGTATAGAAAGTATATTTATTTTTCTAATCTATAAAAATGAAACCATATCTTTACCTATTGGGACTAAAAAAATTAGCAAAAAAACTCAAAGGTAATGAAGTGGTTCATGTTGGGATAAGACCGTACGGTTTTCATGCTGGTAATGTCTTATCTCTAGTCGTGTATCCGTACTTACTTTGTCGAGAAACAGAGAAGAATCATAAGAAAGCAAAATTTAGATTTAAAATATCTATCAATGATTATGAACAAGATTTTTTAGATGGTCCTAATTATAGAAAATATCCATTTAATATATATCCCAAAAATAGTTCATTTCAATTTATGCCTGACGAAATGGGTTGTTGTAAAGACGTGGTTGATCACTGGCAACCAATATTTGAAAAAAATATTTTAAATATTAAAAAAACTTTTCCAAATATAACCATAGATTTTGTGAGAAATTCTTCTTTAAAGAATAAGTACTATTTCAAATTATTACTTTTAGAGACACTAAGAAATCCAGACGAACAAGCAAAAATTTTTACTAAATATAGTGGAAAGAAAGTACTAAAATCACCGATTCAGTATGCTGGAATTATTTGTCCAAAATGTAGACGTGCACATGGAAAAACAACAGCACATTCTTCTGATAGAATTATTTGGGAATGTAATGAATGTGGTTTTAAGAAAATAGATAAATATGAAGCGTATAATTATTGGTGGTACCATAAAGCCATGCTAACTGCTAGGTTGAAAATATTAAAAGTACAGGTTGCTATGAGTGGTGGTGATCATTATAGTGAGGGAGATTACAATATTCGTAGAAAATTTATGCGAAAGTATTTTCGTAATTTTAAAGAGCCTGTCATGTTATTTTGTCCAACTCTAGTTGCTAAGGATGGTCAGAAGATGAGTAAAAGTTGTAATAATTCTGAGTATGCAGATATAAAGAAATTGATTGAGGTAGCTGAAACTAATTTTGGAGATGAGATAAAAATCTACGACAGTTTGATAAAGAAAATTAAAAATGAAAAAGAATATAATTGTATTTTCTAATCCATTCGGATATGGACCCACGGGGGTTGCTATATCTGTACTTAATATTTTATTAAGTAAAATTAAACATGCAGAAATTATTTTTGCTGGTAGTGATCTGTGCATGGAAATTATTCCAGACTTTAATGCAAAAAAGGTACATCTGAATGAGCGAAATGAAGAAGAGATAGAAAAGTTTCTTAAGACAGTAGAAAATCCATATGTTATCGGTTCTCAAAATAGGTTTTGTATAAAAGTTGCAAAGAGATTAAATATTCCATGTGCTTTTATTGATATACTTGCCTGGTTTTGGAAAGAAATTCCTAATGACCATCTTATTGCTGATGAAATATTTTGGATAAAATTTCCTAATGTGGAGTCAAAAATACATGCAAGCATGAAAAACATTCATATTGTTCATAGTATAATTTCAGCACCTTCGAGAGTTGGCACTAAACTTATTAATTTGGTAATACATTTAGGCGGTGCAAAGTATCCTTATGATAATAATATTCCTTATTCATATTTGAATTTATTATCAAAAGGCTTGAATGCTTTAGGTGGAGATTTGTATAATGTAACTCTGGTTACAGGAAATGAGGCAAGTAATTATTTGAAGAGTATCGTAACAAATGAGAATATTAATTTTTCTTCGCTTCGGCATGATGAGTATATGTCTTTGTTAAGGCAGTCAAATCATTTGCTAACCGTTGCTGGTGTGTCTTCAACCTTGGAGTCGTTTTCGATAGGTGTACCTGTTTCTTTCTTGTTACCACTCAATCAGAGTCATATGGCTTTAACTGATTTATTAATTGGACAAGATCTTAATCCACAGTATTTAAATTGGAACAATTACGTGTCTGTTGATAAGAATTTGGAAAATATGACCGAAAAGAATGTGATTAGTGAAATAGAGAAATATGCTAGTAAAGTAGATAAGGATTCAGTATTGAGCAAAAAATTTGTTGAAGATTTTTTAGCAATTTGTAATTCTATTCCTGATAATAAAAAACAGATTGATCTGATAAAATACATGGGTGAATCTGGGGCAGAGGATATTGTAGAGATTTTAAGTAAAAAATGGAGTCTGTAAAATAATATTGACAATAATGAATATTATTGACATACTGCTGACAGATAAAGAAACTTCACAATTTAAACAAAGGATCATTTGATTATGAGTATTACACTGAAAAAAGTCAGCAAAAGCTTCAATACCAACACTGTGTTGGTAGATGTTAGTGCTTCTCTAAATTTAGAGGAAAAAGTTGTATTGGTTGGTGAAAATGGTGCTGGTAAGACTACTTTGCTCAGGTTATGTGCTGGTGTCGAGGAGCCTACTAGCGGATCAATAACAACAGATAATTACACTACAACTTGTTACGTTCCTCAGGAATTCCCGGTGATGGAACATGTGGGACTTACAGGTTTAGATTATGTTGCATTACATGGCAATGATAACTTACTTCGTGGAGTAAAACGTCTGTTGAATTCATTTGAAACAGACGAGTCAATTCTTGAAAAGGAATTATCATTGTTAAGCGGTGGTCAGCAGAAAATATTGGATTTGTGTGTAAACTTTGCAAGGAAACCACAGTATCTTCTTATTGATGAGCCTGAAAACCACTTGGACATCTTTGCTCGTCAGGTAGTAATTGATTTGATCAAGAACTATCGTGGTTGCATCGTGTTTGTGAGTCATGACCAAGAAATGATCAATGCTCTCACAAACAGAATAATTGAAGTCGAGGATGGGACATTAAAATCCTACACTGGCACCTATGAGTTCTACCTTGAACATAAGGCACGCATGGAGGAGGGTAAATCTAAAGCATGGAACGCTCACGAAAAAAAGGTCAATCAGTTGGACCGATTAATCAAGCGCATGCGTGAATGGTGTAAGAAAAATCCTGATCTTGGTGCTCAGTTAAGTGCCAGGAAAACTCAACTCAAGAAATTGCAGGAACGTGCTCCAGAAAAGCCAAAGTTCCATAAGGCTATCAGTCTAAATATTGGGGACGTCGAGCAGAAACACACAAAGCGTATGCTCATGTCAAAAGAACTCACTATCAAACTAGGAGAGCAGACAGTCCTTTGGAAGACGGATGTATATCTTTCTTTTGGAGAAAAAATTGCTCTTGTTGGTCGCAACGGTAGTGGCAAATCGACCTTTATTAAGGCTGTCCTCGGACAAATACCTATAACATCGGGTGAAATTAAAGTTGGGGAAAATATCCAGGTTGGTTACTTCTCACAAGAAGCCTTGGAAAATCTCAATTTTGAAGAAACGCCATATGATGTGGTATCAAGGGTTATGAGGAGACCTGAAAATCAGGTCAGAGCACTGCTTGCCAGGTATCTTCTTGGAGCAGACGACTGCATGAGAAAGATTAGGACTTTGTCTGGGGGTGAAAAAACCAGGTTGAGGTTCTGTCTATTATTTGCAGCTGGAAATGACATGCTTCTTCTCGATGAGCCAACAAATCATCTTGATCCTGTATCATGGGAAATCCTTGCCGAAGCATTGAAGGAATATCAAGGCACGGTACTCATGGTATCTCACGATCGCATGTTTATTGATCAGGTTACTGAGAAATTGTGGGTAATTGATGACCACAGGATTGTTCCATATTATGGCAATCTAAGTCAGTATTTGATGCAAGAATAAAAATTAACAATCCCTACGAGTAGACAAGTCTAATCGTAGGGATTTTTTTATAAAAAAACGTCACAGTAAGCCGTGACGTTTGTGAATTATTCAATTATAAGCGGTCTTTTTTTATTATCCGCAAACCAGAAACCAACTAGATACCTACTGAATCTTGGAAAACAATATCCAAGAGATCCAAATAGTTTACTTGGTTTTCCGGACGGTGTTTTGATTCCCATGCCGACAACCTGGGTAAAACCTAGTTTGCAAAACTCTTTGTATGAATAATTATACAAATGCGCTTCATATTCATTGTATCCGTTGAGTGTTTTACATCCTCCACGGATACAAGCGAAGTTTGGTGTAGTTACGACAAACGATAATATCGATACCCGTTTTAGTTCCGAGATCAGTTTTTTGCCATCCGCCTGAGATAAATGTTCAATTATTTCACAGGCAATTGCTGAATCAAATGACTTATCAGTGAAGGGCATATCTATAGCTGAACCGACCACAAGGGAATCGTAAACACCTTCTTTTTTCAATGGTGCAATGTGTGGCTCGAATATATCAATACCTGTCACTGAAGCAGAACCTTCTGCTGAGCGACGTCGATATTTCTTTACTAAGTAACCCCACTTTCCATGTCCACACCCAACATCAAGAAATTTAATTCCCAATGTGTTGTGTATGACTAGCGGATCAAACATCAAAGGACTGGTACTCATATAAACTCCTGGTTAATTTTTGACTATTTCTTTTTTGAGCATACAATAAGTTGTTCATCATGTCAATTATTTTGGTTGTTAAAATGTGTTGCTAAATGCACTTAAACGTGTTTATATTTGTTCAGATATTCCTGAATTTTTCTGGAATAAATTAGGAGGTTTTTATGCCTATTGAAATAGTTTTAATTAGACACGGAATTTGCACAGGTAATGAGGCTGAAAAGGCTTCTAGGAAAGGGAACCACTCATTGTTTACCCGAGATGTTAGAAGGGTAAAAAGCACGGAGTGGCCACTTACTTCTGAAGGTAAGAGACAATCTAAAATTGCTGGTGAGATAATCAAACAGCGTATTTCGGATAAGTTTGATTACTATGTAACTTCAGATATTGTTCGTGCGGTTGAAACTGCTGAACATATTGGTTTCAAGGATGCTAAATGGATCAAGGATTCGCTTTGGAGAGAACGAGTCTGGGGAGGCGTTGAAAATGTGCCTTTATCAGAACGATCTCAAATCTTGAACAGACTTGGCATCTCTGTGGCTGAAGATGGCTTGGATTGGAGACCTCCTAGAGGGGAATCTATGATACCTGTTATAAAGAGAGTTGAGCAATTCCTTCGATTTGCTCAAAATCATTTATTAGGTAAGAAAATATTGGTTTCGACTCATGGTGGACCAGTTATAGCGATGAGAATAATTCAACATAATGTCTCTCCGGATAATTATGTAAAATTCATTAGTGGAAATAATTACATTAGGAACTGTCACATCTTTCAGTATTCAGTTAGGTGTTATGATGATAGAATCCCTAAATTTAAGCTTGAACGATCATTGTTTGAAAAAATGAATGGTGATTGGCAGGATAACACACAGGAGTTAAATAATAAGTAGCAAACGTTTTCATGTTTGATCCGTACACACAAAAGTGGACACCTAATAAGTACCCACTTTTTCTTTTTTTATAAACATTATGTATTTCTTTAAATTTTAAAATCTACGTAAAGATGTGCTAATATTCATTATTATATTAAATAATTAAAATGTATTCATTTGAATCTCAATTTACCACCCGTAAACAAATCGACTTCCACGGTCGCTCAATATCATTTGTGGACGTTATTCCACCGATACAAAAAAGTAACATCCCTATATTCATCGCTTTTGTTGCAAAGGTAGCAGACACTATTCTTTGGCGATATGTCAGAGTGGGAAGAATGGATGATCCGGATGTAAAGATGAACGATGATAAAAAGATTGGTACAGATTCACATCTTACGGAATAGGCGATAAATTTCTAGACATATTAACCAATAATATTGTATCCCTGAAAGACACCATTCCATTTTAGAACCATTTTAACTATAGTGTTCCAGTCCAGGATTTGATCGCCCGCAGAAATTATATAGAGTGGAAGTAGAGACATTTTGTGGTATATTTGTGAGATAAATTATTATGACCACAGAAGAATTGGATTTTTTAATACAGCATGGCGAGGGTTATAACCTTGAATTCAAAGAAAGTTATAACCAGAGTATGGCTCGAGAAATCTGCGCCATGGCAAATGCCTCAGGCGGGAAAGTTTTGATTGGCGTTACTGATGATGGAAAAGTCAAACCGGTTGAGCTTAATAATAAAATAAAATCAGAGATTCAGGATTTGGTTAGAAATTTTGATCCGGATTTCGCCGTTCTGATTAGTGAACTCTCCGGAGTAATCATCGTCGATGTGCCTGAAGGTGAAAAGAAACCATATTCAACAAATGGTAAATTTTATATACGTCAAGGTGCCAACAGCCAACAATTGTCTAGAGATGAAATCAAGAATTTTTTCATCAACGAAAAGCTGATCCATTTCGACGAAACGCCAAATAGGAATTTTATTTTTGAGAAAGATTTTAACGAGGATGCTTATGAGGCTTTTTTGCTGAAAATGGGTGTTGAGACGAGATTGGGTCGCGAAGATATTTTAAAAAATTTGGAATTATTGAGTGGAGAGATTATAAAAAATGCCGGTGCTTTGTTATTTTGTAAAAAGACTACAAATATTTTTCGAAGTGCCACCATAATCTGCGCTCTTTTCATGGGTAAAACCAAGACAAAGGTTATCGACACAAAAGAATTTGGCGCCGATTTGCTTTCAAATTACACAGGAGCCTTCGATTATTTGCGTTCCAAACTGAACACGGAATATATTATGACCAGTGGTCCACGAGAGGAGATTTTGGAATTGCCTGAGAAAGCGTTGAGAGAAGCATTGTTGAATGCTATCGCACATCGCGACTATTTTTCCAATGCCAATATTCAGATTAGTATATTTTCCGATAGAGTAGTTATCGACAATCCTGGCGGCTTGATGGGTAAGATGAAGGTTGAAGATCTTTACAAAAAAAGTTATCCGCGGAACAATCTATTGTTTGGACTGATGCAAAGAATGGAACTTGTAGAGAAGATTGGTTCTGGATTGATGAGGATTAACGAGATGATGGATGAATACCTCTTGACTCATCCTGTCATTGAAGCAACTGATGCCTATTTTGGTATCTCTTTTGAGAGACCAAATTTGCAAGAGATGAGCGTGGAGCAGAGGATGAAGAATTATAAGGAGTTGGGTGAAAGGTTGGGTGAAAAGTTGGGTGAAAGGTTGGGTGAAAATCAAGGGAAGATAGTTGAAATTATGAGGAATAATAGAAATATTACAATACCAGAGTTGTCTCTAAAGTTGGATATATCAACAACAGCAGTAGAAAATAATTTGGCAAAATTGAAGGAAACAGGATTTATTAGACGTATTGGTCCAGATAAGGGCGGATATTGGGAAGTAATGAAATCATAATTCCATGAAATCACCCGAACTTATTGATCCAATTGATTTGCCAGAAACTAAACAAATGACTATTGAGCAAGCCCTTCCGCGCATCATGGAAATCCGTCAGCGTATCGCACTTATGGGTGCCAATGATAGTGAGTTTTATTCTGTTGATGAAATTATACACAAAATGGAAAAGGTAGAAATTGAGCCTGCAGTTGCTCTCGAAGAGGTTACTAGAATATTCAATAGCAAACAGGATTACCACTAAAACTAGCGAAAACTGGCTTTCATAAATCCTCACTTGTCGCTATAATCGCTTCGCTCATATATCGTCTTCAACCCAGTAGGCGATTCTGCTGAATCGTCGGACATTGTGTAAGGGGACTTCCACATGTCCTCGTTCGACGCTATAATACACTCATGAACACTCCGTCCTTTGAAGGAGATAAACTTACTAGTCCTCAAGAGGAACTTTCGCGACTGCGTGAGTCCGCCAAGTTGCGCATTGAAGAGGCAAAGGAGAATGACGTGGAGATGACGCCGCATCAGGCCGCGACTGAAGTTGTAGAACAATATGCCGCCACGACTCCGAGTGAAGTCTTGCACCCAGAATATGAAATGCCTGGGCATGAGGTGGAGGCAATTACACTTGAATTATCTCCCGAAGCTCACGATCGCCAGCTTGAACAATTTATTGGCATATTGCAGGAAAAGGGTATTCGCAATGCCATGACCGTCGTTGAGAAGACAGGCAATCCACATTTGATGGATGACTTTCACAGATTTTTGATTCAATTTATTGCCGCTGGTTATCCTATTTCTGATTTGACCAATAAGAATGAACTTTGGACACCACTTCACATGACACTATTCGAAGTTAGTTTGCCTGACACATCCGAAGAAGATAAGAAGAAGCAGTTGCAAGAACTTATTTCTGGAATGGAGCAATTCTACGCTGGGATGCTTTCGATTTCATCCGACACCAGCCGTAATGGTTCTTTGCCCGAATGGTTCTCGATGGAGATTGCCAATGCTAATGGCAGTGACGAATTCATATTCTATATATCAGTGCCAAGCACGCGCAAAGAATTGTTTGAAAAACAAATTCTTTCTATTTTTCCAAATGCGCATATTCATGAGCACAAAGATGATTATAATATTTTCAATGCCACAGGTGTGTCATCTGCTTCATATGCCACATTATCCAAACATTTTCTATATCCACTTAAACCTTATGAAGAATTCGATGTTGATCCATTAGGTTCCATACTAAACAGTTTTTCTAAAATTGACCGCGATGGCGAAGGTGCGTCGATACAGCTGATTGTCGGAGCACGAAAAGATACGTACATGAAAGCTTCAGAAAAATCATTGGAAAAAATGCGTAAAGGCGAGAAGATTTCTGACGCGCTCAAAGAGATTGATCAAAGTATTGGTGGTTCCATGGTCAAAGAAGTCCTCGGTATGTTCAAGAGTCATGAGAAAATTGAAAAAGAAAAAGAAGACAAAGCCAAGCGTGCTCAAGCTATCGATCAGACGTCAATTGAACAATTTACCCGCAAACTTAAGAGCCCCTTTGTTTCCGTAAATATTCGCATCGTGGCTTCAGCGGCAACCGAAGACGAGGCATCTGGTATTCTCGGAGATTTGGAATCAAGTTTCAATCAGTTTGAGAATGGTTTTGGTAATCGTTTGCAGTGGAAAAAAGTGGACACCAAAATTGGTGGGCTGATGAATTCCAAAAATAAACTGGCTGATTTGCTAGAACAATTCTCATTGCGTGCTTTCGATCAGCGCCAAGCCGTGACACTTAACCTAGAAGAAATAACAACTTGTTTTCATTTCCCTGCCTCACGCGTTGGTAACGCCGCACCGCAACTAAAACAATCAAAAGCTGGTACTTCACCAGTGCCACTGGATGTACCAAAAGAGGGCACGCTTCTAGGTGTGAATGCTCACCGTGGCTCTGAAACACGGGTCTATATAGCCCCAGAAGACCGTATGCGCCATTTCTATGTCATTGGTCAGACTGGGACAGGTAAGACGGCTTTGCTTAAAAATATGATTATTCAGGATATTCGCGCTGGTAACGGTGTCTGTTTTATTGACCCACACGGATCTGATGTCATGGACATTTTGGCTAATATTCCGCCAGAGCGTTTCGAAGATGTAGTTTATTTTGACCCATCATCAACCGAACGTCCGATGGCTCTCAATATGTTGGAATTCGATCGACGTTTCCCAGACCAGAAAACATTCGTGGTCAATGAGATGTTCAGTATTTTCCAAAAATTATACGGTGCCGTGCCCGAGTCTATGGGTCCGATGTTCGAACAATATTTCCGCAATGCCGCCATGCTGGTCATCGAAGATCCAGACAGTGGTTCGACCTTGCTCGAAGTTTCGCGTGTCATGTCCAACAAAGCCTTTCGTGAGCTGAAGATTTCAAAATGTAAAAATCCGGTAGTTGTCCAATTCTGGAAAGAGATTGCCGAGAAAGCCGGCGGGGAAGCGTCGTTGGCGAATATCGTGCCGTACATTACTTCCAAGTTTGACGTTTTCTTGTCCAATGAAATCATGCGTCCGATCATTGCTCAAGAAAAATCATCTTTCAATATGCGCGACATTATGGATGGCCGCAAAATCCTGCTTGTCAATCTATCCAAAGGTCGTCTCGGTGACATCAACTCTCACTTGATCGGGCTGATCTTGGTTGGCAAAATCCTGATGGCGGCACTTTCGCGCGTAGACTCATTTGGCAAAAATATGCCGGACTTTTTCCTATATCTCGATGAGTTCCAGAATATTACTACTGACTCTATTTCTACTATTCTTTCCGAAGCGCGCAAGTATCGCTTGGCACTCACGGTTGCGCATCAATTCGTCGGTCAGCTCGACGATAAAATCAAGAATGCCGTTTTCGGCAACGTCGGCTCCATGGCCGTATTCCGTGTCGGTACCGAGGATGCCGAATTCCTTGAAAAACAATTCACTCCAGTTTTCACCCAGACTGATATCACAAACCTCGACAATTACAATGCCTACATTCGTCTTCTTTCGGGTGGTCGTCCAGCCAAACCGTTCAACATCCGCACCATGGCGCCAGAGAAGGGTGATGCAGACCAGGCGGCGAAGTTGAAGGAGTTGTCGGCGCTCAAGTTTGGTCGATTGCGTACTGCTGTAGAAGAAGAGATTATGCAGAAATTTATGAATATGAAGGGTTAACGACACACCATGAATAGCTCGAAAGCTTCATTTGACAAGTTTAATAAGGCAGAGGTATCATATGTAGGTGCTACTATTGTAAAATACTAATAATAACATCATGATAGGAAATATTTCACCAGAAATGGAAAAGATCATTGCTGAGGCGGAGGCGAATGAGTTTGATGTAGATAAGGCATTAAATACAAAAGGATTTGCAGAGTTTTTGGCCACACATCCTGATGCTAAAGGGTTTGATATGGGAAATGAGGGAGATGTTCAGAAACGTTTTGAGACATTCGAAGTTAAAGGTTTGGTAGCAAAAGAATTGAGGGAGTTGTATTCTGGACATATTGAGAATGAAATGGGTATCAAGCTTGACACTCAAGATCAGTCATCGATTGATAAGCATATTGAAAAAATGGCGATTGAGAATCCTGACAGTGTTCTTGAAATGAGAGAAAAACTTGAAACGTTCAAAAAGATGCCGGAAGAGCTTAACAAGCTTGAGGCAGAACTTGCTCAACTTGGTAAAGTTGATGAGTTGACCACCAAGATTGGTGCATTACAAAAGGACAAGGCCAACCTAGAAATCGCGAAGGATACCATTGGTTTCATTGGAAATACTAAGCTCACAATCAAAACACTCACTTTTTATGCCAAAGCCACTCCTATGTTACTCGAGCTTTTGCCCAAGGTTAAGTTTAGTGATGCATATGCCGAAGATGTATCCAAAAGAGCGGGTGAAATTTCGAAACAATGGGACGCACGCGATGCGGTGAAAAATAAATTTGGTAAGCTTAAGAAGGAACGGGCAGGAGAGATTCTCGTCGATGTTGACAACCAGTTGCTTTTGACTGAACAGACACTATCCAAAGTTCAAGATGTTCAGAAATTAAAATCTTTAGCAGAAGACGTATTTTTAGATTTGCGCAAGGAATTGTTGGGTGGTGTTTCGGATGTCGCCGAGTTAACAGTTGCTATACAAAAGAAAGTAAATGCACAATTTTTGGCTATGACTCGCACGGGTACAATCAAGTCTTTTGATCAGATGCAGGAGAGATTTGAATCTCTTAGATCTGTTGCTGATACTACTGAAACAGGGGTTGACCCTCTTGGTGCAATCGATCTTAGTGAATTACAAAAGCGCGTTGATGCTGCATTAGAAAAAGCAGCATCCGAAGAAATAATGCAGACAGTATTGAGGGCAAATATGGGTACAAATGCTTTGATGAAACTTGAAAAGGCGCTGGAGCCATTTCTGACACGAGAAAAGATCGGATCAAAGGAGGGGGATGAGGCTAGGGAGTTTATTTCTGAAACACTGGAAGAAGTCGCCGCTAACCTCGGTGCAACAACTGAAGATAAAGCGAAGAAACTCATGATCGCGCGCATTCTTATCAAAATGAAGTCATAATACATACCTATGGATATTGATATAAAAAATATTGAATCGTTGCTTGCAGATAAAAAGTATGATGATGTAAGGGCAATCATTACATCGGCAACTTCTGCAAAATTTTCTGATGAGGAAAAAGGTGCGGCTCTAACTGGTCTTGCTTCGGCATATCTGGACATTTCAAATGCAATACAAACACGGTACCGAGACGCCTTACAAGAAGCCATCATGGGGATGAAGGAGATCAATGCTATGGAAAATAAGATATCTGAGAAAGTTCAGTTGGCGGAAGTGAGAAGTAAATTGAATAGTTAAGGAGAGTTCAAGGTGTTCATCTGCATTCTATAATAGCATGGTAATAAGATTATGTCAATAGGTATCATATTTACGTGTTGATAAATATAAGTAACACACCCTTGCACATTTCTTATCAAGGCATACAATTGTGGCATGAGTAAAAATTTGAAGATAATACCATACAAGACATCCAACCTTTCAGAAAACAAGGTTGTTCTTACCTTACTTAAGGGAAAGGAAACTATTGAACTTCGTTTTGATTATGAAGGAGAGACTATATGGGCAACACTCAATACAATAGCTGAACTTTTTGACACAAGTAAACAGAATATAAGTTTACACGTAAAAAATATTTTCCAAACAAGAGAATTAAAGTCGGATTCAACTGTCAAGGAATTCTTGACAGTTCAAAAAGAGGGTAGTAGGGACATAAAGAGATCGTTAGAATATTACAATCTTGACATGATAATTGCCGTTGGTTATCGGGTCAATTCCTTGATAGCAACACATTTTCGTCAATGGGCGACAGCACGACTCAATGAATATCTCATAAAAGGCTTTACTATGGACGATAATAGGCTCAAGAAACACGGTAGCAGATATTTCGACGAACTTACTCAATTTACTTGTAGATGCATATTTGTTATTTGCTGAAATTCAAGCTTCTCGTCGTAATACTATGACTATGAATGATTGGGTAAAAAAACTCGATGAGTATCTCAAGTTTGCCTCTTACGAGGTGTTAGGACATGCGGGAAAGATAGATCACGAGCAAGCTATAGAACAAGCAGATATGGAGTATGAAAAATATGCAAAAGACCGTATAGAACATTTTGAATCCGACTTTGATAGGGAAGTTAAAAAGATTTTGGATGTAAAAAAGAAAAAATAAATATAAAAATATTATAATTCAGCATGTTAGAAACTGGCACACCGTTTCATCCTAATTAGGTAGATCCTCGCAACCATTCTTCTTGAATAGTTCCAGCTCCTTGAGCGTTACTCGGGAATAATCACCATGTAATCGCGGATGCTCTTTGAAGTCAGGGTGTTTGACGAAATTGTTCCATAATTCCGAATAATGCGTTGGGGAGTCTACGTCAGACCAGGCCATTATTGTATCTTCCAGAGTATTTTTATCTAAAGTGTCGCTTGGATGTTCCAGACCAAATCTTTCCACGGCTAACTGGACTTGGCGTAATGTATAATCATTTATTGGCGGTCCGTCGAGAATTCGAGCGTATTTTTCTGGCAAAGGTTCTTGTACGGCTAGTTGTGATTCGGAGGTTTGCATGAGGTAATTATATAATAAATTTTAAATATGGTGCAATGGTATGTAAGTATATATTTTTATAATATGCCCCAATAAAAAGCTCCACACAGACTTCTGTGTGGAGTTGAAATAGCGTTGTAGGCTCAAAAGGTTGCGGAACAAATCCCGTACTCGACGCACTCAACTGGTTTGATGTCCAATCTGCCTCGGGAATCCAGAGTTGAGAGCTTCTCACTTGGAAGTTTTGTTCCACTTAGCAGTTTAAACAAAGTGACCCGTGATGTGTGGAGTAGGCGTCTAAACCTATTCGCAATCACCCAATTTTTTCCAATATCCGCTGAATCAATCGTGATTGATCCAACATGGAGACGAAATTCTCCATCCCGAGCAATTGAACGATTGTCACTGATAGCCAAAGCAATCATCGCTGCGGCCGAGGATGCGGTGTAGATTTTTACCGAAATTGCCAGATGGTGAGTTGCTTTTTCGTTTGCAATCCACGAGATGAATTCGAGTGTTGCATCAAGTGTTCCGCCATCACTGTTGATGACCAACACTACTGGCTGTCCACATATCGAGCATCTTTCAATCTCTTCTCTTGCTCGTTCAAGTGACCTCCGAGTCAGTGTACCTGTGAGCAGGATAGGCTCTGCTGATTCATAAGTGTTTTTCATAGTACTTCTCCCCACTTTCTTTTTTTGTTGAATTCTCCTATAATGTTACTAGGAGATCTAGTTTATTATTAGCATAATATCATAAATATGTCAATAGAAGGTGCCCCCAATAGAGTAAAAGAAATATCTGAAGCAAAAGCATTGATTGCCGAGAATGATTTGCTTTCTCGTGATGAACTTACCCAAGAAAAAGTCGAAAATGGCTTTATTGTTAATGGTGAAGAGGTTGATCCGAAAGAATGGGTTGCTGGCCGTCTTGAAGAGCTAAAACATCCAGTATCCGCTGCTGAATTAAGTAGAAAAGTCAGTATAGACTTTAAGGAACGTGAGGGCAATTAACTCACGTCCTAGAAGTTATGATTCAAAACACATCCTTACGAAATTGAGGGTGTGTTTTGTTTCAAGTTAGAACTTAAGTCTAGGTACTTGACAATAAAACTGTATATGGTATAATAGCCACGTTAGTAAATAACCATATTTTTTATGACAAAATCAATGAAAAAGACCCTTATTGGCTCCGTCTCTGTCGCAGTGATCATTTTGGTTATTGCCGCAGTTACTACGCCAAAGTCGACGCCTTCGCAAACACCTTCGCAGGCTGTCGTTACTAGTCCAGCTTCGCTCTCACTCGTCAACCCAGTTGGCGGAAATGTCGAACTTGGACAGCGCCAGAATGTCGCTTGGACATCATTCAATTATGCTCCAAAGACAGTGGCGATAAATATTATTCGCAAAGTCAGTGATAACCCAGCTCGTTACGAACTCGTTCGTACCGTCTCGACAGCCACGTTGAACGATGGTTCCGCGGTTTGGGTTCCAGCTATGACTGATCTCGGTAGCAACATCTATGTTGAAGTTGCTTGCGCGGTATCAGATCAAGCATGTATGGCTTCAGAATCTGCAGGTTCACTTGCTGTTCTAGATACTGGTCGTTACAGCAACACTGCTGCGGCATACCAAGCTATCGAATCTGCGGAAAATAATTAATAATTATTCCAGCGTTTCGTACGCGACTATGCGACAAATTGCCCACTTGAATGTGGGCTTTTTGTTTTGACATAATACATACAATGCCAATGTTTCTATTACTCTTTATTGAATCAAAAATATTGACACCTTTTAATTATTTTGCCAGTATATCTCCAGATATGAAAAAAGAAATATGTCACCAATGTAAACTCGGTAATCATCACGATTGTCTTGGAAAAGACGGCCCACACTCAAATTGTAAGTGCCCGCATCTTCTCAAGAAGACTGTCGGCGATTTCAATACACAACAGGATGCATCATCGAAACAGCCAACTTTCAGGCGCGTTGTTGCCAAGGTAGGCTCTCGTCGGTTGTCAAGGCGTCGTTCTTGATTGTCGCATTACACTGATTGTTGCGACCAACTCGCGCTCCCATTCACGCCCTTCGGGGCTTTTTTGTTTAAGGAAAAATCGGAATAGTAATCCACTTGATTTCAACAGTAATCTGTAGCGGCAGGTTTTTGGCGTAGAGTATAATTCTGCTAATGTTAAATCATTTCTTGAGTATCATCTAGAGATGGATTCTCAATTTTGCCTTATTCATTTAGCTGGCAAGAAGTCGTGGGTTAAATGCGATATGATAAATGTTGTATCTTTGGATAGGCTAAACCTAGTTCGTGATAGAAGGTCTGGATTGAGACATGCTCCGAATGTCGGAACGATCTTTTTAGCTAAAATTAAAGAAGCGATCAGAAAGATGCACGGGCTATAAAGTAGAAAACCGCCTAGAGGCGGTTTTCACTGAGGATACGGTTGGCTTGCTTTCGCCTCCACCGTATCCTGCCTAGTTTCCTAGGTCTTAAAAGCCCCATTAAGGGAACGACTATAGTCTACTTCAAAGATAGAATTAAATCTAGGGCTGGTGTGGACAAAATGTAAGAGAGGAGTAGGATTATGGCATGTCCATCACCCTCATCGCGCGACGCAGTATGGTATTGAGAATTACGTGAATGGTGTGCCGATAGAAAAGCTGGTGGCTATGAAGTTCAAGTGGCAAGAGGGGTGGAGGTATGAGGTGAAAATATAGACATCTGTATTTTCATTTGGGATGTGTTATGCTTCAAACAATAATTTATGAGTGATATATTAACCAAAAAAGAAGCCGTAGAGTTTCTCGGATTAGGTGTCAAGATTTTTGACAACTACTTCAAAAATGCTCGGGAATTTCCATGCATAGAACGAAAAGGTAGTAGAGGTCGGTTTATGTTCGATATTCAATCTCTAAAGAAATGGAAAGACGGAATAGCTTGGAGGACCGTGGAGCTAAATAAAGAAGACTATGCTCTATGTCTCGACTTTGCATTGGCGATGCATTTTAAAGGATACGTACTTTCTGACTGGGGTACTGCTCGTCAGAGAGAGTTTGGTCAGAAGATTACGAACTGGGTGAAAGGACAGCTTGGCGAACTTGCGGTTAAGAAGTTTCTCAAAAATAAGTTTAATGTTGATATTGAGCTAGATTTCGATATTTACGAAAATATAGTTGCTCAGGATATCATTGGTATACAAAAAGGGGGGACAATGAAAAAACCGAGAATAGGTGTAGGTATAAAATCATCCAAGCCAAAAAGTGCCTACTTGGTACTTGGTGAGAATGAGATCACCATTAAAGAAAGACGCTCCAATGTGTATATCTATTGTCGGCCCGATATTCCTGATGATCACCTACTGCGCCTTACGAGGGAAATTGTGATAAAAACGATCAAGAACCAACCTTTGTATTCAACATACAAAGATCTTATACCAGATTTTGTTAATATTCCCTGCGAAATAGTCGGTTGGTGTGATTATACAGAGTTAGAAAAAGTAGCTAGTATTCCTGGACAAGAATTTGATGGCTTTAGATATGTGAGGAAATCAGGACTTTTGCACAGGAGCGAAAAAGAATGGGAGGTTCTCATTAAGCGACTATAGGAATTTCTGACTTGAGAATAGAAAGCATCTTTGGAGTTTCAAATACCATACGGACATCTGCGAATTTTGATGGGATATAGTCATAGGGAATACCTGCGAATGTTTTCAATACAGCCTCTATGATTGCTTGAGCACCAACAGGAGGAACAGCCATCCCGATTTGCTTTCTGGCGCTTTCTTTTGAACCTTCGAACACGAAGTTGTCAGGGAAAGATTGTAGACGTGCTCGTTCACGATTGGTTAATGCTCGATTTTCCTTCCAGTGGTATACATGAGTTCCACCACCACCGCTTCCTGTAATTGTATAGGATGGCTTGTTTGGATCAAGTCGCTTATATATCTGGCTCATTCGCGCACCTTTCACATTAAGTCTCAAGTGCTTCGGTATTCCTTGATACCAAGCATTTTCTCCGGCGGGAATATATTTTAATCTCGCAACGACTCCTGTGGATTGTTTCGTGAGTTCGTTATTTAATGCGTCTTCAGATATTTTCGGATTATCTATAGCCTCTTTTGCAGTGACAGGTTTATTTTTTGTTGTTGGTGCAGGGATTCTAAATGTGAGTCCGAGATCTTTTCTAATACCTATAATTACAATACGCTGGCGTTGCTGAGGGACTCCGTACTCATCAAATTTATATAAATGAGGAAAAAGATCATAACCTTTTCCTGCTGATCCAAGGTCGTTGAGAATTTGTTTAAAGGCGTTACCTTCATTAGCACTCTGAAGACCACCGACATTTTCAGCAATGAACCATTTTGGATTGTGTATGTTTATTGCTTGTACACCATATGAATACAACGGACCAAATTTGCCGTCGAATCCTTTTTGTTCGCCTACTATACTGAAATCGTTACATGGAAAGCCGAAAGCTAGTACATCAAATTTTGGAACTTTCTCAAAATCTATTTCCTGCACAGGAGAGCATACAATGTGGTCATTTTTTCCATTGTGTATATTACGGGCATAGGTTTTACAAGTATCGGCATCATAATCATTGGCCCAAACCGGTTCTATACCATAGATTGTTTCTTTATTTTCTGCTCGGGATCGGATAGCGCCAAGGGCCAAACCTCCAGGACCGGAGAACAATTCTGCTAATCTAAATTTTATTTCCTTCTTTTTAGTCATATTTATCTATATTTTAGCATAGATTGAGTATGGTCAATGGGGATAATCGTTCACCTATATTGAAATGAGTAAAATCCTTATTTCTAGGAGCCTGCTGACTGGAAAAACAAGGGCTGTGGACA
Organism: Minisyncoccota bacterium; assembly: GCA_036170235.1. Classification (GTDB taxonomy): domain Bacteria; phylum Patescibacteriota; class Minisyncoccia; order Phycocordibacterales; family PALSA-1337; genus C7867-002. Next base: position 27,708 of record JAVHOW010000012.1, read on the forward strand.
AAATATAGGGGAGGAGTAGGATTGAGGCATGAAGATAGGCGATATTGAGATAACCCCAGAAGATTTTATTCGATTTCTTGAGTTAGATGTTAATAAAACAAACTCAAAGTTAATTGATCTGTCTAATAAATTCTTGTCTAAGATTAACTCGAGTGTTGGTAGACCTCAATAAAACTCATGGAACCTCTAGCCTCCCGAATCCGCCCTACAACCCTCAAAGACTTCGTCGGTCAGGAACATTTGGTTGGGCGGGGGAATTCCTCGACAGGCTCGGAACAGGGACCGTTGCGCACGGCGATTGAGGGGAAGCATCTGTTCTCATTTATCCTGTGGGGGCCGCCGGGGACGGGGAAGACGACGATTGCTCGAATCTATGCCAAAGCGGTGAATGCGCGGATATATGAACTGTCGGCGGTTTCGGCTGGGAAGGATGACATCAAGGCTATTATCAATGAACCGGATACGCTCATGGACCAGCGACCGAAGGTTTTATTTCTGGACGAGATTCACCGTTTCAACAAAGCCCAGCAGGATTTCCTTTTACCATTTGTTGAGAGTGGCAAGCTGACGCTGATCGGCGCGACCACGGAGAATCCGAGTTTCGAAGTTATTTCGGCTCTGTTGTCACGCTGTCGAGTATTTGTTCTGCAAAGTCTGCCAGAAAAAGGTTTGAGGAAAATCATTGAGCGCACCAAGATCAAGGTTCCGAAAGACGCGCTGGAGTGGCTGATCAACTTGGCGAATGGTGATGCACGGATTGCCATCACGGCACTGGAGAACACCAAACGTTTTTATGGAGCGGTAACTATTGCGACTTTGAAAAGCACCTTTGAACACAATTTCATTCGTTTTGATAAAAAGGGGGAGGAGCATTACGATACGATTTCTGCCTACATAAAAAGTCTACGAGCAGGGGATGCGGATGCGGCGATTTATTATTTGGCAAGAATGATCGAAGGTGGTGAAGATCCAAAATTTATTGCACGACGGATGGTTATCTTTGCTTCTGAAGATATTGGTCTGGCGCAACCAACGGCACTCGTTGTAGCGAATGAAATATTTCGGGCAGTTGAAATGATCGGTCTACCAGAAGCTGGGATCAATCTAGCTCACGGTACGGCGTACTTGGCTTTGGCGGCAAAAGATCGGAGTGCTTATGATGCGTACAATGAAGCGCTTGATGATGTGCGCAAAACTGGGAATTTACCTATTCCTCTGAAGATCCGAAATGCACCGACGAAGTTGTTGAAAGAACTTGGATACCACAAAGGTTATCAAAAATATCCGGACAAGCCTGGGAGTGTTGAAGATAGTTATTTGCCGGAAAAATTGAAGGGGAAGAAGTATTTGAAGAGGAAGTGAAAAATAAATAACTGGCAGGAAGCAATCCACAGCATATCCCCAAAATGCTTGACAAATGCTGTGGGTATGCTATGCTTGTCAGTGGAGTAGCATGAAGAAATTCGTTGATATTGCGCTGACGCCCAGCGAATCAGGCTTAATGCATGGATTACTTTAGGAGTTACGCGGCTTGTCATTGCTAGCGGACTGTTGTTCTGAAGTTGTCACCACATGCACGCAATCTGATTGAGAGGAGTGCCCATTCAAGGGTTTTTCACACCAGTGAATGTCGGACGGCGACAACACCCCCATCAATATCATCATCCAACAAGCGGCGACCATCTGGTTGCCGCTTTTTTTATTATTTTATTTATCCGTTTTACTTTCCCCCAATAAAACCTTTCACCAATTCTCTTATTTCTTCACTCTGATCAGGCGCAAACCATTTAATTCGTGTGTCGCGTTTAAACCACGTCATCTGCCTTTTTGCATATTGCCAAATCTTGGACGAAAGTCGTTCGATCAATTCTTCGCGCGTAAGATCATTTTTCAAAAAATAGGCAAGATAGCGATATTCGAGGCCTAATTCCTCCATGCGTTCGAATGAAAGATTTGCACCTTCTGGAGCGGGCGTATTGAGTCGGCGCGCTTCTTCTACCATGCCTGCATCAAGTCGTTGAATGAGTCTGGCACGGATTCTTTCTTTGAGTATTTCATCAGGTAATTTTATACCAATAATACATACGTCATATGGTGCTTCAGTTGGTTTTGTAATAGGTGGCACAGCTCCAAGTGCTCGGGCAATGATGATAGCGCGAGCGAGGCGGCGTTTGTTTTTTGGATCAATAGTTGAAGATCGATTTGGGTCAACTTTTTTTAGTTCAAGGAATAATTCATCAACAGACTTTGCTTCAAGTTTCTTTTGTTCTTCGGTGTCTGCTTCAACGTCAGGAAATCCTAGATTGTCGATGAGGGTTGAAATGTAAAATCCAGTGCCGCCACAAATGATGGGAAAGTTGCCGCGCGAAGTGATATCGGTGATAGCTTTTTCGGCCAACTGCTTCCATTGTATAGCAGTGAAGCGTTCGTGTGGGTCTGCGACGTCGAGGAGGTGGTGTGGAATGTCACGCATTTCGGTGGCAGTAATTTTTCCAGTTCCAATGTCGAGTCCTTTGTACACTTGACGTGAATCTGCAGAAATAATCTCGGCGGCTGAATAATTGCCAATGCCGACATTTTTGCCATTTTTTTGCTGTGTAAGCCACTCTGCCACCTGTACAGCAAGGTCGCTTTTGCCCACGGCTGTGGGTCCGAGAATTACGAGTAATTTGGGTTTTGAATTGGCTGACATGAGGCGATTATAGCAGGTATTTACTTTTTTTAAATATGAGGTAAGGTAAGGTAAACTTCGAACATTGAAAGGACAAGTAACGATGAAAAAGAAAGAAAAAAATGTAGCAACTGTTGCACGGAATTTTGAAGGTCTTCTGAATGATCCAAGCTTTTTTCTTGCCGAATTAGGCAATGGAAGTAAGCTTTTAGTTCGCGAACAGAACTTGATGTTCTCCTATCTTATGGGTGTTGAATTGGTCAGTTTCAGTCGATTATCTGCAGAAACCAAAGCGAAACTATTGGGGGATCTATTTTGTAACGCGAGAGTTTCTATGACATGCATCAGTCTCAAATTCAGAACGCTTGATGAGTCAGAGTTGAACAATAAAATGTCCCAGCGCGTTACTTCTCATGATATTTTGGAGCTCGCTCCAGGCATCACTCCATCGAGTCCAGTATATTTCATCTGGGATGTATATCCTGATGGTGAAGGTCCTTATCGTGGCGGAGATACGCTGGTACTCACGAATACGGGTTTGTATCGCTGGATGTATACCTATAAGTCCAAATGTAGCATATCAGACAAGTATCCAAAGAACCTCAGAACCAGGAAACGTCAGATTGCAGTACGCTCCACTTTCACAGCGATGGGTTTTCTCGAATTGGAAAAACTGTGCTCGCATTATCCGAAACTGCCCCTTCATCTTATCTATTCGCTCAGGCAAGCTGTGGAAAACAATATTGGGGAATCACGACGGACGGTATCATTGTTGTCTGATACGGTAGAGCGAATCAATGGGGTGATTTGCAAGTTGGACAGGAACAACTAATAATTTCTCTTCACGGAGGGGCGCGGTGCTCCTCCTTTTTTGTATCTAAATTATATATCCAAAAAAATGTGCCGAAGGTGGGACTCGAACCCACAAGAGATTGCTCTCACAGCATTTTGAGTGCTGCGCGGCTACCAATTACGCCACTTCGGCAACTAGTAGACAGTTTACCCGAATTCGCCCAAAAATCAAATAAATATTATAATAGAGGCATGACCACAGCTTATATCAACGATGCTATCTTTTGGATTGAACTGGACAAGATCAGCCCAAACCCTTATCAGCCGAGACGCGAATTTGACCCGATTGCTTTGAAGAGCTTGGCGGAATCTATCCGCATGTATGGCGTGCTCCAGCCACTGGTTGTGACTCGCAAGGAAGTGTTCCATGAGAGCGGTGGCATGACGGTTGAATATGAACTAATTTCCGGTGAGCGCCGTTTACGTGCTTCGAAGTTGGCTGGTTTGTCACAGGTGCCGGCACTTATCCGCAGTGGTCAAGAAGATCCGCAGTTGAAGTTGGAAATGGCTATTATTGAAAATCTACAACGTGAAGATTTGAATCCAGTTGACCGCGCGCGTTCGTTCGATCGATTGGCGAAAGAGTTCAAATTGAAGCAAGCGCAAATCGCCGAGAAAGTCGGCAAGAGTCGTGAATATGTTTCAAACTCGATGCGTATTCTTTCTTTGCCAGATGATATGATCACAGCACTCGAAGAAGGAAAAATTTCAGAAGGGCATACGCGACCGCTTTTGATGCTGGTTGATCGACCGGAGGAGCAAATTGTTTTGTTCAAGGAAATTATTACCAAGAAGTTGACGGTGCGCGAAGCTGAAGGTTTGTCACGTCGCGTGGCAGTAGATCGTATTCGCAATAAAGGCAAATATCTAGATCCTGTGATGATAGAAATGGAAAAGAATTTCACGGAGTCGTTGGGTACTCGTGTGCGGATTGAAAAAACCAAGGAAGGGGGGACTGTGACGATCGATTTCTTTTCGCCGGATGATTTGAGAATGCTTTTGGAAAAATTGGAGAGTGCGAAGAAAGATTCAGGATTCAAGAATCAAGAATCAGGAATGGGGCAAACGCAGAATTCAATTTCAGCCACACCTTCTTCTCAAATATTGAATCAAGTTTCTGACACCTCTGGAGCTATTGATGATCGAGCGCCAGCTGATGTGCAAAAAGAGGAGAATGAGGATTTGTATTCGCTGAAGAATTTTTCGTTGTAAGTTTCTTACCATTCAATAAAAAATGCCTGACTCCAGCTTCGTGTGGAGTCAGGTCTTTTGCGTACCATATTATTTCCTATTGTGCGGTTACGCTGTAGCCAGTGCCTATTTTATTATAGTTTTGTATCCGAATGGCTCGGCATAGACGCACCTCTACCTGTCTGTCTTTCAGTCACGTGTCTGGAACAAACAAGTCAGTCCGGAAACTGGCCATTTTGCACGCTTAAGCTTGAGCGTTTGTGCCATTCGCGAATAGTCTATCATATTACTCTACTTTTTTCTTCTTGAACCCTCTCGGTTTCTTTTCGACCGCAAGCATCTCCAGCGCGCGTTTCAAGTCAATATCATAAACATTGTCGGGCGCCTTGATCGAACGATAATTACCATCAGAAACTACATAAGGACCAAAGCGACCAGCTGAAGCGATGACATCTTTACTTGTTGTAGGATGAACGCCGAGGTTGCGAGGCAGACTCAAGTACTTGAGTGCTTCTTTGACTGTAACCAAGGAAGGATCAGTTCCACGAGGAATAGAAGCCATTTTTGGTTTTACTAGGGCGGGGGATTCGGTCGAGGTTATTTTGGTGTCACTTAATAAAGCGGCGTCGACAGCGGTTTCAGTGTTTGTAGAAACGGCCAGATTTTGGTCATTTTTTATTTCGGTAGCAGGTGCTAATTCTGTAGGTGCACCTTTTTTACCTTTTTTGATTTTCGCTACTTTTGGAATCTTCACTTTCTTAACTCTTACTTTCTTGACCTTCGGCAATTTTAAACCTAACTGCACATACGGTCCGAACCTTCCATTCAATACGAAAATAGGCAAACCAGTGGTTGGATCAACGCCGATAGGCTCATCTTTTTTGAATTCATGTCCATCAAGCGTCAACGCACCATCACATTCCGGATATTTTGTACAGGACAGGAATTTACCATTTCTACCAAGCTTGATCTCCAGTGGCGTCGAACCACATTTTGGACAGACGAATTTCGGATCAGCGGCACCGAGGTTGGTGGCTTTGGCGACTTTTTCTTTTGACAAAACTTCTTTGTGGAATGGTCCGTAGAATTCGCTCAAGGTTTTCAAATAGGTGCGTGTGCCGTTTGCGATTTCATCCAAATGATCTTCCATCTCCGCGGTAAAAGTATCGCTGATATAAGTAGGAAAATATTCTTCCAGAAATGAAGACACAACTTCACCAGTGTCAGTCGGTTTCAAAGAGCGACCTTCTTTGCCAACGTAGCCACGGTCTTCGATGGTCTTGCAAATAGAAGCATAAGTAGATGGACGACCAATGCCACGCTTTTCTAATTCTTTAAT
>JAVHOW010000013.1:0-8556 GCA_036170235.1 Minisyncoccota bacterium
AGATCCTCACATGGGTGTGAATCCCGACGAGGTGGTTGCGGTGGGCGCGGCGATCCAAGGTGGAATTTTGGGCGGTGACGTCAAGGACGTGCTCTTGCTCGACGTTATTCCACTTTCACTTGGCATCGAAACTATGGGTGGTATTGCCACAAAACTTATTGAAAAGAATACCACCGTTCCTACCCAGCGTTCGCAAATATTCTCAACCGCTTCAGACAATCAAGGTTCGGTTGAGATCCACATTACTCAAGGTGAGCGTGCCATGTCAGCTGATAACAAGTCGCTTGGCCGATTTATTCTCGATGGTATTCCACCAGCACCTCGCGGTACGCCACAGATCGAAGTCAGCTTCGACGTTGACGCGAATGGTATAGTGAATGTCACAGCCAAGAACAAAGCTACTGGTAAAGCCAATTCGATCAGGATCACAGCTTCTTCAGGTCTATCAAAAGAAGAAGTTGAGAAAATGAAACAAGACGCGGCCAAGCATGAGGCAGAAGACAAAGCCAAACATGAAGGTGTTGAAGCCAAGAATATCGCGGAACAATTGATTTACACTTCGGAAAAAGCATTGAAAGACGCAGGTGAAAAAGTTCCTGCGGAGTTGCGCAAGTCTATTGAGGATAAGATTGCGGATCTGAAGACTGCAAAGGATAAACCTTCGACAGGCTCAGGTCCAGATGCGGCGACACATTTGGAGGCGATTAAAAAAGCTACGAGTGCATTGTCGGATGAGATACAGAAGATAGGGCAGTATATGAGTAAGGATGCGCAAGGCGAAAAAAATCCCTTAGAAGATGTCATGAATGGTATGAAAAATAAGCCGGGTGGGGGTTCTTCGGGCGGCGCCGGTGGTTCTTCAGATGAAAAAGGTTCAGAAGGGGGAGAAGGGAACGTGAAGGATGCAGAGTTTAAGGAGAAGAAGTAGAGTTAGAGGTCTGACCTCTAGAGGTTGAACCTCTGGGTAATAAAAAGACCTCTTCAGCTTCCCTGACTACCGAGTCGGGGGAGCGAAGAGGGGTCTTTGAGATCGTCACTTTGGAGTGTTCAATCTCTTGTGAAGTTCGTTCAATGCAACCCAATCATCACCAGCGCAGAGCATAATAATGAAAGGTGAGGCAAACACTGACCAAAGGATGGCCACCACGCATGTGTCTTGCCAACATTCTTCGGGTGCAAGTTTGTAGGAGATGAGCAATGTAACCATACCAACAAGGAACACACTGACCAAAGCATTCAAACCCGCCTGCGCCGCAATTAACATTCGCGAAGAGAATAGCTCCCACTTAGTTTTTGCGGTCAGATTGACCATTCGAACTTGTGCAAACATAATGTTATCTATTTTAGGTTTTTTCGGTTCACCTACGACCCCTTTCAAGAGCCAACCTGTTATTTGTTCAAAGACCGTCGCAAAACACCACTCGATGCCTTGCGTAGCGAGGTTCCAACCTCACCAAACTGTTCATTACTATTCAATCACAGTAGTAAAATAAAGTCAAATTTTGCTTGACAGGCATGATATAATACCCTCAATGGTCAAAAATCAGATCAACAACTCGGGAGGACTCATCATTTATACCAACAAGAAGGGTGGAGTTGAACTTCGAGCTGATCCGAGCAAAGATACTATCTGGGCCAATGAAGAGCAAATCGCTGAGGTCTTTGGAATAGATCGTTCTGTGGCTGGAAAACACATAAGGAATATTCTTGCAGACCGTGAACTGGATCGTAAATCAGTATGTGCAAATTTTGCCCATACTGCCAAAGATGGCAAGCAGTATAGCGTTATTTTCTACACACTTGATGTAATTCTTGCGGTCGGATATCGTACAAATTCAACTAGAGCTATAAAGTTCCGACAGTGGGCTACCAAAACTCTTCGCGAGTACCTCATAAAGGGTATTGTGTATAATGCTGACAGGATCAAAAAATTGCCTAATAAAATACTTTCTGATTTAGAACAGAAGATCAGCTTTATTCAGCGCACACTCCAAAATAGAGAACTTAACAAATCTGAATCTGATAGTTTACTATCTGTTATCCATGACTATGCACATTCATGGACGTATTTGAAAGAATATGATGAAGGTAGTTTGATCTTGAAGAGAAGTAAAAATAAAGAAAAACAACACTTTGACTATAAATTCGTCTTGCCAATGATTGAAAAGATTCGCGTGGAACTTATGGAAAAGAAAGAGGCGAGTGAACTTTTCGCTTCTGAACGCGATGGTTCATTCCAAGGTATATTAAAAACTATCTATCAAACCTTTGGTGGCAAAGAGTTGTATTCAAGTCTCGAAGAAAAAGCGGCACATTTGCTGTACTTCATTATTAAAGATCACCCATTTTCTGATGGCAACAAACGAGTCGGCGCCTTTCTATTTGTTTTGTTCTTACAATTAAATGGTATATTGAATCGAACAAATGGTGAAAGGAAAATAAATGATAATACTTTGGTTGCTTTGGCGTTACTCATTGCAGAAAGTGATCCGAAAGAGAAAGAAGTGATGGTGGCGCTGACGACCAATTTGTTGGTATAGTGTTCTTTGATAAAATAAAAAAAGACCTCTTCAGCTTCCCTGACTACCGAGTCGGGGGAGCGAAGAGGGGTCTTTGAGAGACTTTACAAAGTTTTTATTCAGTCAAATCAATTACATTGGATTTAAATTTTTTTATTTTCTCTCTTCAAATCTGCCAGACCTAGCAGACATGAAATCAAAAACAACCAAGGACCAAGGGCGCCGATTGAAATGGCTACCATCCATGGTAAAGCCATTCTGAAACCTTCGTCTGCAAGAATCGATGCAATATTCATAAGAATCAATATGTAAAAGACCGTCGCAAAACACCATTCGATGCTTCGCCTAGCGAGGTTCCAACCTCACTAAACTGTTCGTTACTATTCAATCACAGTAGTAAAATAAAGTCAAGTTTACAAGAGATAATTATTGCCATATAATTATTAACATGAGAACAAAAATTAGCCTTGCTAAAATAAAAAAGGAATCAAAAGTGATCAGAAACATTGTTGAGAATACTCGCAAGAAACTTTTTCAATTGGAGGTTCTTCAGTCACAATGGGAATCAGATCATGGCTTGGGCAAAGTATACAAGTCAGCAGAGGAGTTTATGGCTGCTATAAATAAAAAAACAGCAGTTTACCTATAACTATAATGCGAAAACTATACGCGACTCCAACATTCGAACGGTTGTCGCATAGATTCACAGAGAAGAATCCTATTTTGAAACAAAAGCTTATCACTGTGATGAACCGTCTCGCGGATGACGTATTAGATTCGTCGCTTAAGACACATAAGCTTCACGGACTACTCAAGGATTACTATGCGTGCAGAATAACATACGACCAACGTATCGTGTTTAGTTTTGATGATACCACAGTAATTCTCCGGGGTATCGGATCACACGATGAAATTTACTGAAATAAATTATGAGACATTCTAAAGAAAAAGTAAATATGCATTATGAATTTAATGAGATTACTAAAATAAATTCATTATCAAAAAGTTTTGACTTTTTAATTGACGAACCAGAAATCTATTCTATTTCGGACCCCAGTAAAAAATATAAAAATAAATGAAAGACTACTACAAAATCCTCAATATCGAAAAAAACGCCTCAAAAGACGACATCAAGAAGGCGTTTCGTAAACTGGCGCACGAACATCACCCTGACAAGAACAAGGGCAATCCTGGCTCTGAACAGAAGTTCAAAGAAGCCAGTGAAGCGTATTCAGTGTTGTCTGATGATAACAAGCGCGCACAATATGATCGATTCGGTTCAGCTGGGCCTGGTGGAGCTGGGTTTAATGGTGGCGGAGCAAGTCAAGGTGGTTTCGGTGGGCAAGGATTTGGTGGCTTTGATTTTTCTCAATTCCAGCAGGGCGGCGGATTCCATTTCAATCAAGGCGGCGTAGAATTTGACCTTGGTGACATTTTCGGAGATTTTTTTGGCGGGGGAGGGGGAGGGCGTCGTGCGCGCAAAGGTAGAAATATTACTGTGGATGTCGAGATTTCATTCAAAGATTCGATTTTTGGTACAGAAAAAGAAGTGTCAGTGAATGGTTCGAAATTTTCTATAAAAATTCCTGGGGGAATAGAGAGTGGTCAAGGATTGCGTGTAGCTGATAAAGGTGAAGATGGTGCTGGTGGCAAAGGTGACCTGATTGTACGTATTTGGGTCAAAGAACATCCGGTATTTCGCAAAGAAGCATTCAACTTGGTGATGGAGTTGCCAATCAAACTTACCCTAGCACTGACTGGTGGTTCAGTTGATATTGAAACTCTAGAAGGGAAGTTGGAGGTCAAAATTCCAGCCGGGACTTCACATGGCGAGATTTTGCGCGTCAAAGGAAAAGGTGTGCCATACGAAACGACTGGAGCCATATTCGGTACAGGTGGTAGACGTGGTGATCTCCTGATCGTCACTCATGTCGAAATGCCTCGAAAGTTGAGTAAGAAGGCGAAGGAATTGATTGATGAATTGAAAGGTGAGGGGATATAAGCTATCATATACCCATGTCCAAAAAAATCCTTCTATCTGGAGTCAAGCCAACTGGTACCGCGCATATCGGCAATTATTTTGGCGCGATGAAACAATTCGTTGACGCGCAAACACTTGGGCAATATGATTGCATATTTATGATTGCTGATTACCACGCACTCAACCTCATTCAAAACGGAGAGGAGATGAAAAAACTGACGCTAGAACTCGTCCTTGATTATCTAGCAATTGGTATCAATCCTGAAACTTCTATTCTCTTTAAACAAAGTGACATTTCCGCACATACAGAGCTCGCATGGATTTTTGATACTATTGTTACTATGCCATACCTCATGCGTGCCCATGCCTACAAAGACGCTGAAGCAAAGAATAAAGAACTCAACGTCGGCACATTCAACTACCCAGTCCTCATGGCCGCAGACATTTTGCTTTACGACACTGATGTAGTCCCTGTTGGCCAAGATCAAAAACAGCATGTCGAATATGCTCGCGATATTGCTCTAAAATTCAATCATATTTTTGGTGACGTTGGAGGTGACACCTCCTTAGGTGCTACCTCAATTTTCAAACTTCCTGAACCATTGATCATGAAAGATGTCGCTGTTGTACCAGGTACAGATGGTCGCAAAATGTCCAAGAGTTATGGCAATACAATTCCGCTATTTGCTGAACGTGAGGAGATTACAAAAGCTGTCATGAGTATCGTAACTGATTCGGGCGGACCAGAAAATGGTGGCATCCCAGCAAATGTTTATAATATTCACCGACTTTTCAGAAAAGAAAGCGATTTGAAAGCGTTATATGAAGCAAATACAGGCAAGTACAAAATACTCAAAGAAGCATTGATTGAGGATATAGATACATTCATTAAACCAATGAGGGAGAGGCGTGCAAAGTTGGCAGGAGACGGAGCGGCAGTTCTGAATATATTAGCTGACGGTGCAAAAAGAGCCAAAGAGAGGGCTGACAAAAAACTGGAGGAGGTCAAAAAAGTTATTGGTGTTGCGTGAAAATACTATTTATTGTAATCTGAATCTAGATTGTGCAGATCTAAGAAAGAAGGTGATAGGGACATAATATCTAAAAAAACTGGCTGTTGACACAAACATCCTCGACATACTGCACTAAAAAGTACGAGAAATGTGAAGATCGCAGCCTTTTTTAATGTCTGAAAACCTAGAGTTTGCAACGCGCCACAAAATCTTCATTACTTCTTTATCGTTTCTTCAGTGTTTCTTCATTCCGATTTGATACGCTCATGGTGTTACAAGACTATATCCCGCCGGATATATAAAATTACATCATAATAATTATGTCACTAGATCAAAAAGACCTTGAGATTATGGAACGCCTTATGTATAAAAGTGCCGACGATATTGCGATATCAATATCTCGCAGTTTTGAACGACTCGAAGAACGGATTGACGCGTCTGAATCAAGAATTTATTCACGACTTGCCGAAGTAGAAGATAAAATCGAGGCTAGTCGACAAGATACCTCTGATATTCTTGGAGAAGTCAAAGAAGAAGTTAGAGAAATGATGAGGATGCGAGAAATGTAATTATTTCCCACGCAACTGAAAACCTGTCTCTGTATCAAAAACTTCAAATCCACGAGCTTCAATTTCCTGACGCAAAGCATCAGCCTTCACCCAGTCTTTTTCTTTACGCGCATCCTCACGCGCTTCCGCCAGCGCGGTGATTTCATCTGGAATTTTTTCTTCTGCAACCTTAACAACTGAACCAAGGTTCAAACCCAAGACCTTATCAAAATCGAGAATAGTAGCGTGCTTATCAGCATCAGAAATAGCTGTATCTTTCAACAAATCCCACATCAGAGCTACTGCCTTCGGCATATCCAAATCATCATTAACATGAGTCTGAAAACGCTCTGTATAGCCAGAATTTACCTTACCACCATCTGGAAGATTACTCATAGTAACAAGTAGGCGTATAAGGGCATTTTGAGCCCCTTGGACGGCTTCCAAACTGAAGTCAACTGGCGAATGATAGTGCGCGGTTAAAAGCCAGTAACGATAGGTAAGAGGGGATATTGTTTCGTCTCCAAGAGTTTTGAGTGTGGCAAAACCACCAGCCGACTTTGCCATTTTCGCATCATTGACCGTGATGAAAGCACCATGCATCCAATAATGCGCCAACGGCTCGCCATATGCGGCTTCTGATTGCGCGATTTCATTATTGTGATGAACGGAGATATGATCTACGCCACCAGTATGAATATCGAACGGCTGACCGAGATATTTTCTGGACATCACTGAACATTCAATATGCCAACCTGGAAATCCTGTACCCCATGGACTTTCCCAACCAATTTTTGAATCAAGTTTCCAAAGCACAAAATCTGCTGGATGTTTCTTTTCCGGATTGACCGCGAGTCGCGCGCCATCTTTGAGCGTGTCGATGGAAATATTTCCAAGTTTTCCATACGAAGGAAACTTTGAAATATCAAAATACACACCACCGCTGATTTTATAAGTAAATCCTTTCTTTTCTAATTCTTGAATAAAAATAATGTTATCCTGAATATGGTCACTGGCCCGTGGAAATTCTTGTGGTAATTCAATATCCAAAGCTTTCAAATCTTCAACAAATTTATCAAAATAAAAAGTCGCCACATCACGCATTGCTGGAAGCGTAAAAGGTTTATTTTCTCGCTTGAGCGCCTTGGTCATCTTGTCTTCGCCGTCATCTCCATCAGTCACCAAATGACCGACATCAGTAATGTTGATAACTTGATGAACTATGTACGAATTATATTCAAAAGTCCTGCGAAGAATATCAGCAAAAACATAAGCGCGAAGATTCCCGATATGGGCGTAATCATACACCGTCGGTCCGCAGTGATACATCGAAACCACGCCTTTTTTAATAGGTTTAAATGTTTCTTTTGTTCGTGTCAGCGTGTTGTACAGTTTGATGTCCATAATATCTGCATCCTAGATCCACTTTTTATTCTTGAAATACCACCAAGTACAAGAGATAACCGCAATCATAATTATGAATATACCATACCACCCAAGACCATGCCCTATGATTGGAACATTGAGTGCTGGAATAGTAAACAATGCGGCGATGAAAGTAAGTGGTTGAAAAACAAACGAAACCAATGTCAACATTTTGATAGTCTGATTCTGGCGTGTATTCAAAAGGGAATCATTGGTCTGGCGAAGATCAGCGAGTAATTCACGCGCATTGGTTATGAGTTCGCGAATGCGGTTGAATTCGCTCTGAATATCGCGCATGTATACAACAAAATCTTTGCCAAAAAGAGCATTTTCTTGAAAACCAACCATATCCAACCATATCTCCTCATGAACTCTGGCGGTCTGTTTGAAATCGATGAGTTCGCGACTCAAGTTCGAAAGCACTTCAACCATCTTGCGTTCATCTCCATTGAATATGCGTGTTTCAGCTGTCACCAAGGAATCTTTGATATTTTCCAGATCTTCACACATACCAGCATATATACGTTTGATCATGTAATAGAAAAGATGGCCAGCGTGCTCCATTTTCTCCTCTTTTCCTAAAATAGAATTAGCTTCAAAAATCTTAGCAAAATATTCCAACTGCTCAATAGTGTCAAAACGAGAGGTGATAAGAAAATTTTTACCAATAACAAAATCAACTTCACGATCAACTATTTCATAAGTATTGTTTTTATTACGAATGCGCACAGGTAAAGTCAAAACGACTAAAATGTACTCCTTATAAAAATCTATTTTTGCTAAAGAAGATGAGCTTTTTAGTTCTTCGCCAACAAGAGGATGTAGGTCATATCTTTTGATGAGACCTGAAATTTCTTCATTGTTTGGATTTGATACATCAAGCCAAACGAGACCTTTGGAAGCATGGTGAGTAATCATGGGGATATTATAGCAGTTATGCGCACCAAATATCAAAGTGCCAAGAAAATCATGTGGTACGGATACACGGATATTTTTCTGCTGAAAAATTCCTATGCTCGCGCCGACGCGCTCCGCAGTGTATCCGTACCACATGATTTTCTTGGCACTTT
>JAVHOW010000014.1:0-31988 GCA_036170235.1 Minisyncoccota bacterium
GCCCGCCGACTATTGCCGACGTAGATGTGTTGATTGTTTCGCATAGCGCCGTAGCAGGGAATATGTCGCCGGAGTTTATGAATTTGGCTCGACCAGAATCATTAGTTTATGAAAAAGTAGTTATGAATAAAAAAACACCAAAAAAGGTCGTTGTCGATCCATTGGCGGCAATTTTGGATGAAAATAGATTCAATTTGAAAGAAGTTGGAACAGTGAAGATTGTTTCGGATGGAAAAGGGGTGACTATTGGTGGGAATAATTAGTGATATTTGTATGAATACATTTCCAATTCCAGATTATGTAATAAATGAACTTAAAGAAGTAAAACCCAAGGGGATTATTTTGAGCCAAGAACAATTATTTGAAATTGGTTTAATTTCTTTTAAGTCTATGAAAATAATAGACTCCCCATCTTCAAAGGTTTTTATTTCAAAAATGGCGCTGAAACACATTATTGATCAACGTGGGAGTGAGGAGATTATTTATTTAATACCAGAGATACTCAATGATCCAACAAAGATAGTCGATAATTCCAAGAAAAGACAAAGTAGTTTTATATTTGTCAGAATGAATGGAAAATCACATGCCGCTGTACTTGAGATAACAAAAACGCCTGATTCAATGAATCAGGTCGTTTCTGCGTTTCATGTAGATGATAAAACCTACAGGAAACTTATCGATATTTCTGGGAGGCCGGACGTTCCCCCATAGAATGTTTCATCCGTGGAATCCGAATTTCCACTGCTCAGAAATATGTCCAATTTCTCCGGAGGGACGGCACCATAAGGTTTTCCCTCATTTTCTACTCCCTCATTAATTCGGGAGATATCCAGCTAAGCCGAATTTTCTAGCGTCGGAGGTATTTGCTAAAAGTTTAGGTAAAATTTTGCTAAAAGTCAAGGCAATGAATAACCACACCCATTCCTTGAGTATCTCCCATTCGCATCATTCATCGACATCGAACTTCGACAGATTCATGATCCTGAATTCAAGCCTTTGATCCGTGAAGCAAGAAAAAGAGGAGTCGGTATCATCGGGTCGTATCATGACTTCAAGGATGTTCCTCCAGATAAAACATTAGCTCAACTTTTGAGGATAGCTTTGAAGTACAAGTGTGCAGTGATCAAAATCGCACTTACCCTGAAAAACCAATGGCAACTGTCACCTGTATCACCTTTGAATTACTTCATCGTCAAAACGAGAACAAAAATTCCCCTGAGTATAATGAGCATGGGTAAACTTGGGAAAAAACTAGACCTTTATTCGCATATTTGGGTTCCGCACTTAATTACGGGTACATCACAGAGCCGAGTGCTACTGGACAATGGCAAGCACAAGCATTGAAAAGGAGAATTGAACGATTTTAGACGACCCATATGAACAAACTCGAGACTACACGCCTCGAGTTTTTTAATAAATGCAATATGCAATATATGTTACGTTGCTCGGATTTTATTTGATCAACCCCGCCTTTTTGAGAGTCGCATATGCGCCATTCTTCTGAATAGTACGGAGACCGCGAGCTGAGACGTTGATGCGAACAGTTTTCTTGAGTTCTGCAACGTAGATACTCTTTTTCTGGAGATTTGGGTAACGACGAACTTTGCCGCAAGGGTTGAATTGCGTTGCACGAGTGCGGTTCGAATATCGTCCCCCGACGACTGAACCAACTTTAGTTATTGCACAGATTTTTGCCATGAAAGTAGTTGAGTTATTATGCTATCATAGGTTGTATAATTATTCAAATTTTTAATTGGTCATTGGATATTTATTAGGTTAATTAGAAATTAGGATTTAGGTCAATTTGCTTCATTATGATTACCATACTTTCAATCGTTATTCTAATACTTTCCGTCATTATCCATGAAGTTTCTCACGGCTATATGGCTGATCGAATGGGCGACCCGACAGCGCGCTTGCAGGGGAGACTCACATTGAATCCGCTGAAGCATATTGATCCAATTGGCTCGATAATCGTGCCACTGATTACTTCTATGGCAGGTTTTACTTTTGGCTGGGCAAAACCGGTACCGTATAACCCTTATAATTTGAAAAATCGGAGAGTCGGAGAATTTCTGATTGCCGCCGCTGGTCCACTTTCCAATTTGGGCATAGCTTTGATTTTCGGATTACTTATTCGGCTAGCTCTAACTGGATTTGTCGGAGGTGTTACCTCCGTAACGCCGTTTATTGAAATTGCTTCATACATTGTTCTAATCAATATTGTTCTGGCGGTTTTCAATCTTATTCCAATTCCGCCATTGGATGGTTCAAAACTTCTTTTCGCCTTTTTACCTCAACAATATGGCAGGACCCGAATTTTCTTGGAGAAGTATGCACAGATTTTGATATTGGTTGTTATCTTATTCTTATGGCAATACATCTCGCCCATAATCTGGCCAATTTTCAAGGCTTTCACTGGGGTTAGTTTTTAGCGAGGTGAGGCCTCGCTAAAAATTTGCTCAATCAATCTTCTTATGCTAGTGTAACCCCACTGCCCCTCGAGTACCTCGGGGTCGTACATTATCAAAGGCAAGAATGAGTAATCGCATAGGCCGGCTAAGGAATTATTCCAAAACCAACTCAAGCCAAAAGCGGTGAAGAATTCAGGATTGCCAACAATTTTATAAAATGCCTACAATAAATCAGCTCACAAAGCGGAATCGCGCTCGTTTCAGTCGAAAATCAAAATCGATTGCTTTGACGCGCACATTCAATAGTATCAAGAATCGCCCCATCTTCTTTCCTGCACCTTTCAAGCGTGGTGTATGTGTGAAAGTTACTACCAAGACTCCAAAGAAACCAAACTCAGCTATTCGCAAGATTGCCCGTGTTCGTCTTTCCAATGGTCTTGAAGTCACTGCTTACGTTCCAGGAGAAGGTCACAATTTGCAGGAACACTCGGTCGTTCTACTTCGTGGTGGTCGCGTGAAAGACGTTGGTCTTCGTTATACCGTCGTTCGCGGTGTGCTCGATGCCGCTGGCGTCGAGAAGCGCAGAAAAGGTCGTAGTCAATATGGTAACAAGAGGCCAAAGGCGGCGAAATAATTTCTAATTTAAACTACTACTATGCGAAGAAAATTAAACATCAAAAGAGAATTGAAGCCAGATATAAACTACCAATCACTCAAATTGGGTAAGTTTACCAACTACATTATGGAGTCTGGCAAGAAAAACGTTGCTCGTGGCATTGTTGCTGACTGTATGAATGTTATCAAGGACAAAATGAAAGTTGAAAATCCACTCGAAGTTTTTGAAGCCGCGCTAAAAAATACCATGCCAGCTATGGAAGTTCGTTCACGTCGTGTTGGTGGTGCAAACTACCAAGTTCCTCGCGAAGTTCGCCCAGAACGCCGCCAGTCTCTCTCAATGAAATGGATTATCGAAGCCGCTCGTAACAAAAAGGGTAAGCCGATTCACGAGAAGCTCGCTGACGAGATCATTGCCGCTTCCAAAAATGAAGGTGAAGCGATCAAGAAGCGTGAGAACATGCACAAAATGGCAGAGGCCAACAAGGCTTTTGCGCACTTTGCTTGGTAATTTAGGATTTCGCTTTTCTCCCGATTTTTTTAACGGTTTTTACTCCAGCGTTCAAATCTTTCTTAATATCTTTCCAGTGCCCCTGCATGCGCTTGGCTAAAGCCATGACTTCGGCAGGGTCTATGTCTTTGATTTGCTTGTATTTATTGGCAATCTTTGTAACTGCGGCTGTGTACATTTCCTCATTAAGGTCTTTGAGTTGTTCGATCTCATCCATGACGTCGGCTTTCATTTTTAGCATCCAACTTTTCATGGCTTTGCGATTTTTCTTGCCTTTATTAGTGCCGTATAAGTAATAGGCACCAGCGGCAGTTGCGGCTAGGGCGGCTATCCCAGCGCTGATGGCGAATGTGTGAGATGTTTTGTGAGATTGTGATTTTTTTGTGGTCATATGTTTGTTGTTTTATTAATTTTTGATAATTATTTTTGAATATCCTTCCGTCCACTTTTGCGTGCGAATAAATCGCGGAAAAAGTTGAATATGCCTCCAGCGGTAATTTTGTCTCTATGCATTTTGGTTCGCAATTCATGGACATCTTCGACTAGGAGCCCACTTTCATTCCGGATAGTATCGGAAATTTTCCGTACGTTGTTGAGAATTTTGATAACAAAACCAAGCACGATAATAATAGCGACGCTGACTAGTACAACAGCTATGGTTGTTACAAAGAAAAATATGTCGGCATGAATAAGTGTGTCCATGGTACTAAATAGCCGAGTGGGAAGGGAATTGATTACGGTGCGAGCAATTCTCCACAGGTTTTCCACTATTTTATATTACAATTTGCAAAATAAAATTTCGCATGGATGATATTATTGTGGCATGGTAAATGAAATAATATCTGAAACAAGCTTGATCATGCCAGTTACTCCAGAATTCGTTGAACGGAGGATTCACATTATTCGTGGACAGAAAGTAATGTTAGATAGTGATTTGGCTGAACTATATCAAGTAGAAACTAAAAACTTGAACAAAGCTGTTAATCGAAATGCAAATCGTTTCCCGATAGATTTTATGTTTCAACTCGATAAGAAGGAAGCAGAAAACTTGAGGTTCCAATCTGGAACCTCAAGTTGGGGCGGTCGACGTACAACACCCTATGCTTTTACTGAACTTGGTGTCGCAATGCTCTCTTCGGTATTGAATAGTGACAAAGCAATTCAAATGAATGTCTTTATTTTGCTTTTTTCCTCATTTTCCTGTACATTACTCTTTACATAAAGCCTCGGCGCTTTTTTAATTTCGCCGATATTCGTATTATTTTTATTAATAAAATAGGCCTAATCTAACAAGAAACAGCCAATTTATAAGCCATAATCCCATGAACCGCGACTACCAACTAGCTCAAGTACGTAACTTCGGTATTATTGCCCACATTGACGCGGGTAAAACCACCACATCCGAGCGTATCCTTTATTACACCGGCATGATCCACAAGATCGGCGAGGTGCATGAGGGTGAGACGACCACCGATTGGATGGAACAGGAGCGCGAGCGCGGTATCACGATCACGGCGGCCGCCATCACTTGTTTCTGGAATCCGACCTACATGCCGAAGACTGACACTTCCAAGAAGGTTCGCTTCAACATTATCGACACCCCTGGACACATCGACTTTACCGTAGAGGTCAAACGTTCTCTCCGCGTACTTGACGGTGCAGTTGTGGTTTTCGACGGTGTGGCTGGTGTTGAACCTCAATCAGAAACCAACTGGCGTTATGCTGATGAGAGCAAGGTGCCTCGCCTCTGTTTCATCAACAAACTTGATCGCACAGGAGCTTCATTTGAAAAATCATACAAGTCTATTCTTGAGCGTTTGAACAAGAATGCCGTTCGTTTTCAAATCCCCATCGGTCTTGAAGGCGATCACAAAGGTGTTGTCGATCTTTTGAAAATGAAGGCATTTTATTTTGAAGGAGAAAAAGGTATTGATATTATTGAAAAAGAAATTCCTGCAGACCTGCTAGAAGATGCCAAGAAATATCGCGCGGAAATGATAGAGAAAGTTGTTGAACATGATGATGTGGCTATGCAAAATTATCTAGATGGCAAGGAGATTTCAGCAGCTGACTTCAAAGTTGCCGCACGCAAAGCAGTTATCAATAATCAAATTTTTCCAGTATTTGCTGGTTCAGCTCTCAAAAACGTTGGCGTACAGCTTGTTCTGGACGCGGTTGTTGACTATCTTCCGTCGCCACTCGATATTCCAGCTATCAAAGGTATCAATCCAAACACAGGTGAAGAAGTTTTCCGTCACGCAGATGACAGTGAGCCATTTTCTGCTCTAGCATTCAAACTCCAGAACGATCCATTCGTCGGAGCTCTGACTTTCTTCCGAGTTTATTCAGGAACTATCGAAGCTGGTACTTATATTTACAATTCAACTACAGGCAAAAAGGAACGCCTAGGTCGTATCGTCCGTCTCCAAGCTGACAAGCGTGAAGAAGTTAAAAAAGTTTTTGCCGGCGAAATTGCCGCCGCTGTCGGTCTCAAAGATGCCCTAACTTCACACACATTCTGTGATGAAGCCAATCCGATCGTTCTCGAAGTTATCAAATTTATGGAACCAGTTGTTTCTCTACGTATTGAACCAAAGACAAAAGCTGATCAGGAGAAAATGGGTATGGCACTTCGTAAACTCGGCAATGAAGATCCAACATTCCGTGTTTCAAGCAATCAAGAAACAGGCGAGACTATCATTTCAGGTATGGGAGAATTGCACTTGGAGATCATGGTTGATCGCATGAAGCGCGAATTCAGTGTTGAAGCCAATGTCGGCGAACCACAGGTGGCATATCGCGAAACTATCTTGAATACTGCCGAAGCAGAACACAAATATATCAAGCAGACCGGTGGTAAGGGTCAATACGGTCACGTTCGTCTGACTTTGAAGCCGATGGAGCCACTCGTTGAAGGTGAAAAGATCAAAAAGAACGTCAGTCGTTATGATGATTTCGAATTCATCAACTCTATCAAAGGTGGTGTTATCCCAAATGAGTTCATTCCTGCAGTTGAAAAAGGTGTTCATGAAGCCATGGATCGTGGTATTGTCGCTGGTTTCAAAATGGTGAATATTTCCTGCGAACTTACTTTCGGTTCATATCATGACGTTGACTCATCAGAAATCGCTTACAAGATTGCTGCCTCACAAGCTTTCCAAGATGCCGCCAAGCGCGCCAAGCCAGTCATCCTCGAGCCTATCATGAAGCTCGAAGTCGTCGCTCCAGAAAAATACATGGGTGATATCAATGGTTCCATCGCTTCCAAGCGCGGTCAGGTAGAAGGTTCTGAACCTCGCGGTCAAGCTATCGCCATTCATGCCAAAGTTCCATTGTCAGAAATGTTCGGTTACACCACAGCACTTCGCTCTATGACTTCAGGTCAGGGAAGCGCGATGATGGAATTTGATCACTACGAAGTTGTGCCAGGAAATGTGGAGAAGGAGATCGTGGAGAAGAGGAAATAAAATTATCTCGGAAACTCATTCAACAACTCATCCGAATAATAGAAACTTCCAGCTAAACTACCGAAACTATACGTAGTTGTTCCAATATCTATTTGCGCGCCACCAGATTTTGGGTTGGCATTGGGACGTGAGTTGTTAAAACCGATATTGAAAAGTGTTGCGAGGACTTCAGGTTTATCTGAAATAGGGAAACCTGCGCGTTCCCATTGAGTTTGAAGCTCTTTTAATAGAACTGCTGAATATAGATAGGAAAAATATCGGTCATTTTCATTAGTTAACCGAGCAAATCGTTCCGCGTCAACCTCTGAAGTCTTGGTTGAGCTGGCATAATCGAGTAGATGCTCATATTCTTTGCCAAGATACCACGGAGATTGGGAATCTTTGAGATTACTTTCAATTTCTCTTGCTGTATCCTGCTTTATTCCCATAACACCCCAAGAGAATTGGCTTTGATTGCCAAGGATTTTTAGTGGAGCAAATATTTGCTTGAATATTTCACGATTTGAATGAAATAAACGAAGCTGTTCAACGATCAGTACTGCTGTGATCAGTCGCGGCGAGATACTAGTAGAGACATTGGCTTTATCTGGAAGTATTCTTGTCTTATCACTAGCGGAAATAATAGCCGCTTTATCCTTGAGTATCGCTTCTTTTAGCACACTCCACTCTTCAGTCTGAGACCAAGATGGATGTTTAGTTGATTCTGTGACTTGATTCTTGAAATAATCATGTTGATTATCGATAATTCCATCAGTTTTCGTCCAACCAAATAGATTTGCTATATAAACAGCAAGCAAGATGAAGCCAATTATGGCAAAAAAATAAATTATGATATTAAAAACTTTGCGCATATGATTTTTCGCGATTCGGAATAGAGTTACTATAACATATTGTACATGGGGATAACTTTTCATTGCATAATTTTATATGTGCTACAATATTCTCACTACCCAAGAAGGCGTACCGCAGAATGACGGATGCCTTTTTCTCTTTATAGAGACGTTATACTTGTTGTAAGTTTGTGCGGGGGGGGGGTTATAATAGTAGTTAGTATATAAAGTTAGTTTATTATTCGTTATTAAATATATGAAAAAAATAAAAATTCTTAGTTTATTGGCGATCGCTTTGGTCGTTGTTTTTGGTGTGACAGTGGGGGATGCGAAGGCACAAATTACTCCAGTCCTACCTTCTACATGTCCAGTTTTTTACCCAAACGTTTCTTTTGTCGGTTCGCCAACACTTAATCTCACTTACGATTCAAATCAAAAGGAGAATCAATTAACCTCGTCATTCAACATATCCGTGAATGGAGGTAATACAGGTGCATACCTTCTTTATTTTGGATCGGTTAAGTATATTAACCAGACAGATGTTAGTAAAAATTTTGCTGGGAACGGAACACTTGTTCCGACTTATCCTTATTTTGCTAGTACTACAAAAGATATTTATGGACAGACTATGTATATAATAGCACCTGGTAAAACGGGACAATTTACTTTGACTAGTTCGGTCACACCTCTACAAATGTTTGCTGGATCTTACTTAGCCAGTCTTACTTCTTTGAATTCTAATGTGCCGAATATGAACTGTGGATCATCAAATACATTCACTATTCCTTCCAACCAAACTAACAGCAAGAAAATAGTTGGTGAAAAGTCGCCATATATTTCCTCAGTTACAAACCCTATTTCATCCGGACAGACCATGACGATAAAAGGCCAGAGACTTAATGGTGGAACTATCAATAATGATGAAGTTGTTTATATTGATGGCCAGATTACAAAAGTTGAAATAGTAAGCCAAGCAATCGATGGTTCATCGTTGGCTATAAATTTACCGACACTTTTGGTTGGATATCACTCCATCTACATTGTTAATTCTGTAGGCCCAAATGCTGGTAAAAGTAATAATGTTAGTTTCCAAGTAACAGGAAATACTGGTAATCTCCCTCCAGTTATAAACGGTGGCACTTCTCCTACTTTGCTAGCGGTAGGTCAAAGTGGCACATGGACTGTTCAGGCCTCTGATCCAGAAAATGGACCATTGAGCTATTCAGTGGATTGGGGTGATACTTATACTTGTCCAGCTGGATATGTATGTACACTTAATTCTCCTGCAATTGTTCAAACTTCAACATTTACACATTCATACGCCAATGCTGGAACTTACACTGTTAAATTTACAGTAACAGATAATGCAGGTCAGACAGCACAGACAAGTTCTACTGTGCAGGTGGGGAATGTGGTACCAGTAGCTACAGCTAGTGCAAAAGTAGTACCAGGTAATCTTGAATTGACTTACGATACAAGAGGCCAAGAGGCTTCTCTAACAGCCCCATTTGCCATGTCTGTAGTTGCAGGATCAAGTGATATTACTTTTACGGATTCAGGTTCATTTAGTGTGGCGTATATAGGTAAAGGTGTACAACAAAATGTCCCAGTAAATGTTGTATATATAAATAAGCAAATGCCAGTATTTCCGTTTGTTCTTAAAGCAGGACAACAGGCTGAATTTTATATAAGAGCTTCGGCAAACCCACTTCAAATGTTTGCGGGATATTATTCAATGTCAGTTAATGGAATTTATGCAGTAGTAAATAATGGAACACAGAAAGCTCCTATAACAATAAATGTAAATAATACCAATTCAGTACTAATAATTGGAGAAAAATCGCCATATATAACATCTGTTACACCAAACCCCATTAGTTCTGGACAGAAAATGTCTATAAGTGGTCAGCGATTGATAGGAGCTATGGGTATGGGTAATCTCTATATTGATAATCTTGCTAGTACAGCTATTGTTGATGGTTCAAAAGATGGCACTACATTATTTTTCACACTTCCTACTTTGACTGATGGATATCATAGTTTGCAGGTTAGAGATAATGTAACTGGTACTGGTGGTAGTAACTATCTTAATTTTCAAGTCCAGTCTACAAGTTCTTGTTATGTCTTCAACACCAATCTTCAAATTGGTAGTACTGGTGCAGATGTTACAGCTTTGCAAAACTTTTTGATGTCAAATGGTTTCAAGACAGAAGTTACTGGATATTTCGGCAGTCTGACATATTCATCTGTCAAGTCATATCAAACAGCAAATGGTCTTCCTGCAACTGGTTTTGTTGGACCCGAAACTCGTGCATCTATGAATTCAAAGTGTATTCCCGTAGTAGTTGTTCCAAAACCTTCCTGCACAATCTCTACCCCAACCGTCACAGGAACTGGTCCGTATAGTGTAAGTGTACCAGTTAATATATCATCTGGTGCAAATCTAGGTATCGGTTCAGAAATTCATTTATATAGAGATGGTTCTCAAGTTAGTTATGAAGCAGTTAGATCGCCTAGTAATATAAGTATAATGGATTCATCTGTACCAGTTGGAGGTAGTCATACTTATACAGCATCTATTGTTAGTGGATTTGGAACAACTTTAATGAAATGCTCCCCAGCAAGAACTGTTACTGTTGGAGCTGTTCCACCAGTAACTCCACCCACAATATCAACAACTACTCCTCCAGTTTTATCTACCACCACACCAATACAATCCACAAAACGTGAACAAGTTCGTCAGCTATACATAACTCTACTATACAGAGATCTAGACCCAAATAATCCATCAGATCTTCAAGGTTGGGACTATTGGACAAATATGAGTGCAGGTATTGATCAAGTAAAAGCTATGATGATGACAACAATAGAGTATAGAACAAAACAAAGTATTAATAATTTATATTTATCACTTCTACATCGACAAGGAGATGCACAGGGTATAAATTATTGGTATAGAATTTCTGAACCTCAAGGATTCTCTATGGTACCTGTAGAAGCAGGAATTAAGGCATCAGCAGAATATAGGTCATTAACACCTGTTACATCTACTACAACTCAAGAAGCTTCGATTTGGGATGCTTTCAAAAGGTTGTTTGGTTTCTAAGAGTATAAAAGATATTTAATCATTTAACCAAAACACCATCAGGACTTATACCTGATGGTGTTTTGGTTGTGTTTTTGTTGGGAAAATAATCTGAAATATGTTATAATATAAGTATGAAATTTAGTATTCCTTCTTTCGTCAAACCATTTTTGTGGTCATATGATGTCGATGTTCTTGACAAAGAGCGAGACAAAAAACGCATTATCACAAATGTTCTCAATATGGGAACGAAGGAAGCTACTGATTGGCTTTTCAGTACTTTTAGCGTTGAAGATATGAGAGATTCGATTGTTCACCCATTTCCAGGAGAATGGAATAAAAAGTCGCTCAATTTCTGGTCATTGATGATGGGGGTCAAGTCTTGGAAAGTCGAGCGTATTATTCAGGGCTAGTATTTTATCATGCACTACGAAATTCTTGATAAAAAAAGAATAACAATGATGTATCAATGCAAAAAATAGAGAATTTTTTGGTCAGTGAAGTTAAAAAAATAAAATAAACTATGCAAAAAAATACACAACCCCAAGCTTTCATCTTTGTCGGACGATCTGGTTCTGGTAAAGGAACACAGGCAACCTTACTTATTGAAGGACTCAAGAAAAAATATCCTGGACAGGGTATTTTTACGGTAGAGACAGGAAAAGAGTTAAGAAAATTTATCGAAGGTGATTCATATACCCAAAAACTTGCCAACAAGATACAGATGGGAGGTGGATTCCAACCTTCATTTTTGGCGATTTACAATTGGGTTAAGGTGGTGATAGAAAAGTATAATCAAGGAGAGCATATGGTTTTTGATGGAACATCGAGACGTCTCCCAGAAGCAATAGTGCTCGATTCAATTTTTGATTTTTACGGGGTTCAACAAAAGTGGGTGATTTATTTGGACATCCACGATGACGAAGCGACAAAGCGACTCCTTGCCAGAGGGAGACCTGATGATACTCATGATGGTATTCGCAATCGCCTCGCCAATTATGAGGAGGATATGAAGCCATCAGTTGAATTTTTTCGGGTCAACTCACGCTACTCATTTCTCGACATTGATGGCATCCGTCCGATTGACGTGATTCACGCTGATATTGTTAAAAGAGTCGGTTTAGAGTAGTCTAAAGTCGTGATTAAACTTAAAACAAAAGAAGATATTGCTATTCTCCGCGAAGGTGGTAAGCGCCATGCCTACATATTGAAAGAGCTTGTGAAAATGGTTCAGCCAGGTGTGCATATTGTTGATTTGGATATTTGCGCAGAGAAACTCATCCGTGAATGCGGAGACATTCCAGCTTTTTTGAACTACCAGCCATACGGCGCGCGGAGACCATATCCGGCGACTTTGTGCGTTTCCATCAATGATGAAATTGTCCATGGTATTCCAACTGAAGGAGATAAAATCCTCAAAGAAGGAGATATTGTGAGTATTGACCTCGGACTCATTCATAAAGAATTGATTACTGATGCGGCTATTACTGTGCCTGTAGGGAAAATTTCTGCTGAACTAGAGGAATTGCTCAACACGACCAAAGAAGCGCTAATGGCGGGCATTAAGGCGGCAAAGGGAGGTGTTCGGGTAGGTGATGTCAGTAGTGCTATTCAAAAAATTGGTTCCGCTCATAGTTATGGCATTGTTGAAGAATTAGCTGGTCATGGCGTTGGCTACAGTGTTCACGAAGATCCTTATATTCCAAATTTCGGTCATGCTGGAAAAGGTGAGGTGTTGAAACCGGGGATGGTCATTGCTATTGAACCGATGTTCAATTTGGGGACTAAAAAAATAAAATTGGATGCGGATGGGTACACTTATCGTACGGCTGATGGTAAACCGAGTGCGCATTTTGAACATACGGTTGTTATCACCAAGAGTGGAGCAGAGATTTTAACAGCGTGATAAAATATACTCATGAAAAATCACCCTAAGTACGAACGCACACTTGTGATTATTAAACCAGATGGTATACAGCGCGGGTTGATAGGTGAAGTTATGAGACGTTATGAGCGTACAGGACTGAAACTTATAGGGATAAAAATGCTTGTTCCAACGGAAGAAATGATTGAAGCGCATTATACACTTGATCCAGAATGGAAATTAAAAACAGGTGAGAAAAATTTAAAAGCATATCGCGATAAAGGTTTAAAGCCGCCTCATGATGATCCGATCAAGCAGTCCAATATGATTTTGAAGAAATTAAAAAATTATATGGCAAGTGGTCCTGTTGTGGCGATGGTCTGGCAAGGAGCACATGCGGTTGGCATCATTCGCAAAATAACTGGCGGCACTGAACCACTTATGTCCGATGTGGGTACTATTCGAGGTGATTATGTTCTCGATTCGTACAAAATGGCCGACGATGACATGCGTGCCATACGAAACATTGTGCATGCTTCAGGTTCGGTCAAAGAAGCTGAAGACGAAATAGGTTATTGGTTCAAAAAAGAAGAAATAATAAATTATAAATTGATGGTTGAACAGATGTTGTACGATGTCAATCTTGACGGCATTTTGTAGAGGACTACAATGAATGTAGGTTACGAGGTATTAAATCCTATACCAAATTATTTGGGAGCCCAACGAACTTCGGTTCACATTAGATCGCACCTTGGTGTTGATTTTGCGGGCACCCACCTAGACTGTCTAGGTTAGTCAATACTTCGTAGCCAACCAAAGATCATCGCTCACAATTGAGGCGGTGATTTTTGATTTATGGAGTAAAAACACATATACTTAACCAATGCTTACTTATTTATGGGCGCTTATAATTCTGGCTATTGTGTTAGTGGCGCATCTACTCGGTCTCACAGGTTTGTACGTGACATTTTTTTGGTATGACATTATGATGCACATTCTCGGTGGTGTTGGAATCGGATTGTTTGTTACAGCAATTATAAAATTACATGGCCGAGAGATTATTAACAAACACCGAGTGATTATTTGTAGTGTTATTATTGTCGGGATGGGTTGGGAATTATTTGAAATATATTTCAGACTAACAGGATATCCATTGTGGTCGAAGATGTACTACATAGATACGGTCAAAGACTTGATCGACGACACTATTGGAGCATTGGTTGTAGTTTACTTGATAAATATGAGTAAGTTTAATTAATAAACATGTCTAAACCTAGGATTACATTTTGTAGTGGTGTTGGCACGGTAACAGGCGCGAATTTTTTGCTTGAAACTGACAAGTCTAGCATTTTAGTTGATTGCGGAATGATCCAAGGAGAAAAGTTTGCTCTTGAAGATAATGCCAAACCATTTTTTTATGATGTTTCTTCAATTGACGCGCTTCTGATTACACACGCACACCTTGATCATGTTGGTAGAATTCCAAAATTGGTCAAAGAAGGATATCAGGGTCCAATCTATTCCACGCCAGAGACTCGGGAGTTGGCGGAATTAGTTTTGACTGACGCTGTTGGGATTCTTGCTATTGAAGCAAAGCAAAATGGGGGAGTGCCAATGTATGGCATGGAAGATGTTGAGGCTGTATTTCCACTTTGGAAGACCATTTCATACCATGAAGAGACGAAAATCACGGAAGACATTTTGGTTTTTCTGAAGGATGCAGGACACATTTTGGGATCGGCGATGATTGAAATGTATGTAGGTGTCCAAGGTCCGACCTTGGACTTGGATGACAAGCTCAAGATCCTCTTTACCGGCGATGTTGGTAATTCCCCAGCGCCACTATTACGTGATACTGAAGAGATTGGCGATGTTGATTATTTGATTACGGAAAGTGTCTATGGTGATCGTAACCATGAATCAAAAGATCTTCGCTCACAGCAATTTGAAAAAGTTGTTAATGATACACTGGCACGCGGTGGCACATTAGTTATTCCTGCATTTTCAATAGATCGAACACAGGTTCTACTTTATGAATTAAATAATTTGGTTGAGCAAAAAAGGATACCTTCAGTGCCAGTTTTCGTTGATTCACCTATGGCGATCAAAGCCACGGAAATTTACCAGGCCAGCACAGAATTATTTAACGATCATGTGCGAGAACAGATAAAGAATGGTGATAACATCTTTAGTTTTCCACATCTTCAATTCACGGTTTCACAAAATGAATCGCGAGATATCGAACGTTTGCAAGGTGCAAAGATTATTCTGGCTGGTTCTGGTATGTCGGTCGGTGGGCGAGTCTTGAGTCATGAATCCGATTTTCTGCCAGATCCCAAAAATACTATTTTACTGGTCGGTTATCAGACTACTGGTTCGCTCGGTAGGCAATTGGCGGATGGTTCAAAGAAAGTAAATATTCATGGCAGAGAAATCAAAGTAAAAGCACATATTGAAACGCAATATGGTTACTCGGCACACAAAGACAGTGATCATCTGGTTGAATTTGTAGCGACGGCTAGTGATCGATTGAAACAAGTTTTTGTCGTGATGGGTGAACCGAAGGCGTCTATGCATCTGGCGCAAAGGTTGAATGATGAATTAACGGTGAAGGCGATTGTGCCGGAGAGGGAGAAGGGGTATGAGTTGGAGTAATTGAGAGATTATTTTCTCAGAAGAATGGAGGGGCGTTTGGTTTGTAGAAAATTGCAAATAATAATTGGTCCATGTTGCCTGCGAAGCTCTCTCCCAAAATGAGTATTTCTGTAGAACTTACGTTTGTAAGTTCTATGAGCGTTTCCGTATGGATTATAGCCATAGAACCTAAAAATTATCCCCGTAAACTTACAAACGTAAGTTTGGCTGAAACTGTGTTTTTGTAGACTACCTGTAGGAGGCTACTTTTTGTGGATTATTCATGGTATATTTTCTCTAGAAGGAGAAATTTAAATATGAAACCACAAGACCGCAAGTACGTTTTCCAACTCTCAATATTGATCCTCGCAATTCTTGTTTTCAGTTTATTTTGTAAGGATCCATTTGCAAAATTTATAGGTATATTTTGGGTAGCAGTTTCCAGTTTAATGCTCATAGTCACTCTCTTGCACACCTACTTTCTCCGCAAAAAAGATGAAAAACTGAAGCAGAAATAATTACCAATTCACTACAGTTAACATTAGTCGCACCTCGCGGCTTTTTTTTATACAAAAAATCCCGAGCCAATCTCAGGATTTTTTATTTGTGCAAAACACCTACACGATGTCTTTCAACCTATCTTTATACTTTACATACAAGAATGAGATTGTAAGAGCAATTATACCAAACGTAATGAATGAAATAATGCGGTAGAGTTCACCCAAATTCCAAACATCCACAACTACCTTAAAAGCTGTAATAATAAATAGTACAAGTCCCATTCTTCTGACGGCCACGTATCTTTTTGCAAAACCAATAACTGTCAGAAATGCCGCGTACAATGCCCAAAGAATAGATACGGTAGTGTTGGACATATTGCTTACATTTGAATAATTCGAGATATACCCGTCTGTGAGTGATTGTAATTTGTAGTACTCGATTACTTGAGAAGTAAGTGCAAAAAGTGTAATCACGTTAGCGATGACAACGAACACCATAATTCCTCTTTTTTGTATATCAGGAGATATACTGCCGTAGCGATAGTAAACGAATGCGATGAGATAAGCGACCACTGCGGCCATTATGAGCATCATGAAAGGTCCATTGAAGAATATTGCATAACCAACTGGTTTTGAATATGTTGATATGTACCATGCTAGATCACACAGACCCAAAATATACACTATGACACCCATTACTTGGAAGCCTCGACTAGATGATTTTGATGCAATAATGTAGAGAACTAGAGTTTCAATAAACCACCAACCAGCTATCCATGGTCCTGAAAATTGGATTGGTACCGCTATGGTCAAAAATGAAACAGATAGTCCAGGTAGAAAGATATTTACGGTCCTATCTTCAGGATTTACTTTATAAGCTATCAAAGCAATTATCAAATAAAATCCAGCAATAACTACAGCGCCGACGGCTGTTTCTGAACGATAGTTTGGAATCAGTAATTGGTAACAAATGCCAGCAAAGCTTAATGCTGTGGCTCCTAAAACGAAGTAATCAATTTCTGTAGCTTTGATTTTTTCTATAATGATACGGATGAGTGAAGATGCGTTAAATATCAAGAATTGAATAAGAAGGAAAAGCAGGGTCGGAACTAGTAGGCTGCTATTATACGATGTGGAGTACCATACAGCAAAGTGCATCCATGTACCTATCAATCCAATCAGTACAAGAGGTGTCCATTTTTTATAAAATAGTATACCTAGAATACCCGCGTTTAATATGGTTATGTAGGTGAAGGTAACCCAAGGTCCAAGAGCATTTTGTCCAATCATGAACGGAGCTAGGAATCCGCCAATTAGAGCTACAAAAGAAAGTGTTAGTGTGGCATTGAATATACTTAAACCAACACCAATAGCTGTGACTACGATCATTCCGAGAAATGCCATCATTGGATCGGTTAGTTGATACAATCCGTATGAGGCATATATAGATAAATATAAAATAGCCAAACCGCCACCAATGAGCAAATCCGAATAATTTAAGTATTTTTTTCTCAACCACTGGCCGATAAATATAACGACTACACCTATGAGGATTCCAATCATAACTCTACCAGCTGGACCTATCCAATTATTATCAAATGCATACTTGAGGAAAAATCCAATACCAATAACAACGGCGGCAATACCTAGTCTTCCTAGTATTCGTCCAGATACTTCTTCGTCAGCTACTTTTGGTGAAGAATTAGTAGTTTGCGTGACTGGTGACTGGTTTATTTGATTTACTGGAACACTTCCGACATTTTCTGTACTACTTGTTTGTTGAGTATTGGTAGTATGGATAGTGCTAGCGTTAGACACAGGTGATGCTTGCGTTGTAGGCTTTTCTTTTATTAATAATTCAAGCTTGCTAACTCTCTGATGTTGATAAACTAGATAAATGAATAAAATAACTGCTATTATTATGGACATAATGCTGGAATTATATCACGATGAAATTCATCATCAAAACGATCAGGTGGATAAGACCCTTTTGAATATATGTTTGTTTTAAAAACTATTTCACCTTCGCAACTATTCTCGCGAACGTCTCTGGCTTGAATTCTGCCAAATGAGCTAGCGCCTTGCGATCCAAAGCGATACCTTTCTTCTTTGCGGCACCGATGAACTTGCTATAAGTAAAACCTAACTGACGGAGACCAGCGTTGATCTTGACGTTGAATAGACGGCGCATGTCACCTTTCTTGTCGCGGCGATGAGCAAAGGCATAGGCGCCAGCGTGCTGGAGCGCGTCGACTGCCATACGTTCCTTCTTTGAACGTCCAAAACGAAAACCTTTAGCGGCTTTGAGGACTGTACGGCGATATTTGAGGGCGTGAACTGCTTTCTTTACACGTGTCATGGTAGTTTATTGAAATTATTAATTTATAGATTTACCAGAAAACGACTCTTGGCTTTGTTGTCCATGTGGATAGTCACCATACGGCGCTTGCCCATACTGGTGCGACTGCGTTCTTTTGCATTGAAATGGTTCTGCCCAGCTTTACGCGACAAAATCTTGCCATTTTTAGTGACTTTGAGGCGCTTTGCGTATGATTTTGTTGTTTTCATTGACATAGTAGTTTTTGCTCCGTGCTTCGTTAATCGTGTCTCGTGAATCTTGTTTTTAATTATTTTTTCTCTATTACTATACTCAATCCTTTTGGACCTTTTACGACATCTTGAGCGACCTTGTATTCTACTGTGATAAGTTTTGAAATTCTATCCAAACGTTCTTTGAGGAAATTCAAATCCATATACTTGGATCGTCCGACGAGGAAGAGGTCAATTTTGACACGATTGCCTTCGGTAAGCCATTCTGAAACCCTTTTAGCTTTGAGCTCGAGGTCGTGTTCTCCTGTGCCGATCTTGACCTGAACAATCTTGAGTTCACTAGTTTGAACCTTGGATTTGGCGACTTTCTCTTTTTTCTTTTCATCGTACAGGTACTTGCCATAATCCATTATCTTCGCAACTGGTGGAACTGCGGTAGGGGATATCTCGATCAAGTCCAATGCACGCTTTTGTGCCTCTGCCAGAGCGACGGAAAGCGCGATAACACCGAGATTTTCTCCTTCGGCGGTTATAACGCGCAACTCGGGCGCTTTGATTTGATGATTGATTTTGACTCGGATAGCCAATTGATTGGGATTACAAGGGTTATTTATAGCATTTTATGATGCACAACGCAAGCACGAATGGCACACCTGCATATTTTGTGTGCACGGGAGAAGTTGTGGTTAGATAAAGTTTTGTTTTTTACTACAAAAACTTTTTGATTAATCGAATGGCGGCTGATAAGATTTTTTCAGTGAAGAATCTCTTTTCCCATTCGACAGGGCTGACTTCTTTTGATTTTTGGATATCTCGCACGAAGTGAGCTGACAATTCTTCGGCAAATTTTGTATTCGAGGTGACGATATTTGCTTCAAAATTGTAAAGAAGACTGGCGCTATCTAGGTTCATTGAGCCAACAGTTGCCCAGTCGTCGTCAATAATCACTGATTTACTATGAATAATATTTCCTTCATAAAGAAAAATACGCACACCTGAATCAAGTAGTGTTTTAAAATATGACCGCGCGGCATAATCAAGTGTTGGATAATGGTCGGTACGTTCCGGCAAAATGATTTGGACATCCACGCCACGGTGCGCGGCAAGCTTGATTACGCGCAAGAGGCGATGTGTCGGTACGAAATAAGGCGTGGTGATGTAAATGTAATTACGTGCGGTGCGAATAGCGTCAATCAGTTGGGAATAAACATGGCGACGGCCTGGAGATGGATAGTTGGTGATATAGCGGAATTCACGATCTCGAGCTTTGATGCGTTTCGGCAAAGGTTTCTCATTGATAGCTCGAGCCCACATCCGGTCGAAGGCATTGGCCATTTCTCGCACGACTGGACCTTCAAAGCGAGCATTGGTATCACGCCAATCTTTCATGCTGTCACGTACTGAAATACTACCGGTGTAACCTATCGTGTCATCAATGACGAGTGTGCGACGGTGGTTGCGGAGATACCAAGAACGAAAATTAGGAACTTTGAAATAACTAGGGACGAGTGTTTTCCAGAAAATCAATTCGATACCTTTTGTTTTGAGTTCAGTGGCCAAGTTTGATCCAAATATTGAAAAACTTCCAGCGGCGTCCCAAAGGAAACGAACTTTCACGCCAGCCACGGCGCGTTCGGCGCAAATGTCTATGAGTTTTTTGCCAAGCTCATCATTTGTGAATATGAACTGTTCAAGGTCAATACTTTTGGTAGCCTTGGCGCAGTCGGCGAGCATAGCTGACCAAGCTTCTTCATTTGAAGCATAGAGGGTCCATGAGGTTGGGGATGGGGACATGGTCATGAAAGCCTTATTAATTCTGCAACAGTGATTTCGGCTTGAATCAGTATTGATTTTAGAGTTTTTGGCGCCAGATCTCTGGAATGGAGAGGAATAACGATATGCAGATGACTTTTCGAAGGATGGCGCAGATTCACATGACTTCCTGATTGGTGGTGAATATAAAATCCTGCGAATTGCAGTATTTTCAATAGCTTGCGAGGAGTAATGACGGGTAGTTTTGGCATAATTCAATCATGCACTATTAGTTATGCATAATTATGCAGGTACAGCTATTCGAAAACTTCCTACCTCATTTTCAGGTAAGATTTTCTCTTTTGATTTCTTAAGTCCAGCAAGATAACATTTGATAGCATCACGAACCATAAAAGTCGCCTCCTCAAGAGTTCTGCCTTCCGTAACTAATCCAGGCAAAGAAGGGACCGTAACTGTATAACTTTTATTACTGTTTTTCTCAAAGAAAGCAGTGAAGTATTGTAATTTAGGCATTTTCATACAAGTAAGTATAGACAATTTATTACCAAAGTCAATAATTACGTGATACGATATTCCCATGACCACTTTAGTCAACAATGGCAAAGCCCACTTCAACTATGAAATCATCGAGAAAATGGAGGCTGGTATTGAGCTACTTGGTTTTGAGGTGAAGTCATTGAAATCAAAAAATGGTTCACTCGAAGGCGCATATGTGATAATTCGCGGAGTGGAGGCCTTCGTGATGAATTTTTTCATTCCTCCATATCAGGAAAATAATACCCCGAAAGATTATGAACCGCGGAGGAATCGCCGACTGATTTTCACCAAAGATGAGATCAGAAAGTTGGCTGATATCGACAATGGTAAAGGGTTGACAATCGTGCCAATTTCAGTATATAATAAAGGCACACTAGTCAAAGTCTCCGTTGCGGTCGTTCGCGGTAAGAAGAAATTCGATAAACGCGAATCGATCAAGAAGCGTGAGACGGAGAGGACGGTGAGAAGGGAGTTTAGTGATCGGGGATGATCGGCATAGACAGCAGATCATGTTCGTTCGTGCGGCGCGAGCACCATTAACTCGTAAATCTGATGGAAACCCTAAATGCTAAAACAACTTCACCGTATTTTACGGCCAAGGACTTTGCATTCGCTCTAGTTTAACTAGGCGCGCTCGCCTCGGGGGATTCTGACTCGAGGACCGGGTGTTATAACCTGAATGTAGGGAAGATGGGATTTCTCGCCCCATTGCCCGAAACAAAGAGATCGCGACTGTGTGTTTTGTTTGCTTTAGAGCGCAGTCGCTAAACTTCAAAGCTTTCTACCGCCGTAGAATCGTTCGACGCATATCAGTTGCACCTGGGTTCGATTCCCAGCATCTCCACAACTTGACATATACAACTAAAAATGCTAGGATATTTTTAGTGTTTTTGCGCTGTATCACTTCAGCTTAACCCGTCTAACAAGACAAAGTGAATGTTTGTTGAAAGGGAAATATGAAAAAAGTATTGTTGGTAATTGGCGACTCGGTTCTGACGGACAAACTTAGTAAGATTTGTATGTCCCACGGCTTTCAGTCGGACAATGTCACTTCCATTGCAGCCGCACTCGACCGAATGGAAGATAAGGTTTACGACATTATCGTCTGCGATGCAGACCTACAAGATGGGAGTGGTTTGGACTTGGTCTCAAAGGCGGCAATAGTTGATCCCGCCACATGGATAATCGGCATCACCAGTGACGAAACCATGTCAGAGCTGATGACGAAAAAAGGATGTAATCGTGTGGTGTGTTCAAGATTGGCTCCGGACGAACTCAGGATAGCGATTCTTACAAAATAGTTGGTGTGCTCCTGCTAGAGAAAGACCTTTGCCGGTTCAACTCTCTGGCAGGGGTCTTTTTTTATTTTTTTACATATTTCTTCCGCGGCACCGGCGCATCATCTGGTCTCACCACATTACTCCTACCCGTAATTTCTTTACCAGACTGATCTACTCCAACAACGAACATCAATTCACTACCGCCGTCAGGTGCGAATTGACGGGCATTTCCCCAAGCCCAGTAATCTTCGATTAGAAAATAGGTCGCGCCGTTATCGAGACTTTGGTATACGTTCCAATGATAGGGATTTTTATGATGCCATTTCCATACAAGCGTGCTTGGATACATTGGTAATAATTTCGGTGCATGATCTTTGGCTTGGACTTGAACTGTTTTGATTCCAAAGAGCGCGACTAGTAGAAAGGTGATTATGATTCCTGTTTTTATATACATAATTTTATTTGATTAATTATTAATGACGCAAAAAGAAGCCCTTACAGAGGAAATTAAGAGTTATTTATTGGGGATTTATTCTGTCTAGGTTGAGAACACGACTTCTTTCAGTTTCTATAATTTAGTTGAGATACGCTTTTTCTATATGCAGGCGCGCATAGTTGTAGTATCTCAAATATTTAATCAAGGCGCAATTGATTTGACTTTTTCTTGTAAGTAACGCATACTATGCACGGATATTGTTGCATTGATTTTGTCGGATTGTCCGATTGAAACGATGCATTGTGGAGGAAAATTATGATTGCTACTATGTTGACAATTGTTGTTCTAGCGCTAACTGGCGTCTCGGTCGGTTGGTTTTTACGAAAACGTCACGTCGCTCGGCGGCGAGAAGAGCGGCGGTGTACCAAAAAGAGAGTTGTAGGTGTGATTACTTATGAGTGTAATCACACTACAACGCGTCGTCACCTCATGATTCCGGCTAGCAATGACAGTGATGGTGAGAAAAAATTCGAACATTTCTGGGAACGTTTTATAGAACGTTTTATGAAAAGTCTTGTGGAACATTTTATGGAACGTCTTGGGGCATGGTTTCATCCATACACGTTCGATGAATGTGATGACAAAGAATGCGGTTACGTTAAGCATGTCAAAGGCAGACCAGATTATTCAAAATTTTTTGATTCCATTGAAATAGCTTGGCGACGGTTCTGGTATCCTGAGCAGTTCCGTTCCAATGAGCAATTATTGGTACGAGCTGGTGTGTTGACTGAATCGGTCGCGACCGTATCTGAACGGTTACGGCATGTGGCATGGAAATCTTGTGAACATGCTGGTTGCGTTAAGGCGCGTTTGGATAAGCCCCCACTTCTCAATGTTTCTCGCACTCATACAAAAACCCAAAGGTTAATTGTTTGGGTAGTCTCATCTCCACTTGCTCAAGATTCAATGCGCAGGCGAAGATTTCCGAAAGATTGAGTATACGTTTTTTTTGCAGAGCCTGCCAGCAATGGTGTGGCTTTTTTATTACCCCATCGAGGTGTCACCTCGATACCTCGTGGCAGGAGTTTCTTTTCCCGCACTTTTATGTATAATCACTCTATGTTTCCGAACACATCAAATACTCCTCAAAATGGCAAAAAGGGTAAGAATGGGCTCATTCCAGGCAAGATGAGTTTTATTAATATAATTCTCATTACGATTCTTGGTTTCCTACTCATCACTGGCGTTTATTCGCAATTTGCCAATACATCTGTTCAGGCGACACCGATCTCGCTTTCTACTATGGCAAATGACGTGGAACATGGTGCAATAACCTCATTAAGTATTCACGGTGATCAAATAGTTGCCACATATACTGACAAGTCGCTCAAAACAACTCAAAAAGAATCAGATTCTTCATTTACAGAATCACTTTCTCGTCTTGGTGTATCAGCTACTCGTTTGGCAACAACAACCATTACCGTAAGTGATCCGACTGGTTTCGGATATTGGCTCGGCCAGCTTGCTCCATTTTTGGCACCACTACTTTTCTTGGTATTTTTCATTTGGCTTTTGTCACGCCAGGTCAAGGGTGCTGGTATGCAAGCACTTTCATTTGGACAGTCCAAAGCGCGCATTACGATGCCTGATGATAAAAAGCAAAAAGTTACTTTCAAAGATATTGCCGGAGCAAAAGAAGCGAAGCAGGAATTATTGGAAATTGTTGATTTCTTAAAAAATCCAAAAAAATTTATTGAAATTGGCGCGGAAATTCCAAAAGGAGTTTTGTTAATGGGTGCGCCTGGTACAGGAAAAACTTTGCTCGCTCGAGCTGTGGCAGGGGAGGCTAACGTAGCGTTCTTCTCTATTTCTGGTTCTGAATTCGTGGAAATGTTCGTTGGTGTTGGCGCGTCTCGTGTGCGTGATCTTTTCAAAATGGCAAAAGAAACGGCGCCAGCTATTGTTTTCGTAGATGAAATTGATGCTGTAGGTCGCGCTCGCGGTTCTGGTATGGGTGGTGGAAATGACGAACGTGAACAAACTTTGAACCAAATTCTGGTGGAGATGGATGGTTTTGAACCAAATGAAAAAGTTATCGTCATGGCTGCAACAAATCGTCCTGATGTTTTGGATCCAGCCCTGCTTCGTCCAGGTCGTTTTGATCGCCGTGTTGTTATCGATCTGCCAGATCGTGGTGATCGTGAAGAAATTCTCAAAATTCACTCTGCCAAAAAACAGTTGGCTGAAGATGTGAATTTGAGTGTTGTCGCGGAACGTACGCCAGGATTTTCTGGTGCGGACTTGGCGTCTCTCATGAATGAAGCGGCAATCTTGGCGGCTCGTGAAGATCGTACAAAGATTGGTCAGTTTGATCTGATCCGTTCTATTGAAAAAGTTATGCTCGGTCCAGAGCGCCGCAGTCACATTCTTTCTATTCAAGAAAAAGAAATCACGGCGTACCACGAAGCTGGTCACGCTATCATTGCTTCAGTTTTACCTCACGCCGATCCAGTTCACAAAATTTCTATCATTTCTCGCGGACGTGCGGCTGGCTATACTTTGAAACTGCCGCTGGAAGATCGAAAGTTGCAATCGCGCAAAGAATTTCTTGATGATATTGCAGTTTCACTTGGTGGTTATGTGGCAGAGCGCATGATTTATGACGATTTCACGACGGGAGCTTCAAATGATTTGCAAGTTTCTACATCTTTGGCGCGTGCCATGGTTACGCAATATGGTATGTCAGAAAAGATTGGCCCAGTGGCACTCGAAAGTCCAGTTGGCAAAGTTCTGTTTGGTCAAGGTGTTACGGATCGTGATTATTCGGAAAAAGTTGCGGCAGAAATTGATTCAGAAGTTACCCGTATCATGACAGAGGCGCGAGTGTTGGCAGAAAAAACTCTGAAGACTCATGAAAAAATATTTGAAATCGTAGCGCAACGCCTTGTCGAGAAAGAGACTATTGAGAGGGATGAATATGAGGCGTTGATTGTCGCGCAGGGGATAGTTTTGAAGAAGAAGCAAGGGGAGGTGGTGTAGGGTTTTTGAGAAAAATGGAGACGGATCGAATTTCACCAGATCTGTATTCAAAGATTGTAGATCAATTGATACTGATTCTCCAAAATGCAAAACTCCGCTTTCGTCAGTTCGACGAAGCGGAGAAGTGCAAAGATTTGCGCAAATCTACAATTTAACGAAACTCTGCATTGTTACAGAGAATCTCAAAGATTCGAAATCGTAAAAAATCGAATCTACAATACTTGTAGTTTAGCGCCTCTATTGTATCTGTCAAGACTTTGAATTATGATGATTGGGCTCACCGCCCTTAGCTCAATTGGTAGAGCAATCGACTTATACTCGATCGGTTCCTGGTTCGAGTCCAGGAGGGCGGACAAAAATTAATTTTATATTTTACTCAAAATGCGCCTCGCTAGTATGCTTCTCCACAATTTTTTTCAGTAATGGGTAACCGGCCAGCGTCATATCTTCAGTAATCAACCTCACCGCCTCAGTCCTCGCCGCTTCGACCATCTTCAAATTTTTCAAAGCTTCCATGGCGACGTCGGAGACACCCCACTGACGCATACCTGACAATTCTCCGGCGCCACGTTGAGCTAAATCTAGTTCAGCGAGTTCGAAACCGTTTTTGGCATTCTGCAGAGCCTTGAGACGTTCGAGTGATTTCGCGGAATTGGTTTCGGTGAAGGCATAACAATATGCTTGATAAGAACTACGCTGGACACGACCGCGGAGCTGATGGAGTTGGGCGAGTCCAAATCGTTCCGCACCTTCGATAATTATCACAGTTGCATTTGGGACATTGACGCCAACTTCAACGACTGACGTGGCGCAGAGAATGTGAATTTTACCAGATTTGAATTCAGCCATGACAGCGTCTTTTTCAGCGGGCTTCATTTTGCTGTGTAAAACGCCTATCTCATACTGCGGAAAAACAGAACGCTTGAGGCGCTCGGCTTCTTCTTTGACTGATTTGGCAATGATGGCGGCTTCTTTGTCAGGGTCGGGTTCATTGATGCGTGGGCAAATAACATAGAGCTGGCGTCCGGATTCGAGCTCTAGTTGGATTTTCCTATAAGTTTCGTCGCGCTTGTCTGGTCGGACGAGTTCGGTGATTATTTGTTTGCGTCCAGCAGGTGATTGGTCAATCAAGGTGAGATCAAGGTCGCCATATAGAGTTAATGCGAGCGTGCGTGGAATTGGTGTGGCAGTCATTGAAAGTAAATGGGGCGCGATGGTGTCTTTGCGTACAAGTTTTCTGCGTTGACCAATGCCGAAACGATGTTGTTCGTCAATGATGACGTAAGCGAGGTTCTTGAACTTTACGGTTTTTTGGATGATTGCGTGGGTGCCTATGAGGACAGAAATAGAACCATCTTCGACCCATTTGAGTAATTGAGAACGAGAAATGTCAGTCCAACCTTTTGGATTTATTTTTGAAGGAA
This sequence comes from Minisyncoccota bacterium, assembly GCA_036170235.1. Classification (GTDB taxonomy): domain Bacteria; phylum Patescibacteriota; class Minisyncoccia; order Phycocordibacterales; family PALSA-1337; genus C7867-002. Next base: position 26,960 of record JAVHOW010000014.1, read on the forward strand.
ATTTGTAACAGCCGGAACCGGTGATGAGCCCGATCTGAATTGGCATGTAAGAAAAATATTGGACGAAGGATTGGAATTGTTGAGTGGCGAGGATTTCGGTGGGGCACATGTAGGCGACTTGGAGGGGGCCGCGGCGGAGGGCGTTATCGATTACTTCTTCACCTGAAGCCCCTACAGGAACGCGTCCCTCGCCGACGCGCGTCAAAGCCTGCTGGCTTTGCGCTATGCTCGCCCCTCGAACAGGCACTCGTGGCTGTGCAGTGTCGGCTTGGGACGGTTCCTTACGAGGCGCTGGGCGTGACGTCATGACGGCATACGCGGTTGCGGCGGCGACTGCGGTTTTGCCGGAGCCGACATCGCCTTCGAGGAGGCGGGACATGGCTTGGCCACGCTTCATGTCGGCGAGAATGGTTTCGACGGCTTGATTTTGTGCTGGAGTGGCGACGAATGGAAAACGGCGGACAAATTCTTGAACATGTTTGAGGTCTGTTTCAACTTTGAATGAAGGATGGTTTTCATATTCTCGGCGGGCTCGTTGGCGACCGAGTTGAATGATAAATATTTCTTGAAATGAAAAACGTTTGCGAGCGGACAAAGCATCATCGCGAGTGAGTGGTGTATGCATCCAGATGAGAGCGGTTTTGATGCCGGGCAAATGGTATTTTTCTAAAATGTCGTCGGGGATTGGTTCTTGGATAGAATCGAGGAGTCCACTTTTGAATATTTTTTGTAATGAATGGTAAATCCAGAGAGAAGTGATGCCGCGGGACTCGGGGTAGACGGGGTAGAGGTTGTGAGCTTCTGCGTTGTTGCCGAAAAGGGAATCGCCGACGCCGATTGGTAACTTGTCGACGACTTCGAGTTTGGGGTTGGAGAAGTAGAGTTTGCCGTGGCCATTGGCTACAGGACTTTCGATCTCCTCACCCACGATCGGTTTTGCTCGCACAACGGAATCGCTCGCAAAACCGTCTTTTCTCGGCATCGCCTTATTGGGTAGTTCTGATGGTTCGTTCCGCGATGCCTGCGAAGAGGGTTCAGAGACCGAAGTCCTTCCGCCAACGGTCACGGAATTTGTCGCAGTGTCGGCGAGAGACACTTCTTGCTTTGGCGGCTTTGCGCGACGTTCGCTAACTTTACCTTCAATGCGGACGAGGGCGCCTTCGGGGGTCATTTTGGCGATGTAGGGCTGATTGAACCAGACACATTGGATGTGGCCACTCTCATCTTCGACGTTGGCGGTGGCCATGGTGATGCGACTATGGAAACCTTTGCTAGCTTTGAGTCCAGTAATTTTGCCGTAGATGACAGCAGTGTCACCTTTTTGCAATGAGTCGATGGAACGTGCCTCGGCAGTATCACCATAGCGAGCAGGGAAATGGTAAAGCAAATCTTCGACGGTATGGACGCCAAGCTTTTTGAGCGCGTCTTTTTGGATCGGTGTGATGCGGAATTGTTCGGAGATTGGGATGTCGAGTGTTATAGCCATGAGTGTAGTTTACAGTGTGGAGCATGTCCCTGCAAAGGTAGGGATGCAAAATGAAAATCCCCGAAGTTTTTTGAAGAAAAGAAGTGTTGACACGGGATGTATGATAGTATATGATATCATCATACTTATAATACATAACCTAAATATATGACTACACTATCAATACCAATGCCAAAGGACTTGCTCGAGTTTATCGACAGCATTATTCATTCTGGCGAAGTTGAAAATCGTGCACAAGCAGTACGAAAAGCCATTCGTACGATGCGGGAACAGGTAGAGATCAACGATATTTTTGAAGCTTCCCGCCAAGTACGACAGGGTTTGGCTTATACTGGAGAACTAAAAGATATCCTAAAAAAGAGAAAGCATGCTTAAGATTATCTTTTCAGAAAGATTCATCTCTCAATTTGAATCGTTAAGTCCAAAAACTCAGAAATTGGCAGAGAAGAAAATCGACATATTCAAGACTGACCCTAGGCATCATTCTCTTAAAACCCACAAACTAAATGGTGTTCTGGCGGATTACTTTTCTTTTTCAGTAGACTACAAATTACGAATAGTTTTTGAGTATGGTGTGAAAGACACGGTACACTTTCTGAAGATAGGGGATCATGATGTGTATAGGTAAAATTGCGGAGACAGAGGGATGAAGTTGGAACTTTTCTTGCTTTGAATAACTCGAATATGCAACCATAGCTGACATTAAGCCGTATTACAGCTGTAAGTATATACATATCATTGACCGTCAATACTAGATATAATATACTCTAACTAACTTATGAATTACTCATTTGCGAACAAAGACGTCTCCATTAGCGGAAATAGTGTGATTACTGATTGGAGATCGGTTAGAATTGTGTCACCCGAAAATCTTAAAAAAAGGATTGAGGCAAATGATGCTGCTAAAAAAGCAATAAAAAAACAGAAAGAAATCACCCCTATGGGCACCAACATCCTTACTTCTGAGATTAAGTCGTATTCTCTGTCTTAGTTTCTTTTGCGGCATCTTCTTGAGGTTGAGGCTGTTTCTGCCCTCTTTTCATTCCAAAATTGATAAAGAACTCCTCGGCGCCTTCGATCGTTTTTACAATGTAGTTGCCTTGGTCATTTATCAACTGTCTCTTACGAACATATAATTCCCAAAGCAGATTATCTGTAGCCTGATACTTCTTTTTGTCAGCAAAAAGATTTTCAATAGGTTCAATTATTTTTTCTGTTAGCAAGGAATTGTTCTTTAGATCAGAAAAGTTTATGAGTCTTCCGTGCGATTTTGTTATATGCGGATCCCTGAAGATGTCAAAGTCTCCCGTCTTTATATTTGGATATTGTCGAATTTTCTCAGATGAGATTTTCTCAATAATACTATCGGACAAACCCAATTCATTCTTGGCGCTGACATACATAGCGTAATTACACTGCTCGAGCAATTTCATCTTTACATCGCTTGGTAATACCGACAGTGGTTTCTTGCTATTTTTGCGGAAATATTTTTTGAAAAATTTATGGTTCTCCATATCAAAGATATTTTCCAAGGAATCAACATATAAATAAGCAGGTTCAACCTGAATATTTCCTTCTTTGTCTGCAATGGTAAATTGAGGGTCGACCGGACCAAGTTCAGCAGTATTTCTCAAGTAAATCTTATCTGCACCGAGAGCAACTATTGTGGCAGCACTTTTTGCTTTTTTAGGAACGATGACAAAAAATTTACTCCCGTCATTTTTCTGTTTGCAATAGTTCCTACAAACATCAATTATTCTTTCCGCGGAGAGTGAATATCCGCCATTGCTATGAATGATTAACACGAGGTCTTTTCTCGTACTTGGAGCGCTAAGCACATTTTCAATTATAAAAACGTCTTCATCGTTTACCATGGAAGCTGCATCGCTACCAATCTCTGACGAAAAATAGGCAATAACTCTTTTGTCCATCTGATTTTCCAGATCTTTTATTATTGCCTTACACCGCTCTATTGAAGCGTTGTGATTCTTATTCTTTTGTAACTCCGCAAGGAGTTGTGAAAATATCGATTGGGTCATGTTCGTAATAGTCCAATATTAATCCTAATCTCTGTAAATTACAAATAAAAGAAAACCGCTCGACGAAAGCCGAAACGGTCTTCGTGAGCGGTGACGATCCACACTAGCGAGCCGAAGTCCAGAACCCTTTCGCCGGATTGATGACCTCGACGGTACATTCAACCTTGGCATTCGGGTAAAGGATATGAATCGCTTCTCCCAATTCCTTGGCAAGTCGCTGGCGAACCTCATCGGTCCGTTCAGGCTTGTCAAAGAGCCCAGTAACTTCGACGATGATTTCTTCGCCGAGACCGTACTTCATGAGATCTGGCGGGAACAAGCAGGTCATATCGTTTTGATCCTTCAGACCGAGTTCCTTGACACTGATAACGGCTCCGACAATTATCTTGTGAAGCATCCGTAGCTCATGCTCGCTTTGATTCGCGGGGAGACACCATACTTTGATTATTGGCATTGCTGACTCCTTTCTGTGGTTTGGATTGTTGACTGACTTTTCCGACGAGCGGTACCGAAGCGTGAAGAACTACACATAGCCAAGGATATACAAGATCAATCATCTGGCCTTTCCAGCGCATGATGACCACGATTCCGGCTATTCCATACGATACACACCATATCCACCAAGGACGTGGTTTCTCGCATGAAGGTGTCTTCCATACCCCGATCCAAGTCGGAATGAATCCGATGATGATAGCAACCTGAACGATCAGATTTCCGTATGCGGCAGTCGTTAGTTTCCAGACGACTACAGCTACGATTCCGATTGCCAGAGCACACCAATCGGTGACACCCAATTTCTTGAACTTCCCACCCATAAGCGCCAGAACAAAGGTTCCGATGCAGAGCAGAATGTTCGCGAAAGGAATGATACTTTTCCAGATGTCACCCGTTGAGGCGAAGTAACTGGATGTACTAACCAAAGCGATAGCAGACCAGATGGCCCACGTCGCTCCGTTCGGCTTCGTCTCACCTTTCAGAACCACACGATTGTAGTCAAGATATGCGAGCGTAGTGCCGAGGCCCGACATGATGGCCAAGATGATGCTAAAGTTCAAGGATTACTCCTTTCTTGGTTGATTGTTTTCAAAAAACTACTGATGGAAATTTAATACCATTGTAACATCAAATTAAATTGATGTCAACTGCGGAGACGGAGGGATTCGAACCCTCGAGACCCTTTAATAGGTCTGCCTCTTTAGCAAAGAGGTATGTTAAACCACTCCACCACGTCTCCAATAAAAGTCATTCTGTCATAAAACGCACGGTTAATCAAAAAAGGAAACCTCTGGCAAGATGCGTCTAATATGCTAAACTGAATTTTCACTGGAGAGATGGCTGAGTGGTTTAAGGCAGCGGTTTACTAAACCGCCGTTCCCTCAAGGGAACCGTGGGTTCAAATCCCACTCTCTCCGCCAGTTAGGAAATGAAGTCATTGGCTCGCCCGCTACACGGGCTCGCCAGCCGTTTTTCGGGGAAATTTCAAGCCGTTTTGAATTCAGCATAA
>JAVHOW010000015.1:0-31410 GCA_036170235.1 Minisyncoccota bacterium
GTATTACCATAACCTTTTTGTATAGATAGTTTAGCATATGGTGAAGTTGTTCCAATCCCTAAATTACCACTACTTGTAGCTATTAATACATTACCCCTAGTAGTTCCATTACCTCCATTTATCACCACATTGGGACCTATCATCCCCACACTATTTCCTGCTGTTATGTTTATGGCACCTCCGGTGGCGGATGTTTGTGCGACAGCATTTCCAGCTATAAGGTTTAGAGCGCCACCAGCATAGTCAAAGAAACCCAGACTATCTACTGCTGAAGCAGCTAATATAGATAATGAATTACCTGCACCCCAACCACTAGCTGATACACCACCAGCCCTTATAGTTCTAGAGCCTACAGTTGGGTTTCCAAACACAGGGGCACAACAATCAAGAACTATGTCTCCATTAATACCAAGATCTCCTCTCACATTAGCAGCGACTCTTGATGCATCAGTAATAGTAGTATTTAATACAAATGTACCTCCAGCAGAATTATCAACCAATCCATCCGAACTTGTTCCAAAATTCAATGATCCTCCAGATGACTGCATATACCAATGTTTTAGATTTGCTCCTGCACTTGTATCAGACAGGGTCAGGCGTGGTGTTACTCCAGCTATGTTAAGAAGACCATATGGAGTGGTAGTGCCAATGCCAACCTTGCCACCACCTGTAGCAAATGTTGCTCCTCCAGCAAACGTACTCGTCGCCGTCGTACTCGTCGCCGTAATATAATTCACTGTCGGACTAGTAGATGAAGTAATAGTTGTTCCATTACTGTTTAGCCAACCCTGTCCGAATGAATTCTGTCCTGTACCTCCATATGCTACAGATAGTGTAGATGATGCCGATACTACTCCATTGATAGATTGTAGAGGGCCTGTTAGTGAACCTACAGTTAGAGCATTTGTTGTTAGTCCTGCTGTTAGTGTTTGTAATGCAGAGAATGTATTTGCTGTATATGTCTTTGGTATTGTGCTTGAGGCTGAGATATATGAATTTACGTTTGAGTCACTATAGGTACTATTGGTAATACAAGTATTGTTTACAGCGAAACAGCCTGCATTTAGATTAATACCATTTGCAAATGTTGATGATGCTGTAGCTGATGTGGCATTAAATATATTTGCTTGTATGCCACCAGCAAATGTAGAGGTAGCTGTACCTGTAGCTGTATAGTATTGAGCTACCACTTGTCCAGCGACTGAGAGCTTAGCATATGGTGAAGTTGTTCCAATACCAACATTACCACTACTTGTAGCTATTAATACATTACCCCTAGTAGTTCCATTACCTCCATTTATCACCACATTGGGACCTATCATCCCCACACTATTTCCTGCTGTTATGTTTATGGCACCTCCGGTGGCGGATGTATCAGCATCTGCATTTCCAGCTATAAGGTTTAGAGCTCCGCCAGCAAAATTTCCATTAAAGAAAATAGAACCATTTGCAGCAGAGAGAGATAGTGATCCTCCATCAGAACCCAATAAATTTTGTACGCTTATTTTTCTATTATTAGCACCTTGATATGCAAACTGAGTAGCTCCGAGTAATAGATCGCCACCGATAGATGCACCATATATTCCTTCAACAGTCATGAGACTCGCCATATTTTGCGCATTTAATCTTAGAGCTGGAAAAAATGAATTATCAACCAATCCATCCGAACTTGTTGCAAAATTCAATGATCCTCCAGATGACTGTATATACCAATGTTTTAGATTTGCTCCTGCACTTGTATCAGACAGGGTCAGGCGTGGTGTTACTCCAGCAATATTTAATAGTCCATATGGGGTGGTGGTACCTATACCTATAGCTCCTGCAAAAGTAGAGGTAGATAGATTCCCCAACCATGGATTCAATGGACTCAAATTACCAACTGATGTAACACCGTCACCAACTTTCATATATTTAGTATCAGTTTCATATACACTCTCACCAGATGCTGGAACTGTTGAAGATAGATTCACTGCTGTATCCTGTTGTGGTAATACTGTTGCATTTATATTTCCATTTGAATCAACCAATACCTCATTGCCAACATAGAAAGTTTTATTTGCATTTAATACAAAACCATTTGCAGTAGTAGTTCCAGTGACCAACATATTACCATCAAATGCAGTATCACCAGTTACTGAAAGTTTCGCATATGGAGATGTGGTTGCAATACCTACATTTCCAGTAGGATAATTTATTGTTGAACCAGATGTTGTCCATTGTGATGATACTCCTGATATACCCAGACTCGAAGTAGCAATAGCATTCCATACGGAACCTGTCCAATAAAGTAGATCTCCATAGGCACTACCAGAAACATTTGGTATACCAGTAGATGTGACTGTAGATATATTTGAAATAGATTTACCAACAGAATTAAATACTGCATCGATTTGTCTAGTGAAGAAATCTTTTGTTACAAAGTTGGAAGTATCTATTGGTGAATTTGTAAAAATATTCTTTTCTACAATTGTTCTTTCTATTATTTTTGTTGATTGTGACTGTGTTGATACGGGTACTGGTATTTGTACAGGAGCAGTTGGCTTTATTGTTGGTTTATAAACTGGAATTACGGGTGCAATTGGAATAACTGGTGTAGTTTCTTGTGTTTTACATGAAATATCATTTATTAATGAGCCGAGAGTTTTGCAATATATATCAGATAGAAAAGATGCGGCAGGATTTTGCATTGAAAAACCAATATTGTAAGCATTTACATAAAATGGAACAATCATCACCATAATGATTATTGAATATTTTATTATTGTTTTTTTAATGATCTTTATCATATTAAAATGTTTGGAATCCACTAAGATCTACTGTTGATAATGAATTCACACTTCCAAGAGATGCCATCGCCGTATTTATCTGCGTAATATAACTGGAAACATTGGGTACACTAGTATTTCCATACCATAGCCCTAGTAAAACTGCTTGATTGTTTACTAGAGCAAGAAGTGGTGATCCACTATCCCCACCGACAGCAATAGAATACCAGTCATGATAATCTCCAGTTTTTTGAAAAGTATATATCATAGTAGGAAATTCTGTATTATATATTAAATTACCAATTCTTAATGTTCTAAATTGATTTGTAAATATAAGCGGTGGCTGAATATATGATAGAGCTGTCGGCGAAATACTATTTGTAAATGCTGTCGAAGAAAAAACTTTGCAAGGTGTGATACCTGCTGGAACATCACTGTCAAGTTTTGCTACCCATATATCAGTTGTACCTATCCTTGTACCAGATATAATATTTCTTGACACTGTCGTATTGTCATTCTTCACGAAATACATAGTACCAGATGGATGAGAGTGGTTGGCTTGTATCATAATATCTGGAGCAACTAGAATACCCATTGTCTGTGAACTATTGATTGCTCCACTCAATACTGGTATACATGTAAGATCTACATCTGCAGCAAACATATTCACATTTCTAGTATAAGTATGCGTACTATCATTTCTTGCTGAATAAATATCATAAGTAGTAGCTGATGGTGTCTTTCCAAGAATTCTTGTATCTATCTGATCCTTCATATTTTTTATAGTTGAAGTAGAAACAGCTGTACCATTGAAAGCGTATGACGTTACATTGTTTGTTCTATAGAAAGTACATGGTACAGATTTTGTTCTTCTACCAATGCGTGCATTGAAATATGCCGTACCACTTGATACATATGTTGTACTACCTACTGAGTTTATAGTTCCTATTGATGGATTTACAGCTGTATAGATAGGTGTGGCTCCGCTATCCTGAACAAAGACTGAGCAAGTAGATTCTATATTTCCACTAGCATAATAATTATAAACAATATCCTTTATAGATGTTGTACCTGTTGATAAACCATTTAATACTGTTTCCACTATATCTTTTCCTATTACAAAATCATTATTTTTCTGACTTGATATTAGCGACGTAGTATTCAATTGTGGAGCAAAAATATTACGGACTGCAGAATGATGTATAGTAAAATAATTCCTTGTAAAAGCAGAGGCATTTTGTATGTTTACAAAAAATAATAGCGCAATGAAAATAATGTGCTTCATGTGGGTACATTATACTATTTTCCAGTCACATCACCTAGGAAAATTGGCGCAATATATGGGGATAAAGACTATAAACCCTATTGACCTTGCAGTGACACGTCAACCACATTATCTTTACGTGACCGATGTGTAAACCCTCGCGATCCAACAAGTATCAATAATGACCCGATAATATAAATAATGTAGAAAAGTACCTGTAAAGGAAGACCATAGAAAATGAGTTCAAAGCCAAGTTTGGATTCATAAGAAATAAAGGCGGCCATAAGAACACCAATTGCGATAATGAACATACCAGATGATATTAGCTGAAGTGAGCGTTGAAGTAAGTTTAGATGAACGAATACACCAGCCGAAATATAAAAGTACGCGGCGGCAACAACACCTATAATCACCGAGAAGAATATAAAGATGAGTTCAAGTTGATCTGTCATAGAAATGTTTAGTAGTATATTGATAATTAGGTTTATTATACCATAAAAGTATTTACCCCTTTATTTTCGAAAACAATACGCCACCAATAGCGATAAACAGCGCCGAAATAGCAACCAAAATTCCAAAATCAAACCATACGGAGAAATGTGAGACCCCATTCAGAACTGCGCGCAGACCGTCAACGCCGTAGGAAAGTGGATTGAAATAAGTGACCCAGCGCAGTGCGGTTGGTGCAGTATCTAGCGGAAATAGTGCACCTGATAAGAAGAAGACTGGAATGATGTAAAATCAAGATATCTTTCAATCTCCTTTTGGATATCAATATACTGGGTATAAAACTCATCGTTCTTTGCCCGTTTAGCGTTCGTAAGATTTTTGATTGATGCTTCTCTAGCCATAAATTTACATGAGTAAGAAATAAGACAACGGAATACTTATTGTATTTTTTACCTCATCGCATTCGAGAGGGCGCTCTGATACAACCATGCCATAACGAGCATGCACACTATCCTTTGCCATTGTATTTGTTACTTGTTTGAATGATTTTTCTCCATAACCAACTTCGAGGACCACCATTTCTTTTCCTTGCCTTACGATAAAATCGGCACCTCCAGCTGCACTATCGTATGTCACCGAGTTATCGGGTTTGCTATTGAAAAGACGATTCAAATAAAGTCCGATTGTATCTTCGAGTAGCTTGCCTTTGTAATTCTCTCTAGTTCGGGTGTTTCCAATAAAGTTGAAATACATTGATCGAAATGCTGGACTCGTAAAAAGATACTTTGATGGTTGACGTGTTGTTTGAGTCACATGCGATCCATGGGGATATATACGCCAGATAGTTTCTGTTTTCTCCAACGTTTCGAGTACTGAGGTGAGAACAGGGCGACTTATATCGAGATCCCACTTATCAGATAGGCTACTGAGACTAAGCTGGTCTGTTTCAGCGAGAGCGTAAAGGACCATAGGTATCTTTGAGATAGTCTCTGAGGCAAATTGAGTGATGTGAGGTATATCGATGCTTATGACACGCTCAAGAGTTTTCTTGATCTGGTCATATACCAAGGCTTCATTTTTCAAAGCCACCATAAATGGCAATGTGCCGTAGCGCATATACCTATCAACTTCTTTAGGGTCAGTATCTATCCAATACTGTTGAATAACCGTTTCGAGTTTCTTTAACTGTACGAATGCATCTTTCGCATCTTTTGCATTAAAAATAGCATCCTGAAGAGATTTCGATAGACCTTCCGTCTCAGACTTCTGATCTTTAACTTTTATATACTCAGTAAAACTCATAGGATAGAGCTTTTCAAAAATCGCTCTGCGGGCAACATCAGCACTTGCCTGTAAGGAGAGAGCAGATGAACCTGTGGCGAAAATAAATACCTTGTTTGTTCTGTCGTAGATTGTCTTCAAAAGTAATGCCCATTTTTCATCATATTGAACTTCATCAAGAAAAAGAAAAACTGGTTCAGTGAGCTGCTCAAAAGAAACGCCGAGTAGTTCTTCGTATACATCTAGAATTTCTTTGAGACTTACACCAAAAATACCAACCGCCTGATCAACGGAGAGAAACAGCTTTTTCTTGTTCTCCACTTTTGTTTGTTCGTAAAGCTGAGCAAGAAGTGTCGTCTTTCCTGCGCCTCGTAAGCCATACATAGTTATCCAACGAACAGATGATTTATTTTCTAAAAAGTTTTGAACATGCGCCACGAGATTTGAAAAGGCATTACGAACAAGGCGTCTTTTACCATCTTCATCAAACACATACGCCTTCACTCTGAAGTCGGCATTAACGATCTGGTCCTGCAAGAAATCGAATATCTTTTGTTTTTGTTCTATTTTCATAGGTTTTCTTTGGTTAATGACAGTATACATGAAAGGACTTCTCGTTGTCAATAGATATTTACAAGTAAAGAATATTGCCCCAATACCCTTATAACTAGGGGGTTTTTGTCGATAATCCTTGTTTTATCCACACGTACGAGTAACTCAGCCGACCCTTTGATGAAGAAAATAAACTTATATCTGCCAAACGTATTTATAAAATGCTAAAGAAGGAATAAAAGTCATTCATTAATAACATGAAACTAAACAGCACAAAATCAGATCTGATAAATATAACGTTAACAACCCCCCCCTTACCCCTTCACCCAGTAGGTCAATTTGCAACCCGTGAACGAAGTGAACGGAGCCGTAGTCGTATGACTGCTAATTGACAACCTTCCCCATGGCATACTCCCAAGTCCCGCCAACTTTCTTTCCGGGATTGAAGATACCCTTTGGATCCCAGATTTTTTTCACTTCTTCGAAAAGTTTGTACATTTCCTCACCAAACTGCATCTTGACGAATGGGGTCCTGATCATGCCATCATTGTGTTCGGCGGTAATGGTTCCTTCGAACTCATGGATCAAGGTGTAAACTTTGACAGACAACTCCCTGATAACTTCATGCGAATGAGTTTCGTGCAAATCCATGAGTGGAATAATGTGGAAATTGCCGTCACCGATATGACCGGCGATGGTGTAGGTCAAGTTGTATTGGTCGAGAATGGCGTACAAGCGTGGCAGAAATTCTGTCAATTTTGAGGGTAGGACAGCAAAGTCGTCGATGAACGGCGCGGTGCGGAGCTTCTTGACATGGTGACGCAACATATTGAAACTCTCACGACGAATGACCCAGTATTTGTGCGCGTCTTCGGCATTTTGGGTAACACGAGATTCTTCGTGGAATTCTTTGAGAGAATTGCGCGCTTGTGTGGCAGCTTGGAATGCTTCCTCCTCTGTATCAGCGGTGAATTCTGCCATCAGAACCATTTTCGGAACTCCTCCGCGTAGGACTGCCCAGACTTCTGGGATAAATGAAAAACCGAGTTTGAAAATATTTCCGCCCATTTGACGCATAAGTTGTGGCAAGAATTTGAGCGCGACTTTGAATGTGTGATCATCGTATGATTCGAAACTTTCCGGTTTGAATTTCAAAATATGTTCGGCGGTCGGAGCGAGCAATTTCAGATCTTTGAGAAATACAACTAGTAGACGTGAATATGGTTTTGGTTTTACTAGAGCAAATTCTATTTCGGTAATCAGACCAAGCGTACCTTGTGAACCAACTATAAGTTTAGTTAGATCAAATATTCCCTTTTCTTTGTCTAGAACATTCCAGAGATAATAACCACAGGAATTTTTGGTAACTTTTGGACGCGCCGCCTGGATTCGATCATAATTTTCAGTAATTAATTCGTGCATGCGACGATACACTTCACTCTCAAATGTAGGAAATTTCTTGACTTGTTCTAGTTGCGACATAGTTAGAGGCGTGAACTCATACTCTTTACCATCGGCGCAGATCATTTTCAATCGACGAATATAGCGTTCTGTTTTGCCATAAGTCAGGGTTTTTTCACCTCCGGAATTATTGGCAACCATGCCGCCGACGGTACAGATTTCGCGCGAAGCCGGATATGTTGGGAGGATTTGGCCACCTTTTGCGAGTGTGGCTTTGTCAAAGTCGCGATAATAGACACCGGGTTCCGTGACCACGTATCCTGAAATATTTGGATCTACAGTATTTTCTTGCGGACTTTCCTCCACTTTTTTTATTTGATTAAAATATTTAAGAAAATCAACAACGATTGACTCCGTAAGCGGACCGCCAGACATATCTGTACCAGCTGAACGTGCTGTCAGAGTAATTCTTGGTACGCCATCATTACCACTCTGATGATCCGTGGCATAACGAACTAATTTTTTAATATCTTCAACGTTTTTTGGACGAACAACTACTTCGGGTCGAACTTCAAATATACTTGCATCATGACTGGCGGCTGTGAGAGATGAGGTGCTGACGTCGACTTCACCTTCAATGAGTTTGGAAAGTTCTTGAGTATTTAGCATTAAATAATTATAGCATGGAGCAAGTTAGAGGTGTCACCTATGGAGGTGACACCTCGATGTGGAGATGTTGACAAAAAAATGAAAAAGCATAGGCTTGTGTGTAGACGGAAAACATTCTGCACAATATAAAAATATGAATACACCGCGCCCTTGGGAGGAGTTCCGACTCCCACAGGATGTGGGACTCCAAAGAAGATTGGAAGAAAAACGTAAGGAATACTGGGAACGAATGGAAATACCAGATCCTAAATCAGGATGGTCATCTTGGCAGGAGTGTGACCTAATTCGCCGCCACGACAGCGACCCTAGATTTCGTCTGTTATATTACAAGCTCGTTGTTCTAACCAACATACTCATGGCTTGCGAAAAACACACGGAACTCCAGAAAAGAACTGGCGGCAACGGACTGCCCGAAATGATCGAAAGTAGATTAATTCAAATCGATCTTGCATTATCAATAAATCGACAAATTGATGTTATTGAATTCAATACCGCCTGCGAGGTTATTCATAATTACATCACTAATCCAGAATTACTCAACTAGCAAAGCGCCCCCAGTTACGGAGGCGCTCTTTTTTTACACAAACGTCAGTGCTTGACCCTTCTTCCCCGCTCTTCCAGTACGACCAATGCGGTGTACGTAATCTTCATAAGTCGCGGGAACATCATAATTGATGACATGCGTAATGCCTGAAATATCCAGTCCACGAGCCGCCACATCAGTCGCCACCAAGATTTTCACCTGATGATCTTTGAATGACTTCAAAGCACGCATACGTTGACCTTGACTTTTGTTGCCATGAATAGCTTCTGAAACAATTCCGCGGCGAGTCAGATCTTCAGCTAGTCTCTGCACGCCGTGTTTTGTTTTTCCAAAAATAAGAACTTTGGTAAAACCTGGCTGGACGAGCAATTCTTGCAAAACATCGAGTTTATTTTTGCCAACTGGAACACGCACAACATCTTGATCGACTAGCTGTGCCGTGTCACCAGTCTTGACCGAGATCATCACAGGATCTGTCAAGAATTGTTTGATCAGAGTTTCAATCTCGCGAGACATAGTCGCGGAGAAAAATAGTGTGTGACGTTGCTTGGCCATAGAGCCAACCATAAATTTCACATCATTGATGAATCCCATATCAAGCATGCGATCTGCTTCATCCAAAACTACAGTTGCGTATTCTCCGAGACGGATTTTATTGCGTTCAATGAGATCACGCAGACGACCTGGTGTGCCGATCAGGAAATTGAATGGACGATTTAGTGCCTTCATTTGTGGCACAATGCTAGCACCACCAACACAGCAAACTGCCCATATAGTGAGATGCTTGGCAAAACCCATGAACTCTTGCTCGATCTGTTGAGCAAGCTCGCGAGTTGGAACAATGATCAGGATTTTTTCTTTTGGATTGAGTAAAACTTTATTGATGAGTGGAATAAGAAATGCCGCTGTTTTTCCAGTACCAGTATTTGCAATACCGACAAGATCAGCTCCGCGAATAATGTGCGGAATGGCTTTGTCTTGAATCGGCGTTGGAACAAAATATCCCTTGGTAGCAATATTGGTTTTGAGACGAGTGTCTACCTGAAAATCAGTAAAAGCGTGATCGGGCACAAAGTGCTCGGTCTTCTCGGTAATAACAGCCTTGTTGATGAATTTGGAAACATCAATATGTCTCGAAAATCCACCACCAGGTCCGCGTCGTACTGGTCCTCTGCCTCCACTATGACCACGACCTCCAAAATGACTGCCACGGGATCCACCAGAAAAACCTCCACGAGAACCGCCCGCATGAGGAGCTCCCTGCCCTGAGCGTGTCGAAGGGCCATGACCTGCTGGTTTTCTGTAATTAAATTGTTTGGTGGCGCCACCTGCGTTAGCAGACGTGTGACTTCCACCCCTAAAATGCTTTTGATACATATTTTTGTTCGCGCTATGTGCGCTTATTGCCCTACTATGGGCGCCGTAGCCTTGTCGAAGGCAACGAGCTTTATCCCATAGAATGCCTATACGAAACGGAGGCGAACATGAGAGATTGATAGGTAAACACTATATACTATTTGGTGGAATTAGTCAACTATGTTAGTCTTTATTTTATGAATAATAACAATTCCATAAAGATGGACTCTGCCACAAAACTATATGACGTAGCTGTAATTGGTGGCGGACCTTCCGGCATGATAGCGGCTGGGCGAGCGGCGGAACGTGGCTTGAAAGTCATTTTGATTGAAAAAAATGATTCACTCGGCAAAAAACTCCTCATTACCGGTGGCGGTCGTTGCAATGTGACTAATGCTGAATTGGATAATCGAACCCTACTCGCAAAATTCAAAGAAAATGACAAGTTCCTTTTTTCGGCATTTTCGCAGTTTAGCGTCAAAGAAACTCTAGATTTTTTCAATGCGCGAGGCATGACTACAAAAGTTGAAGCTGAAAAACGCGTGTTCCCTATGAGTGATAAGGCGCAATCTGTTTGGGATGTGTTGATAGAATATTTGAAATCTGGAAATGTCACTGTGATGTCGAATGCCGAGGTTGTCGGGTTTAATGAAAAGGCGCAGGGTAGGCCTGCGCAGGTCTACCCTACGCACCTTGTACTTAAAAACGGTAAAACCATCCATGCCCACTCATTCATCCTAGCAACCGGCGGAAAATCACGACCAGAAACAGGTTCGACTGGCGAAGGTTTTATTTGGTTAAAAAAACTCGGCCATACAATAATCGAACCGGATGCCGCGCTCGTTCCTGTGAAAATAAAAGAAACATGGGTGAAACAGTTGTCTGGTCTTACGTTACCAGAAGTAAAAATAACCATATTCCAAAATGAAACCAAGCAACTTACGAAAAAAGGAAAAATTATTTTTACTCACTTTGGCGTGAGTGGGCCGACTATCCTAAATATTAGTAAAGATATTCGCGAACTTTTGAAATACGGCGAAGTTATTATTTCTTTGGATGTCATGCCGAAACACGATTATTCAACACTCAATGACGCTTTGCAGAAATTATTCAAAAAAGAAAGCAATAAAAAATTCAAAAACAGCTTGGGTTCATTACTTCCATCTTCGTTGGTTCCAATTATTATTGAAAAATCAGGAATTGATCCGGATAAATTTTGCCACAGCGTGACACGCGAAGAACGATTGGACCTAATTAAACTTTTGAAAGATGTACGCATGGAAGCGACTGGTCTGCTTGGTGTTGAAAAGGCAATCGTCACATCGGGCGGTGTCATGCTTAATGAAGTT
The DNA here is from genome assembly GCA_036170235.1 of Minisyncoccota bacterium. Taxonomy (GTDB): domain Bacteria; phylum Patescibacteriota; class Minisyncoccia; order Phycocordibacterales; family PALSA-1337; genus C7867-002. The sequence goes on from JAVHOW010000015.1 coordinate 11,632, forward strand.
GATTTCAAGACTATGCAGTCAAAAATCGTGCCGAACTTGTATTTAATTGGCGATATTCTAAATATTGACCGACCGTCTGGTGGCTACAGTTTGCAACTATGTTGGACTAGCGGTTGGGTGGCTGGAAATAGTGTGAAGTAGTAATCCTACTGGCGAGACAGGAAAAGGGGTGGAGTATGAAAAAATAGTTATCCACATTTATCGACACTATTGACACAAACTACATCGAGTAGTAGTGTTGTCTTTGGAGAATATGGATCTCTGATGTACTACGGTAAACTTAAACAAAAAACTACGGGAGATAAATGGTATGGCGAACATTAAAGTGAAGCTGGTAAGGGTCAAATCAACTCGACGGATTCCGCAATCGATTCTGCAGAAGATCATCGAGGAAATCGGCTGTATGCTTGACCGGAAAGAGCACGGCTTGGTAAACAGTAAACACACCGAAGGCGCACTGATTCGTGACAATGGAATCTATTGTGTAACAATCAAGACGCGATTCTGGCTAAGCCAAAAGAAGCACGGTATCTTGTTCCACGCCACAATCATGCTCCATCATGTCCGGCGTCGCATCGGCAAATTGATCGCTCGCATCCCAATGGAACTGATTAAGGCGACTTTTGTTGTCGAACCGTTCCCCATGATCAATCCGGCCTTCAATTAGGTAGGCCCTCGAGTTTCGCATAACAAACACACTCGCCAGCTATTCCTCAGCTGGCGCGTTTTTTTATTCCCAAAAATTATACCTAAAAAATAACTTTGAGAAATGTGACTAATTTTACTTATTAATCATCTCCTATTATTTTTAATCTCAACTATCAATCCCTTTCAACTTCCTCCTCAATTCCTTATACTTCAGAACTTCTCGTCCAACCAAATCCCAAAATGCTCGCGAATGATTAAATTCTTTGAGATGACACACTTCATGCACCACTAAATAATTTTGTAATTCATCCGGCAAAAATGCTATACGATAACTGAAACTCAAATTGCCTTTTCTGGAACAACTACCCCAGCGAGTTTTCTGATTTCGTATCATTATTTTTCCATATTTGAAATCATACTTATTCGCAAAGTGACGAACTTTTTCGACAGCAAGTACGTATGCCGCTTTTTTATTCGCCAAATATTCACGTCGCTTGCCCGTGCCCCATAATTTCACCACAGGAATAATCGGTTGTGCACGAAATTCTGCCACTTTGCGTGTGATCCAATTTTCTTTGCTCGCCACGAATTTTCGTATCAAAAACTCCGGAACCAGTCGTGGAGCAGTCACTCGCACGTCACCGGTTCGGAAAATAGTTATCCTCATATTTCGAGAGCGTGTACTGCGTTTGAGAGTGTAATTTGTGGTCATTTCTTATTCATCTTAATTCGATACTCCCCAATAAGCGCCATTTTTTCTTTTCTTGTCAGCCGTTTCAGTTCCCCTTCCATGGCTCGTACTTTTGAATATGTTCGACATTTTTTCTGGTACACCAATCTAACTGGCCTACGTATTTTCGTATAGTGCGCGCCTGATTTTAAATGATTATGCGCATGCAGACGTTTTTCCAAATCACTGTTTGTAGAGCCGACATAAAAGGTTTTATCGGCGCATTGAAGGATGTAAACGTGGAACATAGTAATTTAATATTTGCTCAAATATTTAGACTCAGTATACTTTATGACTTGGTTACTTTTGACTTATTCACATACCCCAACAATACTCTCACCAATTGAATATCACGAAATGAAATATTAGCACCAACCTTACTTTTTACCGGCGACAGGAGTGGTGGTTTGTATACTTTATCTTCAGCTGGCCAAGCGATTTCTGCGCGGCGGCGCTCATCAGCTATCGCCACTTCCTCCAGCGCTTTTTCAATTTTCATAAAATGAATCGGTGAAACTTCTTTTTTTAGATATGAAATTTCGGACAGTTCGATACCACCAGCTTCCGGACCAATTTCAACCAACTTTTCCAAGTGACCTATAATAGTCTCAACTGTCATTTCGCGAGCCTTGGCAATTTCTTTTACTGATTTCTGCTCACGCACTAAAATCGCTGTTTTTTCAAAAGTAGACATCTTTGGCGGCTTTGGAATTTTGCCTTTTTTTACTTTTCCATCTTTACCTATGCGATACATCGGCGCAACCTTTGCCAAAAATTCCTCTTGCGCGCGAATTATTTCAGCACTATCTGTGTATTCAATCACACTCTCCGCTTTGTCAGACAATTCACGCAAGTGCTGATCATATTCCAAAACTTCTGGGTGAACCACAAGCGCGTTTTCATTCATTCCTATAATAGAAAGCCCAGTCAAAGTACGTACTCGAGACAATGCCACGTAACCCATACCAGGCTCAAACGCCTTCGACAAATCAACTTCGACTGCATCCAAACTCATACCCTGACTCTTATGCACGGTAATAGCCCAAGCTAGACGTAATGGGTATTGGGTAATCTGCGCCAAAATTTTTCCATCATCTTCGATAGTCCAGTCGGCAAGTTCCAGTGTGATCAGACGACCATCAGGAAAATCGGGTGTACTTGCGGTACGAATTACCGGATCGACACCGAAGCCACATGAAACGACAACCCCAAGAGTGCCGTTGACGTATCCTTTATCAAAATTATTTTTAACGCACATAACGCGAGCACCTTTTTTCAAACGTAATTTTTCCAGAGCCAGACATGATTTTTTCAAAGCTTCAACGAGTGGTTTTTTTCCTTTTGAGATCATTTCGTAGACAATTTCATGGCCGTCAACTTTATCGAGTTCATTCTCATTTACACTGTCAACGTCAACATTGTGGGTGTAGAGACGAGTTGGTTCGACTGCATCCAGCGAAGAAGACAAAGTTTCTGAACCCTCTTCGGAGCGCCACTGAATAGCGGTTTCTTCTACCTCGAACGGTGGGGCGAGAAAAGACGGCTCTGCGAGCGATTCGGTTGTGCGAGCAGAGCCGATCGTGGGTGAAGAAACTTTAGTCTTCGTAGCAGATGCAGTCGAAGATGGCCTGATCTCCCTATACCGACTCCTCAACTGCTCCCTCGCGCCTTCCGACACTTCCCCACTTCTAATTTCATTCAAGACGGCGAGAATCGGATCTGTAAGTTGGCGAAAATTTTCATGCAAATAACAGACTGTGAATTTACCATCACGCCACGCTTCCGAACGGTATATGAAATGGGTATCAGGCTCGCCATATTTCGACACTGGTGGAAGCTGGAAAAAGTCACCGCACAAAACAATTTGCAAACCACCGAACGGTGCCGTGTTTTTGCGGATGTGTTGGGTAATTGAATTCAAAGTATCCAAACGGAAGTGGTGCAACATTGAAACTTCATCAATAATTAGTACAGCCGCTTCCTTGATGCGCCGAGCGACTTGGGATTTCTCGGCAAGCTGTGCCAAATCATATTCACTCAAATTATTTTTGATACCCATGCCAGACCATGAGTGGATAGTCACACCACCCATATGAGTCGCGGCAATTCCGGTCGAGGCAGTAATGCCAATAGAGACATCATGATCTTTCAAATATTTAATATATTCATTGACCACATAAGTTTTACCAGAACCCGCTGGTCCAGTGATGAAAACATTTCTACCCATTTTTAGAATAGCGAGTGCTTGAGTTTGTGTCATGTGTGGAAGTATAACAGAAATGAAGACTCAACCTGATTTAAAAAATGAGGATTATTTGGGGATAGAGAGGTTATCTAAAATTAGGGATGCTTGACAAAACAATTTCAATTGCTATACTTCTTATACATTAATTATATTTTTTGGCATTCGCCACGTCCTCCCGCTCACAAGGCGGGAGGCTTATTTAAATAGTAGATCGGAAAAATATAGTGATTTATACTACTACTTCCCCAAATCTAGAACCTCATCAATCCTGATCTGCTGAACAAACTCCGGCACGTGACTAACGAGAATCATCGCACCTTCATAGGCATCGAGCGCCTTTGCAATCACTGGAATGTGGCGGAAATTTATATGGTTAGTTGGTTCATCGAGAATAAGTAGCCCAGGACGTTGTAGAACAAGACGGGCAAAAGCAACCAGACCCTTCTGCCCTTCTGATAATGAGGCAATTTTTGTATGGATAACGTCAGCGGTAATGAGAAACGATGCGGCGACAGCACGTAATTCAGTTTCAATTAGACGACCTTCGACAGAGCGAATAATTTTTTCCAGAGATTGGTAAACTGTATCGTTAAAGTCCATCATAGAAAAATCTTGACGATAATAACCAACGCGAACGCCTGGAGCTATTACGGCAACGCTTTGTCCAAGGTCCGACCTTGGACTATTTACGATTTTTTCAAGTAAAGTACTTTTACCAATCCCATTCGGACCAGCCAACAGCAAATGATTTTTGCGACGCAATCGAATATCACATTCACGCTTCACTGGTTTATGAGTTTTTGGACTAAGAACAGAATAAGCAGAAATGGAAATAATATCACCAACCAATTCTGGTTGTGCTGGAATTACAAATTGCTTGATTGTTCGGTCCTCGCGACGCACGTCAACTTTTTCCTCTTCCAATTCCTCGGCTTTTTCACGCATCCGTTTTGCCACTAGGCGCATTTGACCTCCTTTCATAGCGAAGAAGTTCGCCTTATCTTTATTTTCTTGAATTTCTTTGGCGAGCTGGGCATTTTTCATATTTTCTTTTTCGATACGCACTGAAATCTGCTCAACCACGTCAAAATAGTCACCGACGTATTGTTCAATTTTTTTAGTATGAACATCGAGATACAAAACGCCATGTGTGAAAGCATTCAAAAATTCCGCGTCATGGGAAATAACCAAACACGTTTTTTTATAATCAATCAGAAATTGCGTCAGGTGTTCAATGCCAGCTTTGTCTAGATTATTGGTCGGCTCATCGAGTAATAAAATGTCCGGATCTTGAATAAGCGCGGAAGCGAGAAGTAATCGCGCCTGCTGTCCACCAGAAAATGTTTTGACGATACGGTCTTTGACGTCGTTTACCGCGGGTAAGGAAAGAGATTTCGAGGGACGCTTCGGAGCGAGCGAAGGCGAGTGAGAACCAGCCGCAACCTCACCAGAGGTTGACGGCGTGTCCCGAGGAACTCTTTCCTTACCCGCGGTCTTATACACGTTCAAATTTACAACTTCCAACACCGCATCAATCCTCGGATCAATATCATATTTTTTCTCCGCGAAACAATTTGCGAAAAATTCACGCACCGTAAGTTCAAGCTGTTCGCGTGGCATGACTTGGCGCGCCGTAGCCACTGTCGCTCCGTTAGTAATATGAATTTCACCTGATTCTGGTTTATTGCCCTCATGCGAGGACGGCTCCGCTCGCAAAGCTCGCGAGTTGCCCTCTGTGCTATTGCCCGAATGTTCAGCACCTAAAATAAGGCCGAATAACGTGGTTTTTCCTGCTCCATTCTGACCCATGATAGTAACTTTGGTACCACGGCGTACATTGAATGAGACCTCATCGAGTATAGGCTTATTGTGCCCCCATTCAAAAGAAACATCATCAAAACGGATGACGGTATCGCCAGAAAATGCCTTGGCGGTTGACTCTGATTGTGTGGATTTCTTGGCCATTTGAAAATGCGAAATACTGCAGAATGAAGATTTAGAGTACCTTATTTTTGAAGAAATGGCGAATTTTCATTTCCTAAGAAAATTCGGATCGAGAGAATTTCAAGAGCGCAAAGCTCGTGAAATTTCGAGACGAAATGGGGTGATTGTAGGTAAAAAATTATACACGGTGTGCATTGACATAATCTATTATATGTTATAGGCTTATTTTTGGATTCAAGAGTAACACAAACCAAACATTTAAAACTACTTATGGACAAAGAAGACGCAATCGTGCCTGGAACGAAAATAAACTTGGGTATCATCGAAATTTTCGTCATACGCAAAGGCAAGCACCCCGATACGTGGGTTATTAAACAATTTGCCTCTGGGTTCGGAGACCCCAGAGCAAGCAAAAGACTTGACGATGAATCAACTGTAACTGAAGCAAAGTTACTGGAAATAATAGCGGAAGCCTCACTAGACAACATGAAGACCAACAGAAGCCGGTCAGCGGCGAGAATGCCTGAAAAGAGAAAACCTCTCAGCGAGATCACGCGCGCCCAGTTTCGTTTGGCGCACAGACGTTCGCTTCTGGTTTAGCCTGCGATCGCCTAAATTACTATTTCTTTTTCCCCAAAGTCCGGACCGCCACCAAGCGCGGTTCGGATTTTTTTAATTACCTCCTCCCAGCTCTCAAAGCATTCCCTATCGGCAAAAAGTCAGTCAGAAAATTATAAGCGGCCGCTCCAGCTGGACCGATGAAGCCACACAGAACTAGAGCCAAACCAACACCATTAGTCAAACGCCAGCATAAGAGTAATGAATGCCGCTGAGGACCACTGACTAGTAGCGAGTGAAAATACCAGAGCAATGACCGCAAGCAAATCAACTGAAATACTTTTTTTGTACAAAGCTTTGCCAGCGCTGATAACGACTGGGATCAAACCAAGAAAAGAGAGGGTCGCTAGGAACATACCAACTAAAGGAATTTGAAAAAAGAATGAGACAATAAGAGAGACCGCGGTTAACACGATGAGTCCAATGTCGAATATGACCGATGTTTTTCCTTTAATAAAATCAAATTTTGTGGACATTATGGAAATTATAGCATCATTTGCTCTTTTCTAGATAATATTACCTGATAATGTACGCCCTTGCAGGCATCTCATTTAAGACTATACTAGCGAAAGCTTTGCAGTACAAAAACTCAAAAATTCAACGAAAGGATGTATGAATAAAATATCATGGTCCTTTGGTATTATTACGTACCTCTGGGTCGAACTCGGCATGGCAGGCGAAAATACCAATAGCAATACATATCTGACCAACACTATCTACAGCCAGAAATTCATCAGCCGATGGACGGAAGAATTGATTCCAGCTGGATCGCGAATCATGTATGATCGATTTGGTCCACCATCGATCTTCATATGGATTAGAGCGTATGATACTCAACGTTACAACATCCATGAATATATTGTGTCTGAAGGAGAAGACGCCGTATTTAGTATTATGAGCGCGGCCGCTCGCGAATCAGCCGTGACTACTTTGCCTATCGAGGAATATGAAAATGAAGGCAAGAGCTGGGTCAGAACTATTCTTTCTGGACTCATCCACGGTTCTATTGGTAATACCAGAGAAGAAGATAGTCCTGCAGTCTCACCTGTACATTCTTATGGCACGTTGAGGCATATCATTCAATTTGAATGGAATGATCCCAAAGATGTTTGGAATGGACGATACGGCTGGCGTCCATGGCGAGACAATCCATATCTATACCTGAACAATAACTTCGGACATTATCAAGGTAGACAGCTTATCCGAACAGAAATACGGTGTTATGGATATCTGCGACCAAATAGTTTTGGTCTAATCAAAACTGAAGCTCGAGCTATCATTTCTCTGTCCAAAAGTTCCCAGCTCGTTCTTGGCGGATACGCATACCCATTCGAAGACAAAGAAAAATACCGACCAAAATGTTCTGCTCGCTTTGAGGCTTACTGGCGAGGAAGTGTACTCTCGGCTGGCGTTGTCTCGACAGCTAATGGTCCGTATTGGAATATTATGTACGAATTCCACTTCTGATTCTGAAACCAAACTCATCGCCTCGCATGTTATGTGCGAGGCGGTTTTTTGTATTTATTATTCATCGTGTATATTACTAAATACCGCAGGAGGTACACATGTGGATTCGGATACGCGGATATTTTTCTGGTGAAAAATTCCTATGCTCGGGCTCATCGCCCTCCGCAGTGTATCCTCACCCACATGTGTACCTCCTGCGGTATTTTGCAAAATTACGTCAACTTCGTAATATCTCGTGGATACAAGAGTTGCAACGTCCACTCAAAAGCGATCCGTGTGCGTTTCTTCCATGAAGCAAATTTAAATAAATAAACCGTGCGCCACATCCACCAAGTGAATCGTCCTGAACTACCAAATGAAAATATCTGACCGATTGCAAACCACGATCCAACCGAAACCATCGAACCTTTGGAATGATAATTGAAATCTTTGAGATTATTCTTGCGAATTGAAGCAATAATATTTCGAGCCACGGTCTTGGCTGAACTTTCGGCAACTTGCGCCAACATGGGTAATGTTTTGGTCTTGGTTGGATCTTCATTCAAAATAGCTCGATCGACATAGCCAGCCACATCACCAAGCGCGAATATATGCGGGTCGCTGTTGACTCGAAAATATTCATCGACTGCCAATCGTCCGAAAATGAGCGCTGGCAGATCACCTTCAAAATGCGGGATAATCGGTTTGACGCCAGCCGTCCAAATAACGGTTGCCGTGGAAATAGTCGTGTCAGTTGATAATTTGATACCTTGCCCAGTGACTTCTGTCACGCTCGTTTTCAAGTGCAAAACCACACCCTTGTCGCGCAAGCGTTTTTCCGCGGCTTGACGCAGAGATGGTCTGAACATTTCTAACACTTCAGAGCCCATATGAATAAGGTCGATGGTTGGTTCTTCTGGTTTGCATATTCGCGAGTCATTCGGATCACAATCCCGAGTTGCGCCATAATAGCGTTTGACCATACCATGAATAAGTTCCGAAAGTTCAGCGGCAGTTTCTACTCCAGTTGCTCCACCGCCAATCACCACAAAAGTAAGTAATCGCGCTCTTTCAACTGGATCATTCACCAATAATGCTCGTTCAAATGAGTCAATAATTTGTGAACGGATACGCACTGCATCAAGAAGACTTTTGAGTGGATATGTAAACTTCTCTGCGCCAGGAATATTATAATAATTACTCGTCGCGCCAGTGGCAATGACAAGGTAATCATATGAAAGTTCGCAACCTCCTTGACCTTCAAGCTTGATGATCTTTTTTTGACGATCAATAGACTCGACTATACCCTGCACAATTCGGATGCCGGTATTCGCGAATATTTCGCGGAGCGGTTCGGCAACACTGTTCGGACTCAATGAGCCTGTCGCGACTTCGTGGAGGAGTGGCGTGAATAGAAAATAGTTTGTGCTATTAACGATAGTGACATCTATTCTGCCTTTTTTGACATGCGACTCCAACTGCTTGGCAACATAAGTGCCACCGAATCCCGAACCGAGTATGACAATGTGAGGTTTCAACATATTAGGTTTATTTTACCACATTAATACGAGTTAATCCCGTAAAATGGTGCGCATGCTATATCGTGGCAAAATGAATGGCAGTGTACAAAACTCCTACTCCAAGCAAAGTCATTACAGTGGTCAAAAATTTCGGATGAGCGTGCTGACTTTCTGGGATTAGGTCGCTTGCACCAATATACAAAAAGAAACCTGAGAAAAGTGCCAGAATAATACTCAAGCCTTGTTCTGGAACAGAAAATAACAAAGTAGAAGCGGCTCCAAGAACTGGAGCAATCGCGTCAACTATAAGCCAGCGAAATGCGCGACGGCGATCACCTTTATTCTTTAAAATTAAATTAACGGTATTGATACCATCAGAAAAATCATGAACAAGCACGGCAACAGCAACGATCGCACCGATTGCCGTAGAAACTTGGAATGCGAGACCTATTGCCACACCATCAAAAAAACTATGAACGCATAAACTCCCTGCTCCAAGAATACCGCGACGGATGTGTTTTGATTCTGTGTGCGATGTGTCTTGATCACATCCATGTCCTTCATGGTCGTGGTCAGCATGCGCATGAATGTGAAGAAAAATTACTCGGTCAAGAATTAGGTACGCAAGAAAACCAGCCGCGACAATAGAGAGTATAGTTGATGTCTGATAAAATCGCGCGCCAAGATCTAAAGCTTCTGGCATAAGATCAAAAAATGCCACTGCGATAACGGCACCAGCAGAAAAACCAAGAACTAAATGGAGTTTATCTTTGAGTTTCAACGCGAAAAAACCTCCTAAAAAAGTAAAAACGAATGTGGCGAGTGATATAAAGATGATGAACATGATTATAATTATGTGAATATTATCTGCTTTTATTAAATAAATTTGCGAGCGTTATTCGTGCACGTCACACTTTTTGCAACATCCGAAAAACTCAAGCGAGTGATGGGAGAGTGCTGAAAATTTTTTTGAATGTGAAAGTATGGTTTTCTCTATATCTTGTGGCAAACACTTTTCTGAATCTTCCATATCTCCACAATCAGTACAAATAATATGGTGATGGTGTTTACGTCCAAACGTTAGTTCAAATAAAGCACGTGACCTATCGATATTGACTCTGTTCACCAACCCTTTATCAATACATACATCAAGGGTTCGGTATATGGAAGCTGTGCTGTATTTTGGTAATTTTTTATTTATATCGCCAATAGAAAGTGGGTTATCTTGTTGTACAAGAAAATCAATGACTGCTATACGCGGAGCAGTGGCCTTTATTCCATGCGCCCACAATAAATCTTGTGTGCTATTTCTGTTTTCATCTTCGTTGTATTGATCACTTAAGCGAGGCATTGTAGTAAATGATTTATATGATATGTATGTGTAATGTACACGCTATATGCATAACATGCGTGTTTTTTCTACATGGTCTTTATATAGCCTTTGCTGTGTAAACACCCTAAATTCAAGTATACTTTAATTGAGAATTATTCGCAACTACTATTTTACCAAGTCTATATACCCTATATTTTTAGCCATATATTCAGACATATTTTAAATTTTGCAGACTAGTTGCAAATGATTCTCAACGACTGAATACTTAAAAAATGAACTACCTCACAACACTCATGCTTCGCGTCTTACAGGATTTCCATGTAATTAAAAATCGCCCAAAGACTTTCGTCCCAGGGTGATGTAAAAATTGGCGTTGCAATAAAATATTGAATCTAGCCAACTTAAAGTGCCACGAAACTAATTGCCATCAAAATCACCCATGCAAACCAATCTGTAACTCATACAGCCTGCGATATTCACCGCCTTCCTTTTTGACCAACTCATCATGCGTCCCAGACTCAATAATAGTCCCCTCTTTGAACACTAAAATATTATTTGCTTTTCGTACCGTACTCAACCTATGAGCAATAATAAACGTAGTCTTGCCTTGCATCAATTCATTCAAGGAATCTGCAATAATTTTTTCTGAACCAGCATCAAGCGCGGAAGTTGGTTCGTCGAGAATCAGTATGCGCGGATTACGTAAAATCGCACGAGCAATAGCCACGCGCTGTTTTTGACCAACTGATAACTTCACGCCACGTTCACCTACAACCTGACTCCATTTATCTGGAAACTTTTCAATAAAATCAACGGCGTGAGCCTTGCGAGCGGCTTCGTGCATCTCTTCGTCAGACGCATGAAAATTTCCATATTTTATATTTGTACTAATCTTGTCATTAAACAAAACGACTTCCTGTGGCACAACAGCAATCTGCGAACGAAACTTTTTTAAATCAAGTTGTTGAACCCTGTGTCCATCAATAAGAACTTCCCCTTCTACTGGAAAATGGTACGCAGAAATAAGATCAATAAGAGTACTCTTACCAACACCAGATTCACCGACCAAAGCAATTACTTCACCAGCACGTGCCTCAAAAGAAATATTCTGCAGAACGGGTTTACCAACATCATAATTGAATGAAACATTTTTGAAAGAAATATCTCCTCTAATTGGTGTAGTGATGGCATTTTTCGGTACATAATTTTCCGGTTCAGTTTGTAGAATTTTTTCAGTCTGCTGAATGTTAATGATACCATTCTGTATAGTTTGCCACTGTCTGGCTATAGTCACGAACGGACCGAATATCATAGCCGCGTATGCATTAAAAGCTAGAAGTTCACCCAACGTCATTGTCCCGTTATGAATATATGCAACTGATAGAATAAAAATAATCACTTGCGTTCCCAAAATAATGAAACGTTGATAGAGCGTGAGTAATCCCCAAATATTAGTCATCTTCATCCAGAGAGGCACTGCTTGTCGACTATTAGCAAACAACTTGTCACGTTCATATTCTTCGGCTGTTGCCTGCTTTACTGCGAGCGCATTTTCAATAGCATCATAGCTGTCACCCCAAAAATGCTTAGTCATCACATTCCAATAGCTCTTTTGAATCTCGCCAAGAGGTTTCACTTTTCGGAGCAAAACAAAAATATAAATCGCTAACCCAAGAACTAGAAAACATGCGAGAAGTGGTTTAACATAGAATGCTATGCCGAGTGCAATAACTATTGAAAGAATTTGCGGTGTTAGATCAATGACAATCCTACCAGCGATCGTCTCCAATGATCCTGCGGCAGTATTGATATTACTCCCAATTTCACCAATCTTATTCTTTTTATGAAAAGACATGGGAAGCATCAAAAGATAGCTAAAACCATTCGCCAAATAATCGAGCCAGATAGTATTCGAAAGATATTCACTCAGAATAGTACTGCGCCAATCTAAAATGTAAGTTATACATTGAATGATGGCCCAGATAATAAGTAGTGCAATATATAAAGGCATTATGTACCCAAGAAAATTAACAACTCCTGGACTGATAATTGAGTCAAAAAATCGTCCAGTGATATAAGGTATGACTCCGTTACCAATAGCAGAAAAAACACCCATCACACTTAATGTAATTATTCGTGCCCGATACTGACCAAGATACCTAAGCAGAACCTTGAACCCAGTATACAAGCCTTCTTTGGTTATTTTCTTATTTTCTGGAGATTTTTCTTCTGACATAACAACAGGATACTATATTTCCGCCTTTTAGACTATGAATGATATGCTACAATGCACCCATGTCCTCCAACCCCATCAAAAACCTCTTACAATCGACACAAAAAATGCCATCAGGGCAACGAAACATCATTATCGCTTTCGTAGTAGTGGTATTGGTTTTTATCACTGGTGCTTGGTATGGACAGTACCAGATCAACAAGTTTTCTTCGAATATAAGTAGTCTATCTGCACACCTAGCCTCCCTAGAAACAAAACTATCATCAACGACAGCCGACCTCACGAATAATATCGCTCAAACTCACAATTCCCTTTCTGACGCACTCAATAAAGAAAAACAAAACTCCGCAGCAATTGAACAGAAACTTGGCAATTACCAACAACAAGTCAGTACGGTTTCTGGCACAGTCGACACTCTGCAGAAATTGAGTAAAACCGATCCGCAACTATTACAGAAATATTCAAAAGTATTTTTCTTGAATGAGTACTACGCTCCAGCACGTCTAACAGAAATACCTAATGATTATTCATACAGCGATACAAAAGTATTAAAATTCCAAACTGATGTCTGGCCACATCTTAAACAACTTATGGATGATGCAAAATCAGCTAGCATAACAATGTATGCATTCTCTGCATTTAGATCTTTCAACGAACAAAGTGCACTCAAAAAAGACTACAAGATTACCTACGGCTCAGGAACTGCCAACTCATTCTCCGCGGATCAAGGATATTCAGAACATCAACTCGGTACTGCCCTAGACTTCATTGCTCCTGGTCAAGGTGGTGTTCTAGACGGTTTCGACAACACCAAAGCCTACACATGGCTCCTTGCCAACGCATATCGCTACGGTTTCATTATTTCATATCCAAAAGACAATACTTTCTATGTCTTCGAACCTTGGCACTGGCGTTTCGTCGGGGTGAAGCTGTCAACTGACCTCCACAATCAAAACAAACATTTCTATGATCTGGATCAGAGAAAGATTGACGAGTATTTGGTGAATTTCTTTGAATGAGAAATAAGCTTGCGAGAGCTTCGGGAGCAATACTCCTTACATCATTGCAATGCGATTTGAGCCATAAACAAAATCCCCACAGTCGCTGAATCCTTGGAAGCGACTGTGGTTGGATTTTGGAATGGTTACCTTGCAATGATGTAAGGAGTATTGCTCCCGAAGCTCTTACGACAAATGCTTGCTTACCAACTTGGTCATCTCGAACATGTCGACTACTGCCTTGCCACCGAAAACCTTCTTGAGAGCTTCATCAGCGACAATATTGCGCTTCTTAGCTGGATCCTGGAGGTTCTTACTCTTGATGTAGACCCAGAGCTTCTTAACGACTTCTGAACGTGGAAGTGGACCCTTGCCGACTACTGCCTCGAGATCAGCACTAACGTTCAACGGCTTCATAAATGCGGAATTTGGTTTTGTTGCCATATGTATAAATTATGTTTTAATAACTCCTATAGCATAGCATTTCTATAAGTATAGGGGAAGTTGTTATTTTAGATCGTATTTTTGGCATTAAGAATAACTGCCCTTTTTCGTTGAATGCATAACCTATCTGGACCATTCATAAATATCACTAGTGTAGCCATTGCAAGTCCGAAATCACGCACTGCAACTCCTCCATATCCAACAATCCACATAATATCAAGCATATGAAGACCTAAAAGTAGCGCAGCGACTCGTGTTTGCAATCCAAAGACGAGCATGATGCCAAAGATAAACTCAAACACCGCATTGAAAAATACGATTGTGTTTGTGCTCAAATGTGTCAATGCAACTATTGAATCTGGAACATACGCCGTCCATTGCCCATTATGTAGAAATTGCTGAACACTGAACCATAGGATTACGACTGCCATGGAATATCGGAGTATGCTTGCCGCGTATAGTTCAAAAAATGAAAGTAATTTTTGCATATGTTGATTATATTTCTACTTTATTATTTTATAATACCAATTTTAAATGAAGCCAATTCACTTGCTGGACGAGATTGTCCACCATGTTGACCATCAAAAGCAGAGGTCGCATCCTTTCCACACATACCCAAAATAGTACCTGAACCTCCTGGATGTTGACTGATCCATGATGTTACATCGTATACCGAATTATTTACTGCAGTGTAACAATTTTGAGCTGTATTATGCTGCGCAACTTCCGCCAGAGTAAAGCTTTTTGGAGACTGACTTGTTTGGGTAGTTTGTGAGTTTTTAGAATTTTGTGTGGATGAAGCTACTTGAGTGATCTGCTTTGTTGATGTAGATGTGTTGGTTGATGTTAAAACTGACGAATCATCGTCGTCTCCATTTTCTTCATTATCGTTATCATTATCACCGTCTTCAGATCTATTTACTTGATTTTTACTATTGCTTACTTCGCTTTTTTCATCTGATTTTCTTTCATTTTTAAATTCTCTGGAACTTTTTAACTCACGATCGTCATTATCTTCATTATTATTTAATTTTCTACTCTCTTTCAATAGAAAGATCAGGTCTTTAACAGATAGTGTTGTAGATGCATTCAACGTTGTGGATGCGTTACTTAATAATTCGTAATGATTATTTATTTCATTTTCAAAATCATCATGTATTTTCGATGCTGTTGTTGTCGCACCATCCATATTTAATTTTGCCAAATGTTTTTCCAAAGAACCAATTTCTTTAGAAAAAGAATCCTTTATTTCCTTATTCAGTTCATTATTTAATTTTCCATTAGAAGCTAAGATTTCTGCTTCTTTAAGACGTCTTGATGCTTGTTTTACATCTATTTCGGCACCATATTTATCTGTAAATCCAAAAAGAGACTCTACATTTTCATTCAAATGTATTTTTATTGGATACAAACTATCTCCCGGCAAAGAATTTTGAGCTAAAACACTTGTAGTACCCCCTCCCAAAAGTAATATTAAAGCTATGATTAATGGCATGTTTTATTTGATTATTAATAATAAAAAATGTTTATATAAACATCTGTACTAAGTATATAACGTATATAACGAACCAAATTGATATTTATTACATTAAATAATGTACAGTTAAAATTATAACATGATTTGTGCTTTCTATGAAATTTGTACGATGTTAGTTCGCAGGCGATAGTATACTTTAACTTGAAAAATAATACTTACGAATTTATTTAATTATTTTTATTTTACCCAACCACCAACCCCAACTCCAACTGCTTCTTATCCAGATCAGCAGACACAACCTTGAACGTAATAGAATCGCCCAACGTGAATTTCTTCCTCGTCTTCTCCCCTTCTATCGAATATGTTTTTTCGTTGAAAACAAAATAATCCTCGCCTAATTTACTAATCGGAATAATACCTTCGCACATGGTTTCATTTTCCTGAACATAAACACCCCACTTAGCTACGCCAGAGATGGTTCCTTTGAAAGTCTGCCCAACGCGCTCACTCATATATTCAACCTGCTTCAGTTTCTTGGAATCTCGTTCGGCGTGCGCCGCGTCAATCTCGCGTGCAGTTGAAGTCTCCGCAATACGTTGTAATACCATGATATCAGAATCTTTGAATGGTTCATTATTCAAATGCTTTGCCAGAATACGATGCACCAAAACATCCGGATAACGACGAATCGGCGAGGTAAAGTGCGTATAAAATGAAAATGCCAAACCGAAATGACCAACATTCTTTGTAGAATAAACGGCTTTTTGCATCGAGCGAATCGTGGCAGTGCGAATCAAAGATTCATGTGGCGTATCTTCAACTTGATCAAGTAAATGATTGATATCGTGTGCGGTTATTTCTCCATCTTTACTACGCAAATCATAGCCGAGTAATTTCACAAATATCTGCAAATCCTTGATTTTTTCTTTGTCAGGAACATCGTGAATGCGATACAGCGCGCCAGTATCTTTGCCGCCTTTTTTCTTCATGGAATCAAAAATAAATTTCGCAACCTCGCGATTTGCCAGCAACATATATTCCTCAACTAGCTTGTGCGTATCGAGGTGAATACGTGGATAAACGCCAAGAGGTTTGCCATTTTCATCCAACTTGAACTTAACTTCTTCTGATGCAAATTCAATGGCACCTTGCGCCGCATTATGCTTTTGCATAACTTTTGCCAAACGATTGAGTGTGACCAATTCATCACGATATTTCATGCCTAGAGCGACGGTTTTGTCAGGCGAATCAGCTTTGCCATCGATGACAGCCTGCGCGCCTTCATAAGTAAATCTATGGGTAGAATTGATCATCGTCCGACCAAACCAGCGCGAATGAACTTTGGCATTATCGTCGATGGTGAATATAGCTGAAAAAGTTAATTTGTCTTCACGTGGATTCAAACTACAAACATCATTAGACAAAGCTTCAGGCAACATCGGAATAGTACGGTCAACCAAATAAACAGAGCAACCCCGTTTTATTGCTTCTTTATCCAACTCGCTCCCCTCACGAACATAATGAGAAACATCGGCAATGTGAATACCTATTTCATAGAGTGCACCTGTCCAAGGTCCGACCTTGGACAAATTATCGCCTTCAATTTTCCTAAATGAAATCGCATCATCAAAATCTTTGGCATCAAATGGATCAATAGTGAACGTCAAAGTACCCGACATATCGCGGCGTTTGGATTTTTCTTCTGCGCTAATTTTTTTATTTGTTTCAATTGCTTGCGCCTCATTTTCAACTTTCGCTGGAAAACCTATTTCAAAACCACGTTCGAGTACGATAGATTCCATTTCCACATTATTCACGCCTTTTTGTCCAAGCACGCGAATAATGTCACCTATGGGATTAGTTGCAGGTTCTGACCATGGTCGCATGCGGAGGTAAACTTTATCGCCCACCTTCACTGAAGCTACGACAGGTGAAACAGGAATCGAAATCGGTACATACAACTTCTTATCATCAGCAATAGCAATAAATCCAGTACCAGTTTTTGCTGGCGTAATTGTTGCAACAAAAAGTTCCTTAGCCCGAGTAATGACTTTGACAACCTCGCCAACTTCCGTCATCTTGCCACGAATATTCTTCTTCAAAACTGTCACTTCGACCGTGTCGCAATTCATGGCTGTATGGAGTGTACCGGGCTCTAGGTAGATCGAATCTTTCTTTGGGTCAATATCGTCTATGTAGCCAGCGCCTTTCTGGGTAGTCGAAATAATTCCGGTAATACGGCGCATCTTGGCTATTTTGTGGGAATGTTTGCTCACGAGAAGTAGTATAGCAGATTTTAGACCTCTTTTTGAACTATCGAAGATTTCTCGATAGTTGTTTTAGCTGAACCATTAAAAAACCGAAACATCAATCTCGGTTTATAAGATAATCCACGATCTTATTACTACAATCTCTGTTGATCTGTATCTTGATCTTCTGCTTACCGTCACCTCTCCAACCATGTCGAAGATATCGATACTTTCTTTTTGAAGGATGTTTACGTTTGAAGTTCATTTCACCATGGCCGGATTGCTCCTTAGCCCTTCCCCTTCAAAGACCGGCGGGAAGCTAGAGGCTGGTGAGGCGTTCTAGATCTACATTGTAACATAAATATTTAATCAATGATCAATCGTTTAATGTCCTCGTACTTGGTACGGTCGGTTCCAGAACTGTGGTCTCAGATATGTCTGACATTTTCCTCAAAGCGCAAGACTGGTTTCAATAACGATATTTTGAGAAAGAAGATCGTGCATGTGAAGTAAGTCATTTCCTTGAACTGTTCGGAATTTCCGAACAGTTGCTTTCGGGATTAATTCTTTTTCCTGCGTTCTCCCAATAATAGCCCGCAAATAGTGGTATGTTCCAAAATGGAACCAACCACCTTATTCATATTTACCTGCTTCTAACGGCTCAACGCGTTGAGCCGTTAGAAGCCTCATATTTTCTCATAAAACACATGTGCCCCAGTCTTACTAACCTGCTTTATTTTGCCTTCCTTTTCCAGTTCATCTAGATAACGTGTAGCTGTGGTCTCCGATATACCCGACATTTGCCTCAAATGTTCATTGGTTAGCGGCTGATTGCCGCTTTCCATCAGATCTAGAATTGATTGCTTGTTCTGCTCTTTTTCTTCGGTCTGTTTGCTGGTAGGAGGAACATCCGTAGACTTATTCTCCTTCCCCAGCAACTGATATGCACCAAGTCCGATGAGAGCAATAACCGCCACAGCAACCGACACTATCGGATTGAGCATGGCGGAAAACAAGACAAGGAGAGCGGCTATGATAGATATTGTTCCGAGGGTTTTGAGGGACATGTGGGTAGTATACCATTACGAATAGATTAGTCATCGTTTTTATACTTCAAAAACATTTTCTTTTGTCTGCATATTTCGCAGTCACACAATCCTCCAAGTTCGATTCCATTCAGATATTGAGAGCCAAATCTGTTTTCAAAATCTTTAACGTATTTCTCGCCACAATCATCCATCAACTGACTCATAACCATTTGAATTGATTTAAACGGTCCAGTCGGAAGAGAAGCTATCAGTTTGTATTTATTATATGATGGCTTAGAAAGATCATTGATCAAATCCTGTAAATTGGAGTATAACCCGAATAAGATTCGATCAGCCTGATCAGTCCTTAATTTGTTAAAAGATGATTCCTTACTGGGACAACGAATATGATATGTGAGCGGTCCAAGCTCATTGTCAAACATACGTACAGCGGCATAGCGAATGTATCCGTTATCGTGCTGAAGTAGCTCAAAGAGCCATGGGAATAGAAAATCGGGGTCACTTTCCTTGTGATGCAAAAAATACAAAACTGATACCGCCATGACAAAATTCTCCTGGCGCCAATCCTCGGAAATCTTTGCGTACTCCACTGGCGCCCTATTTACCAATGGTCTGATGTCCTCATATTTGCTTCGATCGTTACTGGAACTATATAGCAATTTTCTAACCTGTCGCGCCGCTTTTCGGCTCTCAACCTTTTCTCCAGTCAATATGGTTTTGAAACATTCCGTAAATGTATTCATGGGCTTATATATACCACATATACAAATGTTTACAATCGAACGAAATTGCTGTGTCTCCTGAACAAAATCCGAACTTTTTTCCAAACTAATCTGACCGAGGAA
>JAVHOW010000016.1:0-70817 GCA_036170235.1 Minisyncoccota bacterium
ATTATATTTATTTGTAGTATGATTAAACCTATGTCAATTAAGTATAGAAATGATAGTAAAAAACTTATATATTCTATCGGCATCGACGAAGTTGGTCGCGGCCCCATCGCTGGTCCAGTTGCCGTTGGTGCTTTTGTATTTTTGACCAAACAAGCTAGAAAATTATTCCGCGGAGTCAAAGAGTCAAAGCAATTGAGTGAACAGAAAAGGGAATGGTGGTTCGCGCGCATTGAGTCCGCGCAAAAAACTGGCAATGTCGATTTCTGCGTCACATTTCAGAGTGAGAAAATTATCGATACCAAAGGATTGTCGTATGCTATCAAGACAGCATTATTAAAATCGATTGGGACAATCGTGGTCGCGCATAAATTAAAACCTGCTTGGGTCAGGGTACTTCTAGATGGTGGTCTAAAAGCGCCAGCAAATTACCCTAATCAGAAAACTATCATCAAAGGCGATGAAAAAGAGATGGTTATCGCGCTAGCTTCTATTTGCGCCAAAGTGTTACGTGATCGTAGGATGAATTTACTTGGAAAAAAATATCCAAAATACAGTTTTGAGAGGCATAAGGGATATGGAACAAGAGGGCATTATCTGGCGATCAAGAAATATGGAGTGTTGAAAATACACAGGAAGAGTTTTTTGAGCTAATAATAAGAGAATTTATATAGGACGATATAACAATCGGAGCTTCTCCATGCCACGGTGTGTTTGAACAGCCATGGTGTTCGTTGTTTGCCCAGTAATGGTGGACATTTCTTTTAGCGAAAGAGTTTGCATGTAACGCATACGCATCACATTTCTATATTTTTCCGGAAGACGTTGAATCAAGAGAGATGCCGATTTTCCGTCCAAGGTATTAAATAAGCGTTCACTGTCGCCAACACTCACGTCAAAACCATTTTCCACAAGAGCGTCTAACGAAGTAGTTTTATGTTTTCGATATTCATCAACAATCAGATTGTTGAGAATGTGATACAAGAAAGCCTTCATGGTTTCGATTTTTCCACCTTTGACAAGATACGCCCAAGTTTTGAGGAATGTGTTTTGGACCAAGTCTTCACCAAGCGAACGATCATTCACTTTGAAAAATGCCCGCGCATTGAGACCCTTCTGGTAGTCGTGGTGAGCTACAGTCAGCATTCCTTGCAATTTGGCTTCTTGTTGAAGAGTCATATGATTGGTTAAAACTTAATGTTAATTTAACAATTATATTCCTCAATATAATTAAAGTCAAGTAGCAAAGTGGCATTTCTGTACATAATTGGTGCACAAGCTGTGAATAACTTTAATAAAAGCTTAATGTTATACCTTGCATGTTGTTATGATAGGTGTTATACATAGTGTCTATGGCAATACTAATAATAGAAGACGAAAAGAAATTATCAGACATATTGGCGCAAGCGCTCAAAAGTGAGCGTTATTCTGTTGATGTTGCGTATGATGGGGAACTTGGTTTGGAGAAAGCAATAAAGAATAATTACTCGATGATTCTTTTGGATATTATGCTTCCAAAAAAAGATGGCATTGTGGTTTGTAAAGAACTTCGAGCGAGAAATATTCACACACCGATAATTATGCTGACGGCCAGAGGAAGTACAGAAGATCGAGTTATAGGTCTTGATGTTGGAGCGGATGATTATCTGATAAAACCTTTTGGTCTCAATGAGCTTTTTGCCAGGATTCGCGCGGTATTGCGTCGTCGAAAAACAACCGACGCCAATATAATGAAAGTTGCCGATTTGATAATGGATAAAAAAGGACACGAAGTTACTCGTGCCGGAAAAATTATTTCCCTAACACCAAAAGAGTACAAACTTTTGGACACGCTCCTTTCCAATAAGGGCGAGGCTATAAATAGACGAAAATTGATTGATCGTGCGTGGGGACCAGAATTTGTTGAAACAAATAATGAGCTTAATGTTCACATGACGTATCTGCGTACAAAGTTAGGTAAAGATAATAAAAAACCCTTAATTCACACCATTCGCGGGGTTGGTTTTGTCTTGAAAGAATAAATGAGTCTGCACGGCATCATGCTATAAACATAATGAAAAAACAACAACTGGTTAAAATTGCCAAAGAAAAAGAGGATGTCAGACGTAAACTAGTAATTGTTGCTCGTCAGCTTGCTGTAACCGCTAAAGAAAAGGAGGCCGTCAGACGCAAACTAGTAGTGACTGCGAAGGAGTTGGTAATAACTGCCAATAAACTCGCGGTGATTGCCAAGGATAAAGAAAATGTCAGACGTAAATTGGCGGTGACTGCGGGCGAACTACGTCTAAAAGCCAAACAGCTGGCTATTTTTGCCAAACAGCAAAATAAAATAAAAATAAGATTAGAAGAATCAGAAGTTAGATATCGCCGTCTTTTTGAAACTGCTCATGATGGAATATTGATACTCAATTCAGAAACTGGTCAAATTACTGATGTAAATCCTTTTTTGGAAAAACTTCTAGGATATTCCAAAGATGAATTTTTGAATAGAAAATTATGGGAAGTTGGGGCCTTCAAAAACATGAAAGCTTCCAAGGACGCTTTCAAGGTTCTACAAGCGCAAGGGCATTTGCGATATGAAAATTTACCATTAGAAACAAAAGATGGACAATCTGTCGAAGTTGAGTTTATAAGTAATTCCTATATGGTTGGTGATGTGCTCGTTATCCAATGTAATATCCGAGATATAACCGAACGCAAAAGATTGGAACAAATAAAGGAGATAAAAAGACTTTTTGAAGAAGAAAGATTGAAGGTGGCCTCAATCGCCGATGCAACCCATGAACTTCGTACCCCTATTGCTATTATAAAAGGCAATGTTGATTTGGCAATGTTAAATAAAGGAAAGAATCCAAAGTCTCCCAGAAATGCTTTCCTCGCTATAAATTATGAGATAAATCATCTTTCCAGTATTCTTTCGGATTTGACCTTGATAACTTCTAGAGCCGGAGAATTAAAAAATAAAATTATTTTTGAAAAAGTAAATATCAAATCTCTGGTCGCCAAAGTCGTAGAAAGGTGCAAAACTCTGGCGTATAAGAAAAATATTTCCATAACCGCCAGGAATATTCCCAACGCGGTTATCTTGGGGGATAAAGTATATTTGGAAAAAATGATCACGAACCTCGTTAAAAATTCTATCATTTATGGCAACAAAAACGGTCATACCAAAATTTTTGCCAAAAAAACCAAAGAATTTATTACCATAAACGTATCCGATGACGGAGTTGGCATATCCAAAGAAGATGCTCCTCATGTATTCGAAAGATTTTATAGAGCAGACAAGTCTCATAGTTCTGATGGAAATAGTATCGGACTTGGACTATCTATCGTGAAATGGATTGCCGAAGCTCATGCTGGTAATGTTAGTTTCGAAAATATTAAAACCGGCGGTAGTATATTCAGCGTTTCTTTGCCATTGAAGGCTAACAAGAATTAATTAGATTACAGGTACACATAGTTTTCAGACATTTTACACTCTTATATAGATGGCATTTGTAATGCTTTGAGTTTTTTGACGGCTTCATTATATGAAAACACTTAAAAAAGAGGATAAGAGGGCGAGGCAAAAGGGTATAGGGCAAGATTTCAAACATCTTAAAACTGATTTTTT
This sequence comes from Minisyncoccota bacterium, assembly GCA_036170235.1. Classification (GTDB taxonomy): domain Bacteria; phylum Patescibacteriota; class Minisyncoccia; order Phycocordibacterales; family PALSA-1337; genus C7867-002. The sequence goes on from JAVHOW010000016.1 coordinate 3,611, forward strand.
CGAGCATTTATGGGAAGAAAATTGTATATATATGAAGAAGGATATTAAAGAAATAATAAATGTTGCCGATAAAATTTCTGATCATTCAAGGCAACTTGAAGATAGACTCACAGAAAGGATCGTCGTACTAGAATTGTCTACTGGAAAATTAGAAAAAGAGGTCAGTGAATTTAAAATAAAGCGATTAATAAAAGCATAACTCATGCAGGTGGGTACAACATACCATCTGATGATACTTGTAATGGTTTCATCTGTGGAACGGCATCTTCTGTAGTACAACGTATGTGTTGGCTGTTTGCGTAGCATTTAAGTAATTTATAAATAATAAATAAAATATGAAAAATTTTAGTAAAAATTCGATAGCAATAGTAACTTCATTGGTAATTTCTTGTGCACTTGGTCTTACTGGACCTATATTAGCGCTTGCGGCTAGCCCAGCACCAGTCAATCTCGGGTCAGCAGGTAATTTCGTAATTCTGTCAAAAACGGGTATTTCAACTACTGGAGCTACTTCTGTTGTAGGTGATATTGGTCTTAGTCCAGCAGCTGCAACATATATAACTGGTTTTGCCTTGATTCTTCCTTTTGCAAGTCCATTTTCTACATCAGCCCTAATAACCGGAAAAGTATACGCGTCAGATTATGCGAATCCAACTCCTGCCAACTTGACTACTGCAGTGTTAAATATGCAAACCGCATATACTGATGCCGCAGGACGCGCGCCTACTGTTACTGAACTAGGTGCCGGAAATATTGGTGGATTAACACTTGCGCCTGGCGTTTACAAATGGGGTACTGGTTTGACAATACCAACAAATGTCACTCTTTCAGGTGGCGCAAATGATATCTGGATATTTCAAATAGCACAAACTCTAACTGTAAGTTCAGGTGTAAAAGTTATTTTGAGTGGCGGAGCACAACCAAGTAATATCTTTTGGGTTGTCGCGGGTCAAACAACCATCGGTACGACAGCCGTCTTTAATGGAAATATATTGGATCAAACAGCGATTGTATTGAACACGGGTGCAAAATTGAATGGTAGAGCTTTGGCTCAAACAGCAGTCACTCTAGATTCAAATGCTGTTACGGCACCAACATCAGTAGTTTCAACACCATCGACACCCGTAGTACCCACAACTCCAGCAATCTCATCATCAGGATCAGGAACAAACACTTCAGCTAGTCCGGCCATTCCAGCTACTCCTGCAGTTCCTACTATACCAAATAGTTCCTCATCATATGGAGGAGGTTATAATCTTAGTTATAGTCCTACAGTTTCCACTCAGTCAACTCCTGCAGGTTGGTCTCCAACAGCTTGGGCACAACAGCAAGTAGATATGGCTAAATATTTTTCTAATGTGCCATTTAATGGAACGATTATCACACCTTCGGCCTCGGATTCAACTTTTGGTCAAGGAGTTCGAATGATTGCAATGAGTCTTGCAAAAGGTAGTAGTAATAACGACGTAAAAATTCTTCAACAGTTTTTGATTTCTCAAAATAAGGGTTCAGCTGCGCAAGCTCTAGCTAACGTTGGCGCGACCGCTTACTTTGGTGTTCTGACTCGCGCGGCATTGGCTGAATTTCAGACTAATGTAGGAATCAGTCCTGCTTTAGGAAATTTCGGTTCAATCACTCGTGCTTATATACAGGCGCATTATTAATTAACAAATTATTGTATTTATAAATAATAATTATATGAAAAAGTTTAGTAAAAATTCAATAGTAACTCTAGTCGTTTCAATCTTGGTCTTTACGTTTGGCTTTACTGTGCCACTTACCACATATGCAGCTACAACACCATCGTTGGGAACAGCCAATACCTTTGGTCTTCTTTCCAATCTTTTCCAACATAACGCAACAACGACCATCACAGGTGTTGTTGGAAATACTTTAGGAGTTCTTGGCCATTCTTCAAAAGCTGGGGCTGGAATAATAAATGTTTCCAATGGTATAGAAGAGGCCGATGCCTCTGCCGCATGGACAGTTGCTGGAATAGCTCAAGGTGTTGCATGGACTAATCTAAATAATCAATATCTTAACAGCTGTACGGATATCAGCAGCCTTACACCAGCCGCTTTAGAGGGAGTTGTTATCAATGGAGGTGCACCAGGAACGTTCCCGCCAGGCTGTTATTGGAGTTCTGGTCCGATGGGCATAACCGCTAGCGGTATTGTGACTTTAAGTGGCGCTGGGACCCACCTCTTCAGGCCAGGTGGAGCGCTTACTACTGGTGCCAACTCACAGGTTAATTTAACTGGTGCAGGGGCATCAGCTTGTGACGTGTTCTGGATTCCAATAGCGGCGACAACTCTCGGTGCCAACTCTATATTCACAGGAACTGACATTGATGCTTCGGGTATTACTATCGGTGATACCGTAGCTTGGTCTGGTAGAGCCTTGGCCTACGGTGGAACCATCACTTCCAATGGAGGAATTGCTACCGTAAATACCATCACCGTGCCGACATGTACTAATCCCGCATCGCTCACTGTTACCAAGACGGTTATTAATGATGGCGGTGGAACCAAAGTTGTCGCTGACTTCCCGCTGTCAGTCGACGCGACATTGGTCACTTCCGGCGTGCTCAATAACTTTCAAGCTGGTACGTATGTGATAACCGAAACCACAAATTCCAACTATAACCAAACATTCTCTGGTAGTTGCATCGGCGGTAACATCACTATTGTCTCCGGTCAAGACTATGCCTGCACCATCACCAACACTTATGTGCCACCGCCAGTCTCATCTAGTAGTTCGGGTGGGGGCACGCACTATGGCTGTAAAGATCCAAACGCTTCAAATTATGAGTATTTTGCATCAAGTAATCCTGCATTGTGTGTATATACCAATGCGGTAATCTCTCCTATTGTTGTCGCTACTACTACAATTAACACTACAGTCTTCGTTCCAAAACTTCCAAACACAGGATTTCCTCCTGAAAGGAAAAGTATTCTGTGGGATGATATAGCCATCTTGGCTGGTACTTTAATGTTGGTTTCAATCTCGCTTGTTATGTTTTTTAAAAAAATCAAGATATAGTCTAATATGCTCTGCTATTATGAAAAACTATAAACACTCCACAACGATTCTTCCTAACATATTCTTTATTTTGTTGTCATTCGTTTTGGGTGCAACTCCAGTATTCGCGCACAGAAGTCCAGATACTTGTACCGGTAGTGGTTTACAAATCAGTCTTTATACGAACCTTACAGAGGTTCATATCGGAGATCTTATTTCTTATAGTGTAGATGTGTATAATGGTCTTAAAATTGGACCCGTTGTTTGTGATGCTACCGATATTACAGCTTCTATCGTCACACCTGATGGTCAAAATCATCCTATTACACTCCTACGGACGACACTTTTAAATGGACAAGTCGATTCGTACACAAATGTTGTAACCTATACCGCACGAACTCAAGATGTTAAAACTGATGGCACGCTGACGGCGACTGCAGTTGATACAGGTAAGATTCATCAAAATGATACTGATAGTGATGGAGGTGCTAATCAAGGTGTAAATACCACAGTATTAACTAACACTCCTCCAGTGGTTGTTTCTCCACCAGTAATCCCTACAAGTCCTTCAGGTGGTGGTGGCTGTGCATATGGTTATAACTTTCAGTTAAATAGATGTAATTACACCCCAGTTATACCACCTCCTGTTACACCACCTCCTGTAATCATCACACAAAATATTCTACCAAATACTCCTATGGTTCTTGGAGCTTCAGATACGAAATTTCCAAATGCTGGCTTTGGTCCGGATGAAAGGTCATTTCCATTTGGAATAGTTCTCTTTGTTGGAGTTTTGACGTTATTTGCGGCAACTAGCAAGACATATATGTATGTCATCAACAAAAAATAGTTGGTTATTATCAGCATTTATGGTAGGTATATTTATATTCCTGTATCTTTTGCTTACCAACGCCAATAGTACTACACAAACTATCCAAGTTGCTGTGCAAACTACCGCATTAGCACAAAAATATACACAGATCAAAAAAGAGATTGTGACAACATTTCCAGTTCGTCTCATAATTCCTACAATCAGTGTTGATGCGGAGGTTGAGAGTGTGGGACTTACAATCGAAGGAGCTATGGACGCTCCAAAAGGTCCTCAACATGTGGGGTGGTTAAATATCAGTCCTAATCCTGGAGATAATGGAAATTCCGTCATTGATGGACATCGTGGTTGGAAAAATAATATCTCGGCAGTTTTTGATCGTCTGCATGAATTACGTATAGGAGATCAAATATATGTAAAAGATAATAATGAAGTTTCTACTTTATTTATAGTTCGGAAAATTAGAACCTATGCCCAAGGAGAGGATGCTGAAGAAGTTTTTAGAGCAAGCACCGGGGTGCATCTCAATCTGATTACTTGTGATGGTAATTGGGATGTTAGTAAAAAAAGTTATACCAAACGGCTGGTTGTGTTTGCTGATAGATAAATTAGCATGTCAAAAAAATAAGAGTAAGCGAATTATGCTAGTTGGTTATATAAGTTCACATTACTAATAAATACGCTGTAATATCTTTGTCCTTGGAACGGCAGATATTATGAGGGTAGTAAATGGCAGGTCGAGCGTTTATATTTTACCAACTACATTAATTATAATTATAAAATACTATGACTAATAACATAAGTTTTTCGAAAGTTTCTTCTAGTGTGCTTCTTGGGGTGGGTTTACTAATTATGACCGTGCTAGTTATGGCGGCACCTTCATCCGCTAAGGCAGATACATTGTATCGCCAACTTCAAGTTGGTATGTCAGGATCAGACGTAGGTTCACTTCAAACATTTCTCGCGCAAGATAGGACTTTATATCCACAAGGATTGGTGACAAATTACTTCGGTTTTCTTACAAAGTCAGCCGTTGCAAACTTCCAATCACGTAATGGTATTCCTGCAGTCGGTCGCGTTGGACCAGCTACGCTTCCAGTTCTGAATGCTCAGATGGCAGGCGGGATTAGTAGTGGTGGAGATATCTATGCTCCAGAAATCTACAGTGTCAATACTGGCGTAAGCAATAATTCAGCCACGGTTTCTTGGGCAACGAATGAGCCTGCTCGTGGTGTTATGTATTACAGTAATACTCCGCTCATGGCTTCTGAAACTCTAACGGCTGTTACTATTAGTGGTTCTACTGCTTTATCTGACTCAACGCTTCGTTCTTCACAAAGCATTGGTATCTCTGGATTGCAGTCGAATACGACATACTACTACATGGCCTATTCTACGGACGCTACAGGCAATGTTAGTGTGACATGGCCAGCAACATTCCATACTAACTAGTCGCTAGTAGTGTGAAAATGAGTGAACAAAAAAATCACCGTTTATGACGGTGATTTTTTTGTTGTGCCGGCTGGGACAATGTTTGGAACTTTTTTAGCTTGTAATATGGCTAAATAAGAAATACCTAGTCAAAAACTCATCTCGTACCAGTTTAGTTTATATATATCTTGAATCAATATTCTTTCACCCGTTGCCCATGTCCTGTTCTTTTCCAGTCCAAGAAGCCCAATAGCTTTTCTAACACTCATTTCGCTTGAACCTTCAATTTCAAGAAACGCCGGCATCCCGGGGTATTGATCTATGTCAAACGTCCAATCCTTTAATGAGAATGTTGTACGAATTTTTTCTTGATGTGCATACTTCTCGAGCCCAATTTCTTGGAATAAATCTGATAACTGTTCTGGTGTAGCAATGTTAAAGTTGATTTCTTTATGTTTTCTAACACCACCTGTAATGTTTGATTTCGCTTTCCATGTGACCTCATGCTTTCCTTCAGAATTTGATCTTATCCGTAGAAACCAAAGATCCTCGCCTTCCTTCGTACCAATTGGTCTATACCAATCAACTATTAAGGTAGTTTTCTGTATCTTTTTTGCCTTCAATAAAATAAGTGACTTAATAATTTTTTTCTCATCAATATCCAGCACTTTTGTTTCGATTTCGAATGCCATAAAAGTTTAGTTGATTAAAGAATTATTTTCTTGCTGTCAATTCAATCTCTTCTTTTAGGAGGTCGAATTTTACTATGAATTTATCGAAGAAACCTTTTTGTCCTGCTAGTCCATAAGGTACAATATTTCCTCCAACTGAAGGCATAAATCCACCCTTAATATCGTATGATATATTACCGACTTTCAACGTAACTGGATGGACATAATACAAAGAAACTTTTCCTCCTACACCAAACGCTTCTTTAATTTCACTGTTACTTCTATTTATACCAATATCTTCCCCAATTTCTGAGTCAAAAAAGCAGTGATCAGCACCGGAATCAACCAATACTTCATAATCGGTAAACTTACCTTTATTTATTAGTTGCACTGATATAACAGGACGCAAAGCGTCCCCATATGCTTTATACTTGAACTTCATAATAAGGCACCGCCAATAAAAGCTGATAAATTTGAAGGCATACGTGTAAAAATAGGGTGAGGATGACCATTCTTCAAGGCGCGGGCACGTGCTTCTTTCAATGTTTTACCGTATCCTACCACAGTTATTTCGTCTTTGAGTAAAGCTACCCAAAGTCCTTTATATTTTTTGTAGATTTGAGTCCAGTTGATTGCTGACATATCATAATTTTAGCAACAAAAAGTACTTCGTCAATATTGACGAAGTTATTCTCCAGTACTCTAATAAAGTTTTTGGTGCCCGGGGTGCCTAGTAGGTCAATCTGCTGATTGAGGAATCTTTCCTTACAGGAACTGTACAGGCTTCACATTTTTTCGAATTCGACAAGCTCATTCTCAAAAATATGTTCAGCCTTTTCGATTCCCACACGTGAGTCGCGCAGGCGACTCACTCCCGAGCCACAAAAAAATCCGCAAAGAAGCGGATTTTTTTCTGTGCCCGGGGTGGGAATCGAACCCACACAGCCTTTCGGCTACAAAATTTTAAGTCTTGCGTGTATACCAATTTCACCACCCGGGCGGGTTAGTTATAAGTTTACAATTATCAGTCATTAATTACTATTCAAAGCGCACGGTGTTTTGACTTTTGACTAATAACTAATAATTGCAAACTAATAACTTGAGGCCACGGCGAGAATCGAACTCGCGTATAGCTCTTTTGCAGAGAGCCGAATTACCACTTTTCTACGTGGCCACCTCACTATACTAGCACGTTACTTTACAGACTTTAAGGACTTTATGACTTTACAGACTCTTCTCGATTTCGTCTATCTTTTGCCTGTTTTTCTCACCGATATCGATTGCGACTTCAAAGAATGGAATGCGTCCAATACGAGATTTTTCCATGACATACTGACGAAAATCGGTAAGCTGACGATGGGCGAATTCGAGTGCGGATGCTTCAGCGTTTTCAGGTAGAACTGTCATCAGAATGCGCGCCTTGCCACCTCTACTGAATATTTCAACACCTGTAATCGTGATCAATGATTGCCTGTTTGACTCGCGTGAAAAATACTCGGCAGCGAGCTCGCGAATCATTTCTTTTAGTTTGTCGTCTTTTTGAGCGGTCATAAAATATATAATATTAAACCTTCTCCACCGTCCTTATCGCTTCTATTCTATCTCCTGGCGCGACTTCAACTTTGGCATCTAATAACATACCAAACTCGAATCCTTCACGGACTTCATCCGTAGTTTTCTTTGCCTGCTGGAGTCCGCGTATTTTACCACGACCAATCTCGGCCTCACGACGCATGATACGTACTTCATTTCCAGTAAAAATAGAGCCAGTTTCAACTTTGCCACCAACTACTTGCTTATCTTTTTCTTTTGAGAATAAAGCCATGATTTTGGCGCGGCCGGTCATTTCCTCGACATATTCTTTTGGAACTTTTGCCATGAGCGCGTCTTTGACATATTGCGTGAGTTCGTAAATTATACTGAAGTTTTTGACCGAAAGAGGAATCGCCGAACGTTCAATCATACTTTCAGCGCCTTTTTCCGGTGCGGCGTTGAAACCAATCAGAAGAATAGTTGGATCGCCGAGCGCTGTCTTCACATCATTTTCATTTATGTCACCAATTCCTTCAGAGACAATTTTTAACTGGACTTTGTCATGTGTAACTTTTGCCAATTCATGCTTGACGCCATCGAGACTACCTATGACGTCGGCTTTAATAATGATTGGGACAATAACAATTGCCGGCTCTTCTTTTCCTGTCTTAGTTTTTTCGGTGATAGTAGAAACAGTTCTCATTTCATGTTCGTATGCTTCTACCATTTTCTCCGCCCCTTTTTTGCTTGTTGTAGTCACAAAATCAATTCCACATGCCGGCATAGTATTCCAACCGAGAATTTTGATCGGCATTGCGGCAGTAGCAATCTCCACTTTTTCTCCTTTGAAATTTTCAATGAAACGAACTGGCGTGAATGCGTTGCCGGCAACCACAAATTCTCCTAGTTTTAGCGAACCATTTTTCAGAAGTAATGTCGCGGAAATACCTTTGCGCGTATCAAGTGTTGACTCAATGACACTGCCGGTTGCATTCAAACCTAAGTCAGCTTTTAGGTCAGCCAATTCTGTTACAAGCAGGAGCATGTCGAGTAGTTCAGGAACACCTTTGCCAGTCACTGCCGAAACTTCAACGCAAGGAACATCGCCACCCCAACCTTCGACGTATATTTCATTTTCACCGAGACTTTGTTTGGCGCGTTCAATGTTCGCGTTCGGTTTGTCGATCTTGGTGATAGCAACGATGTAAGGGATTTTGGAATTTTTAATAATTTTGTAAGCTTCAACGGTCTGTGGTTTTACTCCATCTTCGGCAGATACGGCAAGAATTGCGACATCAGCAACCTGCGCGCCACGTTCGCGGATACCGCAGAAGGCTTCGTGACCAGGCGTGTCCAAGAAAGTCAGCATAGTTTTTTTGCCTTCAGGTGAAGTGTGTTCAACTTGGTACGCTCCCATGTGCTGGGTTATACCGCCAGCCTCGCCAGCAACAATGTTGGTTTTGCGGATATAGTCGAGCAAAGTCGATTTGCCATGGTCAATATGCCCCATGACTACAATCACAGGAGGACGCTCTGTATGCGAGGCCGTGACGATCAGGTTTTTATGATGTTTGGTAGGCATGGTAGTAGTAAATCGGCGCGATGCGCGCTTGCACATTAGAGAATAGAGTGTAGCAGAAATGATGAAGTTTGACAATCACTATTTCTATATGGTGATGTCATGAGTCATTATGTATTTTATTTCTATCTACAAGGATTTATTGTCTAAAAATGTTCCGCGCGCTATAGTAAACAAATCTAACTTTATGCCTAAAACACCATTCACCCTCGCAACGCCATTCGAGCCTGCTGGCGACCAGCCGAAGGCAATTTCCGCATTGACGGATGGTCTCGCTAAAGGTTTTGACCGCCAGACATTGCTTGGGGTGACTGGGTCCGGTAAAACCTTCACCGCTGCAAATGTCATAGCTCAATATGGCAAACCTACGCTCATAATTGCTCACAACAAAACATTGGCTGCCCAACTCGCGCAAGAGTATCGAGAATTTTTTCCAAATAACGCCGTGCATTATTTTGTTTCTTATTATGACTACTATCAGCCAGAAGCATATATTCCGTCGAGTGATACTTATATCGAAAAAGAGGCGATGATAAATGAAGAGATCGAACGTCTGCGCCACGCTTCGACGCAAGCACTTTTGACGCGCAAGGATGTCATCATTGTGGCGTCAGTTTCCTGTATTTATGGTTTGGGCAGTCCAGAAGAATATGAAAAAGTTAATTTGAAATTGAAAGTCGGCATGGAACTTTCGCGCGCGGAACTTATTCGCAAATTGATTGACATCCATTTCGAGCGCACGACTGCTGATCTTACGTCTGGTCAATTTCGCGCTATTGGAAACACTGTGGAAATCATGCCAGTGAACGAGAAGACTATTTATCGGTTGGAATACGGAGGTGACACCTCCGGAGGTAGCACCTCGATTGCCACTATTACTGAACTGGATCCTGTTTCAAGATCGGTTCGTAATGGTAGCTTAGGGACTTCCTCGCCAGCATTACTTGAACCACGGACTATTTTCATTTTTCCAGCAAAGCATTTCATTTCTAGTGATGAACAAAGTGCGCGTGCTTACAAAACTATTCAAGCAGAATTGACAGATCGACTCAAGGTTCTGGAGAAATCAGGAAAATTGTTGGAAGCAGAGCGTTTGAAGCGTCGGGTCAAATACGATCTTTCTATGATTAAAGAAATTGGTTACACAAACGGTATCGAAAATTACTCTCGTCATTTTTCTGGAAAAATGCCAGGCGAGCCACCGGATTCTCTGCTTTCATATTTTCCATCGACTACGCTCGGGACAGGTCCGAATGCCAAGAAAGTTCCTGATTTTCTGACTATTATTGATGAGTCTCACGTTACAATTCCACAATTGAATGGAATGTATGCTGGAGATTTTTCGCGTAAGGACACATTAGTCGAACACGGTTTCAGATTACCATCTGCAAAAGATAATAGGCCGTTAAAGTTTGCTGAATTTCTGGAGCGCGTTGGTCCGATAATTTATACTTCGGCAACGCCGGGAAAATATGAGGCAGAGACAAACAGCCAGGTTGTTGAGCAAGTCATCCGTCCGACGGGTCTCGTCGACCCGGTCGTGGAGATACGACCTATAAGGGAGTCGTCACATGTTCGTACGGAGCGACTTTCGGAGCGAGCGAAGGCGAGTGAGAAGGAGGTGTCGGCTGAGCACAGCCGAACACCGTTCGCGGAGGGCGAACATGTGACGACTCCCTACATGGGTCAAATCTTTGACTTCATCGCCGAAGCTGAAAAAACTATTGCAAAAGGCGACCGCGTGCTCGCTACCACATTAACCAAAAAAATGGCCGAAGACCTGTCCGAATTCCTTAAGGAAAAAAATATCAAAGCCTCCTATTTGCACAGTGACGTCAAGACTATCGAGCGCATAAATATTCTGACTGATTTTCGCAAAGGGAAGTACGATATTCTGGTTGGCGTTAACTTGCTTCGTGAAGGTCTGGATCTGCCAGAAGTTTCTCTCATAGGCATTCTCGACGCTGACAAAGAAGGTTTCCTCCGTTCCGAAACCGCGCTAATTCAAACTATCGGTCGCGCCGCTCGTAACGCCGCTGGTAAAGTGATTCTCTACGCCGACAATCTCACTGGTTCAATGGATCGCGCTATCAAGGAGACTAACCGTCGTCGCGCTATCCAGGTGGCATATAATACCAAACATGGCATTACCCCGCAGACTATTATCAAAGCCATCCACGACATCACTGATCAGTTGCGCACCAAACATGACAAAGCCGTCAACGAGCTCGTCAAGATTGATGAAGAACTGGCTCGCACCAATCCGAAGTTGTTGATGAAACAAAAGCAAGCGGCCATGGAGGAGGCGGTCAAGATGTTGGATTTCGAGACCGCGGCGTTGGTGAGGGATGAACTTATTGCGATTGAAGAGAAGTGGGGGAGGGAGAAAAAAGCGGTGGCGAAGAAGTTGAAGGAGGAGGGGAGGAAAACTAAAATCTAGTTGTAATCAACAGATTGTTCACATTTAGGGAGATGTTGTATTGTCAATTACAGCGTGATAGTATTTGGATATGTCTGAAATCTTCAAAAATTCACCCACTTTTCGATTGTTTAAAAGAGAACCTTCATTTGCTGGGGGTGTTTCTAGTGTGCTTGATTTGGGTGCAACATTACAACAATATAATAATTCTGCTACTGGAAATGAGGCTGATTGTGATGCACTCAAAAGTGATTGGCAAGCTGTTGGAAATGATCTAAATAATTCTATAAAAATGTATGAACAGGAACTTACAAAATCAATATAATCGTAATCCTGTAGTTATACAACAACAGTCGGTAGAGTCATTTTCTGGCCCTCTCCCTCATCCTGATGTTTTGAGGAAATTTAATGAAGTGGTTCCTGGTTCAGCAGAAAGAATCATTAAGATGGCGGAAGAACAATCAGCGCATAGAAAAGAACTTGAACAAAAAGTTATTACTTCTGATATTTCTAGATCAAAATGGGGTCAAATACTTGGTTTCATTATTGCCATTGCAGGATTGATCGTTTCGGCTTTAGTGGCTATATATGGTAGCGCAATTGCGGGCGGTATAATTGGAGTCGGTACACTCGCGTCTCTAGTTAGTGTGTTTATGTCTGGATCGAAGGCAAGAAAGGATAACAAGTAATGTGTAGATTTACAAAGATGTACAATGATTTTTTGAAAAAGAATTAGTTTAATATCAGAGATATATGATTTAACTCATAATAAATCTGTTGCATTTCATCCTGTTTTCAATAATGGTGATGATATAAACATTTATTAGAATTATATAAAGAGATATCAAAATGCCCTTGAAGCAAATTTTAAATAATATGAAATAAAACCATTCTTACTCAATTTTTGTAACTAATATCAAACATCATCCTATATTAAATTTGTCGCGACACCACTTAGCAGAACAAAAAATATGCTAATATTCACCCATGTCCATCAACATCATCTATCTCGCCGAAGAATTTGCTCGCAAGGCTCACCTGTCTGATCATGTGGGTAAAACAATCAATGGAATAAAAAGAATGCGAGTTGTGCATTTGCAGGAAGTGGCTGATCTGGTTTGGGCCTCTGGAGGAAGCGATAATGAAATAGCGGCGGCTTGGCTTCACGATTCGGTCGAAGACACGTCGGTTACTTTGGATGACATCAGAAAAAATTTTGGTGAAGAAATTGCGAGGATAGTTGAAGGATTGACTGACTTGGAAGAATTTAACGATTTACCTTTACAAGAGCGCAAGAGGAAACAAGCAGAACGAGTAAAATCAGAAAGTTTGAGTGTTCGTAGGGTCAAAATGGCTGACCAGACTTCTAATGTTAGGCTTGTGTCAACTGAACCGTTTCTTGATTGGCCAGCTGAAAATAATCCTACATACATTGCTGGTGCGAAGCTCATAGCGGATGCATGCAAAGGTGTGAGTCCGATACTTGATGATTTGTTTGCGAAAGAATATAGAAAAGGAGCGGAGCGGTATGGTTTGAAGATGAGGTAATCAACAAATTATACTTACAACACAAAAAAACACACTTGAGAACTTGTGCGATAAGATTTTTTTGCTATACTTACAGCATTCAGAATGTAAGTTTTTCTCGGTTCACAAGACTTAAATACAAAAATAGATAGTTTCTACAATTCAATAATCCAGTGACGCATAAGTCACTGTACTAGTTCGCTGATTGATTCAGGAAGTGGCTGAAATATTTCCCGTGAACAAGGAAGTAAGGCATGTCTCGAAAGGCGAAAGGGCCGAGTAGGGCATTCTTGAGGCAAAATATCTACAGAGGTATTGTTCACAAGCGGGTGCAGATAAACTGAGTCACCCCGTATCTGTAAAAACGTACAGAAACAACTCCGCGGTCTGCTTCTGTACGTGGATATGTCGGACAAGTGGCGTCGGTTGGTCGCCAGTCCATGAGATCTAAGGTAGGCCTTGGAGATCATCAAAAATAAAAGCTGAAGCAACCCCTCAAGTGCGAGTGAACCCAAAATCTCGCCTTCCTGAATCAGTTAGGGAACATTTGATCTTATTAGGATTGTTAATTTATATACTTACCATGAATACAGAAAATAAAAACAATATTGTGATTTATGAATCAGAGGATGGTAAAGTAGAGTTACAAGCGGATATAAAGAAAGATACGATTTGGGCGACTCAATTACAGATTGCTCAATTGTTTGAGACTACTTTACAAAACATTAATGCACACCTTATTAAAATATATAACGATGGTGAATTAGATAAAAATCCAACTATCAAGAAATCCTTGATAGTTCGAAAAGAAGGTGGTAGAGCCGTGAAAAGGGAAATTGAGCTGTACAATCTCGATGCTATTATCGCCGTAGGCTACCGCGTCAATTCCAAAAAAGCCACCCAATTTCGCATCTGGGCGACCAGTGTCTTACATAAGTATTTAGTCGAAGGTTTTAGCTTAAATAAAAATCGTCTAGAAAAGTCACCAGAAAAACTGGTCGGTCTTTATAAAACCATCGCATTTCTTGAGTCAAAAAGTCTTAATGGAAAGCTCAAAGGAAAAATTACTCTTAAATTAACTGAAGAAATGGAACCAAATGAATAGTGATATGGCAAATTAAGTTGTAAAGAATTTCTTTACAACTCCTACAGAAAATCCCCAACTAACAAGTAATCCTTGCAAGTTCAACTAGTAAAGATTCCTTACTAGTTCAAAATCAGTCCAAATCGCGCTATACTACCATTATGTTACAAACCATTATCATAATCGTCGTCATTCTCCTTGCATTATCACTAAAAGTCGTTAAGGAATATGATCGCGGTGTTATTTTCTTTCTAGGAAAGTGTACGGGGGTTCGAGGGCCGGGACTTATTATTCTGATCCCTATTTTGGAGCGCATGACCAAGGTTACTTTGCGCACCATCACTATGAATATTCCGTCGCAGAAGATTATTACCAAAGATAACGTTTCCATCGATATTGCCGCTGTGGCTTATTATCACATCGTTGATCCGCAGAAGTCAGTGGTTGCTATTGAAAATGTTTATGATGCAGTCAATCAGATTAGTCAGACAACTGTCAGAAATGTTGTTGGAAGATTTTCACTTGACCAACTCTTGTCACAGACGAGTGATATCAATGTGCAAATAAAAGATGTTATCGATAATCATACTGAGCCATGGGGTGCGCAAGTAACTGCTGTTGAAATTAAAGATATTGTTCTCCCAGATAATATGCAACGTGCTATGGCCAAAGAAGCTGAAGCAGAACGTGAACGTCGTGCAAAAATCGTCGCAGCAGAAGGTGAATTCCAGGCGGCAGTAAAACTTGGTGAAGCAGCCGATATTATTTCTGCTCATCCCGTAGCATTGCAACTTCGCACACTCCAAACTATGGCAGAAATTTCAGTTGAGAAAAATTCAACTATTATTTTCCCAGCGCAGTTCATGACGACAGTGCAGGAGGCGATCGCGACGATAAGGGGGGATTCGAAAAATAAATAGTAGGAAG
This sequence comes from Minisyncoccota bacterium, assembly GCA_036170235.1. Lineage (GTDB taxonomy): Bacteria > Patescibacteriota > Minisyncoccia > Phycocordibacterales > PALSA-1337 > C7867-002. The sequence goes on from JAVHOW010000016.1 coordinate 18,632, forward strand.
AACAGATTTGTATTTGCATATAAATTTCATGGTACAATACACCAATGCCTATAGCTCCAAAAAAAGAAAAAATACTCGTTATTGAAGGTGATGCGGCATTTGGTCAGCGTATTGTTGACGCCTTGAAAAATGAAGGATACATTGCCACGCTAGTCACTGATGGCACTGCAGGATTGAAAGCCATATATGACACATTGCCACACCTTATTCTTGTTGACGTTGTTCTTAGTAGAACTGATGGTTATGATGTTATAGCAAAGAAACACACTGAACCGCTTCTGACAAAAATTCCAGTGTTCTTGATTTCTACTCGAGGAGTGCCTATCAATATGGCTCGCGTGCCACAGGGCGCTGTTAAAGAATACATTCTCGATCTTCATGCGGATACCGCGGAGATCATCAAACGCATAAATAATTTATTCAATTATTCTAACAGTTCAGAAACTTCCGAACCAAAAAATAAAAAGAAAGTCGTTTGGGTAGAGGACGATAAACTCATTGGTACGATTCTAGCCAAAAAGCTAACATCTTCCGGGTTTGAACTTTTTCACGCGAAAAATGGCGATGAAGCTCTGAAATATTTAGCCAATAATGTTCCAGACGCTATCGTCTTGGATCTCATTATGCCCGGCATTGGAGGTCTTGATATTCTACAAAAAATAAAATCTGATCCTCGTCTCAAAGATGTTCCAGCCATGATTCTTTCTAATATCAATAAACAAGAAGATGTTGATCGTGCGAAAATACTTGGTGCAAAGAAATTTTTGGTCAAAGCGGCCGCTTCGCTTGATCAGATTGTTGCGGAGGTTTGTGATTTGTGCAAATAGGTAACCCTTCACATGCGCAAAGCCCTTGCTTTTAGGGGTTTTTTGTGATACGATCGCCAAATTATGTCAGCTATGCGTAAACATAGTCCGGGAACTGGCGAAGAAAAGATCGTTGTGAAGGGCGCGCGGACGCACAACCTCAAGAATATTACCGTCGAGATGCCGCGCAACACGATGATCGCCATTACAGGACTGTCTGGTTCTGGAAAATCTTCGTTGGCATTCGATACTATATTTGCCGAAGGGCAACGCAGGTACGTTGAATCTCTTTCCGCGTATGCACGTCAATTTTTGCACAAAATGCAGAAGCCTGATGTTGATGAGATTTCTGGGCTTTCGCCAGCTATTTCGATTGATCAAAAATCACGCTCTAATAATCCACGTTCAACAGTCGCGACAATAACGGAAATTTATGACTATCTACGTATTCTTTTTGCGCGTGTTGGAAAACCACATTGTCTGACTTGTGGACGCATCATTCATCGTATTTCTCAAGAAGAAATCTTAAATACTATTTTGCAGACAGTTACTACTCGCGCTACTCAAGCTAAAAAAGTTTATGGCGTGAATATCAGTGATGCCAAAATTCGTGTTTACGCGCCAGTCGTGGTTGGTCGTAAAGGTGAATACTATCAGATGCTTTATGATTTGCTTGGTAAAGGTTATGACCGTGTCAGAATTGATGGAAAAATTCAACGCTTGCGTGATCAGATTATTTTAGAGAAAAATAAAAAGCACGATATTGACGTGCTAGTTGATGAGATTTTCGTTTCTGAATTCAAAGATGCCAAGCAGTCTGGTAATGCGCGTGAGCGTCTGTCGGAGTCCATTGAACGAGCTGTGCATGAGGCGGAGGGACTGATAAGGATTGAGTATCCGTGGGCGACGGCGACTGGAGTGGGGGGAGGACATGCTCTCGAGACGACTTTCGGACCGAGCGAAGGCGAGGGAGAAGGAGGCGCCGGCCGAGCACGGACGGACGCCGTTCGTCGAGGGAGCAAGTCCTCCCCCCACTCTGAAGTTGCCAACGTCAACGAAACCCTAATGTCCGTAAAATTCATGTGTCCATACGACGGTTTTTCATATCCAGAAATTGAGCCACGATTATTTTCATTCAATTCTCCATATGGCGCTTGTGCCGCTTGCAACGGTCTTGGTACTGAAGGATTATTCGCCGAAACAGTTTGCAAGGTCTGTAACGGTGTTCGTCTGCGTGATGAAGCTTTGCACGTGAAGATTGATGGCAAAAATATCGTTAATACCACCTCATTATCTATTGAAAAAGCCATTAAATATTTTAATGAAATAAAATTAACCGACGCTGAAAAAGAAATTTCCAAAGTTGTATTAAAGGAAATTCAAGCGCGCCTCTCGTTTATGGTAAATGTCGGTATTGAATATCTGACTCTAGACCGCCGTGCCAACACGCTTTCTGGTGGTGAAGCACAGCGCATTCGTCTAGCTTCGCAATTGGGATCTGGACTTGTTGGCGCGCTCTATGTGCTCGATGAACCAACTATCGGTTTACATCAACATGACAATGATCGCTTGATTCAGACACTTCTTCGTCTACGCGATCTCGGCAACACTATTATCGTTGTTGAACATGATGAAGATACGATGTTCGCTTCTGATTACATTATTGATATTGGTCCTGGCGCTGGCGTGCATGGTGGAGAAGTAGTTGTATCTGGATATTTGGATGATTTACTTATGGCAAAAAAGAATACCTCAGGTTCACTCACTCTCGCGTATTTGCGTGGTGAGGAAAAAATTGAGATACCAAAAACTCGTCGTGAACCAAAAGGTAAAATCATGGTTCGAGGTGGAAATGTATTCAATATTAAAAATATGGATGTTGACATACCTTTGGGTTGTTTGAATGTTATCACCGGTGTTTCTGGTTCAGGAAAGTCATCATTGATGTATGAAATTTTGCATAGAAATTTAGCGGCTCGTTTCGAAATGCGCCATCGCAGTAATGAAACAATCAATTGCAAAGAATTCAAAGGCTCTGAATATGTTGGTCGCGTGATTTTGATAGACCAATCTCCGATCGGTCGGACGCCACGATCCAATCCCGCTACTTACACGGGAGCATGGACTCACGTTCGCGACCTGTTCGCCTCAGAACCAGAATCACGTGCCCGCGGTTGGGGAGCGGGCAGATTTTCATTCAATCGCCCCGGCGGTCGCTGTGAGGCATGCGAAGGTAATGGTGAGATTGCCGTGGAGATGCACTTTTTGCCAACAGTTTATGTTCTTTGTGATGTTTGTAATGGCAAGCGTTTTACCAAAGAAACTCTCGAGATAAAATTTCGCAAGAAAAATATTCATGAAGTGCTGGAACTGACGATTGAAGAGGCGATTGAATTTTTCAAAGATATTCCAGCGGTTGAAGATCGTCTGCAAAGTATGATGGATGTTGGTTTGGGTTATGTAAAATTGGGACAATCTGCAACAACTTTATCTGGTGGTGAAGCGCAACGCGTGAAGATTTCCTCGGAGTTATATCGCGCGCATTTGCAGAAAACGATTTATTTGCTTGATGAGCCGACAGTTGGTCTTCACTATGAAGATGTAAAAAAATTGATTGATATTTTGCAAAAATTGGTGGATAAAGGGAATACGGTCGTGGTTATTGAACACAACTTGGATCTCGTAAAAAATGCTGACTACGTTATCGATATTGGTCCAGATGGCGGTGAACGTGGTGGTAAAATCGTGGCGAAGGGGACTCCAGAGGATGTTGCCATGAGCAAGACGAGTTATACTGGAAAATATTTGAAGAAGATGTTGAGGAAGTAGGTTTTTGGTGGAAATAAAAAACCGGACGAAATTCGCCCAGTGTAAAAATTTCTCATTTAGTTAAATCACAACCGTCATCATGTTTGTTAAAGCAGAAAACAGGATTCGGATTAGTGAAATAATTAAAAGAAAGAACGAGATGAATCCTGCCATGATGACAATGATTGTGCTGATAGTTTTTACTGGGAGCCAAATCTTCCATTTCTGATTTGGGCAACCAAGTTCTTCTTCGTAGTGGTTTATGAACCACACGATGCCTTTCAGTAAATTTCTTCCAACCAGAAATCCAAAGATCACAAGAACGATTTGCGCGGCAAGTGATTGGGCGATGCTGTAGGTCAAGATGACCAAGAATGTGATGCTGAGGACCCACATACACAATCCTTTAAGTTGATCAGTCCGTCGGATAACTGGCGGGAATACGTGTTGATCTGGAGATTGACTTAGAATCTCACTGTTCCGGCTGAATAATTTTGCCATAATTCACCTCATAGTTATTGGTTTTTGTTGTGCGAATTCGTAAGATACTGTACTCTTCATCTTATGATCAGTCAAGACCTAGCTAAAAATAAATTACCTGACAAACCTGGCGTTTATTTATTCCGCGACTATCGGGGTAGGCCGATCTATATTGGTCGGGCAACTTCACTCAAAGATCGTGTAAAGAGTTATTTCTCCAATGACCTTATAGAAACTCGTGGTCCACGAATTGTGGATATGGTTACGAAATCGAAGAAGATAACATGGAAAGAAACTGATTCTGTACTCGAAGCTATTATTCTTGAAAGCGTGCTCATCAAGCGTTATCAGCCACATTACAATGTCGATGAACGCGATGATAAAAGTTCGCAATATGTGGTTATAACCGATGAATTATGGCCGCGAGTATTTCTTGTTAGAGCTCGTGATTTTGACTTGGCTCACCGAAGCGGAGCGGAGGTGGCTCTTGGCTATAAAGTAAAAAAGTATTTTGGTCCATATCCGCACGGTGGATTGATCAAAGAAGCGCTTAAAATTCTTCGCAAATTATTTCCATTTAAAGATAAGAAATCGTTTGACCAACGCCATGACGCGTTTTATCGTGCCATCGGTCGTTCACCGAAAGAAGATGATACCAATGCTCATAGACGCTATGTAAGGACGATTGAAAACCTGATTTTATTTTTTGAAGGAAAGAAAGATCAGGTGCGAATGCGTATTGAAAAAGAGATGAGTGCATTTGCTCGCGCGTTAAAATTCGAATCAGCTGGACAATCAAAAAGACTTTTGTACGCGCTTGATCATATAAATGACATGGCGCTTATTAAACGAGAAAGTGAACGAAATGTTAGATCTGGTGGCTCATTGAAGTCAGATTTTCGAATTGAAGCATATGATGTCGCGCATTTATCAGGAACTAATGTTGTTGGTGCCATGACGGTTTCAGTTAACAAAGAATTTGCGCTAGCTGAATATCGCAAGTTCAAAATTTCTCGACAAGTCAATGATGACCTTTCTGGACTCAAGGAAATCCTCAACCGTCGCCTCAATCATACAGAATGGGTATATCCGGATTTTATTATTGTTGATGGAAACGAAACACACCTTTCGCATGCTGAATCAGTTCTTAAGGTTCGTCGAATTTCAATACCTATTATTGCGGTTACAAAAGATGAACGGCATAAAGCGGCGCGATTTATTGGAAATCCAGATATTATTAAAAAATACAAAAAAGAAATAATTGCTTTGAATGCTGAAGCGCATCGTTTTGCTATAAAGTATCATCGGCAGAAAAGGGTTCGGTCATTCAGGGGCGGATTGGACTAAAGGTTTTTATAGCATTATACTTGTATGAATGAAACACCTTACTCGCGTTGGCGTGCTCCGTGGCGGTCCAAGTAATGAATATGAAATTTCGCTCAATTCTGGGGCGACGGTACTTTCGGCATTGCGTACGCATTTCGAGCCGCAATACGAGCCCCGAGATATTTTTATTGATCGACAAGGAACATGGCATATTGATGGCGTGGCTGTAAATCCAGAAAGTATGTCTTCGAAGATTGACGTGGCTTTCAACGCACTGCATGGTTCGTATGGCGAAGATGGAAAGATTCAGGCATTTCTTGAGGCACACTGCATTCCATTTACTGGTTCTGGATCGCTCGGTTCGGCAGTTGGCATGAATAAAATCCTCGCAAAAAAAATCTGCGCTGACCACGGTATCAAGAGTCCATATTGGAAAGAAGTTTCATCAGATTCGGTTCGTGCTGATGTGGAAGCGGTTGCGCAGGAATTATTCACTACTTTTATTTTGCCAGCGGTTGTCAAACCGAATTCTAGCGGTTCGTCTGTTGGCGTTTCGATAGTTCACAATTTTGCAGAATTGGTCACAGCTTTAATGAGTGCCGCTCTTCATGACGAAACTATTCTTATAGAAGAATTTATTCCCGGCATTGAGACTACTTGTGGCGTAATCGAGGGATTTCGTGGTCATGAATTATACGCCTTGCCACCAGTTGAGATCCGTCCCCATAGCGGTTTTTTTGATTATTCAGCAAAGTATCAGGGAAAATCAGAGGAAATAGTTCCAGCGACATTTTCAGAATCAATAAAAAAGTCTTTAGAAGATTTGGCTGGGAAAATTCATCTCGCTCTCGGTTTGCGACATTATTCGCGTTCGGATTTTATCATTCACCCACGCAGGGGAATATACATGCTTGAAGTTAATACTCTGCCAGGACTTACTTCGGAATCATTAGTTCCAAAATCATTACGCGCAGTTGGAAGCGATGTTCATGAGTTGGTCGGTCATTTGATCGGTTTGGCGATGAAGAAATGATAGGGAATTGAATAATCGGCGGTAATCGTGTATGCTGTTTCGGTACCTTTAATAGGGAAATTAATAGGCCTGTAGCTGTCTCGGTAGTAATGCAGCAAGGTGGTTTAACTTATTGAAAATTTAATACACGGGCCCGTAGCTCAGTTGGTAGAGCAGTGCTTTTGCAAAGCAAAGGTCGGAGGTTCGATTCCTCTCGGGTCCACTGTTGATCTGTACCCCATAAAGTGGACACAAGGTCCATGGTCGGTATTTTTGACAGTGAAAATTGACAAGTTATGGGTATTTGATATTATGTAGAAACAGTTGGCTTCGGCCTTACCCCCGTAAGAGGGAGAATGTTGGAAAAGTCGTCAGAGCAAGTTTCTGGCGGCTTTTCTTATAGTTGTAAAAATGTCCTGTTCCAAAAATCCTATTTTTTCGACGAGACGGCGTGTATCAACAACTCGCAGTTGGGACAGGTTGGCTCTTGCTGGACTGCCGTCGATAATGCCGACGGCAAGGCGGAGCGGGTGTTCGCGGACCGACTAACGAGGTCCACCAAAATGAGCGTAGCGAATATGTTCTAGTTATCACGTAATAATTACTAACCTCTCACGGCTTCAATATGGTCGCTTTATCAGCCCTAATCAAGTATACAATTATGGCAGATGCACCAATATGTCCATCATGTTCACACCCAGCTCATTCGGGTAAAAAGTGCGAAACGTGTGAATGTGTCAAGTAAATCAAAAAACCACCCTGAGTTTTTATCGAAGGGTGGTTTTTTGATAGTGAGAGCAACAAATATTACATTGTTGAACCAGCGGACGAAGAAACACTGCAATTTTTGCAGGTACTCTTGTGGGTGAAGATGAGGTACAGAGCTGAAAGACCTACGAGGATGTATACGATCCTTGCAATAGTTGCACCAAGATACATAACTACATCACCAACTCCAATACCGACTAGGAGCCAGTTCAAGCCTCCGATAACTAATAAAATAAACGCGACAGAGTGTAATGCTTTCATAATAGTACTTTAATATTATTAATAATAAACTGTTACCTTGTACACTAGAAGTAATTATAGCAGATAGGGTATATGTTGTTTTGCCTAGTTATACACACCCTCGTTTAGCACTTACAGGGCTTAATTATTAAAAAATTTGCATCAAGCTCTCTTCTAAGCTACTATACTTCCTCTATGGGAGAAACATTTGGTGGATTATTTGGAACACTGTGGGAAGTGTGGAAAGAAATGGCTTCCGCTGTTTTTGGCGTTATTCCAACGGTATTACATTTTATATTTTGGGCGCTTGCCGGTATCATTATCTTGCCGTGCGTTTTTATTGCGGGTAATTTATATCCAAAATGGATAGAGTGGGGAGAAGATTTCTAATAAACAATTTCTAATTTTTTATAACATTTGCGGGGGTAAGCTTTTCACTGTAAACTTGTCATATGTCGCAACTTTCCGATTCCAATAATCCCCCAGCTTTGCACCCGACCATTTTTATTATTTTTGGTATCACTGGCGATCTAGCCTCACGCAAACTTATTCCCGCTCTTTTGAGCCTCTATACCAAAAAATTATTACCATCTCGTTTTGCTATTATCGGATTTTCTCGTCGAATATTCAGTAGAGAAGAATTCCGCGAATTTATCCGTAGCCGCATGAATGTTAGACTTGGTCAATTCAAAGAAGAAGATATCAAGCATTTTCTAGATCACATGTCATACGAGCAAGGCATGTTCGATGACGCTGGCGCATACACGCGCTTGGCATTGAAAATGAAAAACATCGATGATCGTTGGGGTCAATGTTCCAACAAACTGTTTCATCTTTCTGTTCCACCAACATTGTACGAAAAGATTCTGGTTAATGTCGCTCATTCAGGACTTGCCTCAGCATGCGATGATGGTCTCGGTTGGACTCGTGTGCTCATCGAAAAGCCATTTGGCAGTGATAGTGCGACTGCGCATCATCTCGACAAGTTGCTCGGTTCATTATTCAAAGAAGAACAAATATTTCGCATTGATCATTATCTTGCCAAAGAAGTTTTGCAAAATATCATCGCTTTTCGTTTTTCAAATTCGATGTTTGAGCCATTATGGAATAAGAAATTCATTGACAAAGTCCACATCAAACTGTTTGAACGCGCGACCATGGAGGGTCGTGGTGCTTTCTATGATCCGATCGGAGCTCTAAAGGATGTCGGTCAAAATCACATGTTGATGATGTTGGCGATTATCGCTATGGAGCCGCCAAAATCATTTACCGCGCGTGATATTCGTAGTGGACGCGCCAAAGTTATATCAAAATTGAAGCAGATGTCTGGACGTTCTATATCCAAACAAGTGGTACGTGGTCAGTACATGGGATACATGCAAGAGTCTGGCATCTCTCCACAATCGCAGACCGAAACATATTTTCGAATCAAGTCGTACATTGGTTCGGCGCGCTGGAAAGGCGTACCTTTTTATCTGGAAAGTGGCAAGGCGCTTGCAGAATCAAAGGCGGAGATAGACGTGTATTTCAAAGAAGCAAAAATCAAGAAGCAAAAAAATAAATATTTATCCGGTGATTCAGACGGAGGCGAAAGTGTTCCTGATAATCGGCAAAATATTTTAACGTTTCGCATTCAGCCGGATGAAGGCATTCGCATTCGTTTTTTTGTAAAAGTTCCTGGACATGAATACAAAACCGAATCCAAGCCGTTAAAGTTCAAGTACGCGGACGTGGCAGGTTTCGAAATGATCCCGAATGATTATGAACGACTTATCAACGATGCTTTTGTTGGTGATCAAACTCTCTTCGCTTCAACAGACGAGATCATGGCTTCATGGAAATTCATGATGTCTATTCTAGATAATTTGAAAAACATCCCGCTGACCTTGTATGAAAAAGGCGCGGAGTATGTGGAGTAGGTTTATGACAAGCAAATTCCTGCGGATTCGTTAGTTTTAATACTTCGCACATCGGTGGTGGAGCTCTTTTTATTTTTCATTTCTTATGTTAAATTATCACTATGATAATCAATTACCTTGGCGGACAATTCGTGAAAGTTCAATTTGGCGACACTATCCTCGCTTTCAACCCTATTTCCAAGGATTCCAAGCTCAAAGTTTCAAAGTTCGGCGCGGACGTTGTTTTGACCAGTGTCAATCATCCCGACATGAACGGTTTTGATCAAGTTATGTTTGGCGACAAGAAACCATTCGCCATTTCCGGTCCAGGTGAATATGAAGTCAAAGGCGTGTTCATCAAAGGCTTTGGATCCGAATCTGGCTATGATGGCGAAAAGAGAATCAATACTATATATACGGTTGCGCTTGAAGGCATGAACATTTGTTTTCTTGGTGCGTTGAATACAACCGAATTGCCCAAGGAAGCTGATGAGGCCATAGATGAAGTGGACATTCTTTTTGTGCCAATCAGTGGCGATGGTGTGCTCGATCCAGCCAAAGCGTACAAGTTGGCAGTTTCTATTGGTCCCAAAATAATTATTCCGGTGAACTATGGTGATGGGGGTGATAAAGACGCTTTGAAAAAATTCCTGAAGGAAGCAGGGGAGAATCCAAAGCCAGAACCGAAACTTACGCTCAAGAAGAAGGATTTGGAAGGTAAGGAGGCGTATGTTGTGGTGTTGGAGAGGGAGTAAAATTGTACCTTGCGCTTCGATATAGCAGTGCTAGAATTATTACATAATATGAAACTCCAAACACATCTCGAAAACCTACGCGCAAAACCAGAACATATCCGCAAAAGGATAGCTTTTTGGTCATCATTCGGAATTACTGCAATTATCTTTGCATTTTGGCTGGGTTCATTTTCTATTACTGGAAGTACGGCAAGTGGTGCCGTGGCTTCTGCGGTCTCAAAAGCTGGTAGTCCTGGAAGCTCGCTGATTGCAGGCGTCGGAAACTTTTTTGTTGATATAAAGGAGATGCTTTTTGGTGCGAAGAAGATCAAATATAGTGAGGTTGTGGTGACGCCGGGGAGTAAATAGTCCAAGGTCCGACCTTGGATAGGATGTTATTTTGTGGTCTCTTTTCACCCAAGTAATCTTTGAAACTTGAGAACTCATAGACCTTCGAATATTCGACTGCTCTATCATAGTGCTCATATCTTACTTCTCTCAACATATCTGGTTCTTCAATACCAAAAGGGTTTAAATGTATATATTCAATAATACGAGCTAAATATTGATCGGTATCAATAGTTTTTGCTTTATATTTTCCTTGAAATATTGTGCCCGAGTGATTATATTTTTTATTGAAATACATTACATACGCGGTACAGAGTTTTCTAACAAATTGTTCAACTTGCTGATCAGTTTCGACCATAAGTCCCAAATGAAAATGATTTGGCATAAGACAATACGAGAATATATCCACGAGATTTTGTTGTCGGTCTATAGAAAAAATATCAGATTTATTCAATTTGAAAACTAGAGGCTTTGAATCATTCGCTATATACAACAAACAGACAAAGCGTTGATAATCGCTCTTATCATTGAATATAGGCGCTTTATGAGCACCGCGATTGTAGATATGGTAGTAAGGCATTTGTTCCAAGGTCAGACCTTGGACAACATATTCTATCAAACCGGAATGAAGAAACACTGAAGAAACGATAAAGAAGTAATGAAGAAATTAAAAAACCGCGGGCGACTGGGTGTCGCGACGCGGATGAAAACGGCCTTCCATGTAATCTTAGTTGTAATCGTCGAGCAACTTATCAATTCTGTGATAGAGATGCCAGCCAGCATTCCTCCATATGTGTATTGTCCAAAGAAGGACTATTGGAAACAAAAGCGCGCTTGCGACCATGATTAAGTGTGGAAAATTTTTCGGAGTTGGAAGTATTCCAATCCAAATGACAATGCTCAAGATACTTCCAATTGATGCGAGACTCCAGTAGAAAATCAAAAGAATGAGCATTAAGGCATTCTTATGGAATCGTGCGGTGATAGAATCGGTTCTGTTGTCAATGGTTTTTGTTGATCTTAATTAGACGTGCCGGTAGTTTCATAGTTGACCTTTAATTTTTTCTTATTTCTACTATGTATATTCTCATCTAATACACACAATGTCAAGCTGACACCACACCTTATTTTTGCTACAATTAAGTGGTAAAATAATTTTCCAAGGTCGGACCTTGGAGTGATTCATGGCAAAGAAAACCAACCAAATTGAAGCCGAACCAGTAGCACGACCAGCGGGAGCTGGCGTTGTGGCACGCAATATCACCACCGAGATGCGTGAGTCTTTTCTAGACTACGCAATGTCAGTTATTACTGACCGCGCGCTTCCGGATGTTCGTGATGGCTTGAAGCCTGTGCACCGCCGCATTCTCTATGCTATGCACGAAAAAGGTCTGACATTTTCCTCAAAATTTCGTAAGTCCGCAGTGCCAGTCGCTGACGCGATGGGTAATTATCACCCGCATGGTGACGTAGCTATTTATGATTCGCTTGTCAAAATGGCGCAAGATTTCACTATGCGATATCCGCTGGTTCAGGGTCAAGGAAACTTTGGAACCATTGATGGAGATCCAGCCGCCGCTATGCGTTATACCGAAGCCAAGATGTCACGCGTTGCCGCTGAACTTCTCCGTGATATCGACAAGAACACCGTTGATTTTCGTCCAAACTACGATGGCACTCGCAAAGAGCCGACCGTTCTTCCAACTGCGGTTCCGAATCTTCTTTTGAATGGCACGCTCGGTATTGCCGTTGGTATGGCGACCAACATCGCTCCGCACAATCTCCGGGAAGTCGTTGATGCGACCATGCATTTGGTTGATAACAAGGATGCGACCATTGACGATATTTTCCAATTTATCAAAGGTCCAGATTTTCCAACGGGCGCGGTTTTGTATGGTGAAAAAGATATTCATCATGCATACGCAACTGGTCGTGGTGGTATGACTGTGCGTGGTGAAGCGGAGATTGTTGAAGACAAAAAAGGCCAGTATCAGATCGTCATTAGTTCCATCCCATATCGTGTCAACAAATCAGAGCTCATCATTCGCATGGCAGATCTCGTTCGTGAAAAAATCGTTGAAGGAGTCCGTGGTTTGCGCGATGAATCAGACAAAGAAATGCGCATTGTTCTTGATTTAAAAAATGGCGCGTATCCAGAAAAGATTCTCAATTTACTCTACAAACATACCCAGCTCGAAGAAACATTTCACATGAATACAGTGGCGCTCGTTCACGGTGTGCCACAGACGTTGTCGCTCAAGTCTATTTTGGAAGAATTCGTTGAGCACCGTATTGAAGTCATTCGCCGTCGAACAGCTTTTGATCTCGCCAAAGCCGAGGATCGTGAGCATATTCTGCTTGGTTTAAAGAAAGCACTAGATCATATTGATGAAATCATTACTTTGATTCGCGCGTCAGCTGATGTTACCGCGGCTCATGCAGGATTGATGAAGAAGTTCAAGTTCAGTGACAAGCAAACAACGGCTATTTTGGAAATGCGTTTGCAAAAACTCGCTGGCCTAGAGCGCAAGAAAGTTTTGGATGAATTGAAAGAAGTTCAAGCCTTGATCGAAGAATTAAAAGGCATTCTCGGTAGTGAAAAGAAAGTTCGTGGCATCATCAAAACCGAACTTACTGAAATCAAAAATAAATATGGCGACGATCGTCGCACCAAGATTGTGAAACATGGCGTCAAGGAATTCAATCCAGAAGATTTGATTGCTGATGAAGAATCAGTATTGGTTTTGACCAAAGGCGGTTACATCAAGCGAACCAATCCTGATGAATATCGCAAACAGAAGCGTGGTGGCGTTGGTGTAGTTGATCTAGATACCAAAGAAGAGGATTTTATTTCACATCTTGTTTTTGCTTCAACACACAATGATTTGCTATTTTTTTCTGACAAAGGCAAAGCGTATCAAATCAAGATGTATGATATTCCCGAAGGCAAGCGTGCTACTAAAGGTAAATCCATGATGAATTTCTTGTCTCTGGCAGAAGGCGAGCGCGTAACTTCTATTTTACCAATGCCGAAAAATAAGAAAGAAGCAGAAGATTTGTCATTGATGATGGTAACCAAAGATGGTACCGGTAAAAAATGTTCGGCAGCTCATTTCAAGGATGTGCGTCGCTCTGGTTTGATCGCAATCACACTCGATGCTGGTGATGAACTCATTTCTGCTTCGTTTGTTTCAAAAAATGATACGGTGACGATTGCCACCAAAGAAGGTCAGTCAATCCGTTTTGATCAAGATGATGTTCGCGAAATGGGTCGCAATGCCGCAGGTGTTCGTGTTATCAAACTTGATAAAGGTGATGCCGTCATTTCCGCTGATATTGTTTCCAAAGATGCCAAAAATCCAGCTTTGTTCGTCATGGGTGCCAATGGTTATGGAAAAAAGACCGATCTTTCTGAATACAAAGTTCAAAACCGCGGTGGTTCCGGAATTCTGACTATGAATATTACGGCGAAAACTGGTCCCTTGATGGCGGCTAAAGTCGTGACTGACGACGAAGAAGAGATTGTGGCTATGTCAAAGAAGTCGCAAGTTATCCGCGTTGACCTCAAAGAAATTCCGATGCTGAGTCGTGCTACGCAAGGTGTCAGAGTGATGAAGTTACGAGATGGTGATCAGTTGGCGAGTTTGATTTGTTTGTAAATAAAAAGCCACCATATTTCAGGAGGCTTGCTCAATCGTTTTTGGTAAACAGGAGAAAGAGATCATCGAGAAGATTAAATAATTGGAAGGATTTTTTCCTACTTATTTTTCTTTCGAACGTGGAATCTTCACCACAAACTTCGCGCCTTTTCCTTCTTCACTCACAACTTCAATAGTTCCACCCAAATCCTGTTTAACAATAGTCTTGACTGTCATCATCCCAATACCGCTACCACTTTTCTTGGTGGTGAACCGGTCTATGAAAAGTCGCGTCTGATTTTCCGCAGAAATACCACAGCCGGTGTCTGATACGGATAATTCAATGATCGACTTCTTTTTTATTATTGAAATTGTTACGACATGCTCTAAAGGCTCCTGTTTTTCAGTCCTAACGCACTCGCGTTTTTTCGTTGAATCAAGTGCTTGAGTATTATTTTGAATAGAAGTTTGCATAGACGCCTGAATACATGCGTCAATCGCATTCGAAATCAGATTTACTAACAACTGATGTAGACGAACAGGATTAACATCCAAATACACTGGTTCTTTTTGATTAACTTTGATTTGCACTCCAGCCATGCGCGCCTTATAACCAATAATATCCAAGACAATATTAATTTCTTTGTCCACATTTGCAAGCATCATTTTTTGATTTTCTGGGTTTAATTCATTATTCGAATCCACTGTTTCATTACCTAATGACCTCTGCACGCTTTCCATAAATGAATTCATTCGTCGCGATGACTCAATAACAGTCTGGACCATTTCTTTTTCTTCTATTTTATTTGAATCGTTCATATGATAATCAAGTTGTTGGACGTATAGAGACACTGAAGAAAGTGGACTTATTAGATCATGAAAAAGTCCTTGTGATAATTTTCCAAATTCCGCGTTTCTTTCTAATTCGATCATTCGCTGTTCTTCTGCGTGGACAAATTCGGTAGTGCGCTCCGCGATGTGTCGAGTCAAAGAATTTTTCTTATCTTCCAACATTTTTTCCGAAGCCATAATTCGAACGCGTGAAATTTTTATCTCGCGATCTGAGAGCCAGACAATCGCGCAGACCAGGGTGAATATTGTGGTATAGATAATACCATCTGCCACGGTGAACGCGCCTGCGTCCGTGACAGATGGTTCCCCCTCATCCACCTGCGAGAATGTAAAGGGTTTCATAGTATTATCTGTTCACAAAAATGGAAGAATTGTGCTTCATGACATGTCACCATACTGATATTAATAAATGGATATGTCGACACATAACCTTATATACCGTATCAAATCGAAATGAAGAAACACTGAAGAAACGATAAAGAAGTAATGAAGATTTTTTCCTATGGCTCTATTCAGCGCTCATAATGTACCCTCGACCAGGGACATTTTGGATATAATCAGGTTTATTTGAGGCATTGAGCTTCCTTCGGATATTGCGAAGATGCGTTTCTACAGTATTTGAGAGTATGTCTGCATCCGCGGTCCATACGTGTTCCAGAATAAGGATGCGTGATACCAAAGTTCCTTGGTGTTGAATTAGATATTCGAGCACGGCGAATTCTTTGCGAGTTAGAGATATATTGCGACCTTCGCGAGTGACAATGTGGGTATCTTGATTGAGTATGATATCACCGACTACTAGGATTGGCTTCTTGGTTATATTTGGACGGCGATGAATAGCGCGCAAACGAGCCTGTAATTCCTCAAATGAAAATGGCTTGACGAGATAATCGTCAGCGCCATGATCGAGTGCGGCTATTTTTGTTTCGACGGTATCAGTGACTGAAAGAAAAATAATCGGCGTGGTTTTTCCTGCCATCCGAATTTCTTTGCAAATCGTTAAGCCATCTTTTTTCGGTAGGGAATAATCTAGTAGGATCGCGTCATAGTCATAACTTTTTCCCATGAATGATCCATCACCACCAGTGGATGCAATATCTACGGAGTAAGCTTTAGCTTTGAGGCTGTTCTCAAGCATATCTGCTAAACTCTTGTCATCTTCAACGATGAGGATTTTCATGAGCGTATGTTATTATTTAGTACGCTAAATATAACATAGTTGTGTAAGATGTCGAGGTTGTCTTACGTCATATATAGGTATAAGCTGTTGACATCTATTTGTCCAAGGTCCGACCTTGGATATGAATTAACTTCTAATTACTATTATCATGAAAAAATATATTATTGCATCAAGTATAGCTCTGTTCGCTCTCGCTTCAGTAGTTGGGGCGCAGAATTTTACATTTTTAAATAATTTGTCAGTTGGGGCTAGTAGCTCTGATGTGGTCAACCTACAAACTTGGCTTATTTCAAATGGGTATGATATTCCCGCATTGAGTTCGGGGGTGGCTTTTCATGGATATTTTGGTTCGCAAACAAAAACTGCATTAATGAAATATCAATTTTCTAACGGAATTCCAAATACCGGCTATTTTGGTCCAATGACTAGGGGGAGGATGAATGGTGGAGATTCCCGTGGGGCAAGTCCACTCAATGTCATTTCACCAAATGGTGGGGAAGTTTGGCAGAAAGGAACAACACAAACTATAAGATGGAATGCACCGTATTATTTCAGAGCGACGTATGCAGATATTAAACTCGTTCCGTATTATCAGCCATGTACTGGTCAGGTATGTCCGATGGGTGCTGTGCAATCGTCAGGTGCTCAAACATCGATGATGTATCCATATCGTGCGCCGTATACAATTTCTACAAATATAAGTATCAATCAGAATTCGTATAGTTGGAAAGTTGGGAATGTATTGACTGATGGAAATCTTGATACACCGGTTGGTCAAATAGTTGCTCCAGACGGCCAATACACCATCCAAGTCTGCGAAACAGGTACCAATAATTGTGACTCAAGTAATTCACCTTTCACTATTACTTCTTCAGCCCCACTTTCAGTTTTGAAAGTAACTTCCCCAAATGGTGGGGAAGTTTGGCAGGCGAATTCAACACATCGAATCGCTTGGTCTGTAACAGATCTATCTAATGTCGATGCGCCATTTGATATCTATCTCGATCAGGCAAATATTTACTGCATTACAACACCATGTGGGAGTACTTATGTTCTTGATAGAAACATCATGACCTCAACTATCTATAATTGGATAGTGGCAACTGACATCAATAATGTCCAGATTCCTGCGGCAGATTATAGGGTTCGTGTTTGTATAGCCGGTTCAACGACAAACTGTGATTCGAGTGACTCATCCTTCACTATTAGCTCAACACTTCTCCGAATTTGCCCAAGTCAAAAAATAGTAAATCAGATGCCCGTTGTTACTGGTCAAGATTATCCTGCGTACTATATATTGAACGGTCAACGTCGCGAATTGACAGAATTTGATCAAACTTGGGTACAATCAAATTGTACAGTGCCACAGCAGATAGTTTATTAGATCTTTGCAAGAATGTGGCAAAATAAAGCAAAAATCCGTCACCAAAGACGGATTTTTGTAGAGTCTAGTATAAGGTCTCTGACCTCTCACGCCTCATCAACCGTACAATTATAGCAAAATAATAATTACTGTCAATACTTTGTGGTTCTTTAAAGAACCTTTTAAATTTGACACCCTTATTGTCTCTATGCTAAGCTAGCTGGGTTCGTATTTTATAAAAACTAATAACAATTTATCCTGGCACTTGGTTTCGTTAATGGGTATTGAAGAAATGGTATAAACTTCAGCATCTGTTCACTGATCCAAGTGACAGGCACTAAAATAATATTATGGCAGCAGAATTCAATCGCACAAAGCCACACGTTAACGTTGGTACCATCGGACACGTTGACCACGGCAAAACTACGCTCACCGCTTCTATCCTTGCAGTTCAGGCCAAGAAAGGTCTTGCAAAGGACAAGTCTTATTCAGATATCGCCAAGGGTGGTACTGTTCGTGACGCGTCAAAGATCGTTACTATTTCTCTAGCTCACGTTGAGTATGAGACACCTGTTCGTCACTACGCTCACATCGACGCTCCAGGTCACGCTGACTATATCAAGAACATGATTACCGGTGCCGCTCAAATGGACGGTGCTATTCTCGTCGTTTCCGCTCTTGATGGTGTGATGCCACAGACTCGCGAACATATCCTTCTTGCAAAGCAAGTTGGTGTTCCAAAAGTTTTGGTTTTTCTTAACAAGTGTGACATGGTTGCCGAAGCAGATTTGCTCGACCTAGTTGAAGAAGAGGTTCGTGAACTCCTCACTAAGAACGGCTTTGATGGCAAGGAGGCTCCAGTTATCCGTGGTTCAGCATTGAAGGCTCTCGAAGGTGATCCAGTATGGACAGTCAAGATTGACGAGCTCATGAATGCTCTCGATACCTTCATCCCTATGCCAGTTCGTGATATCGACAAGCCATTCCTCATGCCGATCGAAGACATTTTCTCTATCGAAGGACGTGGAACTGTGGTTACTGGTCGTATCGAACGCGGTCAAGTCAAGGTTGGTGACGAAGTTGAGATTATCGGCTTCCGTGATACCGTAAAGACTACTATTACTGGTATCGAAATGTTCAACAAGCAGCTCAAGGAAGGTATTGCCGGAGACAACGCTGGACTCCTTCTCCGAGGTACTGCAAAGGATGACGTTTCTCGCGGTCAGGTTTTGGCCAAGACCGGTTCCGTCAAGCCTCATACCGAATTTGAGTCAGAAGTATACGTTTTGAAGAAAGAAGAAGGTGGTCGCCACACTCCATTCTTCACTGGATATAAGCCTCAATTCTATATTCGTACTACAGACGTTACTGGTGAAGTAACCCTCCCTGAAAAGGTTGAAATGGTTATGCCAGGTGACACGATCACTTTCAAAGTCAAACTCGTTGCTCCAGTTGCTCTCGAAGCTCAAATGCGTTTCGCCGTCCGTGAAGGAGGCAAGACCGTTGGTGCTGGAGTTATAACGAAGGTGGTAGCGTAATAGATCCCATGGTTACAGAACATAAAACAATTAAAAAAGAGACTCACGCCAAGGTTCCTCGCGCACCTCGTGCCAAGAAGGTCAAGGCTGTAGGTGAGGCACCACATCTCCGTATCCGTGTTCGTGCTTATGAGCACAAGATTCTCGATGCATCATTGAAACAGATTATGGATACAGCCGCTCGTTATGACGCGGAGATCCACGGTCCAGTTCCATTGCCGACCGAGATCAAGAAGTACACGGTCAACCGCTCTTCCTTTATTGACAAGAATAGCCGTGAACAATTCGAAATGCGCGTTCACAAGAGACTAATAGATATTATTAATCCCAATCCGAAGGTCATCGAAGCTTTGACGAATCTAAGTCTACCATCAGGGGTGAACATAGATGTGAAGATGATGTAGTGTGATGGTGATGGCGCAGTGAACTTTGATTTTATGAGCCGAGAACTTGTCTGAGCGGAGTAACGCTCCAAACAAAATGGGAATCGCCACTAATCCCTGTAACATTTTGTTTGGAGCGTACGTCGCGAGTCTCGCAGGCGAAATAAAATTAAAGTTCACTGCGCCATCACACACCAATTCGTAAATAACATGAAATTCATTCTTGGAAGAAAACTGAATATGACCCAAATCTTTGATGCCAAAGGTGCAGCATTACCTGTGACTGCTGTTTCTGTGCGTTCAAATATTGTCACTCAAGTCCGTACCAAAGACACTGATGGTTATGAAGCTCTCCAAGTTGGAGAAGGTTCAAGGAACCCCGCTCGCATTGCCAAGCCCCAAAAAGGTCATTTCAAGGAGCTCGGTTCATTCGCTGCAGTATCTGAATTCCGAGATTATACTCCTGGAGCTGGTATGCCAACACTCAAAGTTGGTGACAAAGTTGAACTTTCACAGTTTGCCGCAGGTGACATGATTACAGTCAGTGCTATTTCCAAAGGTAAAGGTTTTCAAGGTGTGGTCAAGCGTCACGGTTTCGGTGGAGGTCCTCGCAGTCACGGTCAGAAACACTCCGAACGTGAGCCAGGTTCCATCGGTGGAGGCTTACGCACCCGCGTTCCAGTCGGTATGCGCATGGCCGGACGCATGGGTTCTGATCGTATTACTGTGAAGAATTTGAAGGTCATTCACATTGACCCAGAGGAAAGTATCATGTATGTTTCTGGAGCTATTCCAGGCAAGAGAGGGACGTTGGTGGAGATTGTTGCATAATGAAATAAAATATGGAATCAACTATATACAATCAAGACGGTAAATCAACAGGGAAGATCACTCTTTCCAAGGACGTATTCGGCGTACCATGGAATGCAGACTTGGTTCATGAGATCGTTCGTTTGATGAATTCAAATTCACGCAACGCAATCGCAAACACAAAGACCCGCGGTGAAGTCCGTGGTGGCGGTAAGAAGCCATGGAAACAGAAAGGTACAGGTCGCGCTCGTCACGGTTCCAGTCGTTCTCCGATCTGGGTTGGTGGTGGTGTTACGCATGGTCCGCGCGCAGATAAGAACTTTGACCGCAAGATCAACAAGAAAGCTAAAGTTCGAGCTCTCTACACTATTCTTTCTCGTAAATTCAAAGACGGAGAGATTTTATTTGTTGATTCATTGAATATCAAAGCTCCAAAAGCGCAGGATGCCAAGAAAATCATTTCATCTCTTGCAACCATCAAGGGTTATGAGAAGCTCGCTACCAAGTCTACGAACGCCGCCATGATTGCGCTAGACAAGAAGACCGACGCTCTAACCAAGAGTTTTCGTAATTTCGGCAATGTTTCAGTAGAGGAATTCCGCAATATCAATCCAGTTTCTATCCTCAATCATACATATTTGATCGTTACCAATCCGGTTGAGTCGTTAAAACTTTTAACGAGTAAGACCAAAAGCGAGTAAATTTAAATGTCCAAGGTCTGACCTTGGACAAACTAAACCACCATGTCATTATTTGGATCAAAAAAGAAAACAGAAGCGGTAATTAAAACTCCGAAAGAGGCGAAGGCGGTAAAAGCTGTGTCAACAAAATCTGCAAAACCAGCAAAAGCTCCAAAGATTGAAAAGGCAAAACCTGTTTCAAAAGCTGTTACTGTTGTCGGTGATAAATTAAATACATCAGATGGAACTTTCAACACTGCATCTGTTATTCTTCGTCCTCGTATTACAGAGAAGTCAGGTATTTTGAGTCAAGGTGGTGTATACACATTCGAAGTAACCAAGGGTGCAAATAAAAATTCAGTTGCGTCTGCTGTGAAAGCGCTCTACAAAGTTATTCCAGTCAAAGTTGCAATCCTTAACAATCCTGCCAGAAACGTTTTTATCCGTGGTCGCCGAGGAGTTGTGCCAGGTGTTCGCAAGGCATTAGTTACGCTAAAGAAAGGAGATAAGATCGACTTTGTTTAATCTTTAATTTATTATCATGAAATCATTCCGCCCAACATCAAAATCACGCCGACACATGACAGTCTTGCCATTCAAGGAATACTTGACTGCTTCAGAGCCGTACAAGCCGCTCACAATAGGTTTCAAGCGTGACATGGGGCGCAATGCTTTTGGTCGAATCACGGTTCGTCACAAGGGTGGAGGTCACAAAAAGCTTTACCGTATCATTGATTTCATGTACGACAAAAAAGACATGATTGCCACAGTTAAAACAGTTGAGTATGATCCATTCCGCACTGGTTATATTGGTTTGGTCAACTACAAGGATGGTACCAAGCGTTACGTTTTGCTTCCAAAGACTATGAAAGTCGGCAATTCATTTATCGTATCAGAGAATGCTCCTATTCAAGTCGGCAATCGTCTTCCAATCAAAAATATTCCAGTTGGTACGTTTATTTATAATATTGAAATCAAACCTGGCAGTGGTTCCAAACTCGTCCGTTCTGCTGGTTCATTTGCTCAAGTATCCGCAAACGATGCCGGTTATACCAATATCAAGCTACCATCAACTGAAGTTCGTAAGGTTCATGAAAATGCATGGGCATCGATCGGCGCGGTTTCCAATGAAGAAAATCGTCTGGTTAATATCGGCAAAGCTGGTCGCAGTCGCTGGATGGGTATTCGCCCAACAGTCCGTGGTACCGCCCAGAACCCAGTTGACCACCCATATGGTGGAGGTGAACAACGCCAAGGTCGCGGTCTCCGTCGTTTGAAGACTCGTTGGGGCAAGCCAGCAGGTAAGGGTCAGAAGACGCGTACCCCAAAGAAATATTCAAATGTCTTTATCGTTTCTCGAAGACAAGTTGGTAAAAAGAAGAGTGTGGCGAACCAGTAGGAAAAACACTTATACACAAAAAATCGGTACATTACCGATTTTTTTGTTATACTATCCTCCATGTTCAAATTTATAGTCAAAACAACCAAGAAAATATTCGATACGATCGCGCTTATGATTGTTGACAAGAAGATAATTGGTTAAATTTTCAAAGTCTATCTAACTGCTTTCAATCTAATAGTGAATGTAGCACCGGTACCAATGCCAGCTGAATCTACGCTTATATTTCCTTTGTGTCTCCGCGTAATAGCTTGTGCCAAGTATAGTCCAACACCAAACCCTTCAGTGTCTACAGCTTGAGCATTTTGAGCGCGGAAGAATTTGGTAAATACATGAGGTAAATCTTTTTTGTCTATGCCAATGCCATGATCTGTTATTGATATTATTGCTTCATGTCTAATTTTTTGCACAGTCACGTCTACATTTTGACCAGGCGGGGTATACGCTAACGCATTCCCCAGTAAAGTTTGCAAGACGAACTCCATGCGTTGCGGATCTATCTTCACTTGAATGTCAGTCGAAGGGCATTGCACGGAAAAGAAAATATTTTTTTCATGAAATGCATCTTTTAAGATATTACTGACTGTACGTACAAATTCACAAAGATTTACTTTTTCAAAAGCATATGCGGAAACCGAGTTGTTGTCAGAATCCGTGAGCTCAATGAGTGTATTGGTAAGTTTGATGAGCTTTTCATTTGATTGTTGTATGTCCTGGATGCTTTGGTGTTTGTAGGAATCTTGTTCAGATTTTAACAGTTCTTCCGATACCCACTTTACTTGAGTGAGTGGCGTGCGAAACTTGTGAGCAATGATGGTGATGAATTCGTATTTGAGAGTTTCATTTGTCCGAAGTTTCTTAACTATAGTCCAGATAATAATACTCAAGAACAAAAGTATTGAAATTACAAATAGTGTCGCGATGAAGCCATTTTGAATAGAAATTGAGAAGATAAGACCAAATAATGATTTTTGATTTTCCATGGTGATAAGATGACTTACTATAAGTATATCATATGCCTGCTGAAGTGAGCGCGTCATATATTGCGGTGCTAAGTATTCTAGCTATAACGAGGGAGTCGAAGAATTTTTATAATAGGAAAAGGAATTTGAGGAGGTAGGGTATTTGATTCTCCTTTTTCAATCGATATAGCTCATATTAAACTGTTACCGTAGATCATTCTGAACTTTTCTGGTTGCCGAATCGTTTTTCATCAATTTGACTTCAAACCGCCGCTCTGTTAAGATGCTTGGCAAGCTCTGTGGAGCCTATTTTATTCGGTTTCTTGTTGAAAGATGCATGCGCGTTCGCATCTCAATCTTTCAATTATTTAATTTTCAAATTGTAATTTAAATCATGGCACGATCACTTAAGAAAGGACCCTATATCGAAGAGCGACTCTTGAAGAAGATCGCAGGGAAAAAGCCGGCAACAACTGGGGTTATTAAGACTTGGTCACGCCGCTCCCAGATTTCACCGGAGATGGTGGGTTTCGTTTTTGGTGTCCACAATGGGAAGATACATATAGAAGTTTTGGTAACCGAGGATATGGTTGGACACCGCCTCGGTGAATTTTCGCCTACACGCAAGTTCGTGCGTCATGGAGGTAAGATGCAGAAGGAGATTGAAATGAAGGCTAAGGAAGCAGAAGTTTCAGCCGCAAAATCTGCAAAGGAAGCCGCTACAACCGCTACCAAAAAATAATATACTGACATGATTACCGCATCACTCCAAAATCATCGCATCTCTCCTCGCAAAGTCCGTCTGGTCGCAGATATGATTCGCGGTAAAAACGTCATTTTGGCAAAAACTATTTTGACCAATGCCTCCAAGAAGGCCAAGCATCCTATACATGACCTTTTGGATTCCGCTATTGCCAACGCTCTGCACAATCACAAAATTGATTCAGAGAACCTTTTTGTACAAGAGATTCGCGTTGATCAAGGTTTTGTTATGAAGCGTTCCATGCCAGTTTCGCGTGGTTCAGCGCATCCGATCAAAAAGAGGACCAGTCATATTAGTATTATTTTGGCACCACGCGTAAAAGCAGTTAAGCCAGTTGCTAAAACAGCTGTCAAATCAAAAAAATAACATGTCCCACACCGTACATCCATATTCACATAGACTTGGTATCATTCGCGATTGGAAGAGTCGCTGGTTTGGCATGGATAAAGGATATCGCACAGCTTTGAAGGCTGATTTGTCGGTTCGTGAATTCCTCCAAAAAGAACTTCGCGCCAACTATATTGGTGGTATTGATATTGAGCGCAATCAGAAAGTTCTTCGCGTGATCATCAAAACATCTCGCCCAGGTATGCTCATTGGCAAAGCTGGTGACGGTGTTGTCAAACTTCGTGAAAAGATAGCCAAGATTATTCGCAATGCAAAAGCCGAAGTCCCAGGACAAGAGCTCAAGGTTGATATCGAAGAGATTCGTAATCCAGAGTCAAACGCAATGATCGCTGGCATGATGATCGCTGAATCACTAGAAAAGCGTTTGCCATTCCGTCGTGTGATGAAACAAACTATTGAAAAAGTCATGGCGAACAAGAGTGTTCTCGGTATCCGTATTCGTCTAGGTGGTCGTCTCGGTGGCGCGGAGATCGCTCGCAGTGAGGAACTCAAGAAAGGCCGTATTCCACTTCAGACACTCCGCGCGGATATTGATTTCGCTCGCGAAAAGGCCCATATGACCTACGGCGATATTGGTATCAAAGTTTGGATTTATAAGGGTGAGATTTTCAAAAAAGACCAAAAGAACGCATAATTTTTCATTAATTTACTACCATGTTATTCCCAAAGAAAGTAAAACATCGCAAACACTTCACCAAGCGCAAAAATCGCGCCAAGGAAGCTGGTAAACACGAGACGCGTGGCGTCACGGTTGCTTTTGGATCATTTGGTCTCAAAGCTATGGCATATTCTCGCGTCACTTCAAATCAAATTGAAGCCGCTCGTAAGGTTATGACACGATATGCCACAAAATCTGGTAAGGTTTGGATTCGAATTTTTCCTGATATGCCATTCACTCAGAAGCCAGCCGAAGTAAAAATGGGAAAAGGAAAAGGTGATCCAGTCGGTTTCGTAGCCGAAGTTCGTCCAGGTCGTATCATGTTCGAGATCGATGGTGTTGATAACAAGACCGCGGCAGAGGCACTTCGCAAAGCTGGCACCAAGTTGCCAGTGAAGACCAAGGTTGTAGCGCGCCTTTAGGATACGAATAACGAATAACGAAGAAAGATTCACGATTCACGAATAAAAACAAAACTATGAAAAACAAAGACATTTCAAATAAAACACCTTCTGACCTAACCAAGCTTATTACAGAAAAGCGTGAAGCTCTTCGTGTATTCAGATTTGGATCCGCTGGCGCAAAGGCTAAAAACGTCAAAGAAGGAAGGGCTATCAGAAAAGATATCGCTCGAATATTGACTGCTTTGAATGTATCAAAACATGTCGCGAAATAAAAACCAGCAGATGATTTTGCCAAATCAAGCGATAAACTAGACAAATCACCAAATTTCAAGTAAACTCCAAACTCATGACTACTCCAGCAACAACCGAAAAGAAGCTCAAACGCCAGACATTCACTGGTGTGGTGACTTCTGATAAGATGAAAGATACCTGTGTGGTAGTCATTGAGCGCTACGTCAAGCATGCCAAGTACCACAAGTATATGACCAAGAAGACCAAGCTTATGGCGCACGATGTTGGTAATACCAAGAAGATTGGCGATAAGGCGACTATCGAAGCTTGCAGACCACTTTCCAAGAACAAGTCATTCAAAGTCATTGCATAATATTCTAGAACTAAACTACTATGATTCAACCACGTTCAATTGTTAATATCGCTGATAACTCCGGAGCCAAGATCGGACGTATTTTCAAGGTACTTGGATCTTCAAAAAAGCGTTACGCTGAGCTTGGTGAGATCGTGGTGCTTTCAGTTCAAAAGGCAGAGCCACGTAAGGCTATCAAGAAGAAAGACGTTCTTCATGCCGTGGTTGTTCGTCAGGTAAAGCCGACTCGTCGCAAAGATGGTTCATACATTCGTTTTGATGAGAACGCAGTGGTCATTATCGAAAAAGGCAAAAAGGAGCCGGTCGCTGGTCGTATCTTCGGACCGATCCCTCGCGAGATTGGTGAAGCTGGATTCAAGACTATTGCTTCAAAGGCGCCAGAAATTGTTTAAATTAATATCATGCATATCAAGAAAGGAGATACAGTACTAATATTGTCAGGTGACGACAAAGGCAAGACCGGCAAGGTTGTCAAGGCTTTTCCTGCAGAAGGTAAAGTAGTCGTCGAAGGTATGAATACGGTCCGCAAGCATCAGCGTCCAACTAAGCAAGGTCAGAAGGGTCAGGTCGTTGATCTCGCTATGCCAATGCATGCATCGAAGGTCGCTAAAAAAGAATAACGATTGAATTTCAATATCATGTCATATAAAACAGTATCAGAATTAAATAAAGAATCTTACTCAACACTCAAGGAAAAGTTGGGACTTAAGAATCCGATGCAAGCACCACGCCTGGTCAAAGTCGTGGTATCCAATGGTTTCGGTTCAGTAAAGGATAAGAAAAAGATTGAGCTCATCGCTGATCGTCTCGCCAAGATCACTGGTCAGAAACCAGCTGTTCGTGCGACTAAGAAAGCTATCGCTACATTCAAGACTCGCCAAGGTGACGCTGTCGGCTATCAGATCACTCTTCGTGGTCCTCGCATGACAGAATTCCTCGATCGTCTCATCCACGTCGCTCTACCTCGCACCAAAGACTTCCGTGGTCTCGCTCGTACATCAGTTGACGCTATGGGAAATTACACTATGGGTATAAAGGAGCACACTATTTTCCCCGAAACTTCCGATGAAGATTTGAAAGATGTCTTTGGTTTCGCTATTACGATTGTTACAACTTCCAGTGATAAAAAAGCGACGTTGGCGTTTCTAGAACATATTGGTATGCCATTGAAGAGGGAGCCCACCTCCGCTGAAGCTACGGAGGGCAAGGAGGTGAAGTAGGTTGTCTTAAATAAGTGGAAAATAGCCTTACAAAATAAGGTTATTTTTGTAAAAACACCCGTTCGGAAGGGTGTTTTTTTCTTTACTTAACTGATAATTTTCTAACTATTAAATCCCACTCGTCGTAGTACTCATAACCTGCCCTGAAGTCACAGTATTCCCACTAGCATCCACGGACTGGACCTTGAAATAGTAAGCTGTACTTGTAGCCAATCCCATGACTGAAATGGAGTGGTTCAGTGTTAGTGCACTATTGGTGATGAATGAAGTCGTACTTGCATTCACATCCAAAGGATTTGTACTCGAGTAGAACACCTTTGAAGTTGCGAGCTCATCAGTTGTCCAAACAATAGTTGTGGTTGAAGCGCCTGGAGTTGCAGTTAGAGCACTAATAACTGGAGGTGTGACATCAGCTGGAACAATTACACTGCCAGTATGAGCAGAGAATGTCGATGAAGTGGTCACGTTGCCAGATGTATCAGTTGATTCAATGACAAGGTAATAAGTCGTATTTGGTGTAAGTCCTGACAACGTAAGCAAGTGAGTCTTGGTAGTACTTGCATTGGAAACATACGAAGTCGTGCTTGCATTCAACACAACAGGAAGAATTGTTGAATAATAGACGCGATCGGTTGTATTTTCATTTGTTTTCCAACCGACTTTGATGGTTGAAGTTCCGAGAACAGTCACAACGTTACTGATGACTGGAACTTTGGTATCAGCCGATGGCGAGGAATTATTGCCATGGAACTTCTTATTGATACCGAATGGTAACCAGCAATTTAAAACATTGGTGTCAGAAGTACCATTATTCTTTATCCAACCAGGTGCGACCAGATGACCGTATGCCTTGAAACATTTGCCGAATGCAGAGTTTTTATTTGAATTTGAAGACGAATCTTTTTCTGATTTTGATTCAGATTCATGTGAATTTGACCTTGTAGAAGTTGAAATATGAGAATTTAAATTGTTGGACTTTTTATCATGCTCAACTTCACTATCTATATGATTCGAATTGGAATTTGAAGTAGAAACTGTTACCGAACGCTCGACACGGTTTTTGCCGTGGTCATTATTATTTTCTTTTTCATTCTTATTATTTTCTTTAGCAAAACTAACTAGGGGACTCATGACAAGAGCGAGTGCGAGTGTGCCAATGGCGAAAGAGGTAATGTAATTTTTCATAAAAATTGTTATGTGTAATTAATTTATAATCTACTTATAGTACTTTGTAATATTTGTCAGCTTAATAAAAGCCAACAGATTATATAAACGGACTAGAAACATAAACCTTACATCGACACAACTGCACATTTATTGTATATTCTATTAGCACTCAACCTATCAGGAATTGCTGAAATTCGCAGAAAACGTAAGAATAGCGCCATTCATTCGTTACACATCATGAATACCGATAATCATATAAACAAGCTCAGAAGCACCTTTACTGACATATACAACACAGAGGCAGATTCTTTGTTTCGTTTTTGTCTTATTCGAGTCAGCGATCGAGAACAAGCGCTTGATTTGGTTCAAGAAATATTCACTCGCTTTTGGCAGACAATGAATCAAGAAGGTCGGCACATAGACTATCCGCGAGCTTTTCTTTTCACAGTCGCACGGAATGCTATCATTGATTGGTATCGCAAAAAGAAAAGTATTTCTTTGGAAAGCATGGCTGATCCTGAAACAGATGAACCGTATGAAGCAATTCAAGATTCAGATCTAATGGATAGTAAATTGGAAGGCGAGGGGCGATTCCTGATTTCTGCCATAAGTAAATTGAGTTCTGGTCACCGCGACGCTATCTATCTCCGATTTGTTGAAGGATTGTCACCTCCAGAAATTGCCAAGATCTTGGGGATATCAACCAACGCAACATCAGTTAGAATTACCAGAGGAATTGAAGAATTACGGAAATTGACAGGATATGACATTGAGATCGATGGTGGAGATAATTTTTCTAAAGAAGGAGGTGCGGATACAGCAGATAAATTAGAGTCAAAATAAAAACATGAAAGACACACGATTCAACAAAGCAATAAAAGATATAAAGAATATATCCATGACATCTGCGGAAAAGCGAATGGTCTTTGAATGTGTGATGAAGACTACGCCAATTAAAAGTACTTGGACTGTGTATTCTTTTGGTAAGTGGATACAGACGCATCGCTCAATTTCAGCTTTAGTGTTTATTGTAATTGTTATTTCGGCGGGAAATTCTGCCGTATTAGCCTCACGTAACACACTTCCTGGTGACACGCTTTATCCGATCAAAGTTAATATGGTTGAACCGATTCGCGTTGCCTTTGCTCCAACTCCAAGGATTAAGGCGGAGATTCAGACTGAATTGGTACAGAGTCGTTTGCAAGAAGCAGAAACCTTGGCGGCGCGAGGTCAGCTCAATGATGGAAAAGAGCAAAGTTTAAATCAGCGTATTGATCAACAAGTTTCCGATTTGACTGCAAATATTAATGAAGTAAAAAAAACGTCACCTGAAAAAGCTGATGATATTAGTACGACGTTAGAAGCAAGCATCAATGCTCACACACGAATACTCGATGTTATTGCCGTCAATCGTGGTGAATCTCATAGTAATAGCAAAGAAAATGGCGCCATTAACGTAGATGGAGCCGTTACGTCTGCTATGGTGGCATCGTCATCAATGTCAGAATCGACACAAACTTCAAGAACTTCTTTGAAACTTAATAAAAAGTCAGAATCAAAAGATGAGTCAAAGAACAATAAAAAGTATTCAAAAAGAAAAGAATCGGTGGAATCATTAATCCAATCAACAACCGCTGATGTTGCAGGTGCGACTACAACAGCTACATCTTCATTACTTCAGGAAACTATAGTTAATGATGCGCGTATCAACCTTGATCATGCCCAAGAGAAACTACAAGAAGCTCAAAATCATAATAGTAATGGTAATTCTAGTGAAGCCTATTCGGCACTGATTGATTCTGAACGCGCCACAAAAGAGGCGGCGTTGTTTATAAAGGCTACATCACGACTGGAGAAGGAGGTAAAAAATGAGGAGATAAATGCTTCTTCACATGGGAACAATAATGTCCAAGGTGGTCAATCGGGTAAAGTGGAATAAGGCGGACTGACTAACCTCACATACATACTGCACTCATTAATCAAATGGGCGCAAAATGAAAATACACTCAAAATATCGAGGGATTAAGGGGTTTGTGGCGTAGATTGTTTTTGGGAACATTGAAATAAACCAACGAAAAAACCAATAAACGAAAGAGAAACTTATGGCCCATGTTATCGAATGTAGATTTTGTGATGGTACATCATTAAACCATGACCACGATGAATGTGCTCAAGAGTTTGGTTTGAGCGTGGAGCGGAGAATTTTAGAACACACAACTAGATATCTTGAAACTCCTTTACCGCAAACGATTATTAACGAGCTCAAAAGTGATTGTTGGAAATGGTACCTGGAATATCTCGATCTTATATATTTCCACAAGTTAATTATTCCCATCTTATTCAAAATAGAACAGGATCACATTATGAAGATAGGAGATATAGAAGCCACATTGAACGCAAATCTGCTGATTTCGTTGTTTGTGATAAAAAGACATGTGTACCATGTTTAGTTATTGATATTGATGGAAGTGTACATAATAGATTAGATATACATGAAAAAGATGCAGAGATAAATCAAATACTTAATGCTATTGGGTTACCAATATTACGTTTAACCAATGAAGATTCAAGGGATAGAGAACTTGTTAAAAACAAAGTCTTTGGAATGATTAAGTAGTCAACCAATAATGGGTAGTTATAAATTTGACTTTCGAAATATTTTTTGCTAATATAATTCAAGTTACTAGTCGCCAATAATTGGCAATTGAACCCGCCCACAAGGCGGGTTCCGACATTACACCAAATCTTTCATGTACCTCCTTATTACCTGAAAATCTTCGTAAGAAATAGTGTCAATGTAGCGATCTAATCTTTTAGTGCTGACTAAGCGTAATTGATGGATCTTTGCCACACGAGTAATACCACCGCAAATAAAAGTGTAATGAATTCTGCTTTCTTTTGGCCACTTTTTTGTTGTGAGAGGAATAATCCATAAAGTCTCATCAGTAAATATACGAAATATAATCACTGGTCTGATAAAATTATCACCTTTACCATCCTCTTCACTACCGATATTGCAACCAAGAAAACACCACCAGATATCCCTTTCCTTGAATATGAGTCTTTCTTTTTTATCATGAACAATTTTTTTCTTTATGTTCCATGAATCAAAGTTCTTTATATGTTGTTTTGCTATTCTTGTATCCATCTTCCAACTCTATCAAACCAGAATGAAGAAACACTGAAGAAACGATAAGGATGACCTTCTTTCAGCTTCGACTCGGATGTTGTGCCTGCGAGCAGTCACACATCCTCGCTTGCTGAAATAAAGAAACAGTGAAGATTTTCAAATTTGACTTCCTCACACCCATTTGTTAGTATATCCACACCTTCATAAACCAAGGTTTTTCATACAAAACAGTGATTGGAAGCACACCCTTAACGGGATAGCTAACCAGTCCTCATTTTTTTGAGAAAAATTGCAAGCAAGTCACTTGAAAGAGTGCGTCGCCAACCCAAAATATCACCTTATGGCAAAAACATCAGTCATCGTACGATCCCAAAAGAAGCCGAAATTCAAGTCGCGCGTCGTTCGACGTTGTTTCCGATGTGGACGTAAGCGCGGATATATGAGAGATTTCGATCTCTGCCGTATTTGTTTCCGAGAATTCGCAAACGAAGGTGTGATTCCTGGCATCAAGAAGTCTTCATGGTAATAACTAATTTTTTCATTTTCCACTTTTAATTAACTATTATGGTAACCGATTCTGTATCAAACCTCATAATTCGCATCAAGAATGCCAGCGACGCAAAGAAAGCTTTGGTTGCTGTTCCAAATACAAAGTTGGTTGAAAATATCGCGCACGCACTGAAAAAGACGGGCTACATTTCTAGTGTCCAAAAAAATAAAGACACTCGCGAGCTTGAGATTGGAATCGTTTATTTCGATGGAGCCCCTCGTATCAACGGTGTTGAGCGTATTTCCAAATCATCTCGCCGCGTATACATGAAAGCCAACGACATTCGCGTTTTTCGCAGTGGTTTCGGTAACACATTTCTTTCAACTCCAAAAGGCATAATGGTTGACATGGATGCCAAGAAACTAAAGGTCGGTGGGGAAGTCTTATTCAAGATTTGGTAATATTTAATTTTCATTAACTAATATGTCACGCATTGCCAAAAAACCAATAACTATTCCACCAAAGACCGAAGCTTCTTTTTCAGGCGGTGTCATGACCGTTAAAGGTCCTTTGGGCACCTTGACCAAAACATTCCGTCCATATATCAACGTTGTTGTTGAAAATGGCGCTATCACACTTACACCAAACGTCAAATCATTGCAGTCACGCGCTCTTTGGGGCACTTATGCTTCTCATATAAAAAATATGCTTACAGGTGTTAATAAGGCATATGAAAAGAAGCTTGTCGTCGAAGGCATTGGTTTCAAAGCTGACGTCAAGGGCACCAATCTTGTCATGGCTCTTGGTTTTTCACATCCTGTTTCAGTTCCTATTCCAGCTGATCTCAAAGTTACTACCGAAAAGAACAATGTTATTGTATCTGGTATGGATTGTGAGAAAGTCGGACAGTTTGCCGCAGTTGTTCGCGCCTCAAAGAAGCCAGAACCATATCTCGGAAAGGGTATTCGATACTCTGATGAGGTTATCAGACGTAAGCAAGGCAAGAAGGCGGCATAAAACGAATTACGAATAACGATTCAAGATTCAAGAATACAAACAAAAACATGAACACACTTCAAACAAAACAGAAAATATTCGCACGCAGAAAGACACGTATTCGTGCCAAGATTTCTGGTACCTCGGAACGTCCTCGTTTGGCTATTTTCAAATCACACAAGTATATATACGCTCAAGTTATTGATGATAACAAAGGACATACGCTTGCCGCTTTCAATTCACGCATGTCAAAGGCCAAGACTCCGGTTGAGCGCGCGAAAGACGTTGGTATCGAGATTGCCAAGAAGGCAAAAGCCGCTAAAGTCACCAAAGTCGTCTTTGATCGTGGTGGATATATTTATACCGGCAAAATCAAAATGGTCGCTGATGCCGCTCGTGAAGGAGGACTTCAATTTTAGAACATAATACGAATCCACGAATTATACGAATGCCACAAATAACACAACTACTATGACAGCAAAAGAAATCAAAACAAATAACGATTCATCTCAAGTAAAAATTCCAGCGACTGGTATTGATGTTGCTGAAGTCGTTTCTTCTACTACTGACAGTTCTTTAGATGTGGCAACTGAAGCCAAAGATGTTGCTTCGGAAGTTGCCCCAGTTGCCAACAAAATCACTCCAGGTCGCAAAATGCGTGGTGATCCAGCTCGCCGTGGAGGTTCTAGTGGTCCACAAAATCGTGGAGGTCAACGTGGTGGAGGTGGTCGTGGCGGGGAAACACGTGAGCGCATCAAACCAGAGTTTGATTCTAAAATTATCGACATTCGTCGTGTGACTCGTGTGACATCCGGTGGTCGTCGCATGAATTTCAGTGTTGCCGTTGTTGCTGGTGACCGCAAGGGTCGCGTTGGTGTCGGTCTTGGTAAGAGTATCGATACTGCATCTGCAGTTGAAAAGGCTACTCGTGAAGCCAAGAAAAACCTCATTAAAGTTCCATTGTCGGCCCAGATGACTATTCCTCACGCTGTTGAAGCCAAGTTTGCCAGTGCTCGAATCATGATTTTCCCAGCTCGTGGACGTGGTGTGGTTGCAGGTAGCTCGGCTCGCGCAGTTATCGAGTTGGCTGGTATTCGCGATGTTTGTGCCAAGTTCATTTCTGGAAGTAAGAATCGTTTGAATAATGCCAAGGTTGCAATTGAAGCCTTAAAAAAGTTGAGTAAGGTTAGTCGCGCATCGCTTACAACAAAGCCAGAAAATAAAAAGGGCGCATCAGTATAATTTTAATTAAACATCATGCAATTCCATCAACTAAAACGAAATAATCCAAACATGAAGCGCATCACCGTTGCGCGTGGTGGTAAGCGTGGCAAGACTTCAGGTCGTGGAGGTAAGGGTCAGTCAGCTCGTGCCGGTAACAAGCGTCGTCCAGAATGGCGTGACATCATCAAGAAGCTACCGAAGTTGCGTGGTCGTGGCGTCAATCAAAACAAGCCAGTCTCTTCTGCTTTGATCATAGTTAATATTGCCGCTTTGGAAAAAGTATTCTCCGCTAATGACGCGATTACTCCAACCATTCTTGTTGAAAAAGGTCTTGTAGCAAAATTATCTGGAGTTATGCCTATGGTCAAAATTTTAGGTGATGGGGAAGTTACCAAGGCCTTCAAAATTTCTGGCTGTACTATTTCCGTATCAGCAAAGGAGAAGATTGAGAAAGCTGGCGGTTCAGTGGTAGCGCTTCCTTCACGTGTAGTTCCAAAGCAGAAGGGTCCAACCCATGAAAATGACAAGAATACTGCTCCAGTCAAGGTTGAGAAAAAAGAAGTAAAAAAAGAGAAGAAGTTATAATTCACAGTCTCCATTTGAATGATATAATAAAGAGTAATTGAAACTACAACAATATGAAAAACTTTTGGGATAAAATTTCAATAGCACTCAAAGACGCAGTCTTACGAAAAAGAGTTGGTTTTACTATTCTTGCTCTTGTGCTGTTTCGTCTTTTAGCAACAATTCCAATTCCCGGTGTTAATGCTCAAAATCTTTCAACATTGCTCAATTCAAGCCAATTTTTTGGTTTCTTGAACATTTTTTCAGGTGGCGGACTTTCCAATCTTTCTATTGTCATGCTTGGTGTAGGACCATTCATCACCGCGACTATCGTTATTCAGCTTTTGACTATGATGTTTCCAAAATGGAAAGCACTAATGCACGATGAAGGTGAGGCTGGTCGCATGAAACTTTCCAATTATTCACGTTGGGGTTCGATTCCTCTAGCAGTTCTGTCAGCTGTCGGATTTCTTACATTACTGCAATCACAGAATGTATTGCCAGCCCTTGGAACATTTTCTTTTATAATAAATGTTGTCGTTATTACCGCTGGATCAACGCTACTTATGTGGATTGGTGAACTTATTTCCGAATTTGGTATTGGTAATGGCGTCTCGCTCATTATTTTTGCTGGTATCGTTTCAGTATTGCCGAGTAAAATTACTCAATTCTTCGCGAGTTATGATTCAGCCAACATACCGGTTTATGCCGCGGCTTTAGTCATCGGACTAGTCGTTATTGCAGGTGTAGTTTTTATTACCGAAGCAGAACGATCTGTGCCAGTGACTTATGCCAAGCAAGTCCGTGGAAATAAAGTCTACGGTGGTGCTTCAACATATCTTCCATTGCGTCTGAACCAAGCAGGTGTTATTCCGATAATTTTTGCTCTTTCTATTCTTCTTTTTCCTCAAATTATTTCAAACTTCTTATCTCATGTTTCGAACACAACGATTGCAGATTATGCGGTCGCATTTACAACATTCTTCAATAATCCATGGGTATATGGCGGCTTCTACTTCATTCTAGTTGTGGCCTTCACTTACTTCTATACCGCCGTTACATTCGATCCAAAACTAATTTCAGAGAACCTCCAGCGTTCAGGAGCATTCATCCCTGGCGTCCGTCCAGGAGAGCACACTCGTGACTATTTGGCGGCTATTGTGACCCGCATAACACTGGTTGGAGCATTGTTCCTTGGTATTATCGCTATCTTGCCTCTGATCATGCAAGCATTCACCGCCAACAAATCTCTAGCGATCGGCGGTACAGCGCTCCTCATCGTGGTTTCAGTTGTGCTCGATTTGCTCAAGAAGATTGATGCGCAAGTAAGTATGAGGGAGTATTAGGAAGATTGTTATTTGTAAAAATGAAATATAAGCAAAACAAAATCCCGTTCAAAAACGGGATTTTGCGAGGTTTACCTTCATAATTTGGATTCCTCCCCTTGTCAGTTTTATAAGTATAGGCTATTTAAATAAAAAATCAAATTTGACTCCCACCCCCAATTCTGATAGTCTATATTCTACCTATGGAAATCAAAACCCCAGACAAAAAGAGCATAGAAGCAATGTTCACAGCAGGAGCTCACTTCGGACTTGGACGTTCACGACGTCATCCTACAGTGACCCCATTCATTTTTGGTACAAAGAATACCACGGACATTTTCGACCTCGAAAAGACTGCCGATACACTCGAAAACGTCAAAACTATGATTTCTGCGCTAGCAAAGGAGGGCAAGACTATCCTCTTTGTCGGTGGCAAGAAGGAAGCCTCTGTAGCCGTCAAAAACGCCGCTATGTCGATAAATATGCCGTATGTAGATGGTCGCTGGATTGGTGGCTCTTTGAGCAATTTTGGCCAGATCAGGAAGCGCATCGATCGCTATGAGAAACTTATTTCTGATCGCGAAAAAGGCGAACTTTTAAAGTACACCAAGCGTGAGCGCATGTTGATCGACAAAGAGATCGCATCTCTTGAGAAGATGTTCTATGGCATTGTTTCTTTGAAGAAGATGCCAGATGTTATTTTCATGATTGATCCTCGTCGTGAGAAAAATGCCGTTAAAGAAGCAACTGATATGAATATTCCAGTTATTGCTCTTTCTGGTTCTGATTGCAACATTACCGAAGTCAAATATCCTATTGTTGGCAACGATGCATCAAAAGCAAGTATTGGTTTTTTCCTAGATGAGATTGTGAAAGCCTATCAGACTGGAAAAAAGGTTAGTTAAGCATACGCTCCGAGGCTACAAGCCTTTATTCCCATGATCAGCCCATTCCTGTTATGGAAATCGAATAAGAATACCGACAAAGAGAAACCGCCCAGTTCTGATGTTTCTTCTTTGAAAAATCTCAAAGAAAAACAGGCCTTATTATCAAAGAAATTCTCCATTCCATCCGATCAGATTCCAAAAATTCCAATAACTGACCAATCAACACCAAATAATTCATCAAAATCATCAACTAATCAATCAACTATTATGTCATCAACAATCACTACCGAACAAGTCAAAGCTCTTCGTGACCAAACTGGCATTTCTGTTATGCAGTGCAAGAAAGCTCTCGAAGAAGCTGGAGGTGATACAGAGAAAGCTATAGTCATCTTGCGCAAGAAAAGTGGTGAATTATCAGCCAAGAAGGGCGATCGTACTTTCGGTGCAGGTACAATTCAGGCATATATTCATGCCACTGGAACAGTTGGAACTATTGTCGAGCTCAATTGTGAGACTGATTTCGTTGCCAACAATGACGGATTTAAAACCTTGGCACGCGATATTGCCATGCACATTACAGCTACAAACCCAAAGTTTTTGAACAAAGATGATATAAAAGAATCAGACATGACTGCTGCACGTTCTGTTTTCGAAGAAGAAGTAAAGGGCAAGCCAGCCGCAATGAAAGACAAGATTCTTGCTGGCAAGCTCGATACTTATTTTGCTGAAATGGTGCTTGCAAATCAGCCATTCATCAAGAATCCAGAAACGACTATCCAAGGACTAGTTGACGCCGCTGTCCAGAAATTCGGCGAAAAGATCGCTGTTGCGCGTTTCAAGAGGTTCAAGGTGTTGGAGAATTAGCTTGTTGAAATTCAAGGAGTAAGGTTAAGGTGCGATTATTCGAATCTCTAATTACTAATCTCCAATTATGTACACCACTATCATCACATTCTACATAGCATTTCTCATCGTTATAGCGATGATCCTTTTGAAACGCCACGAAGTGAAGAGTGGACATCCAACTATTATTTCTCGCCTTGGCCGTGGCAGTGACCATATCTTCCATGCTATTTTTGGTACTGTTGGAAACGCTTGGTCTTATGTTAACAAACATACGTTTGTGGCTTTGGCGCACTGGATAGCGTTCCATATTCTGCTTCGTATCCGCAAAGTCTATGTTGAGGTCAAGTCGCGCGCTATTGCCAATCCACAAGGCAAAAAAATGCTCGATGCTGTCCGTGGTCGTGGTGAGGTCAAGAATCACGGAGCTTCGTTTTATTTGAGGAGGATTTCGGAGAAGTAGGAAGTGTGATTCGTGTAAGGTGTGTGGAATTTTTTTTGTTGCAAAAATGTGAAAAAATTGGTAGTCTGTTTATCATCGCCGACATAGCTGTCTTGGTAGGTATCGACACAAGGTGATAGTGTAGATTAAAAATGTAATGTTCGTATGGTTTGCCGACATAGCTCAGTTGGTAGAGCGCCACTTTTGTAAAGTGGATGTCCGGGGTTCGATCCCTCGTGTCGGCTCCAGAATTAGTTCTAATATATTTGGATCGTATTCATAAGGTGAAATATTCCCGTTTTTTTGCTACAGTAGTATGCATGAATCCCAAAGAGCTGAGTATCCAAAAAGGTCACTTACACCCAATGACGCAAATGATTCGCGAGATTCAAACGATCTTCGAGGAGATTGGTTTTGAGGTGGCACAAGGACCGGAGTTGGAGACGGAATTCTACAATTTTGACGCGCTTAATATTCCTGCGAATCATCCAGCTAGAGCGATGCAAGATACGTTTTGGGTGAATACATTAAAAGGGTCAAAAGATCGTCTTGTTTTGCGTACGCACACGTCACCAGTGCAGATCCGCTATATGCAGACACATAAGCCACCATTCAAAATTATTGTACCAGGCAAGGTCTATCGCAATGAGGCGACGGATGCCACGCATGAGGCGCAATTTTATCAGGTTGAGGGACTTTATGTTGCCGAAAAAGTTTCAATGGCGGAACTCAAGGGCACCATGGAATACTTTTTCAAAAAATTATTTGGTGATGATGTCCAGCTTCGTTTTCGTCCAAGCTTCTTTCCATTCGTTGAACCTGGTGCGGAAGCGGACATATTCTTCAAAGGGAAGTGGTTGGAGGTAATGGGTGCTGGTCCAGTCCATGAAAACGTCTTGCGCACAGCTGGCATTGATCCAGAAAAATATTCGGGGTTTGCGTTTGGCGGAGGTATTGATAGATTGTTGATGATTAAATATGGTTTGGATGATATTCGTCAGGTGTATTCGGGGGATTTGAGGTTTGTTAATCAGTTTTAATAATGAAAATTTCCTACACACAACTGCAAACATACCTTGAAGACAAACTTCCAACACCAGAAAAGTTGGCTGACGCTTTCACTTTTCATGCATTCGAAATCGAGAGTATGGAGAAGGAGGGTGACGATACCATTTTAGACATAAAAGTTTTGCCAGATCGCGCTTGTTACGCAAAATCTTATGAAGGTATTGCGCGAGAAGTGTCGGCGATTCTTGGTTTGAAAAAGAAAGCAGAAAAAGTGAAAATTCCCGATTCGAAGCACACGATTACTGTTTCAATTTCTCAAATAAATGAAGTGCTTGGTTCGGATATTTCACAAAAAGAAGCGGTTTCGATTTTGACTAGAATGGACATTAAAGTTACAGAAAAAGGGGATATTCTCGAGCTCTCAGTACCCTGCGATAGGCTTGATTTGCAGTCATGGCGCGATATTCCCGAGGAAGTTGGACGTATTTATGGTTATGACAAAATTAAGTCGATTTTGCCAAAAAATACTACATTTAAGCCTATTGTTGAGAAAGCATTTTATTACACTGAAAAGATCAAGAATATTCTAGTTTCTGCGGGTTTTTCCGAAGTTTACACCTACAGTTTAGTTGCAAAAGGCGTGTATGAAATCGAGAAACCTTTGGCGGCTGATAAGAATCATTTGCGAACAAATCTGACTGATGGAATAGTGAAGTCGCTTGAGTTCAACGCACGAAATGCTGATTTGCTTGGCTTGGATGAGATTAAAATCTTTGAGATTGGTAAAGTGTTTACAAAAGATGGCGAGCACACTTCGTTGTGTGTTGGGATAAAAAATATCAAGAAAGCAAAAGGTGCTGAGTTGGCAAAAGAAAAAATTAAAAAAGTTCGCGACGAGGTGCTTAAAGTTCTTGAAGTAAATGCGACTATTCTCTGCACGGTTGATGATTCTGGCGGAATTATTTCTTTGAATGTGGAAGCGGTTGGTATGACCAATAATTCAGACGGGATTTTCGAAATTAATCTTGATAAAGTGGTGGCGACGTTATCGGAGCCTAATTCGTATGCGGATCTCAATTTTAGTAAGGCTACAACGATAGAATACAAGAAGTTTTCTGTATATCCGTTCATTGTGCGCGATATAGCTGTTTTTGTCCAAGGTCCGACCTTGGACACTGAAGTTTGGTCTGTAATAGAAAAAGTTCTGAATGAGGTTGGTGCCGCGAATTTATTGGCTCATCATTCATTGTTCGATACATTCAAAAAAGATGGCAAAGTTTCGTACGCTTATAGGATGATATTCCAATCTATGGAAAAAACTCTAACAGATGACGAGGTTAATTCTATTATGGAAAAAATTTATGCTGAAATAAAAGGTAAGGGTTGGGAGGTGAGGTAAAATCCGAGGGCGGCTCCGCTCGCAGGCTCGCCGGGTTGCTTGCGTAAATTTTTTTTGGCGTTATAATTGTCACATATATTTTTCTCAAGGAAGCTACACGAAATTAGATTGAACTTGTAGGTGTAGCGATGGGTCCGATTATAAACAAAATAAGCAATACCTATATATGACTAATATGACTATTTCACCTATACAACCAATTCGAGGGGATTACGTTACAAAAGGAGAGTTCGGAGAATTCAAAGCTGAAATGCGCAATTTTCACTTCGGGTTCAATGATTTTAGAGAGGAGATGTATATTTTCAAAGATGATGTCTCAAAACGCTTTGATGCCGTAGATGCACGCTTTGGTGCTGTAGATTCACACTTTGATGCTGTTGATGCACGCTTTGATGCTGTTGATTCACGGTTTGATGCTGTTGATGCTCGATTTGATTCAATAGATGCTCGATTAGGTTCACATGATACACGTTTAGCTGGTATTGATAAACGGATCGATGTATTAACCAAGAGTCTGTTTGAATTTCGTGAGGAAGTTCCACGATATATGAAAACGTTACAAGAAGGATTTCGTGAGGATCTTAGAATAGCGCTCGAAATACATAGCACTCAAAAATAAGAGGTATTTTTATCCACAATTAACCCCTTTTTCGCCTTGAAAAGCGCTTTCTTTGTGCACCAGAATCTGCTATAATTAGAGGCATAAAAGCAACAAAATAAAGGAGCAAAATAAGCCCATATTAAGCCATATTCTGACCCTTTTAGTAGTATCATTTTTTATTTATATTTTATTTACATTTCATTTAATAATAATTCCACATGGCAACCGAAAAAGAGACCAAAAAAAATAAGAAAAATCCTGAAAAAGGCACCGGTAAAGGTGGTTATGATTCCTCATCAATCACCGTACTAGAAGGTCTAGAACCAGTGCGCAAGCGTCCTGGAATGTATATTGGCACAACTGGACCAGATGGTCTTCACCACCTCATCACAGAAATTTTCGACAACTCTCGTGACGAGGCTATGGGTGGTTTTGCCAATGATATTGAGATCGTACTTTTGCCAAACAATCGTGTTCGCGTAGTTGATAATGGTCGCGGTATTCCAGTAGATGTACACAAGCAGACCAAAATTTCCGCATTGGAAATGGTTATGACAGTTCTTCATGCTGGAGGCAAATTTGGCGGTGAAGATAGTGGGTATAAAGGTGCTACAGGAGGTCTTCATGGTGTCGGTGCGTCGGTGGTCAATGCTTTGTCAGTGTACGCGCAGGTTTTGGTGCACAAGGACGGTGGTATTTATATGCAGGAATATTCGATCGGCAAACGCAAAGCCGCGGTGAAAAAGATTGGTTCAAGTAAACTTCATGGAACTATCGTGACTTTCCAACCAGATTCAGAAATTTTCAAAGAAGGTGTTGTTTTCGATTTCAATCGTGTAGTCAATCATATGCGCCAACAAGCGTATCTAGTTCGTGGACTTCGGATCAGTGTTATTGATGCGCGTGGTCAGGTTGCTGGTTTTGGTTCAGATAATGAACTATTTTATATTCGCGATACTGGTGTTGACGCGCCATCCTACACTTTCTTTTTCGAAGGAGGTTTGGTTTCATTGATCAAATTTACCAATCAACTCTACAAACCGATCCACAAAAATATTTTCTATGTTGAGAAAAAGGTAGAAGGTGTGGAGTCAGTCGAAGTTGCTTTGCAGTATTCCGATGATGTTTCATCGCGTGTTATGGCTTTTGCGAACAATATTAGCAACCCAGAAGGAGGCACACACATAACTGGTTTCAAGACGTCACTCACTCGTACTTTGAATACTTATGCAAAAAATAACAATTTGTCGAAAAATGGCGAAGATAGCTTCACTGGTGATGATGCTTTGGAAGGACTGACATCTGTTGTTTCAGTCAAACTTCGTGAAGTCCAGTTTGAAGGTCAAACCAAGGCCAAACTCGGCTCTATGGAGGCTCAGGGCGCCGTAGCGACTGTTTTTGGTGATGCGTTCGCAGCATTTTTAGAGGAAAATCCTGACGATGCGCGTGGTATCATTAACAAAGTTATTTTGGCTATGAAGGCCCGTAAGGCCGCCAAAGCCGCCAAAGATTCAGTTTTGCGCAAAGGTGCTTTGGAAGGTATGACTTTGCCTGGCAAGCTCGCTGATTGCCAGTCGAGTGATCCTGCGGAATCCGAAATCTTCATCGTAGAAGGAGACTCTGCTGGTGGTACTGCCAAACAAGGTCG
The DNA here is from genome assembly GCA_036170235.1 of Minisyncoccota bacterium. Taxonomy (GTDB): domain Bacteria; phylum Patescibacteriota; class Minisyncoccia; order Phycocordibacterales; family PALSA-1337; genus C7867-002. The sequence continues at coordinate 61,638 of JAVHOW010000016.1, forward strand.
TGATCGTCGCATCCAAGCTATTCTGCCACTTCGCGGAAAAATTTTGAACATTGAACGCGCGCGGTTAGATCGTATGCTCGGTTCAGAACAGATCAAGAATCTGGTCTTGGCATTCGGTACAGCGATCGGTGATACATTCGATATTTCCAAACTTCGTTATCACAAAATTATTTTAGCAACAGATGCTGACGTTGACGGTGCGCATATTCGCACACTTATTTTGACGCTTTTGTATCGTTATTTCCGTCCACTCATCGATGGTGGCCACGTTTACATTGCTCAACCACCCTTGTACAAGGTGAAAAAAGGCAAAGAAATTCTTTATTTCTATAGTGATGAAGAAAAGATCAGGGCGCTCGGCAAGGAGGCTGAAACTATTGAACAAGCGGAAGCTGACCTTGATATGCAAGATGCAAATAATATCCAATCACGAGCCGAACTTCTGGAGCGTGCTGAAGCAGAATCGGACGCAGAATTGGCACCCTCCTCCGCTGAAGCTACGGAGGGCAAGGAAGGGAAGACACCAAAAATTTCAATCCAGCGCTATAAGGGTCTTGGTGAAATGAACCATTATGAACTTTGGGAGACCACTATGGATCCAGCTCGTCGCATTCTTCGCCAAGTGACTGTTGATGATGCACAAGATGCGGATAAGGTGTTCGATATGCTGATGGGTGATGATGTTCCTGCTAGAAAATCATTTATTCAAAGCAATGCGAAGTTGGCGACGTTGGATATTTAGTAAATTAAAAATACCCTTGAGCAAGGGTATTTTTAATTCTTACACCGTCTTGACCTTCAACTTTGACTGTCTCTTCTTGTCTAATTTGGGTAATTTCAAGATGAGTAAACCATGCTTTTCAACCGCCTCTGCTTCATCTACGTCAATCTCTTCGGGAAGCTGAACGGTACGCGAGAATGAACCCCAAAATAGTTCACGAGTAAAATAATCTTCATCACGGGCTATACGTTCTTCTTCGCGGGTACCACGAATAGTGACCATATCACGAGTAATAGAAACATCTAGATCTTCTGGACGTACACCAGCAATCATGGCTTTGACTACGATCATTTCAGGCGTCTGATAGACGTCAATTGTGAGCTCGGCGTCTTTGTCGGACTCTTCTTCGATCCAAGTCGCGACTTCTCCACTACCTTTTTTTGCAACTTTAGTTTCTGCTGATTCATCGTCCATACGGACGGTGCCAGTGAGACGCTCGAAGAATGATCTTTTGTCTTTTGCCATAGTAATATTTAGTAAGATGTATTAAGAATTTCCTTGTAATTATAGAGCAAATAAGAAATTAAAGGAAGATTGATAAAGGTTGATAGTGTGTACAACCCTGAATCTTGTACAAAGTAACAAATTCAGGATCCGTAGTCGCATGACTATAAGTCACCACAACTTCGGACGGACGACTTTTATTTCTTCAAATAGAATAATCATGATAACAACTGCTCCCCAAATCCAAGAAAATGTTTTGAGCGTGTCCATGGGATTTGATTCGAGGATAGAAAGATTGAACGCGGTGTGTATTGCGATTGCTCCGCATAGTCCGACTATAATAGCAATAATTTTTGTGAATTTACCGTGGTAAAAAACATATCCTAGCGTAAATCCAACACTTGCCGAACTGACGACGTGAAGAAGAGTCGCGCCCATAAAGCGCATATTTCCAGTAACAATACTTCTGGCAATTTCTCCGCCAGAGAGCGGACCCATAATAAAAAGCGCATTTTCTAAAGCGGCGAAACCAAGAGCAGTAACAATGCAGTAAATCATCGCATCGATAGGTTCATCGTTTTCTTTTGAATGTAGAGCAATGACGGCAACAGCTATGAATTTGGATATTTCTTCAACTGCCGCCCAAAGAGTATAACGAATGGTTTCATCATTATATATGCTAGCGACATATTTTTCCGCGAACACAGCCGCGATAACTGCTGCCATGCCGCCTAGAAAACATGCAACAAGCAATGAGCGTGGTTCAGGATGCTGACGATCTTCGCGGAGCCAAAACCAGAGCCAAATAAAAGAGGGAAGTAGTCCAGATAATATTGCGTATGTAAGAGCGGTGGCTGACATAGACTTATAATACTAGTATATCAAAGTTTATTTGCGCGCGCCTGTTTACAATAAAAATTTATACTATACTATTGACAAATATGCAATTATTTGCTAGAAAGTGTACAGAATCTACATTGTCTATTAGTTGAAGGCAGGACTCACTATTGAGATAATGAATGTTCCTAGTGGACGTTCTTCTGTATTGTTGATTGATAGACTAAATAGAAAGAAAATTGAAACATGAAAATGAAACTACTGTTCGTTCTGGCGCTTACTTGCGCTTGCACGATGTCGGCCGTCACTTTGACGGTCGTGAATGGTGATGACGATAACGTCGTCAACTTCAAAAACACTCAACCAGGATACGTGCCAGCAATTAAGGCCGCTATGCTTGGTTTGCAAAATTCGCGTCCCGCGATCGGCGAGAACGGAGTGTATATCTCTTCGGAGCCTGCACTTACATCGCCAAACCTCGGTCAAAGCCGTATTTACGTGATGGCGGGTCTGGCCGGTGCTGATGTGCCAACGGATCGAACACTCAATCCAGCTGCTTGGAATCGTATTCCAACAACATGGGGAACCAACTTTGGTTTTCAGTGGTTTGATATGACGACAACCACTTCATTGAGTTTCATGGGTGCTCCAGCACCTGTGAGTGGTTTGGCTACCAACGAACATGGTCACAGGATAGTTATCTCGTTGAGTGGTCGAGGAAACCCAAGTGGGTATTACGTCAGAGTTTCCACCTCGTTGACAAATATTGCCTCGGCGTATTTTCCGATCAGCACTAATTCGGTTGGTGACACTCCTTTACAGTTCAGCTACACCTTTGTTGGAATCGATTATGGTGAAGATGGTGTTCTGAACAGTGCTTGGAGCGCACAGCTTGGAAAATGGGTCGCAGGCGGTGACGATACGGTGTATGACGGTAGCCAAGTTTCGCCGGTGTATCCGTATCAAGTCCACATAGATTATTGGCAACGGTTTGGATCAAGCGTGATTCTCACTGGAGCAGGACCGTCGAATTTTTCCGATGTAATGGATCAGTTTGCGACTATGCCGATTCCGTGGTTAAAGGCGGAGTTGATTACAGGTGACACTACCGTAGCGTCTGAAACAGTGACTGCGGCTGTTCCGTCATTGAACATCATGAAATATACGCCAACGATGTACCGATTATTGATTGTGGGGGGTCAATACAATTTCCCTTATGATCTTGAGTCGGCGACTGACCTAAGTGGCGCTCCTTGGGTGAAAATGCTCGGACAGACGCTGTTTCTTGGCAGTCAAGGACAGTTTGATGTCACCAATGCTCTACCCCAAGACTACTTTCGGCTCAAAACACGCCGTACATGGTAGACACCTTCTCTGATCCTTGAGGGTTCTGGAAAAAATGTTAAACGGCTTGCCATTCGTGGTGAGCCGTTTTTTTGTTGACAAATATTCATATGTATGATAGCTTTTTGCTATTATAAAAATTCGTAAGAATATTTGAACACACATATGAAAAATAGTTTTAATTCAATAACTTTCTTGGCATTTGTCGCTCTAATGCTCGCTTTTGTGACGCCTGCTATGGCGGCTACAATCAATGGCGCCGATGACACTATTGCTCCCCCAACTGTAGTCACACCTTCAGGACAAAACACATCAACTCCAGCAACAACTAACGGTGCTGATGATACTGTCGCTCCTCCAGCTAATGCCCCAACAACAGGTTCTTCAGGTTCAGTTGCTCAAACAACCAATGGTGCCGATGATGCACCAACCACACCAACAACCCCAGCAACACCTCCAGTTACTTCTTCAGGTGGCTCTTACTATTCAGGCGGTTCATCGGGTGGTGGTCGTTCATTTCTTGCTTCTGCTGTTTCTACGGTAACTCCTACAGTTACACTTGTTTCAACTACATCATGCCCACTTATCACTGACTATCTCAAACTCGGTGGCAATAACAATCCAGCACAAGTCACCAATCTTCAAATCTTCCTCAAGAATTCTGAAAAGCTCGGTGTTGACGTTAACGGTACATTTGATCAAAAGACCGAAGATGCAGTGAAATCATTCCAGCTAAAGTACCTTCCATCAATTCTCGGTCCTTGGGATGCTACACGCGCAACTGGTTTCGTATACATCACAACTACCAAGAAGATCAATGAGCTCGCTTGTGCATCACCGATTGTTCTCTATGCTGAAGAGCAAGCTATTATCGCCGCATACAAAGCGCGTGGCGTTGTTGTAGAACAACCTTCAGAAACTGTTGCTCCTGCAAATAGCAATGCAACTGGAACTCTCGAAGTTGGTACAAATGATAATGGTCAAGCCGCAGATAATACAGCGGCAGTTGGCGGTGCATCAATACTATCTCGTTTCTGGGATTTTATCGTGAATCTATTCAGGTAATTATTTAACATCTAAATCAAAAAACCACCCTTCGATAAAAACTCAGGGTGGTTTTTTTGTTGGACGAATAGATGAGGTGTCAACTTATTTATTAATTCCTAATTTCCTAATCTCTTTGTACCGTGGGCACGAATTTCTTTTGATGTGTTGGGTCCACTTAGTGCGCCAGCCAGCGCAATCATCAAAGCATTGTCACCTGAAATGTGTTGAGAAGGTAAGTATAATCCAATCCCATATTCCGTAGCAGTTTTTTGAAATTGCGCGCGAAGCATGGAATTGGCACTGACACCACCGCCGATAATCACTGATTGAGCGCCAGTTTCTTCAATAGCTTTTCGAAGCTTTGCGTCAAGAGTTTCCGTGACAGAATCTTCAAATTCACGCGCTAATCCTTTTTTGAATTCATCGCTCAAAAAATTATCTTTTGAGTTTGTTGATTTTTCCTCATCTTTCACTGCGTAAAGAACCGCGGTTTTTAGTCCTGAAAATGAAAAATTTAAATCCCCACTATTTATCATTGGTCTAGGTAATTTTAAAATAGATTTAATTCCTTGCTCACGCGCTGATTGTGCCAGTTTTGAAATATGCGGACCGCCAGGATATGGTAATCCAAGCAAGCGCGCGACTTTATCGAATGCCTCACCAACCGCGTCATCTTTGGTCTGACCGATGATGGTGTAGTGAAATTTTTGGGCAACCAGTTTATTTGATGATGTTTCAACTTTAACCAACTCCGTATGCCCGCCACTAATGAGTAATGCTAATGCTGGCATTGGTAACGTTTTTAACTTTTGCCATTCGCAATTTGCAACATCTGATTCTAGTAATGATCCGACGACATGACCTTCCATATGATTTACGGGAATAACAGGTATATTCCAAAGTCGCGATAACATTTTGGCAAATACGATTCCTGTCCATAAAGCTGGTTCAAGTCCAGGACCTTCGGTGACCGCTATAGCGTCAATGTTTGGTTTATAAGCGAGAAACTGTGCATTCACTACGGATGCCACCAAATCGGAATTTTGTTCTGCGAATTCAGTTTTGAACGATGCTGTGATTTCATTGAAGTTACCAATTTTTTCAGTCGTAGGAGTATTCGTTCGGGTGTCTTCTTCTTGAATCTTGAATCGTGAATCTTGAATCGTTACACTTATTTTTTTGTCTACTTTTAATTTTTCCAAAATTTTTTCCAATAATGGCACCAAATTTTTTTCATGTTCACGTTTTGCCAAAGTAGGGAAGACGCCGCCATACGCACTATGAAGCTCCGCTTGAGAATGAATCAACGATGAAATAACCCGACATTCGAATATGCCGTTATTGTCGCATGTCTCTATGATTGCGAGCGCTGTTTCGTCGCAAGATGTTTCGATTCCGAGGATGATCATGGGTGTTTGGAGGTGCGCTCATTGTACCAAGTCCGAACATTTTTTCAAAACAAAAGAACGTGTTAATATATATGTATAAAATGACCTCGACAAAAATAGAAACTTCTCATATTTTCGCATTATTCTTTACGCTTATTCTTGGTTTTTTTACATTTATAAATTGGACCAATCAGCAATATGATTTAATATCAAACATTTCTCCGTCTTCACAGTTGGCTCAAGCCTTTATCACTCCTGATCCAGCCCAAAATCTACTAATTATTTATAATAGTAATTCTCTTGTTCCAGAAAGTGCAGAATTGAAAGATTTTTATTTAGTAAATCGTCCCGGTATTACAAATGCTAATGTTTTGGGAATTGATATTAATAAAACTTCTACGCAATATGATAATATCAGTCCATTTGATTATATTAGTGAAGTTGATTTTAATACTATTATTCGTGATGCCGTTTCCGCTTGGTTTCAAAGTCATACTGATAAATCTATTAAATATATAGTTGTTATGTATGGTGTTCCTACTCGTGTGATCAATAATACTACTTATGCCGGTAGTGTAGATAATAGATTAAATCAAATTAATGGTGCATTAGTTACTCGTATGGATATGGGAACTGTTATAGCAACAAAAGCTTATATTGCAAAATTGGCGGCAGCTTATACTGGTAATCTAATAATATATTCAAATAATGTAGGTAATACATATTATTTTGATGATGCTCAAGGATATACTCAAGCAAATAATGGTCAATTTGCACAGAACGCAGTATTAGGTGTTAATCCATCAGCAAATATAGTATATTCTGCGACAGGAGATCCACGAACTGATGGTGTACACATACGCAATGCTAGTGATGTAAAAGGGTTTATGACATGGGGGGCTAATGGTTATCTTGGCCCAGATTATGCTAATAATGGCTACTTTAAATTCTCTGGAAATTCTGGATGGTATATTTTACAAACAATAGAGTCGTGGAATGGTCAGCGTTACACTGTAAATTCTGGTCAGTCTACTTTTCTTAAGTGGTTTTCTTCTGATGCTTTTGGAGGTACTAATTATGAGAATACTCCAATTGGTGCTGTAGTACATGTGGAAGAACCAGGTTTAGGTGGTGTTAATTCTCCACAATATTTCTCATTATGGGAACAGGGATATCCTTTTGCAGATACTGCTTGGGGAAGTAGAGTTACTCCATTTTTTATGGCAATAGGAGATCCTCTTGTTGCTAGTTCAAAATTTACACCAGTAATAGTAGATATACCAGTAGCCACAATTAATATCTCTTCACCATCAATAATTTCTGGTCAATCAGTGACTATTACATGGTCATCAAATAATGCAAATTCATGTCTAGGTTTTGGTGGAACATTTGGTGGAATAAAATCTATATCTGGAACAGAAATAGTGACTCCAATAACTAATACAATATATAGTATCACTTGTGCTGGTCCTGGTGGTATTTCTAGTATAAATAGCGTATCTCTTTCTATTACAATTCCAGATACTATAAAACCAGTTATTTCTAATATTAGATCCTCTCCCATTATAAATAGTGTAAGTATATCCTGGTCAGTAAATGAACCTGTGGAATCACAAGTATTATATGGACTTACTACAAATTATGAATCTAATACATCTATATCAAATTTAAAAACCCAAATTATTTCTGGTTTAGCACCAAATACTCTGTATCATTATCAAATAAAATCTATTGATACTGCTGGTAATATTGCTACTTCTTCAGATAATACATTTACTACACAAGTACAGCCAATAAATTCTACTATTACAATAGCATCTAGATTAAATGGAAAGATTCTTACTGTAAGTCAGGTTGGTAATTCCTGTGTTTCAAATCTGAATTCTCCTACTGGTAGTAATACAGCAACATGTTCACGAAATATAGATGTTACAAGTCCAGGTATGTATTCAGTACAGTGGTATCGTGGGTATCCTATTGGAGCAGATATAAAAAAAATACCGACAATAACACCGGCACAAAATCTTATTAATGGTAATTTAATATTCTATATAGATTTTATTTCTGGTGCAACTACTACTTTAAATATTATTCCACCAAATTCATATTCTATTGATATAACAAAGTCTGGATTAGGAACAGTTACTAGTAGCATTGGATCTATTAACTGTGGTAGTGCATGTACGGGAACATTTGTATCTGGTCAATCAATAACATTAACCGCAAATCCAGACACAAACTCAACTTTTACTCGTTGGACTGGAGTTGATAATTGTTCTATATCTAGAGTATGTACATTTATTTTGAATGATAATATAACTGTAGTAGCAATTTTTACAGAAATAATTCCAAATACTCCAACAGTATTATCATTTACAGCAACTCCTAACTATATAAAGTTGGGTCAATCTTCAGCTATATCGTGGTATTCAAATAATTCTACATCATGTACGGGGGAAGGAGTTCCATTTAATGGTATAAAATCTATATCTGGAACAGAAACCGTAGCACCAACCATTGATACAGTTTATACAATTTATTGTAATGGATCTGGTGGCACAAGTTTACCAAAATCTATAGCCGTTATGGTTGAGCCAATAAATATAGTTAACCCACCCATAATTACAGAAACAACAATTCCCGATACTTTAGCACCTGTTTATACTCCATCAAGTATTCAATATCAATCACCAGTAATAAATACTAAATTATCAAAACCAACTCCTATTGAAAAACTATATCGTAATTTAAAATTAAATGATAAAGGTGAGGATGTCTTACTTCTTCAGCGTATTTTAAATAAGCTTGGCTATATAAATACAGAAAATTCTATATTTGATAAACAGACAGCTGATGCTCTTGTGAAATATCAAGAAAGTAAGGCTAGTACCGGTCTTATACCGTCAGGAAACTTAGATAATATTACTCTTATTTTATTGAATTATGATATAGCAGATCTATCTTTAGATGTTCCAGTTCAAGAAACAACTATTGTCACAGCATCCACAAGTCAAGAAAAATCATCTGTGGGGATATTTATTACAAATGTCTTTCAAGGTTTTACTAATTTTGTAAATTGGATAGTGAGTAAAGTATTATAAAATAAGTCAAGAAGTTGGCTCGCTCGTAGTGACCTAATGTTGTGTGTTTATTGTACCAAGTTAGAACCTATTTTCAAAACAAATGATGTGGCACGCTCCGCGTTCGCGGTAATGTGAAATGTAATCGTACGCTCTACGACGAACTCCGTCACGGCACAGCATCCGCTCTAGAACACGCTGGGAGCGTGTTCCTCCGCTTCTGCTGTTCCGTTCCGCCCTCGCCTCGCCACCACGCATT
>JAVHOW010000017.1:0-69984 GCA_036170235.1 Minisyncoccota bacterium
GGGGGTAAGTCGTAACAAGGCACGGGTAGCGGAAGCTGCTCGTGGAATATTTCAAAGAATTCAACGTTTTTGTACCGAGTTCAATCGAGGTACAATTAACTTATAGTCGATACTTACATTGTAAGATGGTGATGGCTCTCTGACCTCAAACAGGAGCACTTAGTCCCCGAAGATAGGGGACACAGATAGGTGATCTCAATTGAATCACCTATCGGCGAACGGAACAAAATAGAGCGCGCTTGTCCTGTGAATAATAGGACTTACACAAGCAAAAATACGCCTAGAAATAGGCGTTTTTTGTTATTTACAGTGTGCTTGACTCCGCTATCAAAAGGTGCTATAATTTAGCCAGCATGTACAAAAACGGTGGTTGAGATACCACCAAGAAAAATTCGGTGTTTTGGAAAGAAAAAATTATGAACTTAAAAAATCAACGAGTGGTTTCTCCAGTCCTAATTATTGATGACATTGAAATACCGCCGGTGTCTTTAACCATGTCGTCAGTTTCGAATTCAAAAACCGCGCGCCGTCGCAAAAATTGGCTCACACGCTTCTTCGAGGTTCGAATGTCGGAGAAGGCACACAATCCGGATCCAGTGTCGGATTCAGTTCTAACGGTGATTGCCGTCATCGTATTGGCGATTCTGTTCTTGTTAGTTTGGGTTGCTACTTCGCACTGATTTTTTCGCCATGTTGTGGGAGTCGCACGGTTTCACCCTGCGGCTCTTTTTCTTTGTCTCTTTTGTTGATTTGGCATATAGTATAAGTATGCCTGATAGACTTGCACATACGCATAAAATATTTGGTCACGTGGCGTAACTGGTAGCCGCACACGCTTGTTATGCATAGTCAGAGCTAGTAGAATATTTTATGTAAGGTCACGTGGCGTAACTGGTAGCCGCGCACGCTTCAGAAGCGTGTGGAGTAATCCATGGGAGTTCGACTCTCCCCGTGACCACAAAAAAATTGGTTTTGCATTTCTAAGTCAATTTTGCTAGAGTACACCTACTGATTTGAGGTATCAGCTCCGATCCATTCTCTAGGCTTATATCTCCAATCTTTTGCACATATAGCTGTCTTGGTAGGTCGATTACACAAGAAGTATGAAGCGTGATAGTTGAAAGTAAAATAGAATTTGCGCGCATAGCTCAGTTGGTAGAGCACACCACTGATACTGGTGGGGTCCTAGGTTCGAATCCTAGTGCGCGCACAATAGTTTGATATCTTTGTTTTTGGATGCTTTTGCGAGAGCTGAATACGGACTTTTGAATTGGTATTGAGCCACAGTTTTGTTTTTGATAGAAGCGTTCGAAAGTGACTTTTCTAGCATCTTTCGCTTTTCTTGATCATCAACTACTAAATATCTAGCCGAGGCTTTGTTGCCGTCCAGAAATACATTTTTGATCTGTTCGAAAGTAGCAACAGTTGGTCCAGTTTTAGCTTGAATATCACACATCTGTTTCTTGATCTCCACGCGCTTGTTTTCGATCTCCTGTAGCTTGAGCTTGTAGACTTCTTCCCGAATGAGTTTAGAGCTGTAGCCGTCCGTGAGTGTTAACTCTCTTTCTAGGAGCAGATTGAGCTCATTAGAGAGGTTTTCCAATGGTAATCTAGTGCGGTTAGCTTGCTCATTGTATTTGACCTTGTAAGCCTCGCCAGAGATGGCAATCATTTCCTCGTCAATTTTCAGGTCCAGGAATTTCTGAGAGATGAGTCCGTCAATGTATTCTGAACGCATATACTTTTTGTGTTCTTCGCAGTTACCCTTGCCGTTAGTGTAGTAGTAATACTTGAAGCCCTTTTTGGTATCACATGTTAGAGCACAACCACATGAAGCACATGATAGAAAACCACGGGCCGAATAGAAGTGCTTTTTGACCTTGGGATGAAGTTTGTCATTGAGAACATCCTGCACTTTATCGAATAATTCCTTTGAAATGAGAGGTGTATGCTTGCCCTCATATATCTTGCCATCTCTTTCCATGAAGCCGATGTAGAATTTGTGAGATAGATTTCTGTGGATCTGATTTTTGCAGACTTTGCCGCCGGAGGTGGTGCGTAAGCCTTCGGTATATAAAATATCCGAGATTTGTTTAACGCTGTAGCCGCCTGTAGCGTATAGCTCAAAAGCTTTGACGACGTAAAGAGATACTTTCCTGTCTACCTTAATCGTTCTTGTACCTCGATCATTTACATATCCGAATGGTGCACGACTAGGCCATCCACCATGTTCCATTTTTGCCCGATTTCCACGCTTTACGTTGGTGCTCAAATCACGGATATATTGATTTGCCATAGCTTGTTCAATGCTCATAAGAAGCACGTTGTCAGAGGGAAAATAGCTTTTTTCGAATGTCCGGATACACTTGATCTTGTCAGTTTGTAGAAGCCATTGAATTTGACCGCCATCGACAGGGTTGCGAGTTAAACGGTCAATTTTCCAACAGAGAATAGCATCAGCTTTACCGGCGGATATCATGGCAATCATTTCATTGAAAATGGGACGGCCGGGAGCTTTAGCTGATTTCTTTTCAGTCAGAATAGCCACGATTTCAATACCTTGAGCTTTTGCCAGATCAGTAAGCTCTTTTTGTTGCGATTCCAAGGACAGCACTTGCTTGTCTTCGGTATCGGTTGATTTTCGACAGTAGAGAATGTATTTCATGGGTATTATTAGATTAAATTGATAATGTGATTATTAGAATGTAATTGAAAGAAGTGTACTCCTAAAAAATATTCAAGACAAATTTTTCGGTGGATTTTCTGTGGAGATCTTGTAAATGCGGTGACGAGCTGTGCCGAGCCAGTGGGTTTCGTATGACTTATCGATCTCCGGAGTGGTCGCACCAAACTCTTCAAGCAATAGATCCATGCCGAAATTGGATATGCCACCTTGAATTTGTGGACGCTTGAGATTCCTCGAACACACATACGCTTTCTGATTCATCAATCTGTGATCGATAAATGATTTGGCCATATACTTCGCGAGATATGACGACAGTTTTTCATTCCCGTCAGTCATCTTCATATATACGAACCCATGTCCCCAGAGTCCCGCAACCAGTCTTGTAGTTCTTTCTGTGTCAAAGAGACATGAGGGTAGTCCCCAGAATAGAGCGTGGAAATGAACTGCTCCACGTGCTTGAAACTCGGGGACGGCGATGTACTTGAATTCTTTGCCATATCGATACCGGAGAGCCTGGATGAAAGCCCCGAAATCTCTGTAGCCGATACGGAGATCGGTTTGGTTGTCCCGGTACGTGCAAGTAACGAGTAGAGGATGCTCAAGTCCTGTAAGGTTAGCCATGACGAGGCGTCGAAAAGCCAGTTGAGCACGATTTGCATTGTCTTTCCTCTTGCCTTCGAATTCAGCGGGTGAAAGCGGAGCTTTTCCGTCATCATCCATACTCTTACGAATAGCTCGTCGTGAATGACTTCTTTGTGTATTTCCAGATATTTGGAGATCTCTTCCATATGTGTATGTTTCGATTATGTTCCCGTAGCTAATAAATTTGTTGTATCCCATTGTTTTTATGTCTTTCTTCCTTTGTTAGGCAATTAGCAAGTCATCATGCGTCCCGTCCGCCGCGCTAAAGCGTTGGCTGGACGGGACGCTCACTCGTGATTAAAGGTGCATCATATTTCGGATTGGCGAACTCTAGGAATGATCCGTAGAGATCGGCAAAGCTATTCAGATATTCTGTAGCTGTGGCATCAGAAATATCCTCGCCGGTGCGGATTTTCCAGTAGGCTTGTAACCTCGTGATGAGTTGTTTGTTAAATTCGACCACGAGTTAATGGTCGCAATTTGACCAATATACCTCTAGATTACTGACATGCTGAAAAAGCCCGTGGTTAGGGCTTCTATGGCTTCCTCGTGAACACCATCTAAAAGTTATCGTTTGATCGTCACTGAATAGATATCTTTGTTGATGGAATAGCCGCCGGTGTCTACGCTCAATATCAGATCATCGGTAAGCTGTAGTTTTTCTCTAAACAGCTCATTGATTTCCGGTATGGATTTCATCGTTACGACCTTGTCTTGGCGAGTAACCCTGTTCAATTCCGATAGGCTACAGTTATCCTTTGCGACCAGATGCTTTATCAGCTTCATTCTCTTACTTATGCGCTCTATGCTGTATGCCAATTGCTCCTTGCCGTCCTGGTATATGCCTTTGTTATCGTCAATGACAATCTTAATTCTTCCATCTGTAGGTGTATTGCCGCCGAAAGCAATCACCGGTAACTCAAGCTTTTTCTTAATCAATCCGGAGTGTAACTTTTCCATATAAACAACAACATTATCGGTGAAGAAGTGATATTTTAATCTGGTCCAGAAGACTTTTACAGGTTCAATGTCTCCGAATAATGAAGAGAAAAAGATATCGGTTAGATATTCGCCTGTATTCTTGCTTTGTTCTTTGACGGCAAGAGCGCGACCCGTTAACGACTCTTTTGGCGACAAGGTTAGAGATTCCTTGTATTTTTTCACAGGTAAATATATCCTTTCGTTGATCTTGTCATAACCAAAAGAAAAAGACTGATCCTCGATCCGTTTGATGGTTTCTTTCTTATCATGTGCTGATAATGCTATATCCGAATCGACCACCTTTTTCTTGCCATCGATTTCCTGTCTTTCTGCATCAATTATTTCTAGTAAATCTTTTTGACTTTGAATAATATCGAAATATTCGTACACACTTTTGAATATGCTATGAAAGATTTTCATTTCCAAAGCGTTAATAAATTCCCGATATTTTTGGTCAAGCTGTGAGGTTACGAAATCCATACATATAGTTTAACATCACCATAAAAGATTACATCTGTGGCGCCTCCCGCTCCAACCGCCTTTTCCGGGCAGGTCGTGCGCGGCCGCTTGTACGAGAGCGCATGGTAGGAGTACGGGCGCGTACACCTCCGCCCTGATGGAGTATGTGGCGCTCCTTACGCACACATCCGTATGTCTCCGCGCATTTCCCCAGTTGCTAATCGCAACAGGGGTGCGCTCTCGACATACCGATGTGTGCTAGTCGCGAATAGATTCCGTGGTAACGGGCTGAGGTCAACGCGCCCTTATCTGCCAAGCGTCTCGCGCACCACCTACCCTCCAAAGGCGGTAGAGGCGGTCGGCGAACAGGGGTATTCATAAATTGCTCATTTTGTTGTAGAATATCGTCATTAAGAAATAATATAAAATTATGCCACAAATAATCTCACTGATCATTTTAGCGACAGCTATCTGGTATACGTTGAAAGTTAGGAAATCAGCTCGAGCAGGTCAAGCAATAGATAGTCTTGGGGAAGGAGAAAAGGTATATGTTTGGGTATCTTCGTTATTAAACCCGGTCTTTTCTGGAGCCGCTTTTTATTATGGATGGAAGAAACTTCTACCACATAAGGCAAAACAAGCTAACGCTATCTCTCTTTGGGCGTTTTTGATCGAACTTGTATTGGGCGCCGCTCTGTTTTTTGCATTATCTCAATAATAAAATTATGAATCCTATAAGCACACTGCAACAACAATTTCCGTTAAGTCCAAGGAAATTTTGGAAAAAAATAATTGAAAAATTAATAGCTTGGTATGCACTGGCTTTTATCGTAGCCGTGATTGATGCGGTTCTCATCATAATGACGAATGACGCTTATAACGACGGAGCAAAAGCGATTTTGTGGGGAGTTCTTCTAGTAGTCTTATTTATTGTAGTTCTTGTTACAGCTTTATATGGCTGGTATGTAAAAATCTACATCAAGCGCTATTACTATGACGGTGAGGAACATTTTATAACCATCAAAAAAGGGGTATTTGCTCCTGGTGAAATTCATGTTCAGTGGCAAAAAATCCAGGATGTATACGTTGATCAGGATATACTGGATCGAATCATGGGCTTATATGATGTTCATATTGCTAGTGCAACTGCAACATCTGGTATTGAAGCTCATATTGATGGAGTAGAAAAATTTGCCGCTGAAGGTCTGAAAACTTTTCTATTAAATAAGGTATCGAGTGCTGGAAGAAATAATACGCAGAACAGTACAGCTAACATTACTACTGATCAAGTACAGGCTCAACAAGCTCAACCGCAGGCCTCGACGATTAAGCTAACAGAAGAAATATCGAGCGACACATATCCACTGACAGGAAAGTGGTTGATAATAAAATTATTCAGTAGATTAGTATCACCATTTGTTTATTGGGCAATCCTTATATTCTTTATCTTCGCCCGCCTTTC
This sequence comes from Minisyncoccota bacterium, assembly GCA_036170235.1. Classification (GTDB taxonomy): domain Bacteria; phylum Patescibacteriota; class Minisyncoccia; order Phycocordibacterales; family PALSA-1337; genus C7867-002. The sequence continues at coordinate 6,231 of JAVHOW010000017.1, forward strand.
AGAAGATGTATCGTCTGATTATTACTGGATATATATTCTCGGATACATCGCTATTAGTCTATTGAGCGCAATCATCCACATTATTACGCTGTTTCTGTGGAAGAAGAATTACGCATTCAAATTCACTTCGGATAATATCTATTATCGTGAAGGGGTTATCAGTCTCTCGGAGAAGCACATGCCATATTCTTCAATGCAGGATGTAACAGTTCATCAAGGAGTGCTAGAGCGTCTTGTTGGCTTGGCCAAGGTCCGTATTGAGAACGCAGCACAACAAACAATGCGAACATCACGTGGAAATGTTGTATCGGTGTTTACTGGAATTATTATCCAGGGAATCTCAATCGATGATGCAAACAAAATTACGAATCTTCTCAAGACAACCGTTCTCGGTAAGAATACATCTCATTACGGTTTATAAAAAATAAATTTATGAACAAACCGACATTCCCTACATGGGCAATCATTATCGTAATAGTTCTCGTAATCATCTTTGCCGGTGTTGTCGGTGGAATAGTTTATTTTGCATATAATCCATCGATTGCGGCTATACCAGGTAAAATAGTGAGTCTGTTCGTCAAACAAAAAGTTGATGTCATAAACCACAGCATCTATTTGTATACTTTACAGGATCCTGATCAAGATAAAGATGGATTATCTGATATCGCAGAGATACATATATATAAAACTGATCCAAAAAAGTCTGATTCAACTGGAGCCGGTGTTACTGATGGGCAATATATTTACAGTGAGTACATGAAAGCATTTGAAGCTGGCAATGAGAGCTCACTATCACAATATAGAGCGAATTTTGATCTGTATCAAACGTCAATCTCATCGTCAACTATTGCGACGCAATTTCTAGGAACCGCCTCTCTTGAAGAGATGTTCAATATTAGAGCCCTAGAGACTTACAACTTATATGTTGGATTACCGGACGACTTGAAACAAATTGTTAGCCAAGCTCTTAATGCTAGACAAAAGGGAGACTACCAGAGATCGCTTGATTTGTTGCAAGACGCTTTATCAAAAAATTCAGATTCCTCTCTCTTGAAATACCATCTTGGTCTGACCTATCACGGCATGAAGCAATTCGACAATGCAATAAGAACATACGAAGGTATTGTTAATGACCCAACTCTTAAAAGCCCACTTTTATATAGCGATATTGCATCGGCATATTTAGCTCAAGAAAATAGCGATAAATTCGTTGAGAATATGAGAAAGTCCATACAGGCATTTCCTGAAGATCTAAATCAGTATTCAAAACTCGCTTTATATTATAAGAGTAAAAATCAGTTAAACAACGCTGAAGAAGTCTTGAACGAAGGACTCAAGGTTGAACCTAGATATGCGGATTATTACAATAGTCTTGCAATTATTGCCCACCTGAAAGGTGATGTGAAAGGCGAACTCGAACTCTATAAAAAAGCAGTCTCGTATGATTTTCGATATGCGGCAGGACATGAAAACATTTCAATTCTTTACGAGGAAATACAGAATGATATAAAAGGAGCACTTACAGAAGCGCTTATAGCGTTAGAGATCAATCCTAACTCATATCATGTGAGTCGTGTGATGGCTCTATATGATAAGCTTGGAAATGTTGCACAATCCCAGAAATTTGAAAAGGAATTACTTGCAATGAAAAATATAGATGCGCCTTCTTATAATTCTCTAGGTCTAAAGTACCTTGATGCAAATAATTATCAGAAAGCAGAGACATATTTTAGAAAAGCTATTGTCGTTGATCCAACTTTACCTAATCCATATAACAATTTGGGTATTGTTCTAGCTTCGACTGATAGAGCCGAAGAGTCGGCGGCGAGCTATAAAAAAGCTATAGAATTAAATCCGAATTATGCTAATGCGTACAGTAATCTGGGTATTTATTTCACAGGCAAGAAACAATATACGCAGGCAATAGATAGTTTCAACATGGCTATCAAATTGAACCCGAATCTTTGGAGACCATACCAGAGTATTGCCTATGTATACAGAATGCTCAATGACACAACGAATGAGAAGCTATATTACGAGAAAGCTATACAATATGGCTGTACAGATCCGGCTGTAATAGAAAGACTGAGAATCCTTAACCAGTAGTTAATTTCGTTCTAATATCGTCCCACAGCGCGCACAATTGATTTGTACCCCATAAAGTGGACACAGATTTCACAATTCATTGGTTTCTTTTGTTAGAATTATTAAATTAACAAAAGAACAAACATGAGAACAACACTTTATTTTCGTGGTATAATGCACCCATGAATACAAAAACCTCACCCAAAGACTTCTTCCTTCACCTTGGCGCGACAGTAGCGCTATATGTAGCCGCTGGCGCTCTTATCAATCTTTCGTTTAGCGTCATCAATTATTTTTTACCTGACGCGCTCGCGGGATATTTCTATGGCAATTCAGTCGCATGGCCGATTTCCATGCTGATTGTGCTTGTTCCAATACTTTATGTGCTGGAGTGGTTTATCAATCGAGATATCACTCGTATGCCAGAAAAAGCCGATCTTTGGATACGCAAGTGGAGAATATATTTGACACTATTCCTAGCGGTGGTTCTTTTTGGGGGTGACCTCATCGCACTGATCAATACCTATTTGAATGGAGAAATCACGGCGCGATTTGTTTACAAAATCATCTTGATACTTTTTGTTGCGGGATCGATTGGTAAATATTATTTCTTCAGCATATACACATCACATCGCTGGTCAAAATTTGCGCGTCGTGCCAACGCTTGGTTTGGTATCGTATTGGTCATTGCCGCTATTATCATCGGGTTTATTGCAGTTGGCTCGCCAGCAAAACAACGTGCATTGCGATTTGACAGCCAGCGCGTCAATGATTTGAGTAGCATTCAGTGGCAGGTGATCAATTATTGGCAACAAAAACAGAAGTTACCAGTTGTCCTAACTGATCTCAACGACACTGTTTCTGGTTTTATTGTTCCAACCGATCCTGAGACTAAGGCAGCTTATCAATATTCGATTAAGCCTCTAGTAGGCAATCTCTCGTTTGAATTATGTGCAACATTTGGTGAAGTAGCACAAGATAATTTTGGAAGGGGAGCTTATAGTGGAGGAGGTATGTATCCGACAAATATCTCTTACCCAAGTCCTGTTGGAGGAGTTTCAGATGTCTGGAATCATGATAAGGGTCGAGTTTGTTTTGATCGTGCTATAGATCCTGATAAGTATCCGGTGAATAGAGTTGTTCCGAAGGGCATCTAGAGTAAATCTTGCAATTTCGCGAGTGAGTCCCGCAGGTATTTAAAAAAACATGTCACCAAGGTTACCATTTTTATGCTACAATAACTTCTCATTTTAATCATAAAACATATAAATCATCCATGAACCTCGGAAAGAAAACTAAGATTGTTTGTACTATCGGACCTGTTACTGAAAGCGAAGAAAAACTCACTGAACTCGTTAATGCTGGTATGAATGTTATGCGCCTCAACTTTTCGCATGGAGATTTTGCTGAACATCAGAAGCGTGTAGACACTATTCGGGAAGTTATGAAAAAGACTGGCAAGACAGTCGCTATTCTTCAAGATCTTTGTGGTCCCAAAATTCGTATAGGTACATTTAAAGATAAAATGATCATGTTGCATGAAGGTAAAAATTTCACCTTGACCACAGATGAGATCGAAGGTACAGAAGAAAAAGTACACGTGAATTATCCTGAACTTCCTCGTGAGGTTAAAAAAGGCAGTATTATCATGCTTCAAGATGGTACCAAGCGTCTCGAAGTACTTGAAGTCAAAGGCAATGACATTATAACCAAAGTTATGATTGGTGGACGTCTCTCTGGTCGTAAAGGCGTCAATGTCCCAGGTGCCAATCTATCACTTTCTGCTTTGACTGAAAAAGATCGTGCTGACGTTGTATTTGGTATACAAAATAATGTTGATTTCATAGCCCTTTCATTTGTTCGTCGTGCATCTGATATTACCGATCTTCGCAAAATTCTTGATGACGCAAAGTCTGGTGCCCACATTATTGCAAAAATTGAAACACCAGAAGCACTCAATTGTATTGATGAAATCATAGTGGCAGCTGATGGTATCATGATTGCTCGTGGCGACCTAGCTATTGAGATTCCAGCCGAAGAAGTTCCACTCGTGCAGAAACTCATTATTTCAAAATGTAACGCTATCGGTAAACCTGTCATTACCGCAACACAGATGTTGGAGTCTATGATCAAAAATCCTGTTCCAACTCGCGCTGAAGTTTCAGATATCGCCAATGCCATTATTGATGGTACAGACGCTATTATGCTTTCTGAAGAAACTACTCTCGGCGATTTTCCGATTGATGCCGTCAAAGTTATGACTAAGGTTGCTTTGCGTGTAGAAAAAGAAGTCTACACTCGCGATACGATTGCTGAATACGATTCATCGCACGGTATCACAGATGTCGTCTCCCAGTCAGCTGTTCGAGCCGCACACAATGTGGACGCCGCTCTTATTGTCGCACTGACTCGTTCAGGACGTTCTGCTCGGATGATTGCTCGTTATAGGCCCGCAGAACATATTTTGGCTTTGTCTGATAATCAAGCTCATGCAAGCAAGTTGATGTTGACTTTCGGTTGTTATCCTATGGTTGCGCCAACCTTCAAAACAGTAGATGAGATTATGGAAATCGTGCGTAAAGTGACTCTCGATACAGAACTCGTTAAAAAAGGGGATAAGGTGGTGATAGTCGCTGGTATGCCATTCGGCACTGCCGCAGAGACGAATATGATTTTGGTGGAGACGTTGTAGGAAAAATCAAGAACCACACACACGTGTTTTTTAATACCTGCGGGGCTTGCTCGTTAAATTACAAGGTATTTTGGCGTGGAGGGTCCATCGACACCAAAATACCTTGCAATTTATACTCGCTTCAGACATGTCCTCAATGAGCACATTGACCTACTGGGTCGGTATTAAAAAACACGTGTGTGTGGTTCTTGATTTTTTATTTGCAATTCTATTAAATTTTCATGTTATAATATCTCAATGCAGAAGAGCATGTACATCATACCCGATACCACGCTCATTCTCGACCGACGCCCTCGTGAGTATCCACTCATGTTCAGGGACCTGCCGTCAGACGAGAAGCCGCGAGAAAAACTCTTGGCCCACGGCCCAGAGTCGCTTTCGATTGCCGAGCTCACAGCTCTTCTGCTTGTCACTGGGACTACCAAAGAAGATGTTTTAGAAATGTCCACTCGTGTCGTTCGTGAATATGGCGAAAAAAGTGTTTTTGCTGAACGAGATCCTGCGAAATTATTAGCCGAATTAGGTGTGCCGATTGTTAAAGCTTGCGCCATTATCGCCGCTGGAGAGTTGGGTCGCCGATTGTATGAACGTTCTGATTCAGGATTCAAAACTATTCGCAACGCCAAGGATGCCTATGAATATCTCGTCGACATGCGTAACTTACCAAAAGAACATTTGCGCGGGTTGTACCTCAATAGTCACAACCGCGTGATTGCCGATGAAGTTATTTCTATTGGTACCGTCAATTCAAATGTCGTTCATCCACGCGAAGTATTCCGTCGCGCAATCGAATGCAATGCCGTGGCTGTAGTTTTAGCTCATAACCATCCATCAGGTGAAACAACCGCTAGTGCCGAAGATGTAGAAATTACCAGACAAATTATCCAAGCAGGGAAGATCTTGGGTATTCGTGTGCTCGATCATGTCATCATCACCAAGGACGCGTACACTAGTGTGCATGCGGACTACTAATTCTTACTACCATGCGAGATTATCAACTTACGTCACCGTCTCTTGATGGTATTCTTCATCACGACTCGATTGTATATGAGGGAATCAAACGTCCATTTGAATTATTGCGGATCATGGATGGTCCATCTACGCGGAGCAAAAAGAGAGGTTCGATTATAGATGATGTCATTTATACCTTAAGTGAACAAAAAGTCATTCAAGAATATCTGCACGATCTTCAAAGTTTATTCATGAAAAAGTTCTCCCAGTTTATGGTTGAATCAGATCTGAAGCCTGATGAAGGTGTCAAACTAATGGCAATGTTACAGGAACTTATTAAAATCAAAAAACTCACGATGTAATGATTCAATGTAGTAATTTAAAATAGAATATAAAATATAGAAAAGAGCAACTTTGCGGTTGGAAGTCTTTCACTGTAAACTTATCGCATGACACAACGCGACTATTTCAAAGGCAAACGCATTGCGGTGATTGGTCTCGGCGCGCGTGGAGAAATGGTCGAAGACGTGAAATATCTCATCAAAGCCGGCGCGTGGGTCTCTATTTATGACCTGAAAAGCGAGGCGCGTCTCAAGAACCACCTCGTATTCTTGCGTTCTGTCGGTTTGGCAAATTATGTTTGCGGTTCTATTCCAGCCGAGGATTTGCTCGATATGGATTTGATTATCTTATCACATGAATATCCGCGCGACTCGTCATTCCTGAAATCGGTGCATACGCAAAATAGTGAAATCAATATAGAAGGAAAGAGTGATAAAGAAAAAGTCATTGAAAATTCGGGCATGACAAACTCGGATGGTGAAAAAACTATTGAACGAGCTGAAAAAGATTATCAGAAAAAAATTCCGATTGAATACCCCGAAACACTTTTTTTCAAATTGGCGCCACCGGTGACTTTGGTTGGGGTTATGGGTATTTGTGGCAAATCAACTGTTATATCTATTCTGACTCCATTACTTGATGACGTTTGTGAAAAATACGAAACGCAGGGATTGTTTGTGGTAGACCCTGAATCCGCGGATGGCGTATTGGTACATCTTAAGAAAATAAAAAGCGGCGACATTGTACTCATGCGTATTGTAGATCACATATTGCAAGAAATGAGCACGTTGCGCATCAGTCCACACGTTGCCATCTTCACGACTATTCCTCCAAAAAATTCATACACAACATCGCCATTTGAAATTTTGGCGTATCAGACGTATAACAATTTCATTATCGCATCTGATGAAGTGATTGACGCGACTCGTCTCTCGAAGTTTCAGCCACGCGCCAAAATGTTGCGTACCAAAGCATCGCTTATTCCGGCTGATTGGGGTTTTCTTGGACGTGGTCCGCATGATTATTCCAATGCAGCTTTGGCTCTCCAGGCGGCAAAATTATTCAAAGTAGATAACGATATTGCTAGGCATATTTTGGGGAACTGGAAAGCCTTGAAAGGTAGATTGGAATTGGTCAAAAAAGTTAAAAATATAGAATTTTATAATGATACGATGTCGATGACACCTGATGCGACGCTGGCTGGAATTACCGCATTATCGGAAGGTAGAAATGTCATCTTGATTTTTGGTGGCTCCGAAGTCGGATATGAATATAATAAATTATACGCGGAATTATCTCGCTACGTGCATACGGTCATAAGTATTCCGGGAAGTGGCACTATTCGTCAACGCCTTTCATTGCAGGAGATCGAAGGTCTAACGGTTTATTCCAAATCATCAATCGAAGAAGCGGTTCGGACGGCTTTTGAACATGCGCAAAAAGGGGATCGGGTTCTTTTTAGTCCGGGTTTTGATGCTGGTGGAGTAGATGGTTCGAAGATCGAGCGTGGTGAGAAATTTGTGAAAGCGGTTAAGGGGTTGTAGGGAACACAAGAAATACATACACACCTTCTTGTGTTCTAATTAATCACCGCAAATCATACATACCACTGCACCGTCAATTTTGTGCTCGACGTACACTGCTTTCATTGCTCCAACAACGGATAGTGCGCTGTTGGTGGAGATTTCTAGACCAGTGTGAGTTAGCGCCAATTCTTGCGCGGCCTCGACATCTTCGTTTGTCGCTACCCAACCTTTACCACCAGTTTTTTCGATGAGTGGAATAAGGACTGATTTTCTGTATCCAGTTATATCTACAATGGCATCGGCGATCGAAGGTTCATCTGGACCGTCGTAGGTTTCAAATGCATCGGCAAGTGTGTGACATGAAGAGGTTTGCACGATATGAACTTGAATAGGTAGTTTATTTTTCAGAAAATAAGTGGCGAGCGCTTGCGCGGTTGTGCCTGAAGAAGTGCCGATAAAAACAGCACCAATTTTTTGCGGTTGCGCGCCTTTTGAATTTGAAGTTAATTTATCTGAAAATTCTTTAATTAATTCCTTAGCCAAAGATTCATAACCAACAAGCGCTTCATCATCGGTCGATTGGCGCAGACTGCGGATACCTTCTTGACTAGCTTGGGTTAATGCTTGCATTGGGCGTTCTTTCACTAGGACACGAATGTTACCGCTACTTTTTTCGGCTATTGCGCGAATCTTTGCGAGTTTTTTCGGCGATACATGATTGCCGACGAAGATGTCTAGTTTCAGACTTCCAAGGTCTGACACTGGACTTTGATTTTTTTCTTGAATATAAAGTGCCCCTGCCAATGCCGCATTTCCTGAAGATGAAATAGCGAATGAACGGTCGCCGCTAGAATAATAGTGTTCAATCATAACTGGAATAGAGCGACCCTTGTGTGAGCCGTATAGGTGCTTGTCCTCACGCTTAAAATAGAGATCGGTGACGCTGATCGCTGTGGCTAGTTTCGGGTACTTTTCCAGTGGAGTTAGCATGAGACAAGTTTACAGGGAAATGCTCGAGGTGTCACCTATGGAGGTGACACCTCCTTATTCGCTTACTTTACTTTGCACTTTGTACTTCTTTCAGGTACTATTGGAAGAACAGCCCCTAGTAATGTATTGGCGGCTGTTATTTACTTAAATATTAATGTTTCATCAAAACCTAAAAACTATGAATATGCTATGTGTATGCCCAGAATGTAAAAATACTATTGATCTGTCGCGTTATCCAAATCTGACCGCCGGTATGGTCATTGAATGTAATCATTGTGGCATGACTCTTGTGGTAAAGAATATTGCCGCTGACGGCGCGGTCAAGACGGAGATTGTTGACGAGGGGAAGTAGGAAGAGAATTACTAATTGACCTAATTTCTAAGTGGGGTTAATTTACTGACCACCTCCTCAATCATGCCTCTAAATCCATGCGATCCAAGGAAGACGATAACGTCACCAGCGTGTGTTTCTGGCTTCAAAAAGTTAACAAGATTCTTGTCATCTTCTATGTAGTGGGTATTGGCGTGGGTTTTACTAATAATCGTGGTTAATTCTTCGCCTCCCAATGGTTTATCGGTCGCACTTTCGTCAATTTTTAGCTTAGTAAGGCGCGGGATAATTACCAGATCGGAATTCTTAAATGCATCGTCATACATATGTGCAGAATTTCTTTGTCGTCCTCCTATATTGGGTTCATATACAGCGACGATTTTTCGGTCATAAACTTCGCGAATACTTTCAAGAACTGAAGCCGCCTTTTCTGGGGTTGGCGCATGACAATCAAGCACGGTTATTTCTCCTTCAAATCTTTTTTCAAATCGGCGTTTTATACCTTTGAAGTTGGCAATGGCTTGAATTATTTTATTTGGTTCAATACCAATACTATGTGCCAATGCAAAACAACCTGTTATATTTTCGGCATTGAAACGTCCGAGCATAGGGGAGTGAATGTTCCACGATTTGCCAGCGTGTTCCACTACAAAATCCAGACCATTTTTTGTGTGATTGATTGAGTGATAATAATAATCAGCGCCAGAAGTTTTTCCGTAAGTAATGGTTTTGGAATTTTTGGTAACTTCAATCACACCTTCATTATCTTTGCAGGCGACGATGATTCCTTGTGTTGGGATTTTCTTTATGAGATTCTTGAATTCATCGAAATACGCTTTTTCGGTAGGATACAGATCTGCATGATCCCAAGACACTGAAGTTAGAAGAAGGTGAGTCGGAGAATAGTAGACGAATTTTGGTCTCTTGTCCGAAATGGAAACCTGATATTCGTCGCCCTCAACGACGCTCCATTCTGAATCGGATATGGCGCCGGTGCTGTGAGATAGCGAAAGCCCGCCGGTAAAATAACTTGGATCTAAACCGGATTGTATAAGAATGAATGATAGGAGTGAGGAATTTGTCGTCTTGCCCCATGTGCCAACTGTCACGATAGAGTTTTTCTTGATGAAATATTTTTCTAATACTTCTGGATAAGTGTATACAGGTATGCCATGTTCCTTGGCGTATAGAACTTCTGGATTTGAAGGGCTTGTTCCGCCACCGCCAGTCATAACTATGTCCGGTGTGCCAATATTTTCCGGATGCCAGCCAGCATAAAAAGAGACCCGGTTCTTCTCCAATTCAGTTGAAACTGGAGGATAAAAACCCTTGTCACTGCCTGTTACAGTGCAACCCTTATTTTTGAAGGCTATAGCAATAGCGCTCGTAGCAACGCCACAAATGCCTATAACGTGGACTCTTTTGGGTAGATTTTCGGCACTTGATTTCATGGTTTGTTTAGTATAGCTTAAGTAGCAGAACCATCAAAATTCGACTTTTACCTATGAGCATAATACGCGAAATTGCCAAACAAGTAGAGTCACCAGTTTTGTCTCCCAAATTGATCAGCCTCATCACTGACGTCTGCTTTGGTCACGAATGTTTCGAGCCAGGTCAATATGAGGCTGTGTTAATCTTCGGTACGCCACACGAAGTGAATCAACGGCTGATCGCTGATCTTTTGCCAAATATCATTCAGCTCCATAATCCCAGTACGGTATATATTACCGGTAGGCCATATGGGACTAGAACTGCTGAGTCAGAACAAATTCTTCAATTGATTGGTCCTGAAAAATATGGAAGCGTCAATTTTAAAGTTGATACGATCTCGACTAATACAAAAGAAAATGTCGAACAAGCCATGATTCTCGGTTTGGCTGATCATCAGAAAATCATTTTTGTTGCAAAAACTCCACACTATGGTAGGTGCCATCTTACCCTCAGAAAGTATTTGCCGAATGCAACATTAAAAGGCAATTGCTATGATCCTGTTTTGTCTCCTGGTCTGTCAGGAACAAGAAATAGTTGGTGGGAATTTCCAGAGATTCGAAATCTGATGTGGGCCGAGTTCCTTCGGATTGAGCTCTATGGAGGGCGCCACGATATCGATTACCCAGAAGTTGTTCGAACGAAAGTCGAGCGAGTTCGGGAGTTGATTCAAGAGCAGTCTCAGTAAATGTCTTCAGACAATCGAAATTGGCGATCCTTCAGTGGGTCGCCATTTTTTTTGATAATTAAATCATTTCACCCGCGTTACTCAACCGTTATTCACCCTTCGCCAAAATTTCACGAACTTTCGCTTCGTCAGTGGACCACTTTTCACCGTCGAACCACTCGAGACCTTCGAATTGCAACTTATAAATATCTCCTGGTCTTTGGAGCGATCCAAGATATGCATAACCAAGCCCTTTTCCTTGTGCGTATTGAATAGCTTTTGTCATCATACCTAGCCCCATATCTTTTGATGATTTTCCAAGATCATAAAATGGATAGCTGTAGTGAATGATTTTTGAATTTATATAACAAATTGTGTATCCGATGAGACCTTGCGCGTTTGAAAATAAAAGCAGATTGGTGAAATTACTTTTTTCTTTGTTGGTGAGAATCTCCTTGATTTTCTGAGCACTCATTATACCTGGACCAAATTTTGCCTCATAAAAATCTTGAGCGAGCTTTCCTAGAGACCAATGATATTCGCCATAAGGCAAGGTCACTTCTTGCATAGCGATATCGTCGACTTTTTTGAGGATGCGTCGGTTTTCACTACTTGGTTTGAATTTCTCCAAATCAATGCGCACAGAACGTGTTTGATGCATTACACCTTTTCCAATACGCGTAAAAACGAAACCGTGACTGTACATTTCCGTGACGGATTTTTCAGAGAAGTCGGCGATAGTTTTTTCGTTCCAGTGTAAGTAAGTCATCTGCGGTTATTTGTGGTATTCGTGTAATTCGTGGATTCGTATTAATTAATGTAACGCCAACCAGAACCCAAATACCACGAAAATAAAATGCACGACCCAGAAACGCATGACGGTTTTTTCTTCGGTCCAACCTTTGAGCTCAAAGTGGTGGTGTAGAGGTGCCATTTTAAATATTTTACGGCCGAGGGTGTAACGAGAAATGACTTGGATTACGACTGAAAATGCTTCGATATAGAACATGAAACCAATAAATAAAAGGGAAATAGTCTCACCAATTGCCATAGCGTTGACTGCTAGAAGCGCGCCAAGTCCTAGACTGCCGACGTCACCCATCATGAAGCGGGCTGGTTTTATATTGAAATAAGTATAGGCTACGAGTGCTCCAATAGTGGTAGCATTCAAAATTGCAATCTCACCAAAACCATTTATCCATGAAAGGATAGTCAGTGCACTGAATGTTGTGATAAGCATACCTCCAGCTAAACCATCCATACCATCAGCGATGTTGACGGCATTGGCAGTGAACATAACTATAAAAATAATAACAGGAACAATGATCCAGCCGAGATCAAAACCATTGGTAATAAATGGAATATAAATGTAATGCCAAGCAGGTCCTAGTTTGGTAAAAATCCACCAGGCGGCAATGGCTCCAGCGACAAATTGTAGGATGAGTTTTTCATGAACAAATACACCTTTGCTTGTTCGTGAACCGAACCAAACTGACAGACGTTTGAAAGCACTCCATGGAAAAGTGATAGTGTACCAGAGGCGCATTTTCCAATCTTTGTGAATACGGATGAGGTTCATAATATGACCGAGTTTACGTGAGCGACGTTCAGCGCCATAAATGTTCATGAGGTCATCGATTGCACCCAAAGCTGCTGATATGATCATGACGCCTATTGGTACGTAAGTGAACGAACGATTCCAATTAAAAAAATAAGTGATTACTGCAACTGTGATAACAACAAGTAGTCCACCCATGACTGGAGTGGTGGCTTTGTAAGCGTGTGAACCAAGAGTTGCTAGTTCTGTTTTGGCGCCTTTTATGATGTTAAATCGGTACAGAAAACGTATAAGTAATGGTGCCCAAATATAGGCGACAACAGCGCCTGCAAGGGCAAAACCAAGGATATAGGAGAGGTCGGCGGTACCTTCTAGGATGGTTATCATGGGGTATAAAGTACCACAGAAATGGTGTTTTTGCTAGTTATTCTAAATGTAAGAGCTGAACGACACCTATTTTTTTTGTTGTCTCGAAAACTCGCAACGTACACCTACCTCAAAATTTTTACACCTTTATTCAAAGTCCGTGGCGATTCCAATTTTGAGTCCGGTGTTACTCGCTCAAACAGTTCAAGACAACAAAAAAATAGGTGTCGTTTCGCTCTTACATCCACTTCAATTTCCTCAACTCTGTCTTCGATTTTCCGGCACGCACAAAGATACGATTGGTGTCAGCTTGTTTGTCGTTTTCGGTCCAAACTTGTTCGGTGATGGGTTTGTTGATGTTGGTGATTTCAATAGTGCCTTGTATCACACCAGTGCCATATACACCATCTTCTGGATAAGCGACTGCGTGGGAATAATGAATCTTGTATGGAATGAAATTTTGGTATTCGACTTGGTGAATGACGAGGATGTGGTCACGATCGTATTCTGCACTTTCGCCTACCATCGTAATGATATCTCCAGGCACAATTTCTTTTATCGAAATGGCACGACTATTTTTGTCATTGGTGAGAGTCGAGACATCACAGTTTTCAATCGGGCGCAGAGAACAACGGATTTTACCAACAAGTCCGTGGCAATTAACAAATGATATATGTTTGTCGATCGAGCCCTTACCCAACTCTTCGCTTTCCACGTTGAGTATGTAATATGCGTATGCGGAACAATCGATGCCGAGGTTATTATCCGTGAGTATTTTTTTTAGTGATTCATCGGAAATTGACCCGACAGCTACATGAGCTTTTACAAAAAGTGTCTGTACTTCATCAAAAATATCTTTTGGACTACCTTTGCCGCTACTCACACGCAAAGTAGCGCGCGCCTTGACGGTTTTATTATTGAAATAGGGAACCGAGCATACGGCATTACCAACCTTGAAATGCAGGTATTGGTCGATGACATTGAGTGCGCGGTTAGAGAGGGTTTTGGTGTTCATGTGGCAATTTGGCGCGCAGGGTAGACCTGAGCATTTAAGTGCTCTTAAATATAGCTTAAAATAGAGGTTTTGGTGAGGGTTGACATATATAGAGTTTGGGTGTACAATACAGGCAGAAAGTTGGGGTCAAGAACCTTGAGTTTCTAGCTGTGACGAAACCACTACGGCCAAGTCGACAGCGCAAAGAAAACAACAAAGAAAGGAAGGGTTGCGAATATGAGCAACAAGGCATCATTAACAAACACGGAACTGGAAGTCACACAAAAAATGCAGACGCATTTTCCACGCGGCTTGGATACGAAAGTGCTCGGAGCCGTCAACAGTTGCCCAGTGGAAAATCTCACCGCGGCGCTTATGGAGATGGTGGATAAATTGGCGAGCGGTGCGAAAGCCAAAGTCAGCAAACTCCTCGAATTGGTGACGTCGGTGAAAGTTGCTGCCGTCAAGGAGTTCATCGCCGCCGACAAATTCAAAGCTGGTGAAACAGTTGATGGGGTGAAGTATTACTCCTCATTCGGCGGCAACTTCATCAAGCACTTCCTGTCCAAGGTTGAGAGAGATGTGGCAGCGACGGATCTTCGGGTCCACAAACTGCTGTGTAATTCCAAAGACCTTGGCATCCGCACAGGGATTGGTGAGGACAATGAAGAGACCAGCCTCGCGCACCTTCAGCAGTGCTTGAAGCGTCAGGGTAACGGTGAAAAAGGTGATCTCCTGATCAATGGTTGGGCGAACATCTTCTACATCCGTGACATGGACGGCAACCTCTGGGCCGTGCGCGCGTACTGGTGCGGCGTTGGTTGGTGCCTCAGTGCCGACTCCGTCGAGGACCCGGATGGTTGGAGTGCTGGCGACCAGGTCTTCTCCCGCTGATTCTTTGTGGTTTTGAACCTCTGCGTTTGTGTTCTGACACTTTGAATCTCAGACCCTCTGAAACTTGCGAAAGTTTTGGAGGGTTCTTTTTTTATTTTGGTATACTACAGAGTGAGGATGTCTAAGCTGTGGCGGTTACGACTTCCACGGAGCGCCTTGGGTATCAAGGTTCGAGAATCGTTTCAAATATTATTTCAAACGAGTGGGGATATTGATATTCAAAAAAATAAAAGAATCGGTGCGATATGTCAGATGGTTTCGAGGACCACGCAAAATAGTGAACCTCCCGAGTATTCGAGGGGTAGTCGTACGGATGACATATCGCACGAAGCTCTGGGCCGTGAACGCGAACTGGTACGACGATGGTTGGAACCTCAATGCCAACTCCGTCGAGAACCCGAATGATTGGAATGCTGGCAACCAGGTCTTCTCCCGCTATTCATTTTTTTCTTCTCTACTTTATTGTAGAGAAGTTTTCTTTATCATATCCTTTCTCCACCCGCCGACATTTTTTCCAATAGTTTCAAGTTCTGTACCAAAAGATATATATTGCTCATTGGACATCAAACGGTTTTCCCAAAGCAATTGGATGAAGAATCTGATGTCGTCGACTTTTACAACAGCGATTTCTAGTAGTGATATTTTTTGTTTTGGTTCAGAAAATGAGGCTCTTCTCAATGCTGTGAGTAAATCAAGAAAGGCATTATCTATTCTGGAACCAAGCCCAAATCGTTCAGTGCGCGGGATTTTCCTATGAATAATTATCCATGATGAATAAAGTAGTTTAACTTTTTCCACAACTGGCAAATATGCTGGTGAAATTGGTTGGGGGGGGGTGGGGTAGACTTATGAGTATGTGCCAAATTAAGAATATTCATACCTACGAGGATATCATTTCTATGGAAAATTTGCTTGAAGCCTGGAAAGAGTTTGTGCGTGGAAAAAGAAAAAGAATTGATGTGCAAGACTTTCAATTACGATTATTTGAAAACATCCAGAAACTTCATTCTGATCTTAAAAACATGTCTTATAGGCATGGCTGTTATACTCCCTTCAAAATCAACGACCCGAAACCTCGTGACATTCACAAAGCATTAGTGAGAGATCGACTTCTCCATCACGCCGTATATAGAAAATTATATCCATTTTTTGATCGTACATTTGTAGCGGATTCCTATTCGTGTAGGAATGAAAAGGGGACACACAGAGCTTTCAATAGGTTTGGCGATTTTGCGTACAGATCATCATTCGCGCACACCAAAACGGTCTACGTACTCAAGTGTGATGTAAAGAAATTTTTTGCTTCTATAGATCATCAGATTTTATTTGTAATTCTTGAACAATACATTCCTGACGTAAATATCATGTGGCTGGTACGAGAAATCGTTAATAGTTTCTGCTCAACAAAAAAAGGAGTTGGTTTGCCGCTTGGTAATCTGACGTCGCAATTATTTGTGAATATTTACATGAATGAGTTTGACCAATTCATTAAGCATAAACTCAAAGCAGAATGGTATATCAGATATGCCGATGATTTTGTCATTCTGAATCAAGACCGAAAATGGTTGGGGTTTGTTCTTCAAGAAATTCAAAATTTCTTGAATGAAAAATTGCACTTAATTCTTCATCCAAATAAAATAAGCATTGAAACATTTGCTGGAGGAGTTGATTTTCTTGGCTGGATTCATTTCCCAAATCATCGAGTATTGAGAACTGCTACTAAAAAAAGAATGTTTAGGAATATTGAGATGAAGAAAGGGCAGAATGATCTGGACAAATTGAATGCGACGATTTGGTCATATTTAGGAATGTTGGGTCACGGAGATGGGTATGGGTTGGAGTGTGTGATCTCAAGATCAATAGTCTAGCCATATTGAAGATTTGAATTGTTATCACTATAAAAAAGAGAGTTGACAGATATATACTTTATGTGTATAGTGTTTTCAGAGCTATGGTGATAGTTTCACCCTCTAGCAAACCGTCGCGTAGCGACCCCTCAACTTGCGGGTAGCAAGAAGTTTCCTGGCAATGAGCTGGGGAAAGGTAGTATGAGCAAAAACAAGTACAATGACATAAATAACGGTCAAAACTTCGCCATATACACCAAACTCGGTGGACCCGAGGGCGTGAAAAGGTTCTTGGCAGGTGAACTGATTATGCGGAAACCGTCGCCTAATCGCCGACTCAAGTCCGTGGATGCGGTCGAATGCCCGAGGATCGAACGTTTCGAAGCAAAGGACAACTTCGGCAAAGGTGTGGTCAACGGAGTGAAGTTTTATGATTTCAACGAGAATTTCAAAAAACTTTTCATTCCAAAAGTCGAGACTGACGTTGCTGAGACGATTCTCCAATCCCACCAACTCCTTCGGAATTCGAATGATCTGGGCATTCTCAAGGAGATCGAGGATGGCAAGGAAATCACAAACCTAGCGCATCTTCATTACGCACTCACACTCCAAGGTGATGGTCGGGGTGGTGTACTACTGGTTAACGGATATGCAAACATCTTCTACATCCGCGGTACTGATGGTAACCTCTGGGCCGTGTTCGCGGACTGGTGCGACGATGGTTGGAGCCTCAATGCCCACTCCGTCGAGTACCCGGATGTTTGGAATGCTGGCAGCCAGGTCTTCTCCCGCTGATTCTTTGGGGTTTTGACCCTCTGTGTTTGTGTTCTGACACTTTGAATCTTTGGCGCTTTGAAACTCATGGGGTTTTGGGGCGCCATTTTTTGTGGGAGAAATTAGTATAATTACAGTTTTTGTGTTATATTTCTGATATGAAAATTGATGCTTATACATCAGCCATTACAGCTTTTGCCGAGAAATACGAGCTTGATTTCGTGGTACTTTTTGGTTCACAGGCAACCGGAAAAACACATTCAAAAAGTGATGTAGACATTGCAGTGATCAAGCGTGGCGAGATTAATGTTGCTCGTTTGGCGGTTGAATGTGAGAAAATATTTAAACGTGAAGATGTTGAAGTCATAAGTCTTTCTGGAGCGTCGCCAACACTTATGCGCGCGGTATATAAAGATGGAATTCTTTTGTACGAAAAAGAACCGGGGACATATCTCAGATGGAGAGTGTATGCGGCAAAAATCTGGATGGATACCGAATGGTTACGCAGAATGCGTGATCGTAAACTTATGGATTGGTCCAAGGCATATAATATAGCTAATGCATAATTCAAATGAATTATCCAGAAATAAACAGAAAGCTCGAAATCTTGCGTGGATACATGGAAACTCTCAAACCATACAGCGTTATGGATTTTGCTGATATATTGAAAAATGAAGAGAGAATTTTAGCTATGGAACGATTGTTTCAATTAATTGTTGACGAAGCCGCTGACATCAATTCATATATTGCATATCAAGTTTTGAACAAAGTTCCTGAATCATACAAATCTTCCTTTGGTGTTTTAGTGGAGGGTAATATCCTCGATCAAACTCTCATAGATACTATATCCGAATCTGCCAAAGTTAGAAATCAAATTGTTCATGATTATGAAAAGTTACAGAAAAAAGACGCAGTATCAGCCATACAGAAATTCTTTCCTGTTTACGAACAATATTTAGATGCGTTAGTAAAAAAGTTTATTGCAAATTAGTTCAGGATATTTTCCGGCTTGATTTGCATTCGCACCTATTTTTACGAAATCTTTTCCACCACTTCTTTTCCGCGGGAATTAAAAACCCCATGAGTCTCAATGATTCCACGCGCACCTTGTATCCTGACCAAATCTTCATTCAAATCAGTGTTCGGATAAATGGAAATGTTATAACCGACTGACTCTAGTGCCGCGATCTTTTCTGCTGGAACAGACTTCACATTTTTTGTAACACGCTGGACTATTTGCGCGCCGTCATTTATGGGGATGAGTGGCTCAGTGATTTTTTCACCAAGGAGCGCTTTTAGATGGGCTTCGAATGTGGTGATGCCTTTCACTCCAGCGAGGCGATTTTCATTTTGCAAATAAGATTCGAAAGTAGTTGATGCGGGTTGGCGAGCGTTTATTTCTATAAGATGAATGTTGCCAGTCTTATCATCGCGAATAATGTCCACACCATAGAGACCGCGCCAGCCAGCGATGTTCAACTTTTTGCCGATGTCACTGGTCATGGTTTCGATAAATTCAACCTCTGATTCATTGAGTAGACTATGCGTGGCACCCCAATCATTTCCCACAGTGCTAAATTGATTGTCGGTGAATGGCGCGATGCCAGTGATCTGATAGCTGATATTACCAACGAGTATTTTGTCCGCGGCAACTACGGCGTTGACGGTGAATGATGGACCAAGGACATAAATTGTACGACGAGTTATACGATATGGAAATTTTTCCTGAATAGCTTTGAGTTCGGCTTCGGTATTGATTAGAAGAGTTCCTCCACCGGTATGACCATGTGCCCATTGCACGATGAATGGTTCGCCAGTCCATGTTAGTTTCTTAGCGGGCATGATGACATTGTGTGGCAAATACTTTTTTCCAAGTTCACCGAGCCATTCAACCTGACTCATTTTATTTTCAACAGTTTCGGAAAGGTTGGCTTTTGGGTTCAAAATATGCAAACTATTTTTGGTGGCGGCTTCCTCTACACGCGCGGTATTTTTGAAGACCAAAATATCGCTCGGTCTAGTGGTAAGCTTTTCTTTGATGATTGGATGATCGATGAGTTCGCGTGTACCGAGGACGCCATTTTCTGGTGTGCCATTAACCAACCAGACATTTTCAGGAAATCGTGCGGCGAATTTTTCCGCATACGGCGTCTTGTTGGCAACGATGACATAATCACCAGAAGGATCCATGCCTAGAGCTCTCTCAATATCGCGGGTTATGTAGGTGATAGGTTTGGGGAGTTTCATGAAGCTTAATGTAGCAGAAAACCATACAATGTTCTAATTGACTGGATGACTTACATATTATGAAATTTGTCACTGTCTTTTGTTGAAAAAATTAGGTCGTGGTAGAAGTTCTTGCTTTTTTTGCGCGTAAGTATAGACTGCAACTATGTCTATATTCTCAATTGTTGCTACACCTATTGGAAACCTCGAAGACATCACGCTTCGAGCTTTGAAAACGCTTTCCGCCGCTGATATCATTCTCTGCGAAGATACGCGTGTGACCAAAAAGTTACTCGATCGTCATGGAATTAAAAAATCAACCCTGTCTTATCATGCGCACAGCAAACTTTCGCGTGTTGATGAAATTATTTCGTATTTGAAAGAAGGAAAAAATTTGGCATTAGTTTCTGACGCAGGCACTCCTGGAATTTCTGATCCGGGATCTGAATTGATGAAAAAGATTCGTAAAGAATTAGAAAATGAAATCAGAAGTGGCGAAGTAAAGATTGAAACTATTCCTGGTCCTTCAGCGCTTACTTCCGCGCTTTCTATAGCTGGTGTACCATGCGCTGATTTTGTTTTTCTTGGATTTTTACCACACAAAAAGGGCAGAGAAACTTTGTTCAAAGAAATTGCCAATTCGGAGCGCACAATGATTTTCTATGAATCACCGCATCGGATTATGAAATCATTGGAAAGTTTGGAAGAACATTTGAATGACATATCAGATGCCAAGCCACCGCGGAAAGTCACAGTCTGTCGTGAATTGACGAAGATATTTGAAGAAGTTGTGCAGGGTACTGCCAAGGAAGTTAAGAATTATTTTGAGGAACATGCCGATAAAGTTAGAGGGGAGTTTGTGGTGATTGTTAGTAGTTAAGAGTTGGCAAGCGTGAGGATGTGTATTTGCACGTATTGAACTGTCTGAGCGAGTAACACGTAACTCAAAATTGGAATCACCACCGTAGCCACGTAAAATTTTGAGTGGAGTGTACGTTGAGAGTTTTCAAGACGCGCAAATACACATCCTCACGCTTGCCAACTCGTAATAAAAGAGCCGCGCAAATCAGTGAAGAGATGGCGGCTTGTTATGCTTTTTCAAGAAGATGCCCAATGGCGAGTACATCAGATCCACGGTATGACAGGTGGGTAAAACCTTCGACACTGGATATTCCAGCAATCCCGTTTCCCTTTTCGAATATCGGATGCACGATCATCTGCGGCTCATTGAGTGTAAACTTCAGGACTTTATCTTTTGTGCCAGCAATAGCACGATCGATCACTGCTTGTACCAAAGAATTTTCCGGAAGCCAGATGCTTTTTTGTGCTTGGCGTTCAAATCGGACTGAAGACTTCAGTTCGATAATGCACTTTGTACCATCGAGTTCGTGGCTTGCAAGTATGCCAGCGTACCAATGGTATGGTGAGACAAAGAGCCGTACGACGATTATTTTAGAGATCGGGTACAGCTTGAGATGCTCCTCGGTCAGAGGAGTAGTTTCGTAGGGTGTGCTCATAACTATACCTTTTCCTTTCTGGTTCTCGATGAACCGTTTCTGGCGTTATCATAGCACTTTGCGCTATACTATCAACATGTCAAAAAGACAACTTTTAATTGTGCTAGGAGTATGGGTTATAGTATTTTTATTCCTCCATTTTCCATCAACTTGGAATAAGATTTTTGCCGTGGTGACTGGTCTTCTGATTATCATTATCGCGCTCAAGTTCAAGTCTGCGGGCAAGGTTGTTTCAGCAGGACAAGTTCCGTACGTTGAATACAAGAGTGCTACAAAAACTCCACCCATTACCAACACCGATTTACCGACTGCCTCATGATGCGAATGTTCCGCGGTTTTGGAGCTACTCGAACAGCGATCATCATCGTTGGTGCTTTTTTAATTATAATTATTGGTTGTATCGTTGTAGTATCTCTTCCATTTGGGCATATTGATTATTCTGCTAACGTAAGTCAGGCTATTTCAGCAACTTCTTCGGCGATAACCACTTCCTCCACAACTCAATCGTTACTTTCAGCAAGTACGACGCCAGTATTCATCGTTACTCATGTTCCAACGCCATCTTCCGTAAAAGCGGTTTATATGACTAGTTGGGCGGCTGGCAATGATAAATTTCGAAAGCATTTGTTTGATCTTGTTGATACAACCGAGATTAACGCGGTTGTTATTGATGTCAAAGATTATAGTGGTCATATCAGTTTTCCTGTTGAAGATCCAATGCTCAAAGCAACAGGTGCCGCGGAAAAAAGAATCCCTGACGTAAAAGAGTTTGTTGGTGAACTCCATAAAAAAGGAGTTTATGTGATCGCGCGCATTTCTTCATTCCAAGATTCATATATGATAAATATTCATCCTGAATGGGCTGTAAAAACAAAAGAAGGGAAGGTTTGGCAAGATTATAAAGGCGTGAAGTGGCTCGATGCTGGAGCCAAGCCAGTGTGGGATTATTTGGTGGCAATTGGAAAAGAGGCGCACGCTGTTGGATTTGATGAATTAAATTTTGACTACATTCGTTTTCCTTCAGATGGAAATTTGGTAGATATTGCGTATTCATGGGGTGCTGGACGTAATCGCGTGGAAGTCATGAAAGATTTCTTCAGATACATGCATGATCAATTTGCTACAACTGGCATCCCGATTTCCGCTGACTTATTTGGTTTAACTACAAGTGCCGATGGTGATTTGGGAATTGGACAAGTCTTGGAATACGCTCTGGCAGAATTTGACTATGTATCGCCGATGGTTTACCCATCTCATTTTGGTTATGGTTTCAATGGATATAAAAAGCCAGCGCAATATCCTTATGAAGTAGTAAAATATTCCATGGATCACGCTATTGCAAAAGCAGAGGCAACTACTACACGGTTACGTTCGTTGGGAGAAGAACTGATTGCTTCGACAACGCCACCACTTTACACAAAGCAGACGTATGACAAAAATAAATTACGACCGTGGTTGCAAGCATTTGATTTGGGAGCGATTTACACGCCGGCAATGGTTCGTACGCAAATTCAAGCTACTTACGATTCTGGTTTGACTAGTTGGATGCTCTGGAATGCTGGGAGTGTGTATAACAAAGAGGCGTTATTGGTGAAGTAAAGTTTCTTTTTGTGGTACACTTATATCTGAATATGGCTATAGTCCCTACAGATGAAAATCGCATAACTTATTTCGCTGAAACAGATGCCCGCAACAAGCGAGTTAAATTTGGCATCAAAGCGAAAGATCGCGCCAAGCACGTCTACGTGATTGGTAAAACTGGCATGGGAAAATCTACCATGCTGGAAAATATGGCAGTACAAGATATTCAGAACGGTGAAGGTATGTGCTTCATTGATCCGCACGGAAAAACCGCTGATTTACTTTTGGAATATGTACCCAAAGAACGTATTCGTGATGTGATATACATCGCGCCATTTGACGTTGAGTATCCGATTTCATTTAACGTTATGGAAAGTGTCGATCCAGCCAAGCGGCACCTTGTGGTTTCAGGTCTGATGAGTACCTTCAAAAAGATTTGGGTTGATGCTTGGTCGGCGCGTATGGAATATATTTTGACAAATACTTTGTTAGCTTTGCTTGAAGCACCTGGAACAACTTTGCTTGGAGTTAACAGAATGTTGTCTGACAAAGAATATCGCAAAGAAATCGTTTCGCATGTGCAAGATCCATCAGTCAAAGCTTTTTGGGTCAAAGAATTCGCTAGCTATACTGAACGTCAAGCCGCTGAAGCTGTGCCGGCAATTCAAAACAAAGTCGGTCAATTCACCGCCAATCCACTGATTCGCAACATGATCGGTCAGCCAGTATCGTCATTCGATTTTCGTCAGGCTATGGATAGTCGCAAGATTATCATCATCAACTTATCAAAAGGAAGAATCGGTGACGAGAATATGAAATTGCTCGGTGGACTTTTGGTGACCAAAATATATTTGGCGGCAATGTCGCGCGCTGATGTGCCAGATCGGGTTATGAAGATGTTACCGAACTTTTATTTATTTGTTGATGAATTCCAAAACTTTGCCAACGCTTCGTTTGCCGATATTCTTTCTGAAGCTCGAAAGTATAAATTGAACTTGACGATAGCGCACCAGTATATAGAACAAATGGATGAGATCGTTCGTCCGGCAGTCTTCGGTAACGTTGGCACGATGATAGCGTTTCGCGTTGGCGCCACTGATGCCGAAGCATTGGAACAAGAATTCGCGCCAGTGTTCGTAATTGAAGATTTGGTGAATTTGGGCGCGTATCAAATTTATTTAAAATTGATGATAGATGGTTTGAGCTCGACGCCATTTTCAGCGAAAACGATTGACGCTATACCACACCCAGATACTTCATACATGAATGAGATTATTGCGGCATCTCGTGAACAATTCTCTCGACCACGAGCGGAGGTTGAAGCGCTGGTCATCAAGTTCCATGAACCAACGGTTCCAGTGAAGAAGGTTGTTGCGCCTGTGGTCACGGTTCCGCCAGTTGTACCAATTACGACTCCAAAATCAACGACTCCCGGCTCCGCAAATGTAGGTTTGAGAGACACGCAGTCGTCCTCGCCTGCAATTACGAAACCAGCAGGCGAGGACGCTACTAGTTCTCGTCGCCGCCTTAATGGGTTAGATAAACAACAACTCCGCGGCGGTTCCGAAATGTCTCCAAAACCTCCACTTGCTTCACTGGAGAGTCGTACTCCTTTACCTGTGGCGATCAAACCCAAACCTCCTTCTTCAGTAGAATTAAAAATTACACCAGCGCCGATTCAAAAAAACGCACCCCCAGTCCAACCATCTGTTCAACCATCTGTCCAAATAAAACCAGTATCACTAGCCTCGCTTTCTCCAAGTATTACGACTGCCAGACAAGACCCGAAAGTTCCTTCAGCAAAGAATGTAAATGATTTGAAGAATGCCTTGACGGCGGCTTTGAATAAGTCAAAAGTTGAAACTAAATCTTCAATACCAGCTCAATCTTCACAACCAATTAAAATGCCAACTGAAGACGGTTTTCAGCCACTAACTTCTTTGAAAAACCTGAAACCAATTCAGAAAATTCAGTCATCACAGTCGCCAATTACTCCCGCACCAATTCAAAACAGCCAAAATGTTCCAATAAAGCCAGCAGAAGTTCCAGAAGATGTTCTCAAGAAGGTATTGAAAGTAGACTAAGAATGTGGAAGTATGGAGGTATGAACAAATCTCGCCGTGTCCTAATATTTTCATTGGTGTATTACCCTCGCTTTATCGGCGGGGCAGAGGTTGCTGTTAAAGAAATTACTGACCGTATTTCAGAAAAGGAAATTGAATTTGATATGGTGACCTTGCGTCTAGATGCGCGTCTGCCAAAATTTGAACGCATTGGCAATGTGAATGTGTATAGAGTTGGTTGGGCAAATCCAAGGTCGGACCTTGGACAAGTTTCTCTGGCAGATTCATTACCGCGGTATTTGCATCTAAATAAATACGCGTATTTGGTAACAGGATTTTTTAAAGCTCTATCACTTCAGCGTGTTCGAAAATACGATGCGACTTGGTCACTCATGGCGACCTACAATTCATTCGCGGCACTTTTTTTCAAGTTGACTCATCCGAAAATTCCGTTTATTTTCACTCTCCAAGATGGCGATCCGATCGCGTATCTCAAACATCGGGCTCTGCCATTGTACCCATTATTCAAAATGATTTTTACGCGAGCGGATCATATCCAAGCTATTTCAACATATTTGGCAGACTGGGCGCGTGATATGGGTGCGAAGTGTCCAGTTACAGTTGTACCGAACGCGGTTGATGTAGATTTATTTTCTCAAGATTTATCAATCGGTGAAGCGTCAGAACTCAAGCGTACATTAGGTAAAAAAGAGGGCGATGTCTTCTTAATCACAACTTCAAGATTGGTGACCAAAAACGCGGTCGGGGATATTATTTCAGCTCTTACTTATTTACCGCCGAATATTAAGTTGATTATTCTCGGTCAAGGATATCAGGAGGAAGATCTTAAAGCTCAAAGTGTTCAACTTAAACTCATGGGTCAATCAAATGCTGAAGACCGAGTGAAATTTTTGGGTCATATTCCACACGAAGACATGCCACCATATTTGCACATTTCTGAAATTTTTATTCGCCCGTCACTTTCAGAAGGTTTGGGTAATTCATTCTTGGAAGCGATGGCGGCTGGTATTCCAGTTATTGCCACGCCAGTCGGTGGTATTCCAGATTTTCTTGTTGATGGAGAGACTGGTTTATTTTGTGAAGTAAATAATCCGCACAGTATTGCGCAAAAAGTTGAGAAATTAATCAAGGATAAGGAGTCGCGGGAGTATATCGTCAGAAATGCGAAGAAGATGGTTGAGGAAAAATATAGTTGGGGAAGGGTGGTTGGGGAGATGAGGGAGATATTTGTGAGGTGAGGTACGACACATGGCACAAAACACGGGATTCGGATACACGGATATTTTTCTGGTGAAAAATTCCTATGCTCGGGCTCATCGCCCTCCGCAGTGTATCCTCACCCGTGTTTTGTGTCATGTGTCGTACCTCACCCAAATTATGCTAGACTTATAATTATGAAAATCCTAATCGCTTCAGGAATATACCCACCCGACATTGGCGGCCCGGCGCAGTACGCACGCAATTTGTATGAGACATGGAAGAATGCAAAAGATGCGCCCGCCTTCGCTGAAGCTTCGGCGGGCAAGCAGGGCCAACTTTTACATGAAGTCAAAGTTGCGGCATATCGTTGGGAACGAGCATTTCCACCACTCGTTCGTCACTTTTTGTATTTCTTGAAAATACTTCGTAAGGGTTGGAATGCAGATTTGATTTTAGTGCTTGATACTTGGTCTGCGGCAGTGCCGGCAATGTATGCGTGCAAATTGATGCGCAAAAAATACATCATTCGCACTGGTGGAGATTTTTTATGGGAATCGTATGTCGAGCGAACTGGTGATCTGGTTTTGTTCCGAGATTTTTATTTAGGAGGTTTTGGCGCAGAAAGATCGGGCGCGGAAGGATTTGACGGAGGTCAGAATTTTCTGGAGAAACTTTCGCGCAAAGAACGATTAATTTTCAAACTTGGAGGAAATGCTTTGCGCAATGCGTCCGCGCTTATTTTCAGTACCGATTGGCAGAAGCAGATTTTCGAAAAAGCATACAATTTAGACACGAAGAAAAGTCATATTGTGGAAAATTATTGCGGTGTACGTGAACCATTCATTGAACCAGAAAATCGGATGTTCGTGGCTGGTACTCGTCCGCTCAAATGGAAGAACGCCGAACTACTAAAAGAAGCCTTCCTAGAGGCTCAAAATGAGGTTAAAAGGCTCAATTTGCCCGATATTGAGTTAGATTGCGGTAAAGCAGTTTATGATAGTTTTGTGGAGAAAATACACCGTTCTTACGCGGTAATTTTAGTCTCAATTGGTGATATTAGTCCGAATATGATATTTGACGCGGTACGCACAGGAACACCGTTTATTGTTACCAAAGAAAATGGAATTGCTGGTTGCATAAGAGATGCGGCGATTTTTATTGATCCAAAAAACAAAAAAGATATTGTGGAGAAAATCGTCTGGTTGGCTGATCCGAAAAATCGGGGGGTGCAGGCGAAGAAAGTTCAAGCATTAGCGTTTACGCATTCGTGGGAAGAGGTTGCTGATGAGATTGTGAGGATTAGTCAGAAATAATTTTTGCTAACAATCAACTATGCAACCAAAAAGACTATTAATGATTTCGACTGATAGGAAAATCTTCGAAGAAGGGAGCGCGGTTAGGGCGCGTCAAGTTGAATATGCGAAGGAGTGGGGAGAGGTGCATATAATTATTTTCGAAGGACGGAGCACGAAGGACGGAGAACGAATGGAGCAAAAAAATTTTAGGGAAAATGAAACTGTCATTGCGCCAAATTGCTGGGCGTACTCGACAAGGTCAAGGTCAAAATTTTTGTACCCGTTTGACGCTATCCGTTTGGGGCGATTTATTATTGAAAAACGTGGGATAACGGAAATAACTTGCCAAGACGCTTCGTTGACTGCCATGGCTGGAATTTCTTTGAAGAAGCAGTTTCAGAATAAATCCAAATCTAATATTCCGATTCAACTTGAGATTCAAGTTCACGAAGATCTCGGCAGTCCGAATTTTGGTTATACTCTTTCAAATAAAATTCGCAAGATGTTGGCACTTTCATACCTTCCAAAGGCGGATCGGATTCGGGTTGTTTCAAATAGGATTAAGAATTATTTAGTTGAGTCGCTTGACATCGATAGCGCGAAAATTACCGTAAAGCCGATTGCAGTTGATGTAGAGAAAATTAAAAACGCGCCAATTCTTTCTGACGCTGATTTGCGCAAAAAGTATCCGCAGTTTGAAAAGATTGTGTTGATGGCTGGGCGGTTGGAAAGGGAGAAGAATATTTCAGTTGCCTTGAAAGCTTTTAAGATTGTCCTCGATAAAATACCAAAAGCGGGACTTGTCATAATCGGGTCTGGTAGTCAGAAAAATAATCTTGAAGGTCAAGTAAGAAGACTTAAAATAGAAAATTCAGTTATTTTTGAAGGCTGGCAAAATTACCCGGTTTCTTACTACAAAACATGTGATTGTTTCTTGGTCACTTCTTTATTTGAAGGATATGGTTTAACGCTTGCAGAGGTGCGTGCCGCTAATATAGGTGTGTCGAACGTGATAGTATCTACTGATGTTGGAATCGCCAAGGAAGTCGGAGCTAGGATTGTAGGTTATACTCCAGACGAAATAGCTATAGGTGTCCTAGAAAAAATCTCATGAAACTTCTCATCATCACCCAAAAAGTAGACAAAAATGACCCGATTCTCGGTTTTTTTCATAGATGGATCATTGAGTTTGCTAAACATTGTGAGTCTATAGTTGTAATTTGTTTGGAAAAGGGTACGTACGAATTGCCGGCGAATGTCCGCTTACTATCTCTTGGTAAAGAAAAAGGGAAATCTAGAGTTAAGTATTTGAAGAACTTTTACAAGTATATTTGGAGTGAGAGAAAAAATTATGATGTGGTGTTCGTGCATATGAATCAGGAGTATGTGTTACTTGGAGGATTGATTTGGCATTTATTGAGAAAAAACATTTATATGTGGAGGAATCATGTCAGAGGTGGCATGCCAACTAGATTGGCGGTGTTATTTTCTAATAAAGTATTCTGTACTTCTAAGCAGTCATTCACGGCAAGATTTAAAAAATCTCTGATAATGCCCGTGGGGATTGATACCGATCTTTTTACACCAAATAGTAAGTCTTTTAAAAGTAAAGGAAGCATTTTATATTTAGGAAGAATCGCACCAATAAAAAATATCGAGATGATCATTGAATCTAT
Source organism: Minisyncoccota bacterium (assembly GCA_036170235.1). Lineage (GTDB taxonomy): Bacteria > Patescibacteriota > Minisyncoccia > Phycocordibacterales > PALSA-1337 > C7867-002. The sequence goes on from JAVHOW010000017.1 coordinate 35,315, forward strand.
TGCAGAATTAAAGAAAGATGGTGAATTAATTAGATTAACAATTGTTGGAAATTCTACACCAACTGATAGTTGGTATTATAAGAGTCTTAAGAAGATGGTATTAAGGATGAATCTTGTAGATGTTGTTGAATTTAGACCAGCAGTACCAAATTATCATGCAGTGAATTATTATATTTCTAATGAGATATTTATAAACGCAACGCCTGCAGGGAGTGCAGATAAAACAATATTTGAGGCAATGTCTTGCGGAACTATTGTAGTTGTCAGTAATGAAGAGATGATTAATAATGTATCGTTTGGAGGATATGTATTTAATAAAAGTAACGGACTAGCTCCTGTTCTTAAAACAATCTTAAATATGAATGATTCTGAAAGAGAGTCCATTAGCAGATATCTTCATTCATACGTCATTAATAAACACAGTTTAAATATTTTGATAACTAAATTAATTATGGAAATGAAAGATGTGTCAGATTTGCAAAAATAGTATGTTAATATAGTCTATAAATTATGCATTCCTCATACGAAAAATTTATTGAACTAAAAGTTAAGGATATTAGCCGCTGTCATACGGTGCTTGATATTGGCGGAGGAGAACGTTTTCAGAAATGGCTGGCTCCGTATCAGCATTTATTTGCTGACTGTGAATACAAGACCATGGATTATGATGCCTCGACTGGCGCAGACGTGGTCGGTGATATCCACGCGATACCGCTGGCGGATAACAGTGTTGACGGCATCATCTGCCACTCAGTGTTGGAGCACATCGAAAATCCCTGGAAAGCCATGGCTGAACTTCGTAGAATATTAAGACCTGGTGGAAAATTATTCATCTATGTTCCATCGATCTATCCCTATCATGCGCGTAAAGGGTCCTATCCGGATTACTGGAGATTTTTCGATGATACATTATTGCTTCTCTGCAAAGGTATGCACGATGTTGAGCTGGTAAAACGTGGGGGATATTTCAAGGCGCTTTTGTTCTTCTTTCCGTTCCAGCACAAACTTCGCTGGATCATTGACCCAGTTGCCGGTTTTTTGGACAAGGTCCTCAAGACTGAGTCGCGAGTGACAACTTCGGGGTATTATTTGTACGCGGTAAAGTAGGACGGCTAAGGATAGCAACATACTATCGTGAAGAAAATCATATACATATGTAATACACGCTTTCCGACGGAAAAAGCTCACGGCTTGTCTACAGTAAAGTTGTGCGAGGCTTTTGCCGAAGAAGGCTACCATGTTGATCTGGTTATTCCACGCCTGTGGAGAAAAAATACGCAAGATTTGTTTTTATACTACAACATCAAGAATAATTTCACCGTCCGGACGGTACAGTGCATTGATTTTTTGGGATTATTTTTCATCCCGCAAATTGAGCGTCTAACTTTTTTGATACAAATAATGTCGTTCTCATTTCTTTCATATTTTTTTGTATTTAGAAAATACAGCCGTGAAGAGCGTTCGTCAGCAATCTTCATGTCGCACGACTACATGCCATTGTACGCTTCGAGTTTTGCTGGATCGCGTATATTTTATGACGTTCATCATTTTCCCGGCAAAAATTTCATGTATCAGCGATTGATGAAAAAATGTTTTGGTTTTGCGGTTCAGACAAAGTGGAAAATCGGGGAGCTTTCAAAAATATACTCTATTGTCCCAGAAAAAATCGTGTATTGGCCCAACGGTACAGATGTTAGAAAATTTGGCCAGAATATTTCAAAAGCAGAAGCGCGTGCGGGGCTGGGTTTGGCAGTATCAAAGAATATGGTTGTCTATACTGGTCAGCTTTTTGGTTGGAAGGGAGTTGATACGCTTGTACGTTCGATAGAGCATATGGGTAAGGATGTGGCGCTGTACATTATTGGAGGAGTTGCGCATGATGTCGAACGAATGAAGTCTGAGATTGCCCAGGCACAAGACCCTCGTATTGTTTTTATTGGTCCGCGTCCTCACGATGAAGTGGTTACCTGGCTCAAAGCCGCAGATGTCCTCGTTCTCCCGAATACGGGCAAACAGAAGGTTTCTTTGTACTACACTTCACCCATGAAACTGTTTGAGTACATGGCCGCGGGACGACCTATTGTTGCCACTAAAATACCATCAATACAGGAGATATTGAATGATACCAATTCTGTGTTGGTCAATCCTGATGATCCGCAGGATATGGCGCGGGGTATTGAATGGGCATGTACTAATCAGAGCGACGCAGATGCACGAGCTCTGCAAGCGCAGAAAGATGTTCAGCAGTACACATGGGGTGAGCGTGCACGTAGAATAATTGGGCTTTTCACTATTTATGAATAAAAAATTATCCAAAAGAATGTTCATGATTGGTCTTATTGTGCTGTCATACGTGGCTGCACCGATATTGTTCATATGTAAGAAGTCGAAAAAGGCGAATCAAGTGAATGCTCCGCGGTTTTTGATCATTCCCCAACTAACGCGCATCGGTGATGTTATTTGTACCACGCCAGTTTTTCGCGCAATAAAAGATAAATACCCACAGAGCCATATTGCAGTTTTCGTTTCAGTCATGACTTCATCGCTTCTTACGCACAATCCACATGTTGATGAGATTGTCCAATTTGAAGATTATTCGTTTTTTCAATTAGCAAAGAAAATCCGTGCAGAACACTATGATTGGTGTTTTAGTTTTTCCGGAACATCATTGAGTACATTGATTGCGCTCTGGGGGTTGATTACTCGTCGCGCCAAGATAACCAGACCTGATAGGCCACTCAGCGAGTCGTTGACTGATTGGATGGCTACGGACACACTTGAATATGCAGATCACTCGTATTTGCCGCAGGTGTATTTGAATCTGTTAAGATATGCCGGTATCGATTCATTTGATACAAAAAAGGAGGTGTTTACGAGTCCAGGTGGTGAGCAAAAGGCCGAAGCATTCCTTGCATCATATGCTCTTTCTAGTACAGATATGATAGTTGGTATCAGTGTAACCGCCGGTAATGCTATCAAAGAATGGGGTGATGAAAAATTTGTTGCGCTTGTCATACGTATCATTGATCGCTACAAAGCGAAGATTGTTTTTATCGGATCACCTCGAGATGGTGCACGCATATCTACGGTCATTTCTTCAATTGATGGAGTGCACAGAACATCATGTGTCCAAGCAACAGATTTTTCTCTAGAAGAATTACCGTCACTCATCAAGCGTTTTAATTTCTTTATAAGCGGGGATACGGGACCTATGCATATAGCGCACGCTCTCGGGGTGCCACTCATCGATATCATCGGTCCAGTCCACCATGGTGAGCAGGCTCCTCGAGATAGTAAGAGTATCATCGTAAAACCAGAAGAAGAGTATCAGCCGACCATATTTGCTTTTGAAAAAGCGGGTGACTCCAAACTTTCTCGCAAGGCGCTTGATACTACGAGTGTGGAGGCGGTGTTTTGGGCGTTTGAGGGGCTCATTGAAAGGATAAAGCGGTAGTATTGATATATATCAAACAACGCATTTCACCTAATAAGATGAATTAATAATGTAGGCGTGCGTGTTTCGACATCCTTGCATTTCTGTTATTTTAGATGTACTGTACGATTGTTCTATTTAATCGCTCAATGCAATGGCAATTCAGCATATTCTAATAACTGGCGGTACGGGATCTTTCGGATCAACTATGGCAAGTAGGCTGCTTAATGATGGTCGTATTTCAAAAGTAACAATTTTGAGTCGTGACGAGAAAAAACAACACGATATGCGTCAGCAATTTAGTTCGCCAAAAATCAGGTTTATTGTTGGTGATATCCGTGATTATCAGGCAGTCGATCAGGCTATGGAAGGGGTTGATGTTGTATTCCATGCGGCTGCGCTAAAACAAGTTCCTACAGGTGAGTTTTTTCCGATTGAATTAGTCAAGACTAATATTTTAGGAACACATAACGTCTTTCAGGCTGCAAAGAAGCATCATGTAAAAAAAGTTATTTTATTGACTACTGATAAGGCGGTGTATCCAATTAACGCCATGGGAATATCAAAGGCAATGGCGGAAAAGGTAATGATTGCAGAGTCTGCGAACAGTAGTCAAACGGTTTTTTGTGGTGTCCGATACGGAAATGTTATGGCCTCGCGTGGGTCAGTTATACCCCTTTTTGTTGATGCTATGTTAGAGGGTAAGAATATAAAAATTACTGATCCACTCATGACTCGCTTTCTGCTTTCTTTGAACGACGCTATTGATCTAGTTGATTTTGCTATTCAACATGGACAACAGGGTGACATCTTTATACAAAAAGCTCCAGCGGCTACTATTCGAGACCTCGGTCAAGCATTACTAAATATTTTCAACTCAAAAAGTAAGATAGAGCTTATCGGTACACGAGAAGGGGAAAAGATGCATGAGACATTGGCTACTTACATAGAGTTATCAAAGGCGCATGATATGGGCAAGTTTTATCGTATTAGTAATATATTGGGACAGGATTATGGTCGGTATTATGAAAAAGGTAAAAAAAGAGGTTCATTGAAAGATTATACTTCAGAAAATACCAAACGTTTGTCAGTAAAACAAATTGAAAAACTCCTACTATCTCTTGATTATATTCAACAGAAATTATCAAAATGAAGAAAATCGGCATTACAGGAAGCGGCGGATTTATTGGGTGGCATCTTAGATGCGCCATAAAATCCTATTGTACGGATATTGTGCCTGTACTCATACCACGGACTGCATTTGATAATCCGGTTGAAATGGAAAAATATGTGTCAGAGTGTGATGTGATTGTGCATTTGGCTGGACTCAATAGGGCAGATGAACAGGTAATTTACCAGACAAACATTTCGTTGGTCCAAGCAATCATTAGTGCATGTGTAAAGGGCAACGTATCTCCACAGATCGTTTTTTCATCATCAACGCACGTCGATAATAATACTGAGTACGGTAGATCGAAGAAAGATTCGGTCATGTTATTGAGAAATTGGGCCAATACGCATAAGGCAGTTTTTTCAAACATCATTATTCCGAATGTCTTCGGTGAATATGGGAAACCTTTTTACAATAGTGTTATTGCAACATTTTGTCAGCAGATTGTCGATGGTACCCCATGTGATATCAAGAGTGATGGGGAGTTTAAGATTATATATGTCCAAGATGTAGTAAAAAATATTTTGGAAGCCATTGATACGAGATCAAATCAGGAATTGAGGCTTGTCGGCGTGCCTGTTTCTCCGCGGTCTATACATTCCAAACTTCTCGACTTTAAAGCAGATTATGATCGGAATATCATACCAGAGTCTCAGTCTGATATTGATGTGCAATTATTTAATACGTTTAGGTCATTTTTATTTCCTGAATATTTTCCACGAAAACTGGAACTTAAAACTGATAACCGTGGATCACTGTTTGAAATTATTAAAGGAAATACAAAGGGTCAAATTTTTTATTCTACGACCAAACCAGGAATTACACGAGGAAATCATTATCATTTGAGAAAAATAGAGAGATTTTGTGTTGTACAAGGTAAAGCTGAAATATCATTGCGTAGGTTATTTACTGACAAAATACAGACATATACAGTGGATGGAAGTCAGCCGGTCTATATCGACATGCCGACATGTACCACACATAATATAACTAATATTGGCCAGGATCCGCTTCATACCTTGTTTTGGTCAAATGAGGTCTTTAATCAACAAGACCCAGATACATACTCGGATACAATACCAACATCTAAATGAACAAAGATCACATAAAAATTAAAGTTATGACCGTAGTTGGAACTCGACCAGAGATTGTTCGTCTGTCCGAAGTAATTAAAGAACTTGATCTTCATACAGATCACTGTTTGGTTCATACAGGTCAAAATTATGACTACGAGCTGAATGAAATATTTTTTAAGGAACTCAAATTGAGAAAACCTGATTATTTTTTGGATGCAGCAAAGAAAACTTCTGTAGGTACCATTGCAAACATTATTGCAAAGATAGACATCGTTCTTGAAAAGGAAAAACCAGATGCTTTTTTGGTTCTTGGCGATACAAACAGTTGCTTGGCTGCCTATGCAGCGAAACGAAGGAAAATTCCAATATTCCATATGGAAGCCGGCAATCGATGTTTTGATGAGCGCGTCCCCGAGGAGATCAATCGAAAAATTATTGATCATATAAGCGATATTAATATCACGTATAGTGATTTGTCTCGTACAAATTTATTGCGAGAAGGATTGTCACCGAACAGGGTGCTAAAAAGCGGGTCGCCGATGTATGAAGTTATCTCGGCCCATAAAAAGGAGATTGACTCTTCACGTGTACTTAAACGTTTAAAGCTTTCGCCGCGTGGATATTTTGTGCTCAGTGCACACCGCGAAGAGAATGTTAGTGATGATGGACAATTTCAGAGATTACTTGATATTATTCGAGTTGTTTCTGATACCTATAAACTGCCAATTATTTTTTCAGCTCATCCACGAACCAAGAAAAAGCTGGAAGAAAAAAATGTCATATTGCCGAAACAAGTTATTATTTCAAAGCCAATGGGTTTTTTTGACTTTGTTAAGCTTCAAATAAATGCTGTTTGCACGCTCAGTGATAGTGGTACTATAAGTGAAGAATCATCCATATTGAAATTTTCAGCAATTAATTTGCGTGAAGCGCACGAAAGGCCAGAGGCTATGGATGAAACGGCCGTTATTATGACCGGGTTGAATACAAAACGTGTTATACAATCGATTGAATTGCTTACAGCCCAACGTGTATTAAAGAATGCAGTCACCACACCATCAGATTATATGGTGGGTAATGTGTCTAAAAAAATTGTTAGGATTATTTTGAGTCACGTCGATTATATTAATGTGCATGTATGGAAAAAGAGGTTAAACTAGTCTAACTATCTCTTGTACGTAAATATATCGATGCATGAGTAAAAGAGCCGTTTGAGGTTTTCGTACAATCCTGGCATGTGTCTTTTGAAGATGTCGAGTAATTTGATGCGTCCACGGATAAGGTAGATTTTTTTTGCCGGGATGAGATTCCCTCCATATCGTTTTGCGATGATTTTTCTTTCTGCGGTAAATTTATTCTGACTCATGGAGGTCTTTGATTTTTCCCATATTCTGAATGCACCAACAGTGTAAGGAAGATACATGGCTTTTGATAATTTAAATATTCGAAACCAAAGATCCAAATCCATACAGTATTGAAGAGATTCATCGAGGTAACCAACTTTGTCTAGTATTTTTTTTGTAAAAAAATTCAGAGCAAAAGAATTTCCTCGTGTTCGTAGGCTCTCAAAATTTTCATCGTTTCGTGGCCGTGGGTCTATAGATGGAGCACGACCATTGTTATACACCTTCAGACAGTCAGTGTAGATAAAATCAATATTTGGTTTATTCTCAAACGCCTGACTCACTTCCGAAAAGGCACCTGGCATATAATAGTCATCCGAATTCATCCATGCACAAGCATATCCTTGAGCCATACGAAGCCCCATGTTTATGGCGCTTGTCTGCCCGCCATTTTTTCGAGTCACATATCGGTATGAAATACCAAGGCATTTTACTGGCCATAATTTATTTTTTAGGATACGGTCGTATTTTTCTATGATCGACAATGTTGTATCGGTGCTTCCATCATTGATTATTAAGTAATCTATGTAGAAATCTCCCTCTTGGGACAAAATGCTTTCGATTGTTTGGCCAATGTATGCATCCTGGTTGTACGTTGGCGTAACAATACTTAAAGTTATAGGCATTCTAGTTACTTTACACCCTCTAAATTCAGGCCAATACTATAAATGCCATGTACTTTTCTTGGACCAGCCCAGTCTTTGAATGAATAGTATGGAGCGGTTTCTGGATCCCACTCACGCACAGATGAAAAACCAGCTTTCAAAAGTATGTCAGTTAAATATGATTTATTGAAAACCGCTCGATGAAAATCGAAATCTCCACTTTCGTGAGTCCCCATGAGTGGAGGGATTATTCGATAAATATCGTGGTTTTCTTTTTCGTAGATGTGTATTATCTTATCGAAATCAGGTACAGATAATCTTAATACACCGCCTTTTTTCAACACACGTCCCCACTCTTGTAATATTTCGACTAGTTTCTGATGCGAAAGGTGCTCTAATACATGACAGGCGTACACTAAGTCAGCAAAGTTGTCAGCGAACATGGGCAGTTTTTCTACGCGGGAGAGGTAGTGAACATGTGGAAATGGAAGTCCATCCACATTAATATAACGGCTGTCATTTTGATAACCGCAACCCAAATGAATCAATTTTTTATTATCCTTATTGTGTGGCAATGCTGGCGGATTTACTAATCGTTTTGTCCCGTACAACGCATTAGTCATAAGAAACCTAGTCTTCAGTTTGAGGGGTCTAAGGATTTTTCGTATTTTTTTATATATAGTGTGTATGGGCATAGTTTGTGTATATTTATGTGTCCATACTATCTTAAATAATATATTTTGTCATTAAACGCGTCCTCTAGAAATTTTCCTGAAAATGAGGTACAGTCATGTTTCAAGACTCGTTATCACGATGGAACATCCTACGCCCACAAAGCCATCAACACCAAAGCCATTTTACAAGACGTACCTCAAGGGGGAGTTCTTTTTTGGTGTATGGAATGTAGTATCGCGCGGTGTTGGTTTTTTCAATACGCTGATCGTACTTTCAAAGCTCACCGTCTATCAGTATGGTGTATTTCAGCTCATTTTGTCGTCATTTTCAGGCATTGCAGTCTTTATGGGGTTGGGAGGGGAAACGATGCGTAATGACATTCTCCGCTATGTGGGCGAGCAGGATATTCCGCGTGCAAAGAGACTTTTCTATGAATCGACCGTTGCGCGCGTGGGGATTGGTATTATCTTGTGGGCTGTAATATTTTTTGGTGCATCATTCTTTTTCTCAAAATACAGCACGGATTTTATATTCTACATTCGCATTATGTCGTTCCTGTTCCTTCATGATGCGATTCTTCCTTCGCTGCGTTTGGCCCTGGAAGCTGAGAAAAAGTTCAGTTTGATTGCGAGCAGATCATCAATAAGTCGATTTATTCAGCTCGCCATCATCGCCTGGTTTTATTTCTTTGCATCTGTCGGACTCAAAGAAGTTATTCTTTCGCTTGTTGCTGCGTCATATATCTCAATTATTTTCATGGTAGTCCCTGTGGTGAGAAGTTATTTCAAAATATGGCGACAGTATCCAGTTGCTGGAGAATATATGACGTGGCCTCTTCTGTCTTCATATGGAAAGTGGGAGCTCTTGCGTCCAGTTGCGGCCAAATTGGTCGATTTCGTCCAGGTCTGGATGACAAAGTTCTTGATCAGTACCGAAGCTGTGGCTATATTCTCAGTAGCGCAGACCATGATCGGAACGCTGGCGAACTTTATGCCAGTCAATACATTATCCGTACTTATACCGCTTCACATTGCCGAAAAGGAGAAACTTCAAAAAATATATAACACTGGCACGAAATATCTCATCCTTTTCTCAATCGTTGTTGGTATTGGTGGACTTATTGCCGCACAGCCATTTATCCATTGGTTCTTTCCAAAATATATCGCGGCATTGCCATATTTTGATGTTCTGTTATTGACGTTACCAATTACGGCTGCGACAGCAGTCGCAGGAGTATTTTTCGTTGTGTATCGTCGACAGGGGTTCTTGTTGTTCCAAAAGCTTATGAAAGGTGTCTTGGGAATCGCCCTGTACGCGCTCTTGATACCAGTCTTTGGTATGTGGGGTTTGGTAGTGCAAGCAATTATACTGTCATTGGTTCTTTTCGTAATTGTGTATGTATACATGGTCAGATCAAAACTTGATGTCAGTCTCAATTGGAAATATCTGACCAGTTATAATGACGCGGACAAAGAGTTCCTCAGGAATTTCTTTTCGGATGTGAAAAAGGTTATGGGGAGATGGATCCCGTCATTTGCAAAAACCAAAGAATAGTAATGTGACGAGTATGTTTTTACCAAGCAGTCTGACCTCCATCTACAACTATGTTGCTGGCGGTGACGAATTCTGACGCCTTTGAAGAGAGGAATAGGATGACACCACGGTATTCATCTGGCTGAGCTGGTCTGCCAAGCATATTTCTGGAGCCAAGTTTGGCTAAAAATTCTGGTTCCATTGATCCAAAATTGACCGCGCCAAATGAGACTGAGTTTACGCGTACTCCAGGTGCTACAGCGGCAAAATATGATGCCCATGCGCGAGTAAGTCCAAGCAGGGCAGTCTTGACCGTCGGGTAGGCGACTGATTTAAATTTACCTTTTTCATATTTTCCATGCTGTGGAGCGGTAATGGCGGAAGTAGAGGAAATGTTTATGACAGATCCTTCTTTTTGCTTCATCATGTAGGGCGCTACTGCTTGTGTGCAGAATTGGGCTCCCGAGAGGCCAACAGAAATTTCTTTTTCCCATTGGGGTTGGGGGTATTTTTCATAGGGGCTGAACATCGCCTCATCAGCCGCAGTAGCATCTTTGCCGACTTTCGGATTGAGAGCGGCATTATTAATGAGAATGTGGATACCTCCGTGAGCTGACGCGACTTCGTCAACAACTTTTTTTATATCTAGTGGTTTCGTAATGTCTACGATATATTGGTCAGCAATGCCGTCGAGTGCGGGGTTTTTTGTCATATCAAATGATACAACATGTGCCCCCGCATCTTTTAAAATAGTTGCGTGTTCAATACCAAGTCTTCCTGCACCACCAGTAATGATGGAGGTTTTTCCTTCGAGTGAAAAAAGCCTGAGTATTTTTTTAGTATTAATCATAATGGTGGTTTTTATGTAACTAGCTTTCGTACGAAGTCTAGATACGTGGTATTGAGTGATACATCGTCGATTTGCGCGTCGCGTGCACCTTGGAGAATATAAGGTCCATTGTAGCCGATGCGATTGAGTGCGTCAAAAGCTCCACCAAAATCGGCAGTACCTGTGCCGAGCCGTACACTCTCACCTCCGTTTTCCCGTCTGTCTTTTATGTGTACACCTTTGATCAATTGTCCGAGCGTTAGGATGTCATGTGCGAGATTGACACCCATACTCGCCATATTCCCAATATCATAGTAGATACCGATAGCTGGTGAATTGAACGATTCGACAAATTCTTTCAATTCTGGTGCGGACATTTCCGCCTCAATGGCAATTGAGATACCATATTTCTCTGCACACGTTAGTGGTTTGGCGAGTTGGGAGCGGGCTTTTTTCTTGTCTGTTTCGGTTCGTAGGATCATATCATTGAAAAAAGATACCAGAATTGTCCGAGCTCCAATGAGTGATGCTTGGGCAATGAGTGTGCAGTATACATCGGGATACCATGATTCTGATGAGAAGAATCCGTGTATAGATGGTGTTTCAATCCTATATTTTTTTTGTAGTGCCACTATCTTTTGTGTGCCGGTTTCAGTAAACAGTGGATTGTGGTGGTATCCATCTTTTTTTACCAGCAATTCAATACATGAGAATCCTATTTTCTGAGCACTACTGAATTCATCGCGCCACTCTGTGTCGGGAAAAAACTGGATGCCTCTACCGTTTGAAGGTGTCAGTCGTCCTTGCAAGATCCCAATTCTATTGTGCGCCTTGGAAGCCATTATTTTTTCTTTTTTCCGATAAAAATGATATTTGAAGTAATCTTCAGATCCGCAAGTGTTTTTTTGTATTCAATATCCACACGCTTGATGAATGCATCAAGTGTCTTCGTAATGCGTAGGGAAACATTCTTTCGAATAGGAAGAACTGGCGCCGATAGTCCAGCAAGTGGTGTACCTTGAGGAGCATCATTTACGATCCAGTTCATGTGGTTCAGGATATTGTAGTCTTGCGTGTGAAAAGTTTTACCCTTGAATCCTGAGGCGGACATGACTTTTTCGAGGCTTTTTTCGGTGAAATACCAGAGATGGGATTTGTGATAGAAAAATTGATAATGACGAGGCAAGTCATACATGTGTGCCAAAGCGTCATTGAGATTTGGCACTTCGATAGCGATAACACCACCTGGTGCAAGATATTCTTCAAGGCCCGCAATGAATGTTCTATGGTCGCTCACATGTTCGAGCGTTTGAAATGCAACTATCACGTCAAAGTATTTCTTCTTCAAGGGAGTTTCTTTGATATCTGTTGTGTAAACCTTGCACTTGCATTTTTTGGCTGCATACGCTGCTGACGCTAGATCAAAATCAATGCCAACAATTTCTTTTACTAAAGGCTTTACATGATGAAGAAACATGCCAGCTGAACAACCAACTTCAAGCAATTTTGTTTTCTTGGTGAGATATGGTTTGAGCAGGCGTAAGCGATCTACTTGGAATCTTTCGTATATAGAAAATAGTTCATCAGTCTCGGATGTTGCCGCAAGTTTTGGTCGGCCAATCTTGCGGTATTCGCTCGCGTAATATTTTTTGAGATCTGCTACGCTAATATGTGCATCGAGGATGCCAAGTTCACAATGTGAACACAGAAAAACTTTTCGCTTTTCTCCGGTGCGTAGAGTGTTGGCAATTACTTTTGATGATGTTTTGTTACAAATGGGGCAGTTCATGATAGTTTTGGCCATTGGGCAGGATCTACTTGGTTTGGTGTATTAAGTGCGATTTTGTGTAATCTGACGACAATCTCTGATGGCAATGGACCGTCTTTAAGAGCGTTCACTGCTTTTTGTACATTACCAATTTTATTGCTACCAATCAATGAGGATGAAATTAGTGGACTATTGAGTGCGAAACGGATGGCTAATGTCGGTAGGTCAGTGCCTATTTCGCGAGCGATTGTTTCAATTTCGTCAATGGTGTGTTGCAAACCTTCAAGACCTGCAGGTAACTTTTTTCTTAGTGCGGTAAGAGATCCTTTTAGAAGGACTGATCTATTTATGATTCCAACACCAGCTTTTTGTGCCGCAAGGAATACACGAGGTTCCATGCGCTGGTCAGGAACATTGTACGCAACCTGTATGACATCAAAGAAGCCTGAATTAATAGCTGAAAGCGGCGACTCTTCACCTCGCGTTGAAACTCCAGTGAAGCGAATTTTTCCGGCCTGTTTGAGATCCTTCAATATTCCAGTCAATTCACCTCGTTCGATATCTTCAACACTCGGTCCATGCAACATCAGTATTGGCAGGGAGTCAATCTGTAATTTTTCTAGACTTTCATTGACTTGCACACTTATTTTTTCTGTAAGCTCTGGAAGTGAATATTTTTCGCCCTTTTCAAGAAACTGCGCGCATTTTGTTTCTACGATAATGTCTGGATCTTTGAGTATTCCTGATTTACCAATACGCTCTTCAGCCACGCCGTAATAGCTGGCCGTATCAAAAAAAGTAATGCCGAGGTCGACTGATTGTCTGAGGAGATCGATAGCTTCAGTTTCGGAAGGAAGCGGTCTCTCACCAAGTCCATAAGAAAAACCAATTTCCGCAGTTCCAAGTCCAATACGAGAAACCTTGAGTCCGGTGCGGCCAAGTTTCGAATACGTCATCATGAGAGTAATTCGGCGAAGCATTCGTCGATGACTGTCACACCCTCGATAAGTGCGGCGTCGGGTATGGTGAGCGGGGGGCCAATCTTTATTGATTCTCTACCGGTATGAACCATGAGGAGTCCCTTCTGCATTGCACGCTCGCAGATGTGGGTCGCAAGTTCGCTCAGGGGTGCACCCTTAGTATCCTCAATAATAAGTGCGGCCACCATGCCGGTTCCCAAAATTCTGGCAATAACTTTCGGATATTTCGCTTTAAGTTTGGCTAGTTCTGTGTGGAGAATCTTTCCTTTGCGTCCGGCTTCTGCAACAAGTCCCTTTTTCTCAAAATAATTTAGAGTCGCGAGACCAGCCGCACATCCGAGCGGTTGTGCTGAGTGCGTACTCGACATTGAACCAAAAGCGGGAATATCGAGGATATTCTTACGGCCAATGACTGCGGAGATGGGGAAGCCGCTGCCAAGCGCTTTTCCGAGGCACAGCAAATCAGGGGTTACGTCGTAGTGCTGATAGCAGAATAACTTACCTGTTCGGCCGAAGCCGGATTGGATTTCATCAAACATGACCAGTATACCGTGCTTCCGGGCGAAGGCAACAAGCGCTTGGATATACGCTTTCGGGTAGAGTACTGCACCCCATCCTTGGTACGACTCGATCGCGAATCCTATGACCTTCTTCATGTTCACGCCACTCTTTTCGAGGGTGTGCATATCTTTTTCAAAATGTTTTTTCCAATCATATCCTTTATTTTCATGTTTCCATGAATAAGGGAATGGGACGTGGTGTATATTCGGGTCTGCATGACCGATCCAGGCGGATGAGTCTGGACGGCCGCGAAGCATCTCGGCGCCCATGGTTCGCCCGTGCATGCTTCCAGTGAATGAAATAATGCCGACGCGGTCGGATGAAGTCTGCTGACCGTAGAGTCGCATCAGTTTGAGGGCGCACTCGGACGCTTCTGTTCCCGATGAAACCAGGAATGCTTTTTCACAGAATGCTGGAGTGAATTCGACAAGTTTTTTAAGGAATTGCGCGCGAATATTGCTGGCAAAGGTATAGGTATGAATCAGTGGCTGTTTGAGTTGAGTTTGCATAGCCTTGATAACGTCTGGATTTGAATGTCCTGCATTGGCCACGAAAATAGTTGAAGTGAAGTCTATCCAACAGTTGCCGTGCTTGTCGAATACTTGGAAATCTTTTGCTTTGTCCCAGACTATCGGCAATTGGCCGTGCATCGATCGCGACTCATATTTCTCGAGCTCTGCGAAAATATCAGCTGTTCCTGGCGCAGGAATTGCGGTCCGAATCTTGCGGTATTTGGTGCTGATGGCGGGTACGCGTGCCAGTTTTTTTGAAAAATCTGAATGGGCCATTATTTTTTTGGAAAATTCTTTTTTAAATACTCGTAAATATCCCAGGCTGTTTTCTCAAGATTATACTCGGTGAACCGGAAATCTTCCTTCGAGTCGATCTCGCCAGTATCTGGGCTGGTATACGCCAGAATTTTTGGACCGTGCAAGCTCGATGAGTTCATAATATGTTTTGTGACTAAAATGTCAACGTAGCCATCTGGCTGATATACAGGAGGAAATGTTTGTCGTGGTAGGTCGTAATATTCTGGACGAGGATCATCAGGAAAAAGTCCGGTAAAGTGTCCGTCATTGATGCCAAATAGTTTGTAGGGCGATTCGCGAATCTCGTGGCCCGATCGTAGTGACGTTGACCCTTTTGATGTACGCATGAGTTTGATAGCCTCATCTATGTGACGGGAATTGCGGAGGGGAGTTGTTGGTCGTAAATACACTAGAAAATCAGGGTGGTGATTTTCATTCTTCTTGAGCCAGTCGAGGACGTGCCTGATGACGTCTATGTCCTTTGATTTATCAGTCGCGTATTCATCTGGTCGGAGAAACGGAACTTCAGCTCCATAGTGTCGCGCGATTTCCGCAATTTCTTCGTTGTCGGTACTGACAATAACGCGCTCAATATCTTTAGATAACTTCGCAGCGGCAATAGAGTAGGCGATCAGAGGGTATCCAGCAAGTGAATGCACGTTCTTTTTTGGCACACCCTTCGAACCACCTCGTGCAGGAATGAGTGCGATGACTTTGTGCTTTGTTGGGCGCTTTGGCTTCATAGTGAAGGATTATAGCTGGTGTAAGGAGGAAATACAAAGGTCTATTTGACTTATAAAGTCGCAGTATTTTTATTAATAAAAAAATCCGGCAGGGGTTTGGGACCCTGCCGGTTGTTTGCATGACTGATTATTGGTTAACCTGGAGATGTTCGCAACCAAGCGACACCGACGTCGGAACGCGGAGAGCGACGCACGCGGCGCAGTTTCTTTGCGACCTCCTCTTCGCCGGGGTAGATGACGATCTTGCCGTTACCTTTGGCAACGTCGAGTTCCTTGACCGCCTTGAAGAGGCGACTGAACTCTGCCGGCTCAAGGGAGCTCGCTTGATCTGAACCGTACATCCCGCGTTCGAGCGTGATGTGGACCTCGATCATACACGCGCCCATGGCAACCGCCGCATACACCGGCATGATGCCGCTGAAGTGGCTGGAGAACCCGACGGGAACATCGAAGGTGTCAGCCAAGACTTCGATGCCGTTGAGGTTGACCATCGACAGAAGCTCGTCACCGTGCTCCGTACCTTTTGGATAGACACTGGTGCAGTGTAGGATGATGAGGTTTTCCTTGCCGAGAACATCAACCGCCGCGCCCACACCATATATGTCCGTCATGCCCGTCGAGAGAATGACCGGCTTGCCAGTCTTGCTCACTGCCGCCAAAAGTTCGTCGTCTTCGTTGCATGCAGACGCGATCTTGTGACACGGGAGGTTGAAGGGAATCATCCGGGCCAGTGCCTGGGTGTCCCAGCACGAGGTCAACCAGACGATTCCTTTTTCCGCACAGTAAAAATCAATTGCGCGGTATTCATCATCAGTAAACTCGAGAATCCGCTTGAGGTCACCGTTGGTGGTGTTTTCGAAATCCGACTGCATTAGTCGTTCGACAGAAAGCGGTGGAAGTACGCCACGCTTGATGCCGTTTTCGATCATTGATCGAGGGACGGGCCGTGCTTTTGCCAGTTCTTCTGGCGTATACACGACTTCGATCGTGCGAGTCTGGAATTTGACCGCATCGGCACCTGCCTTTGCAGCCGTGTCGATGAGTTGCTTCGCAATCTTGATGTCGCCATTGTGATTGATGCCGATTTCCGCGACAATAAAGCACGGGCAATTGGGGCCGACAAGTCGGCCGTTGATGTTAAGAACTTTCATTTTGTTTCTTCCTTGGTTGGTGGTTGCCGAATAAATTCAGTGACTCAAGGAGTGAGTCTACTATAAAGCTAACACGACATCCTAGACGTGACACTATTGACGCATAAGCATATAAATGCTACTTTTTTTCCAACCAAATCCAAAAATAACGCTGACCTTCACCTTCAGATTTGATAATGGTGAGTGGTAGATCTCTGATGAGCTTGTTTGCATCAGCAACAGAAAAAGAAGGACCGTAGAACCAATTCTTTTTGCTGGTCGGTAAGCCACGAAGTTGTATTTTTGCGATACCATTTGGACGAAGTACACGTGATACTTCCGTCAGATTCTTTTCAATAGTCTGTCTGTCCGGCATGTGCTGAAATACTATAAATGAAAAAACGAAATCAAATGAAGAATTGGCAAATAGGAAACTGGTCCCGTCTGTTGCTTTGAAAGAAATGTTTTTCGTTGAAGCGAGTCGTTGACCGCCTTTACGTATCATCTCTTCGGAAATATCTACAGCTGATATCGTTTTGAAATTTTTTGAAAGAAATTCAGTAATACGACCGATACCGCATCCAATTTCCATAACATCTTTAGTGTTGAAAGGAGAGAGGCGACTTTGAACTAAGGTGTCACCGGCAATAAGCTCATTATAGTCTTTCATGCCTGAAGCCCTAAACTGTTCTTCGGTGATACCTTCTCCATAATCAGTCATCACAAAATATGCGGCATTTTTCTCAGCCAGCGAGTTCCACTTTTTCTTGCTGTCGATAAGGTTCTCTGTCGGTACAAAGCTATTAATTAGTGTGTGAATCCATTTTTTGACAGTATGCATAAGTATGCGCTATTGTATCATGGCATTCATGAATGTCACCTCACCCGTTCGAAAGCCGAGGATAGTGCTCGTACCACATTATACCGGTAGCCTCAGGTATTACGAGAAGCTCGGCGAATATCTCAAGGAACACTACGACGTCTCTTTTCTATTGATTCAATTGCCGCGCCTTGGTAGAAAAAGTTACACCGCATCCCATTATAATTTTGATGAGATGGTGTCGCGTTGTACGGAGAAGGGTCTTACTTTTTATACGATTCGTCAACCGGCACCATTGCCTTTGCTCGCTCGATTTCCATTCATACAATTTCTTGCGTCTGCTCGTACCTACGCTCGCGATGTCAGTAACGTCTTGTCCGACACACGTATCCGAAAACTCATCGCGATCAATGATGCTGGTTTTTATTTTGGCACCATTTTTGGAGAAGCAAAGAAGCGAGGAATAAAGACATATGTACTTCAGTGGGACGTAACGTACGACGTGCAAGCCAATGGCGCTTCAATGAAATCAATTTCCGCATGGCGTCGTTCGGTGCATGCGGTGAGAAAAAACATTGAGAATTCAATAAAAGCACTGATGCTAAAATTTGTTGCTGGACGTAATGCGCGCAATGTAAAATCTGTGCCAGGATCAAATCTATCGGACAAATTTGGGGTCATCAATCAGCAGGCTTTTGATTATTTTTCTTCTCTTGGGGTGCAACAAGAAAAAATGACAGTTGTAGGGTATCTCGATTTCCATGTGACAACAGTGCTCAAACAAAGACTTGATACCGATGTGTCTGTGAGGGCTGACGTCGCACATCGATTGGGGATTAATGTATCAAAAAATAATATTGTCATTTTTAGTTCAGCATATAATTCTAATGTCGTGCATGTGCTTGATGATGCTGGCCAGCTTGCGTTCTATGAGGAAATCATTGAGATGATTCGCGAGTCATGTCCGGCAGAACATTATGCTATATCTATTAAAATTCATCCTATCGAAAATGCTACACTTTATGAGCCTCTCAAACAGCGCGGAGTGAAAATATATGATAAATTTATCGACAATGCCGAATTGATTTATTTTTCTGATCTATATATTGCAGATAGTACGACGGTCAATTTTGTACCCGTATTGATGAATAAAAAAGCTCTGTTTGTTAATTTTGTTAAATTACCACTTATTGAAGCGTCGCGAGAATATTTTGGTATCAAAAAATACATTACTGACAAAGACGAGTTCCGTGCTCTGATTAAGGCTTATGCAGGTGGTCATCTCGAGTCTCAATATGATTCGGATACGCGCATTTTTACCAAGGATTCATTAAAGAGAATAGTTGAGTGGATCGGATAATACACACATGATATCTTCAACATCTACAACTGAGCTCACCATTTGTACCGTATCTTTTGGTCAACGAGATATTATCGAGGCGAATATTGTGCAAACTAAGCGATTTAATCCTGGAGTTTCTATCCGATGGATAATTGTCGAAAATGGTCATGAAAGTATGGTGGGTAGATTTCCTATTGGTAACTTTGTAGATGGTATTGTTATACAAGGTATAAAGAATGAGTTTACCGGTGTAGCTCCGGCAAGTTATCACCACGCATCTGGACTCAATCGAGCAATTAAGGAAGTTGTTACTCGTTTTACACTTGTGCTTGATCCAGATTTTTATATTGTAAAAAAGGGATGGGTACGTGAAATTCTTGAGCACATGAATGATAGGGGGCTCGCATTTTTTGGAGCCCCGTACAATCCGAAACGATATATGAAGTATCGCTATTTTCCGTGTATTCACTGTATGTTCATTGATCTTAAAAAAGTGGAAAAGGGTCAGCTCGATTTTTCACCACGTTACGAACAAGACCGACTTCTTGCGGGTCGAGCAAAAGCCACCGCAGCTTCGGAGCAAAAAAACACTTCTGTTAAAACAAATTCAACACACAAAATAGCCAGAATAATTCCAACTCTCAAACATTTTTTAAAAATGTGGTTGCGAAGATCGGCGATCGTCGGTTCTTCACGTGATACAGGATATGGTGTCTATGAGGTGTTCGACACACAATCTAACATTCATGCAGAATGTGCCCAGCCGGTTTTCAAGTTTAGCTCAAGTAATATCAATCCAAGGTACCTTATCTCGTCCTTCAATCGTTTTGTAGAGAAATTCCTACCAGAACGTCTGTGTTATCTGCCCAAAAAACGCGGATATTTCACGGAAAAGGGATTTGCAGAATACGGTATAACAGACGTATTTTCTCGTGGCTGGGATGAGTTTGTGTGGAAGGATATGCCATTCGGTTTTCATCTCCAAGGCGCGCGTCGTGATGGAAAAACTACAGATCATACGTCAGAAATTCCTGCGCTTCTGGAAATTTTCAAAGTATGCGAGAATATGATGCCATGAAAACAATTTTTATTACGGTATTCGAAGGAGTGGAAGCAAAGAATATTTTGCGTACTGGCATTGTTGATGCGATCCTCAAAAATAGTTCTGACACGCGGATTGTACTTTTTGTAAAAAATAAAGAGCGTGCGGACTATTATGGCCGTGAATTTTCTAACCCAAGAATATCATATGAAGTTGTTGCTCCTTATGACCAGGTTGGCATTCACAAGCTTTTTAGTTCTTGGAAGTTTCTCTTTTTGCAGACGGACACTACTGATTTACGTGCCAAGATGGTTTCGGAAGATCGTGGTGCATGGTATTGGTATTATTCCCGTGTGATTCACCGTATATTGGCCCATCGTCCTTTTGTTGCGCTTTTCCGTACGCTCGATCGTATGTTGTCGAGGAATCCTGTCTTTGATCAGTATTTTCGCACCTACAAACCTGATTTGATCTTACTCGCGAATCTATTTGAGGATTTTGAAGTTGATTTTCTCAAATCTGCCAAGAGGCATGGCGTTCGATCTATTGGACTCACCAACAGCTGGGATCGTGCAACTGCACGTTGCATTTTGCGTGTGATTCCAGACAAGACTATTGTGTTCAATGATACGTTGCTTGATCAGATGGCTACACACAATTACATACCACGTTCGGATTTCTTTCTTTCCGGCATTCCGCAGTACGATGATTATTTTTCACCACCGAGTGTGTCGCGTGATGAATTTTTCAAAAGTATAGGTATTGATCCAAAAAAGAAATTGATGGTCTATTCGCCGATCGGTGGAATGTTCAGTAATTCTGATTGGGACATCATGGATCATTTGCATGAGCTTCATGTCGCGGGGAAGTTTGGTGCGGATGTCGAAATTCTCGTACGCTTTTCTCCAAATGATTTTATTAAGGAAGTCGATCTCAAAAAGCGTCCGTATCTTCATTATCAAATTCCTGGAACTCGTTTTTCGTCAGTACGCTCGACCGATTGGGATATGAATGGTCGTGAACTCGAGGAGCTCCGCAATACGCTTCATCATATGTCGCTCATTCTTTGTTATGCGTCGAGTATTTCGGTGGATGCGGCAGTCGTCAACAAGCCAGTTATCAATATTGATTTTGAGATCAAGGATAACGGCAAACTTTCAAAATCTCCGACTGTATTTTATGGCATGACTCATTATGCCAAAGCGTTGAGCTATGGAGGTGTACGCATGGCTACGAATACAGATGAGCTGGTAACCTGGGTCAATAAGTATATAAGTGATCCAATCCTTGATGCAGAAGGACGCAAAAAACTGTCCGTTGCGCAGTGCCAGTTTCTCGACGGAAAGTCAGTTGATAGGATTTCGACGTATATCGTGGCGAATCTTTAAACGTTCTATATAGTCGGTTTATATACAGGTTTGTTATTTTCTCACTCGAAGCTCAAATGTAAGCGTCTTGATGATATCCCAAAAGAATCGGCCGAATATGCGGTTGATGCCTGGAACATGGCGGAACCACGGTGTGTAGTATTTGTAGGAAATATTTTTGACCTGAAAATCACATTTCATATGATAATCAGGCAGGCGTCCGGCATTGAGAAGGTTTTTGTCAAAATATTCAAACGTACGCTCAGTAAAGAATTTTTTGTGAGTTGGATCCTTGAAAGCAGCAGTTGATTTTACATAAGGGACGGTGATGATAATTTTTGCGTTGTTTTTTGAAACGCGATACATTTCTTCCATAATAAAAACAGTATCTTCCAAATGTTCGATAATACTGAGCGCCAAGATTTCTTCTACAGAATTGTCCGGCAGAGGGATGCCTTTGGTAATGTCTGCAACAATATCAACCTCTGGATAGGCGATAATATCGATGGTAGCATAGCCAAGTTGCTTGTTTCTTCCACCACCTAAATTGATCTTCGTGCAGTCTTTCATGGGGTATAGTATAGTATTAGTCATATGAAAATGGAAATGACACAAACTGAGTACCAGAATATTATTGATACGACAAAGGCCGACATTGTCGTTGGCGTTGATCGTGTTGGTAATGAAGTGTCAGTTTTGGCTACACGAAAAGGGGTGACTCGTGAGACCGCGCAGAATATATTTCCGGTAGTTATCGATGAATATGAATGGTCGCGTGAAGAGCAGATCAAGCGTGCTCAGCAGTTTCGTGATCGAATCGAGTATATTTATTCTCCTGAAAATGATTCGTCACATCCGATGCTTGCGACATGGAGACTGGATGATACGGCACGCCTCAAGACGACATTGGCCTTACCGTTTGGTGAAAAAGTGCTTGAGACAGGATGTTCATCGGGCACGGTTGCCATCGAGATTGCCAAACTTGATGAGGTCAAGAAAGTTGTCGGTATTGATCTTCGACCAGATGCTATCGCTACAGCCAATGAATTGTTGAATACTCTGCGTACACAAGGAAAGATTTCGGCCGAGGACGCTGGTAAGGTTCGTTTTGAAGTTTCAGCCATAGAAGATCTCAAGTCTGTCGACGGCTATTATGACAGTGTCTGCGCGTTTGAAGTATTGGAGCATTTGACGATCACCGATTTTCACAAAGCCAT
Source organism: Minisyncoccota bacterium (assembly GCA_036170235.1). Classification (GTDB taxonomy): domain Bacteria; phylum Patescibacteriota; class Minisyncoccia; order Phycocordibacterales; family PALSA-1337; genus C7867-002. Next base: position 57,819 of record JAVHOW010000017.1, read on the forward strand.
GGCTAACATGCTCCGCCTACTTTCGTCAGAGGGAGCATTTCTTATGAGTGTGCCAAACAGGTATCCTGATGCATTTTATACTGATGCAAAACGCGCTCGCTGGAATGCGCCTGACCACAAGGATTATTTCAGCAAAGAGAGCCTGGAGTGGCTGTTCAAGCCGTATTTCAAGCAGGTGACATTCCATTCGGTCGACAATCGTCCGGTCGGTAAAGGAGTCTATTTGTTCGCGGAAGGTAGGAAAAAGAAATAGCTGGATAGGTCTTTACGACTACCATATAAGTGTGGTAGAGTAAGTTTTCTCATGAACGCACTATATAATACCCCAAAAATCATCGCGGAAATCGCCTCGTCCCATAATGGCGACATTGAGCTGGCAAAAAAGATGATCTGGGCGGCAAAAGATGCGGGTGTTGATATTGTGAAGTTCCAATCCTGGCAGAGTAAAAATGTCGACGAGTCGGATCCTGACAAAAAGCGCTACGCATCACTCGAACTTTCAGACGAGGCTCATATTATTCTCAAGAAAGAATGTGAAAAGGCTGGCGTTAAATTTATGACGACTTGCTATGATGCCGCACGCATTCCGTTTCTAAAAAAACTTGGCCTCACGTCGATAAAAGTTGCTAGTACTGATCTCAAGCACTACGCATTTTTGCAGAAACTTCGTGACAATTTTGATGAAGTCATTGCTTCGGCCGGCATGACGACTGAAGATGAGATCAAAAAAGCGCTCAAGATATTGAAAAATGGTGAGTTTACGATTATGCACTGCGTGTCGGTCTATCCATGTCCTTTGGAAAAAGCTAATCTTGGCAAGTTGGTATGGCTCAAAGAGCAAACGCCTCATGTTGGCTATTCCGATCACGTGCAAGGTGCGGTAGCAGCCATACTTACTCTTGGCATGGGTGTAAAATATATTGAAAAGCATTTTACCCTCGACCGCGAGACGCCACAGCCGGACCACACTGTCGGCAAAGGGCTGAAACCAATCACTACGCATAGTATTGCAGATGAGCCGGGCGTATTCAAGGAACTTGTTGAATGGAGGGATCGCTTTGTTACTGCTCTGGGCACGAGCAGTCTCGAACTGTTGCCTGAGGAGAAACTGACCCGCGCAAAATACACCGGCAGACTTGGTAATAATAGCTAATTAGATGTATATGAAAATCATAAAAAATAAAAACCCACAGACGCCAAAACGAAAAATTTGTTTTGTGATAACGAGTTTTATCCATTACAGCAGAAATATGCTTGTTTTAAACGAACTCAATAAAAGAAAGGACGTTGAACTCCACGTCGTTGTCGGCGGAAGTGCACTTATTTCAAAATATACATCAAGGTATGCACAGGTAAAATCATTACTTCAAGCTGATGGTGTCAATAATGTTCACGAAGTTTTTTTCAATCTCGAAGGAGATAGTGCTGTTGTCAAAGCCAAGACTGCAGGACTCGGTATTGTCGAGTTTGCCAACCTGTTTAGTGAAATTATGCCCGATGTGGTCATCGTCCGAGGTGACCGTTTTGAGGTGTTGGCTGCGGCGACTGCGGCGGCGTACATGAATATCACAGTTGCTCACATCGAGGGTGGAGATGTGTCAGGGACTCTTGATGAGAGTGTTCGTCATGCCATAACTAAACTTTCCCATATCCATTTTGCGACCAATGAGCCCGCAAAAAACAGAATTATTTCCATGGGTGAAAATAAAAAGTACGTTTTCAATTTCGGCAGTCCTGATATCGAAGTGGTGCAAAAAATTAGTAAGGACGACTCGATAGATTTGAACGATACTGGAAGTGGTGCGCCTTTTGACGTTAATGCCGAATTCATTGTTGTGCTATATCATCCAGTTGCGACTGAATACACGAAACTTTCAGAGCAGACCAGGAAAGTTCTTAAAGCTGTCTATGAACTTGGTGTGCCTACCATTTGGTTTTGGCCAAATGTGGATATTGGCGCGGAAGAGATTTCGCACGAGCTACGCATTTTCAACAATGAGGTCAAGGATCACAAAATCCGCTTCATGCGCTATTTGCCACCAAAGAAATTTATTTCGCTTCTCAATAAATCGAAGTGTCTAGTCGGTAACTCCTCTGCAGGCATCAAGGAATGTTCATATCTCGGTGTCCCTGTAGTGAATATTGGTTCCCGCCAGAAAAATCGTATGAGGAGTGCGAATGTTCTGGATGTTCAATATCATACCTCGTCGATTAAAGATGCAATTGCAATACAGATCGGTAAAAGGAGATTTAAATCCTCAGATATGTATTTCGTAAAAGACACTGCAAAAAAAATTGCTAAAACGGTGGCGGCGATTCCACTTTATGTGCAAAAGAAATATCATGATCAAAAAACAAATGATTAATATTTTATGTGTCATCACTGCTCGTGGCGGGTCGAAAGGGATACCATGCAAGAATATAAAGATGCTCGGAGACAAACCGCTTATCGCTTACAGCGTTTTGGCGGCCTCAAAAAGTAAACTCATTACTCATACTATCGTCTCCACGGATGATCCGGAAATAGCCGAAGCGGCAAAAAAATATGGTGCAGATGTGCCATTTATGCGCCCCAAAGAAATAGCGCAAGACATGACTCCGCATGTGCCAGTCATGCAGCACGCCATCGATTTTATGGAAAAGAAACTGGGTATTGTGTTTGATTATACAGTTATTTTCCAGCCAACTTCACCATTCAGGCTGACGGAGGACATTGATGGAACTCTCAATATTCTTATTGATTCGAAGGCCGATAGTGCGGTCAGTCTTGTCAAAGCCGACTCACATGAACATCCGATCAAGATGAAAAAATTGGAGGGAACCAAAGTTGTCCCGTACTGTATCCCCGAACCAGAAGGAATCGGGCGACAAGGTCTATCTCCGGTATATCGCCGCAGTTCAGCTGTTTATGCGATGAGACGTGATATTATTATCAAAAATAGTAAACTATTTGGTGATAATATTGTTGGATACGTTGTTCCAGAAGAAAGATCAATAGATATAGATACACCATTTGATTGGATTAAAGCAGAATATATGCTTCAGGATTTAAAAAATAAAGGATACACATGGTAGTCATAGTATTGAACTCGAGGTCTAATCCATAGCACTTTCCACAACCACATGTTATATTAGCATCTACGTTATTATTTTAATTATTTATAACTAATTTTTATGAACCTACAGAAAACCTTAAGTTATATCGCCGTTGGATCTTTATTTCTCATACCTATCTTTCCACTCCTAGTCGCTAACTCGTTCTTCTTTCCATTCATCACCGGCAAGGCATTTTATTTCCGTATTCTAGTAGAGTTAGCGTTCTCAAGCTGGATCATTCTAGCTTTTCTGGATACTAAGTATCGTCCAAAATTTACCCCGCTTACGATCGGCGTAACTCTGTTTGCGGTTATTGCGTTAGTTGCAGATCTTCTCGGAGTTGCTCCAATTCGTAGTATTTGGTCAAACTTCGAACGTATGGAAGGTTGGTTGGTAGTTGCACATCTATGGATGTTCTACATGGTTGCCGTGCACATGTTTGGGGCAGGAGAAGAGGGTAAGCGCATGTGGCATCGTTGGCTGAACATGTCACTTGGAGTTGCTTGTATTATAACTATATATGCACTTGTCCAACTTTTTGGTGGAGCGGCTATACACCAAGGTAGTACTCGTTTGGATGCGTCATTGGGTAATGCGGCATATCTAGCGGTGTATTTATTGATGCACATTGGTATCACGATGTACTTGTTCTTTGTTGCGCGAGCAAAACAGATTGCAAATGCAGGATTTTTGCAGTTGGCTTATCCGATACTCGCAATCATTTTTAGTTTTATTGTTCTTGAAACACAAACTCGCGGTACCATCGTTGGTCTCATTGGAGCAGTTCTTCTCGCCCTTGCACTCTACGCACTCTGTGCTCGCGGAGCGACTGCAAAGAAGTCTCGCATCATATCAGGGAGTATTATTGGAGGAATTATACTGGTGATCCTAATGTTTACAAGTATTGTATACCTACACCGAATCCCATTAGCTTCAGTTAAGAATGAGTCTCCAATAGTGCGAGCTATAATGTATGTTGATGTGATGAGTGCGGTGTCGGGTGGTCCATCATTGATATATAGAGTTGGTAATTTTATCGACAAAAGCCCCATCCTCAATCGTATCGCGAGTATTTCTTTGAGTGATACCAAAACTCAAGCTCGTGCCTATATTTGGCCCATGGCGCTAAAAGGCGCCCTAGAACGTCCCATCCTCGGCTGGGGACAAGAGAACTTTAACTACATCTTCAACAAGGATTACAACCCAAAGATGTGGACTCAAGAACAGTGGTTCGACCGCGCACACAGCGTTTTTCTGGATTGGTTAGTGGCGTCTGGTTTTGTGGGTCTGATAGCTTATCTCGCATTGTATGTATTGGCGCTAGTTGCAATCTGGAGGTCCGACCTCAAGATTGCGCAAAAAAGTGTCTTGACTGGACTTATTGCAGGCTACGCTGTTCACAACATATTCGTGTTCGATAACTTGGCTAGTTATGTATTCTTCTTTGCCTTACTTGGTTTTACAGGTTCTCTATCTGTGTCAGCGTCATTAAAATCAAAGAAATCTGGCGTATCATCAGGCGCAGTATTGGGTGCGTCAAGTTCATCAAAACTTTCTTTGTGGTTCGAACAGAAAACTTTCAGCAAAGATGCTGTCGAATACATCGTCGCCCCAATCGCAATCGTGGCTTTGGTTGCGGGCATCTATTTCTTGAACGTCCGTCCGATTCAAGCAAACACTCAACTGATCACTGCTCTTACCGCTTGTTCAGGTAGTGCTGGTACTGCTGACACCACATTGTTCACCAAAGCATTGCTAGTTTCACCGATTGCAAATCAAGAAATTCGCGAGCAGATCCTCTCGTGCGCAGGTAATGTCATCGGCAGTCAATATCCAGGACCAACAAAGCAGGCTTTCTTCGAGCTTGCCACAAAAGCGATTCAAGATCAGATTGCGGCCGCTCCGAAAGACGCGCGTATGTATGTTTTGGGAGGAGTATTTTTGGCTAATGTAAATCAGGCTACTCAAGCTCTGCCTATTCTCGAAAAGGCGCATGAACTTACTCCAGGCAAACAAATGGTCGCGATACAGTTGGCTTCAATCTATATCAATACTGGCAAAACCGATGAGGCTCTGGCTCTACTCAAAACTGCATACGAATCGGATCCAAGTTATGGTGAGGCACAATCGGCATACGTGACTGGTTTGATTATTGCAAACAAGGACGCTGAAGCTCACAGATTATTTGGGACTACAACTCCATCATTATTTGAAACAGATCGTGTAGCTCGAGCATATTTGTCAATAAAGCAATATGACAAGGCGATTGAAATATATAAGAAATTACTTGCAACGGATGATAAGAATGTGGATCTTCGCGCACAGTTAGCTCAAGCGTATTATGGGGCTGGAATGATTTGGTTGGCAGTTGATACGATGCGTGCCATAGAAAAGGATCATCCTGAATACAAAGCTCAAGTTGAGGCGGCTATCAAGCAGATTCAGGCGCCACAAAAATAGTGTGGATAACTAGTTTGATTTTTCTACTTAATTGTGACATCATATTCTGGTGAGTGCTCGTGTGGGCATTTCCAGATAATAAATGTTTCGCAAAGTCCCGCTCTCGGCGGGCTTTTGCGTATTCGCGTAATTTGTAGATTCGTATTATACTATATTTCAGATTGTACCAAATGACGGCGACGGCTGTACTCACATAAATTTAAACATTTTATTTGGAGCTCGCACCCGTCGCCATCATTCGGCGCAAAAGTAAATATTCCATATTGTAGAATTGAAAATGGAGTATGGAAATAAAGATTAGCGACTTTACTATGACTATTCAGGAACAAATACCACTTGCGTCATATACGACTTTTAAAATCGGTGGTCCAGCCAGATTTTTTTGTCAGGTATCAGATGAGGATGGATTGCGTGAAGCGGTGACTTTTGCGCATGACAAAAAATTGCGCGTATTTATTCTTGGAGGCGGGTCGAATATTTTGATGAATGATAAAGGTTTTGATGGATTGGTTATCAAGATGGAGATAATAGGATTCACGATTCAAGATTCAGGAATCACGAATAAGGGAGTAGGGAGCACGATTAACGATTCAGGAATAACGAATAACAAGGAAGCAAAAATTACGCACGGTGAAAATGTTACTGTTTCAGTTGGCGCTGGTGAGCAGTGGGACACCTTGGTTGAGCAGACCGTTGAGCGTGGTCTGTATGGCTTGGAAAATTTGTCTGCGATCCCTGGCACAGTTGGCGCGGCTCCGGTGCAGAACATTGGTGCGTACGGTTCTGAAGCCGCCAAAGTGATTACGAATGTTCGTGCTTTTGATACAAAAACTATGAAGTTCGTTGAATTTTCTAATGCTGATTGTCATTTTTCATATCGCGATAGCTTATTTAAGAAAGAAAAAGGTCACTATATCATCACTAGAGTTGACTTTTCATTATCAAAAAATGGCAAAGTTAATATCGGTTACAAAGATCTTGCGGATTATTTTGCGAATCTGACGAGGGTAGACCCCAGCAAGAAATTCCCAAATCTCCATGAAGTGCGCGAAGCGGTCATCAATGTTCGTTGGGGTAAATTACCAGATTGGAAATTGTGGGGAACCGCTGGTTCATTTTTCAAGAATCCGATAATTTCAGCTGACAAATTTGCAGAGCTTAAAAGTAAGTATCCTGAATTGCCAGGATTTCCAGAATCAGATGGTCGAGTAAAAATTTCACTTGGTTGGTTTTTGGATAAGGTTTGTGATGTTAAGGGTCTGCAAAAAGGGAATGTTCAGGTTTATGAAAAACAGGCGTTGGTGCTTGTTACAAAACCCGGCGCCACATCCGAAGAAGTTGTTAGTCTGGCGCATGAATTGATGAATCTGGTCAAGGAGAAAACTGGTATCGAGATTGAAGGGGAGGTGGAATGGGTGAATTAATGTGGAGGTGCTACCTACTGAGGTAGCACCTCCACAACCTCCACAAGTCGCTAACTTTATTTAACTCGAACACATTTTTAATTAGTTGGGAACTTCACAAAACTGTTTTTTCGCCTATAATTATAGTATGAAAGTATTAGATTTTACAAAAGTTGCAATAAAATACAAAGGTATGTGGGTGGCGTTGGCTGGACCACAAACAACCAAAGTTGCGGGAGCTGGAAAGACTATTGAAGAGGCATTAAAACATGCTTATGAAAAAGGATGTAAAAATCCAATATTATCTTTCATGTCTCCTAATATTACCAAGATTCACGTCGGGTGTTTTCCAATTGATATATGATCAAATTTCCCTATATGCAATATGGTCCGAATCCAAGGCCGGTGATTCCGGTCGTTATTTCTAATAAGGGCAAGAAGGTTGCTATGGTATTCTGGGGCAACGTGGTTTTTTCGATAATTTTTTGATTAAGTTTGATCTTAGTAAAAGGGAAGTCTCGATCAAAAGGAACTAATTTTCATATCAGGGTTTTTTTATTAACTAAAATGTGTTAAAGTGCCCTCTACATATGGCATTTTTGACCAAACTATTCAACCGTTCGAACACCAAGAATGTGAAGGAATTCGAGCCTTTTGTGGCACAAATTAACGCTTTTGAGGCGGCGATGAAGGCATTGTCGGATGTGGAATTGAGGGCTAAAACTGATGAATTTAAGGCAAAAATAAAGGAGTATGATGAACGTAATAAAAAACCCGAAACTCGAAATCCCGATCGAGCACGATCGCCACTGGGTCAATCCGAGACAAATTCCAAATCAGAAATTCAAAATTCAAAAAAGGCGCAACACCCAGTATTGGATGAAATTATGCCAGAAGCTTTTGCCGTTGTTCGTGAAGCATCACGTCGCACACTTGGTCAACGTCACTTTGATGTACAACTTCTTGGAGGCATGGTTTTGAATTCTGGAGCAATTGCCGAGATGCGCACTGGTGAAGGAAAAACTTTGGTTGCGACACTTCCCGCATATTTAAATGCGCTTACAGGTAAAGGTGTTCACATTGTGACCGTTAACGATTACCTCTCACGTCGTGACGCAGTCTGGATGGGTCAAATTTACGCATTCCTCGGATTGTCGGTTGCAGTAATAAACAATGAGGCGAGTTTTGTGTATGATTCGATGCATCGAAGTGACGCGGACGGTACCGCAACTGTTCCTCAGGACACGCCGTCAACCTCTGGTGAGGTTGCGGCTGGTTCTCCTTCGCCTTCGCTCAGTCCGAAGCGTCCTTCGGATTCAGTTGCGGTACCGTCCGCTAACAACGACCCGCTCGACAAAGAACGCGACCAACTTGGTGCTTTTAAAGTTGTTCACGAATTCCTCCGACCAGTCACACGCAGGGAAGCCTATGCCGCTGACATTACTTATGGAACAAACAATGAATTTGGTTTTGATTATCTTCGTGACAACCTCGAATACAGCCCAGACAAATTACGTCAGCGTGAACCGAACTATGCCATCGTTGATGAAATAGATTCTATTCTCATTGATGAGGCGCGCACGCCGCTGATCATTTCCGCACCGATGCGTGATGCCGAATCGACCTACAAACAGTTCGCCTCGATGGTTCGGGCATTTAAAAAAGATGAAGATTATACAGTTGAAGAAAAGCATCGCTCGATTTCTTTGACCTCAGACGGTATTACCAAAGCTGAAAAAATTCTTGGTATCGACAATATTTATACTGACAAAGGCATCAAGTCTGTGCACCATTTGGAAACTGCCATCAAGGCGCAAGCTTTGTATCACAATGACAAGGAGTATGTCGTTAAGGATGGTCAGATTGTCATTGTTGATGAATTCACAGGTCGCATGCAACCAGGTCGTCGTTGGTCAGATGGTTTGCATCAAGCTATTGAGGCAAAGGAGGGTGTTGGTATTCAGCAAGAATCTCGCACCTATGCCTCGATCACATTTCAAAACTTTTTCCGAATGTATCCAAAATTAGCAGGTATGACTGGTACTGCCGCTACGTCAGCGGAGGAATTTTTCAAAGTTTATGGTTTGGAAGTCGCTGTTGTTCCAACAAATGTCCAACCGATTCGTCTTGATCGCAATGATCAAATTTTTCAGACCGAGCTCGGTAAATTCAAAGCTATCGCACGTAAAGTCAAAGAATTGCATGCCAAAGGTCAGCCAGTCCTTATCGGTACAGTTTCTATTGAAAAGAATGAACTTCTGTCACAATTTTTGAAATCCGAAGGCGTTCCACATCAGATGTTGAATGCCAAAAACCACGAACGTGAAGGTGAGATCATCGCGCAGGCCGGTAAGAAAGGTGGAGTTACTATAGCCACGAACATGGCTGGTCGCGGCGTGGACATCAAGCTCGGTGGTAATCCGAATACTCCGGAATTATATGAACAAATAAAGTCAGCTGGTGGTCTGTTCGTGCTCGGAACTGAACGTCATGAAGCACGCCGTATCGACAATCAGCTTCGTGGTCGTTCTGGTCGTCAAGGAGATCCTGGCGAAACTCAATTTTTCGTATCTCTTGAAGATACATTGATGCGTGTCTTTGCGTCTGATATGTTGAAGTCGATGATGGGTAAACTTGGCGTGGCTGATGATGAACCGATAGAGCACAAACTTATTTCAAAGTCATTGGAGAGCGCGCAGGAAAAGATTGAGGGATTCAACTTCGATTCACGCAAACATGTTTTGGAATTTGATGACATCATCAATACGCAGAGGAAGAATATTTACGGACGGCGCAGGAGGTTGCTGTTGGGGACGGTTGATGATGTGGAGGGTGAATTGATGAATATCGTCGGAGTTGGTTCTGCGGAGCCAGAACAAGCTTTGGTATCAATCATCGACAAAAAAATCGCGGAATTTGGTCGCGAGAATTTCCTCAATGCGGTACGCATTGTCCTATTACAAGCTATAGACATGTATTGGGTGGAACACCTCGAAGTCATGGATTACACACGTTCCAGCGTCAATTTGCGCGCATACGGTCAACGTGATCCGTTAGTTGAATACAAAAAGGAAGGATTGCGTCTATTCAAAGAAATGCAGGTCGCCATGCGTGCGCAGGTAGTCAAAGTTTTGCCTCATGTAGTCCCGATGATGAATGGCACAGCGGTCGCTCCTGAACAAAAGAACCTAAAAGAAGTTCATGAAAATGCGCAAATTATCGGCGCAGGTGATGGTTCCAGTGGCAACTCTGATGGAATTAAAAAGGAGCCAGAAGTTGGCAGAAATGACCTCTGTCCTTGCGGTTCAGGCAAGAAGTACAAGAAGTGTCATGGGAAATAAAAATTTCTAAATAAGTTTCTTACCAGTCATTTTTGAAGGAGTATCTATGTTAAATAGTGAAAGAATAGTTGGCGCTATATCAGCTAAGCCACCATTTTTCAGACTAAATTCTGTGCTAGTGAGAATTGCTGGCACAGGACTAGTGGTATGTGATGTGTGTTTTGTACCAGTAATAGGATCTATATTTATTTCAGCATTTCCATGGTCAGCAGTGATGAAAGCTATGCCACCCCTTTTTTCTAGAACCTCGATTACTCGCTTTAATTGTGCATCCACAGTTTCTAGAGCTTTAATAATTGCTGGAACATTCGCAGTGTGTCCAACCATGTCGGCATTGGCAAAATTTATAAAAATAAAATTAATACCTTTTTCAATTTCTTCAATAGCTTTATCAGCTATACCTTCCGCGCGCATTTCTGGAGCCTCATCATGAGTTTTAATATCTTTTCTACTTGGTAACATAATGTCCGTTTCTCCATCATAAGGTTTTTCACGTCCGCCGTTTAGAAAATAGGTAGCGTGAGCGAACTTTTCTGTTTCGGCGATATGACTTTGTTTGAGACCAGCTTTGGAAATTTCTTCACCAAGAGTTACCTCGATGTTTGAAGGAGGGAAGGCGACATGGCATATATAGTCAACGCAATATTCAGTTAGAGTCACAACGTAGATATTGTCAGATTCTTGTTTCTCAATAAGCTTTTGAGTCAACATACGAGCCCTATCGGCGCGAAAATTAAAGAAAAATACACCATCATTTTTTTCTAGAGCGCAACCATTGCCTTCAAGATTCGCGCAGACTGTCGGTTCTAATAGTTCATCATTTTTTCCGAGTTTATATTGTTCCTCAAGATATGCAGAAGGTTTGATCTCACATATATTTCCTTTACATTCAAACATTGCTTGTTCAGCTTTTGCTAGTCGATCCCAATTATTATCCCTATCCATAGCATAATAGCGCCCAGAAATTGTAGCAATGAAAAATTGAGGACCAAGTTCTGCTATCAGGTTCTCAAGTTCTTTTAAATATGTTGACGCGCTTTGAGGTGGAGTATCACGACCATCGGTGAATACGTGAATGGCAACTTTTTTAATGCCCTGAACTTTCGCTTCTCTGAGAAAAGCAAAAAGATGATTTTGATGACTATGAACTCCACCAATACTTACCAGACCTTGAACATGCAAAGTTGAATTGTATTTTTTAAGATGTTCAAAAAGCGCGACGAAAGCAGGATTTGTATGAAGTGCTCCTTCGGCAATCGCTTTGTCTATTCGCACAAGATCAGTATCAGCCGGTTTTCCAGCACCGATAGTTGTGTGACCAACTTCACTATTACCCATTTGGCCTTCAGGCAGACCCACAGCATTCCCAGAAGCTTTCAATAGGGAATGAGGATACTTTTTCCAAAGAGAATTAAAAAATGGTGTCTGGGCTTGAGCAATTGCATTATCTTTTATTTCTTCACGATAACCCCAGCCGTCGAGGATTATGAGCATTATTGGTTTATATTGCATAGAGATTCATTCTAGCAGAGTTTGTCTTCAGTGGCTAATACCGTAGCTGTTTTAGTACTATTTTTGAACTATGTAATAGATACATAAACATATATAAACATTACTATACTTATAATAAAAATTAACGAAGTAGAGCCATATTTTCCTGCACTAAAATTTAGTAATTAAACTGAAATAAATAATGAAATCCGCGCGTCATGTAAGAAATTAAAATGAGATACGTTGTCTCTCATACTTCCATACTTTGGATGCTTACTGACAGACTGTGTCGGTTTAGATTTTATTTTGAATTTTATTTATTATCCCCATTTTTTAACATACATATCATGGATACCGTGCTAAAATATAGTCAAT
>JAVHOW010000018.1:0-27950 GCA_036170235.1 Minisyncoccota bacterium
CTCAAACATCCGCCATTGTCACCGTATGATGAACTTATTATTGATATTGGACATGATTACAATCTTTCAACTAGTAGTCAGGTTTATGCATCTGGCGATATTCTGATTGGTCACGTGGTTGACGTATTGAATACAACCGCCAAAGTAAAACTATTCTCTTCATCAAACGAAAAATATGAAGTACTTATAGGTCCAAATCATACACCAGCGACTGCCATTGGTCGTGGCGGAGGACAATATGAGGCACAAGTTTCGCGCGAGACTAGTGTCAAAGAAGGAGATTTTGTTCTCAATCCATCTTTGAATGATAAGCCGTTTGGTATTGTGAGTGCAGTGCTTCAAGATCCAACCCAGCCTTTTGAGACGGTTTTATTTGCTCCACCAGTGAATATTTATCAGTTGAGGTGGGTGTTGGTGAAGAATTAAGTGTTGTCGAGGTGTCACCTCCGGAGGTGACACCTCGATGCTCCAAATATGAACAACCAATTAATTTACAGAATAATTTTAGATATTTTAATTGCAATCTGCATCCTCCAAGCTTGGTGGTTCATCGCGCTTCCGCTAGCAATCTTCGGCATCTGGAAATTTCCTTATTTTATTGAAATTATTCTAGCTGGAATTATTTACGATTCACTTTTCGGTTTTGTTTTAGGAATGGGTGTTTGGGGTTATGTCGGAACAATAGTTTCGATAATTCTGTTTGGCGGGATGATTTTGTTAAGAAAAATGGTGAGGAGATAAACACGTTTGCGTAGGTCTACCCTGCGCAAAGATATGCTAGTATTCATCTATGCCTTTTTCCTTAAACCAACTAATGTTCTGGCGTCGCAGTAGCCGAAATAGGAGACGAAAAGTCATGGAGATAGCACCTGATGAAGTTATGATTGACTCGAGCAATCTGGGGGATTTTGACACAGCGCAGTTTGAAGGTCGTTTGGAAAAACCAATTTCAAAAATAACTCTTTACGCGATTACTGGAATATTTGGCATATTCGTACTCGCATTTCTTGTTCAGGCGTGGAATTTGCAAGTTACTCATGGAGAAGAATATCGCACCCGCAGTGAGAAAAATTTACTTCGCCCAATACCAATCTTTGCCGGACGTGGAGTTTTGACGGATCGTAATGGAACATTGTTAGCTTGGAATGCGCCGATGAAAAATGACATAGGAGCCACGAGCACTGAAGACGCCGTTGCCACGCGCCAATATGCCACATCGACTGGACTTTCACATGTGCTTGGTTATGTTCAATATCCATCAAAAGACAAGAATGGTTTTTATTATCAAAATGATTTCGAGGGAGTTACTGGTGCTGAAAAATATTTTAATGAACAATTACAGGGGGTGAATGGTTCGCGACTCGTTGAGGTTGACGCGCGTGCGAAAATTATTTCAGAAAATGTCGTCAGACCGCCAGTTCAAGGAGAAAGCGTGACATTGTCTATTGATAGTCGTGTACAATCAGCTCTTTATCATAACATTCAAGATATCGCCGAACGTGTTGGCTTCACTGGAGGCGCTGGCGTGATCATGAATGTTCATTCTGGAGAAATTATCGCCTTGACTAGTTATCCGGAATACAGTTCGCAGGTTATGTCTGATCGTTCTGACACAGCTCGAGTCAAAGCGCTTTTGACAAATCCAAATTTACCTTTTCTTGATCGTGCCGTTGATGGTCTCTATACGCCAGGTTCTATCGTCAAGCCGTATGTCGCACTTGGCGTTCTCACAGAAAATGTTATTGATCCTTCAACCATAATTGTTACTACTGGTTCGATCTCGATTCCAAATCCATACGATTCGACCAAGAGTACTCTTTTCAAAGACTGGAAAAATAATGGGGCACTCGATATTCGTCATGCCATTGCCATGTCATCTGATGCGTATTTCTATATAGTTGGTGGAGGATACAAGGATCAGAAGGGTTTAGGAATTTTGAATATTGATAAATATTTACGATTATTTGGCTTGGGCGTACTCATGCCTGAATCATTTGTTCAAGGTAAGGCTGGCACTATTCCAACGCCTGAGTGGAAGAAAGCAACTTTTAATGAAAGTTGGTATATTGGAGATACTTATCATACAGCTATTGGTCAATATGGTTTTCAAGTAACATTAGTACAAATGATTCGTGCTGTTGCTAGTTTGGCAAATAATGGACTATTACTTGTGCCAAGTATTGTTAAAAATGATGTACCAAAAATTGATAGATTTATTGAAGAAATTTCTGCTAAAAATTTTGTAATAGTTAGTGAAGGTATGCGCCTTTCAGTGACAGAAGGTGTGGCTATTGCTCTGAATGCACCATATGTACATGTTGCGGCAAAGTCAGGAACAGCAGAGCTTGGTGTGTCAAAAGATAAGGTTAATTCATGGATTACAGGTTTTTGGCCATATAAAAATCCAAAGTACGCTTTTGTAGTAATGCTAGAAAAAGGTTCGGTTCATAATCTTGTAGGCGCGGCTGCGGCGATGAGGCAACAACTTGATTGGATGCAGAATAATACGCCAGAGTACTTGAAGTAGTATGGTCTGTAGTGCTATACTATAAATGTAATTACTTACTAACCTAAGTGTTTTTATTTTTATGTCTATAGAACCTCAATATCTTACTAATGAAAAATTTACCGAACTCAAGGTGGAACTTCAACACTTGAAAACTGATCGACGCAAAGAAGTTGCAGATCATCTGGAATATGCCAAGAAGTTGGGTGACCTATCTGAAAATGCCGAATACCATCAGGCTCGTGAAGAACAGGCGGAGGTAGAGGATCGCATTAGCCGTTTGGAAAATTTACTCAAGAACGCAACGATTACTGGCGCAACTCGTGGCGATGTGATCACTGTCGGTTCCACAGTTCGTTTGGTCAAAGATGGTGAAAACAAGTCTCATCTTTATACTATTGTAGGTTCAGAAGAAGCGGATATGTCTCAAGGAAAAGTTTCCAATATGTCACCTATAGGTTCAGCACTTCTCGGGCACAAGCAAGGCGACATGATCAAGGTTATTACACCAAAAGGGGTCAATACTTACCAAGTCGCGGCGATAAAGTAATTTTCAAATCAGGCATTGTTTTATTAAACAATTATAAATTTTTATAAAATGGCCGCACTTGATGAACTTCGTACAACTAGACTTGCCAAACTGGAACTGCTCAAAAAAGCGGGTATGTCAGCATATCCTGCCAAAGTTCCACGAGACCATTGTTTGAAAGATGCTAAAGCAAATTTTGCTGAATATGAAAAGTCGCAAAAAGTAGTCAATCTGGCTGGACGTATCATGGCTATCCGCGGACAAGGTGCGATTCTATTCGCTGTACTTGATGATGGTAAAGCCACATTTCAAGCCGTGATCAAGAAAGACGTTCTGAATTCGGAATTATTCGAATTATTTACTACTGCGGTTGATATTGGTGACATTATTAGTGTCACGGGTACTTGTTTTACGACGCAAAGAGGAGAGCAGAGCATTTCGGTTACTTCATGGACGATGGCTTCAAAGTCACTTTTACCTTTACCAGAAAAATGGCACGGTCTGACTGATCCTGATGAAAAATTTCGCAAGAGGTATCTCGATTTCATTATGACTCCAGATCTGCGTGATATTTTTTTGAAAAAAGCCAAGTTCTGGAATGTTACTCGCCAATTTATGAATGACAATGGATTTTTGGAAGTAGAAACGCCAAGTTTGGAAACGACAACGGGCGGTGCGGAGGCGACACCATTCAAGACTCATCACAATGATTACGATTTGGATGTCTTTTTGCGCATATCAGTTGGCGAACTTTGGCAGAAGCGCCTGATGGCTGGGGGTTTCCAGAAAACTTTTGAAATTGGTCGTGTATATCGCAATGAAGGCACTAGTCCAGAACATGCGCAGGAATTCACTAATATGGAATTCTATTGGTCATACGCCGACTACAATGATGGTATGAAATTGGTTCAAGAAATGTATCGCAAAATTGCCACGGAGGTTTTCGGTACGACCAAGTTTACGACTCGCGGTCACAGTTTTGATCTAGCTGATGAATGGAACAAGATTGATTATGCTGAAGAGATCAAGAAACAAACTGGGGTTGATATTTCTTCTGCCTCTGAAAAAGATATGATGAATAAACTGAATGATCTTAAAGTTAAATATGATGGCACCAATCGTGAGCGTTTGACTGACACTCTCTGGAAATATTGCCGCAAGAATATTACTGGTCCAGTATTCCTGATCAATCATCCAGTTCTAGTCGCGCCACTCGCCAAGAGTGTTGCTGGTAAATCAGTTGTTCAAATGTTCCAGCCTATCATCGCTGGTAGTGAACTGGGTCGTGGTTATTCAGAGCTGAATGATCCGATTGATCAAGCGAGTCGTTTTGCAGAACAACAAAAACTCATAGACAAAGGCGATACCGAAGCCATGATGCCAGACCATGAATTCGTGGAGATGCTGGAGCACGGAATGCCACCTACCTGCGGTTTTGGTTTTGGTGAAAGGTTGTTCGCGTTTCTGATAGATAAGCCACTGCGTGAAGTGCAGATGTTTCCGTTGATGAAGCCGAAAGTGGAACCAAAGGAAAATAGCAACGTAAGTAAGAATGCAAAGAAATAATTATGCTCAATTTCTTCACCAAAGCGCTCATCAAGCGCCAATTAAAAGATGTACCTCAAGCTGAGCTTGATAAGATTTTTGAAATGATTGAAAAGAATCCAGATTTTTTTAAGAAAATGGCGGAATCAATTCAGGTAAAGATGAAATCGGGTATGAGTCAAGAAGAAGCGGCGAAAGCTGTTATGGAAGAAGGTGATGAGGATATAAAGAAGGTGATGAGTTTGGGGAAATAAATTGCAAAATATAGCATGAATATATTACCCATGCTACACTCATTTAACTATGTCTCTAAGTATAGGCATCGTCGGCCTACCAAACGTCGGCAAATCAACACTATTCAACGCTCTGACGCGAAAGAGTGTGCTTGTTGCTAACTATCCATTTGCCACCATCGATCCATCGGTTGGTGTCGTGGCTGTGCCTGATGAACGTATTACCAAGCTTTCCGAATTTTCCAAGACGCAAAAAACTGTTCCAGCCGTGGTTGAATTCGTTGACATTGCAGGACTCGTCAAAGGCGCATCTGATGGTGAAGGTTTGGGCAATCAATTCTTGACCAATATTCGCGAGACTGATGCTATCGCCGAGGTGGTGCGTATTTTCGAAGATGACAATATCATTCACGTTGATGGCAAGATCAATCCACTCAAGGATATTGAAGTTATAAATCTGGAACTTATTCTGGCTGATCTGCAAACAGTAACAAAGCGTCATGGTAGTCTGGCGCGTGAGGTGAAAGCTGGTAAAAAAGAAGCAATAATAGAAAATGGTTTAGTAGAGAAAATTATTGCTTTGTTAAAAGCGGGTAAGTTGGCTTCGACAGTTGTCGCTGATGAATTTGAAACTCCGTATGTAAAGATGTTACACCTTTTGACCTCGAAGCCGTTCATGTATGTTTTGAATAAGAAATCTGGTGGCAAAAATTTGGATGAGCCTGTCCAAGGTCCGACCTTGGACGAGCGTTACGTGGCATTGATGTCATTTTTCAAAGAAAATAATGCCAAATGGGTGATAGTTGATGCTGGTATTGAACATGAACTCAAAGATATTGATGATAAGGAAAAACAGGAGCTTCGCGAGGGCTTGGGTGCAAAAGATGATGGTATCAATGATTTGATCAAGAAAGGCTATGAACTATTAAATTTAATTACCTATTTTACAACAGGGGAAAAAGAGACTCGCGCATGGACTATTCATCGTGGCTGGACCGCGCCAGAAGCTGGCACAGCGATTCATGGTGATTTCAAAGATAAATTTATTCGCGCCGAAGTTATCGAGTGGGACAAGTTGATTGAAGCAGGTTCATTTGGCGTTGCTCGTGAAAAAGGTCTTTTGAGAACTGAAGGGAAGGAGTATGTGGTGAAAGATGGGGATGTGATGGAGTTTAAAATTTAGAAAAAAAAGTTTGGCGCCGACAGTTTCCTGTGGCGCCAAGTCCCAATAACCTTTATTCAACATCAGCGGAGACTTACTGATGTATATCACTCAACCACGATCTCGCATTATGCAGATGAGTGCTTGTTCTGTGTCAGTACCTCC
Source organism: Minisyncoccota bacterium (assembly GCA_036170235.1). Classification (GTDB taxonomy): domain Bacteria; phylum Patescibacteriota; class Minisyncoccia; order Phycocordibacterales; family PALSA-1337; genus C7867-002. The sequence goes on from JAVHOW010000018.1 coordinate 6,141, forward strand.
AGTCCTGGTATAAGGTTGCGAGGACTTGAAATCCTCCACGAGACTGACAACAGTAATTAAGGACTGTATCTGCTGACAGCATAGCAGATGGTATTAATTCTGTCAAGTCACTGTACAGCCACATTATTTTGTGTTAATGTATCGACTAGCTGTTTTTCGACCCCAAACCAAAAAATTGGGTATTATCCCAAAAAGTTGTTCTTCCAAATACGGATTCAAACATGAAAACACTACTGCTAGTTGTTGTCGGTATCACAGGCTTAATGGGCATTCGAGCCCTAGCCTTTTGTCTCGCAATAATCCTCATCCTCGTCGGTTTTTTTATTTCAGCAATGCCCAGAAGTCGCGTGAAGTCCATTGCAATTTTCCTGCCATTCGCCGGCGTTGCAGGCGGCATTGTTTGGCGCTTCTTTCTGAAGTAAATCCGACTCTTTCAAATTCCAGCCGTCTTAACGAGGCTGGTTTTTATTTAGGTTATATCAAAACTCAAGATCTGGATTACCTATGGAGATTTTGTAAAAACTTCCTTTTTAAGCTATTATTTGACCCATGAAGAAGAAATCTAATCAGCGAGGCCTCACCTCGCTAAATAAATTGCCTGCTTACGATCATAAAAAGATTGAAGCAAAGTGGCAGAAGTATTGGGAATACAAGAAATCATTCCAAGCAAAGGATCAGCAAGGTGAGGCCTCGCTGAAAAAATTTTACGCACTGATCGAATTTCCATATCCATCAGGTGAAGGTTTGCACGTTGGTCACATTCGCAGTAATACGGCTATGGACATCATTGCTCGCAAACGTCGCGCTGAAGGTTACAATGTTTTGTATCCGATTGGTTGGGATGCATTTGGTTTGCCAACAGAAAATTACGCTATCAAAACAGGCATTCAGCCAGCAGTTGTCACTAAGAAAAATACCGACATTTTTCGTCGTCAATTGAAGGCACTCGGTTTTTCATTTGACTGGTCACGCGAAATCAATACAACTGATCCAGCGTACTACAAATGGACGCAGTGGATTTTCTTACAATTTTTCAAAAAAGGTTTGGCGTACAAAAAGAAGATGACCATCAATTGGTGTCCAGTTGATTTAATTGGTCTTGCTAATGAAGAAGTTATTGATGGTAAATGTGAACGTTGTGGTAATCCTGTTGAGAAGCGTGAAAAAGAGCAGTGGATGTTGGCTATTACGAAGTACGCTGAAAGGTTGGATAAGGATTTGGACACAGTTGATTTTTTGGAGAGAATTAAGACACAACAGAGAAACTGGATTGGAAAATCAGAAGGCGCCGAGTTGACATTCAAGATTAAGGCTGGAACAAATTCTGATAAACAAATCAAAGTCTTCACCACCCGCCCAGACACCTTATTCGGTGTTACATATGTAGTTTTGGCACCTGAACATCCATTGGTAAAAGAATTTTTGCCAACTATAGAGAATAAGGAAGAAGTTGAGAAATATATTGCGAATGTCAAAAAAGAAACCGACATAGAACGCACTGACGCAGGTAAAGAAAAAACCGGCGTTGAATTGAAAGGTGTGAAAGCTGTTAACCCTGCGAATAATGAAGAAGTTCCAGTTTGGATCGCTGATTATGTTTTAGCTGATTATGGGACTGGTGCTGTTATGGCAGTACCGGCGCACGATGAGAGAGATTGGGAGTTTGCGAAGAAGTATGGTTTGGCGATTAAAAAAGTAATTTTACATGAAATTTTACAGAACATTCCATCAGACTATCGTGGTCGTGCTGGTAATAGAGATGTTATTGTAATTTCAGATTGTTTTACTGGAGATGGTAAAATGATCAATTCCGGTAAATTTGACGGTAAAAATTCAGAAGCAATAAAAAAAGAAATTACCACATCCGTCGGTGGCAAATGGGTAACAACCTTCAAACTCCGCGACTGGATCTTTTCACGCCAGCGTTATTGGGGGGAGCCGATACCGGTTGTGCATTGTGAATTGCATGGAATTGTTCCAGTGCCCGAAAAAGATTTGCCAGTAAAGTTACCGAAAGTAAAAAACTATAAGCCAACCGAAACAGGTGAGTCGCCACTCGCTACTATTTCCAAGTGGGTTAATACGAAATGTCCACAGTGTAAAGGACCTGCCCGACGCGAAACTGACACCATGCCGAACTGGGCTGGATCAAGCTGGTATTATTTGAGGTATGCGGACCCGAAAAATAAAAAAGCGTTCGCTGACCCAAAAAACTTGAAATACTGGACGCAAGTAGACTGGTACAACGGTGGTATGGAGCATACGACTTTGCACCTACTTTATTCGCGTTTTTGGCATAAATTCCTTTTTGACCTTGGTTTGGTACCGACGAGCGAACCATATCAGAAACGCACGTCCCACGGCCTTATTTTGGCTCAAGGAGGTGAGAAGATGTCAAAGTCCAAGGGCAATGTCATTAATCCTGATGGTATAGTTGAAACAGTTGGCGCCGACTCATTACGCCTATATGAAATGTTTATGGGTCCTTTTGACCAGCCTATCGCTTGGGATACAAATAATATTGCTGGGGTGAGACGCTTTATTGAACGTGTTTGGAAATTACGTGAGAAAGTTGTCCAAGGTCGGACCTTGGATTTAAAATTACAAAAGATTATCCACAAAGCGATCAAAAAAGTCAGCGATGACATTGAAGCTATGCGTTTCAACACAGCCGTCAGTGCATTGATGATCACTTTGAATGAATTAGAAAAATTTGAAATTATTGACTCTGAACAATATGGAACATTCATTCAATTGCTGGCACCATTTGCTCCACACGTTGCCGAAGAATTGTGGGCGAGTCTCGGTAATAAAACAGCTATCCATACGGCATCTTGGCCAGTATATGACCCCGCTTTGGCAGCTGATTTCGAGGCGACAATCATGGTTCAGATCAATGGCAAAGTGCGTGGATCATTTGTAGCACCAATGAATTTATCAAAAGAAGAATTGGAAAAGCGCGCGCGAACATTGCCAGAATCTGCAAAGTGGTTGGAAGGAAAAGAGGTCAAGAAAGTCATTGTTATCCCAAATAAATTGGTAAATATTGTATTAGTTGACAATAATTTGGCAGTAAGGTAGTGTGTACATAATAAGCCTGGGTAGGGGATAGAGAATATCCCCACGAAATTGACTTTAGTACAAGCTAGTGATACAAATATACTAATTATTTATTAACAACTTACATGGCCACATCAACCATTTCGTTCAAACCCAAGCAAATCGTCAAGCGTCTCCTCTCGTCTCTTCCTGACCGCGCTCGTGAAGTCATCATGTATCGTTATGGTCTCGGTACCGAGACTCGTCGTATGACTCTCGATGCAATCGGAAAGAAATATGGAATCACCCGTGAACGTGTTCGTCAGATCGAAAATTACGCCCTCGGGATGGTTCGCAAGTCAGATGAATACAAGCTTGAAAAGGCGGTTTTTTCTGAACTCGAAACATTGCTCCATGCTTTGGGTGGCGTTGTTGTTGAGGATGATTTTCTGGGGTCTGTTTCAAAGGATAAGAGTCTCCAAAATCACATTCATTTCCTTTTGGTAATTGGTGAGCCTTTCAAAAAGAGAAAAGAAGATGATGATTTCAATCACCGTTGGCATGTCAATGAAGAGTTGTCCAATCAGGTTGAAGTTGCTTTACGCAAGCTCTATACCAATTTGAGTACACAGGATCTTTTACCTGAATCAGAAATCATTAATAAATTCCTCACACATTTGGAAGGAGTTTCTGAACGTTACAAAAATCAAGAGATTATGAAGCGTTGGTTGAAACTTTCAAAATCTATTGGTGTCAACGCGCTGGGTGATTGGGGTGCTTCCAATTCTTCAAATATAAAAACCAAAGGCATGCGTGATTACGCTTTCCTAGTTATTCGCAAGCACGGTTCTCCTATCCACTTCCGTGATGTTGCAAAACAGATCATGGTTATGTTCAAGAAGAAGGCTCACGTTGCCACAACTCATAATGAACTTATTAAGGATCCACGTTTCGTACTCGTAGGTCGTGGTCTTTATGCTTTGGCTGAATGGGGTTATGCGCCAGGCATTGTCCGCGACGTTATTCGCCTAGTTATTGAAAAAAATGGTCCTATGACCAAGGATGAAGTAGTTACCAAGGTTATGAAAGAGCGTTATGTCAAAGAAAACACCATTGCAGTCAATCTTCAAAATCCAAAATATTTCAAGAGGGACAAAGATGGGAAGTATTCTGTGGTATAATGTCCCCATGCCCGTTGATCAACTCTTTTCATCACTCGTCTCTGATTTCCAATCGTCTATATTTCCACAGGCGGTACAATATACAATTCTCATATCACCAATAATGCTGGTAGTTATGCTGGTGATTATCTTCTGGCCGTTGTGGGTGCGCTATGTTCGCGCCAAACAGATTCTTTCCCTGAAATATACTGTTCTTGAGATCAAGTTACCTAAGGATACATTCAAGTCTCCGCTTGCCATGGAAATTTTTTTGCAATCTCTACACAATACTTCGGATGGAAGCGAATTTGCCCAGTACTGGAAAGGAGAGACTAGGCCATGGTATTCACTTGAACTTGTTTCAATTGAAGGCAGAGTAAAATTTTTTATCTGGACCGAAGATCGTCGCAAAGGTGGTCTCATGTCTGCCCTTTATTCGCAGTTTCCTGGTATAGAGGTCCACGAAAATGGCGACTACGCACAGTCGGTTCATTTTGATCCAAAAACAATGAAAATTTGGTCTACTGAGTTAAAATTCACCAAAAAAGATCCATACCCTATTAAAACTTATATCGATTATGGTCTTGATAAAGATCCAAAAGAAGAATTTAAAGTCGATCCATTGCTACCATTATTGGAATTTTTGGGTAGTGTTGGACCAAATCAGCAAGTTTGGATTCAAATTCCTATTCGTGCACATATTGATGATCAACTAGAACCAGGTCATTGGTTCAAAAAAGCAGACTTGTGGCAGGATGGTGCAAAAAAATTAGTCAATGAAATACTGATCCGTGATTCTAAAACAAAAGTTTCTGGAGAATTAAATCCCGATACAGGATATGCAAAGCTCCCAACTATTTCTGAAGGTGAACGTGATATTATAAAGTCAATCGAACGTGCTGTAACAAAACAACCTTTTGATGTTGGTATTCGGGGATTATATATAGCCAAAAAAGAATCATTTGACACTGTCTTTGGACTTGGTGGTATTATCGGAAGTTTCAAACATTTTAGTTCAGAGCATTTGAATGGTTTTAAGCCAAATAAAAAAATTTGGCATGGTCGTGTAGGTGATCCTTGGCAGGATTACAAAGATATTCGTCGTAATCGTTTTTCGCGTGAAGCTCTCGCTATGTACAAACGCAGATCGTATTTTTACGCACCCCACGAAGGTGTTCCGATGGTAATGAATTCCGAGGAATTAGCCACAATTTATCACTTCCCAGGATCGGTTGCCGCTACACCTACGTTGGAGCGTTTGCCATCAAAGAAAGCCGAGGCTCCGGCAAATTTGCCGATTTAATCAATTTCAATTTTCGCGAGGCGCGCGATTTGTGCGCCTCTCTGTCACACAAGTGAAAAAAATATTCTTTAAAATCATTTCGAAATACAAGATAGCCATCAAGGCTATTTTACTATTGGCTGTCATTGTTTGTTTGTTGGTGATTGGGGCATCAGTTGCACCATCTTCTTTTCCACGCAACACAATTGTGCGAATTAATAAAGACATGACTGTTTCTGGTGCCGCTTCATTATTGAAAGAAAAAGGAATAATAAAGTCAGCTTATTTATACAAAATTTATGTTGTTCTTCTGCATGATGGCAAAGGCATCCAAGCTGGAAGTTATCTTTTTGATGCGCCACAATCGGCATTGCGAGTTGCGTATCGCACGTCCTATGGTATAAAAAATGTTGAGAAAATCAGGCTGACCGTATTCGAAGGAACAAATTCAAAAGAAATAACGGCTTCGTTAAAGAAGAAGGTACCAAGATTCGATGCCAAAGATTTTCTAGTCCGTGCCAAAGCGAATGAAGGATATCTTTTTCCAGAGACATATTTTGTTGACCCAGATGTTCAACCAAAAGAGATTATAGATATGATGCGCGAGCAGTTTGACATAGCGACTAAGTCACTCCAAGGCTCGCTGGCAACTTCCACACGGTCATTAAAAAATATTATTACAATGGCTTCGATTATTGAAAAAGAAGCGAATGACATAGTTGACCGTCGAATCATTTCGGGTATTCTCTGGAAACGTCTAGATAAAGGCATGGCATTGCAAGTTGATGTACCATTTTATTACGTATTAGACAAAGGATCCAGTGAGCTGACTCTGGCTGATTTGGCAACGACTTCTCCATACAATACATATACTCACAAAGGATTGCCACCGACGCCGATAACAAATCCTGGTCTGGACGCCATCCGAGCCGCGCTATATCCGACAGCGAGTCCGTATTATTTTTATTTGGCGGATAAAAATGGGGTGACGCATTACGCCGCGACCCACGATGGGCATTTGGTAAATAAGGAGAAGTATTTGTGGTAGGAAGTATGCTGGATTTAGATATAAAAAATCGGTCGCGAACACAGGTTGTGTTGCGACCGATTGTGTGACTACTACAGAGGACTTATAGCGAGCTCTTTGCCTGAGAAAGCTTCTTCGAGTGCCTGCCGGAGCAGATTCAAATTGAAAGGTTTCTCTAGCACAGCGATGGCTCCAGCTTGCAAACCATTCCGAATATAACCGTATGGGTCACCAGAAATTGCTTTTCCTGATGCCATGATGACCGGAGTCATCGGTGAAATCTTTTTGATGTTATTGATTAGCTCAATCCCACCACCGTCTGGCATTTCGCAATCAGTGAAAACTCCGTCAAACATTCCTGGATTTAGTTGGAACATTCTAAGAGCTTCATTTCCACCAGATGCTTCACCAGCAACTTCGTAGCCGATCGTTTTGAGTAATATTTGTACGACTTGACGAAGTGGAGCATCGTCATCAACTAACAGCAGTTTCATTTTCATAGTTCTTTTTCTTTCTTCATTGCCTACCGAAATGGCAGGACTTTCTCCTTGTTGAGTCCGCCGTTGTGGCAAACTCTCTGTATATATGGTAGCATACTAGATATGAAAAGTCAAGTTATCCACATATACCCAATTAAGCAGGAAATTCAACGAAAGCGAGTATTTATAGGCATGTCAGGGGGTGTGGATAGCTCTGTATCTGCCGCACTACTGAAACAGGCCGGGTATGACGTTACCGGCGTATTCATCAAAGTTTGGCAACCAGACTGGCTAGAATGCACGTGGCGTGAAGAACGTCGCGATGCCATGCGCGTGGCGGCACAGCTCGAAATACCATTCATTACTCTTAATTTGGAGAAAGAATACAAGAAGGAAGTTGTTGATTATATGATCTCTGAATATAAAGTTGGAAGGACGCCGAATCCTGATGTGATGTGTAACGCCCACGTTAAGTTTGGTGCGTTTTATGATTGGGCAATGCGTCAAGGTGCTGATTTTGTGGCGACTGGCCATTATGCACAAATAAATTCAAAACTCGCCTCCGATTATTCATTGTGTGCAGGTATTGATTCAAACAAAGACCAATCTTATTTCCTCTGGACACTCAAGAAAGAACAATTACCCCACATCATTTTTCCAATCGGTCATTTAACTAAACCTGAAGTGCGCGAACTCGCAAAAAAATTCAAATTGCCAACCGCGGAAAAGAAAGATAGTCAAGGATTGTGCTTTATCGGCATGATTGATATGAAAGAATTTCTTTCTCATTATATTGAAACTAAAGAGGGAAATGTTATGAATGAAAAAAGTGAGGTCATTGGCAAGCATCAAGGAGCAATGTTTTTCACTATTGGTGAACGGCACGGATTCACTATTACTAAAAAAACTTCGAATGATGAGCGGTATTATGTTATCTCAAAGAATATTGGGGCGAACACTATTACAGTTTCGAATAAAAATGTAGAAGGGAATTTGCCACAAGCTCGAACAAGAGTTTCATTACAAGAAGTGAATTGGAATCAAGGTGACGCGCCAATTGGTAAGCAACTTCAAGCACGCTCAAGGTATCGAGAGCAACTGCAAAACATTACTTTGATTGACGAGAAAACGGTTGAATTCGCTGATCCTCAAAATACTATTTCTTCCGGCCAGTCTTTGGTCATATATGATGTGGATGTTTGTCTTGGTGGAGGCGTAATTGTGTAATTGGCTGTATAATGTCTGCATGAATTATTATCGAGGCATTATTGCCGTTGTTCTGCTCTGTATTTTTTCTGGATTATACATATTTACAAAATTAGCGCCAAAAGAAATTCCGCTACCAGTAATTCCCAAAACTATTCAGGTACCATTCAATGGAACAGTTCCAACGGAAATCACTCATAGTGATACTACAAAAAAACAAATAATATTTACCTTTGATGGCGGTGAAGGCATTCAGTCAGCTACAGCCATACTTGATATCTTAAAAAAACACCACGTTAAAGGTACGTTTTTTCTGACTGGTAAGTGGGTGTTGAATAATAAGAGCATTGTCCAGAGAATGTTAGCGGAAGGGCATGAAATTTTTAATCACACTTACGATCATCCACATCTTACTGAATTAGATGATAAACAGATTACAGACGAACTTATTACCATGGATAATGTCGTGGTTAATCTTACTGGGACAAGTACCAAGCCTTATTTTCGTCCACCGTATGGTGATCGTGACGCGCATGTGCTTGCGGTGGCGGCGCAGTCAGGCTTCCGCTCGGTTTATTGGACGGTTGACGCTCATGATTGGATGCAGAGTGAAGGTACTACGGCTGAACAAGTCCGCGAACGTATTCTTGCTAATGTTAGCTCTGGAGCAATTGTTTTGATGCATATTGGGGATACGATTACTGGAGCAATTCTTGATGATGTTTTTACCACGCTTGAAGGTAAAGGTTACAAAATAGTTTCGTTGACGCAGGGAATTTAGGAAAATTAGAAATACGCACGGTATTTTTTCATTGCCTGCGGGGCTTGCTCGTTAAATTGCAAGGTATCTTGTATAATAACCCCCATGAATCACCTTATAACAATCACCAAGTCCGACGGCACCAAGCAATTATTCGAAGAAGAAAAGCTAATTAGTTCCCTGAAGCATGCCGGCGCATCTGACGAAGCTATTGATGAAATTATTGAACAGGTTGAAGCGAGTATGAAAGAGGGTATGACGACCAGTCAAATATACGGACATGCATTCACGCTTCTCCGAAAACATTCAGTGCATGTGGCGGTAAAATATTCTGTTAGGCGAGCATTGGCAGAGCTTGGACCTGATGGTTTTCCTTTTGAAAAATTCGTGGCGCGGATATTTCATGCTTGGGGATATGAGACTTTGACTGATCAGCACATAATGGGTGGTTGTATAGAACATGAGATAGACGTGGTTGCGTGGAAAGGAAATTCTTTAGCTATGGTTGAAGCAAAGTTTCATAATGAATTTGGTCTCAAGTCTGATGTTAAGGTGGTGTTGTATGTCAAAGCGCGTTTTGATGATATTGCCCAAAATGAGTTTGACTTTGGTGGTATCAAAAGAAAATTAACTGAACGCTACCTCTTTACTAATACTAAATTTACCGATCAGGCGGTCAAGTACGGTGTCTGCAATCATGTAGAGCTCATTGGTTGGAATTATCCTCTTGATAAAAATCTACACACGATTATTGAACAGTACAAGTTACACCCGATTACTTGTGTGACGAGCCTGTCTCATCAGCAGAAGAAAGATTTAGTTGGTCGTAATGTTATTACTTGCGCGGATCTGATTAAAAGGCCAGAGGTATTGAAGGAAATTGGAGTGAGGTTGGATGGTGATTTGGTGAGGATTGTTGAGGAGGCGAAGGTGATTGTGAAGTAGTGTTTACAATCATATTAAAAAGACCGACCTAGGTGGTCGGCTTGCTTGATAAACGATTAATTTCTCTGTACACAATCTTGACGATGATCTGAACAAGTAATTCTGGTGTCATTTCGTCATCCATCACGATTATGTACACATTGGGAAATTCTTTGCCAAACTTGCGAATGAACATCATTTCGCCAAACGATGAGCTTTTGATCTGGATTGGAATTGAAATCTTACAATCAGCTCGGTAATTGACAATAATCCATGAATCAACCTTGAATCGTTCGTCCTGATTCCGGCTGGCTTTTTTAACTCCGTATTCCTTGGGAAGAAGACCGCGTTTGACCAAATCATGGAACATAGCGCGAAAACGCTTTTCATTATTGGAACCTTTTTTCCTTTCCTCAGGAGTAATGCCACGGAACTCATCATGGGAAAGTCTTTTTCCACCTGATTTCTTCAGGAGAGAGATCGGTTCCCAGAATCGTCCCGTGCTGGCGCGACACATTTGGTGATCTTCCTCCTCAAAATTATTCTGATTCATATCAACCTTTCGTTTTGAAGTTACCTGAAATTTCTATATAACAGGTTAGCATATGTGTCAAATATATGTCAATCATTGTCGGTTGTGATATAGTCAGGTTATGAAAGTAAAAAATAAAAAAGTAATCGAGTTCGATTTTGATACAGCCTCTAAGCTTCTTGAATACTTGAATACCTCGTACAACAAACTTCACACAAAATACGAAGAATATTTTTGGCTATCATACATGGGAGATCATAGTGTTGATAAAAAGATGAATGAGGCACAAGCAAATCGTGACGCATTCCGTGCGAATTCAGAATTAAAACTGAAAATTGAACAATTGATTAAAAAAACTACTGGGGAACAGAAAAAACGTCTGCAATCGTGGAATCACTTTTTCAGTCTATATCAAACACCTGATCACGCAGTACCTTTGAAGAAAAAAGCTATCAAGCTTGAAGCAAAAATTTTACAGAAAAGGACAGCTCGTAAAGAGGGTTACATTGATCCGAAAACAAAGAAATTTGTCGAGGCGTCGGAGAATAAAATGCGTACTATTATGCGCACAAATCCCGATGAAGCTATCAGAAAAGCTTGTTTCGATGCTATGGAAAAGCTACCGTTTGATTATCTAGATGAATATGTGGAAATGATTAAAATTCGAAATCAATTTGCGCGAGCTCTTGGACATGCTGATTTTTATGAATATAAAGCTCGTATTGATGAAGATATGAGTAAAAAAGAGTTATTTTCTATTTTTGAAAATATATATCAAAAAACTAAGTATGCTTTCAAGAATGTTCGTGCTTTAGAAAAAACAAAACCAGGTCTGCGTAAGCCGTGGAATTTCGGTTATATGATGACCGGAGATTTTACTAAAGAAGAAGACCAGTACTTTCAGTTTGAAAAAGTACTTTCATACTGGGGACGTTCGTTTGCGGCTATGGGGATAAATTTCCAAGGTGGTGAGGTCACTCTCGATCTTCTGGATAGAAAAGGAAAAACTAATAACGGCTTTTGTCATTATCCAAAGCTTGTTGAATACAAAAATGGCAAACGTATCCCTGGCTCAAGTGGTTTCAGTTCCAATGCAATTCCTGGACAAATAGGATCGGGATCACAAGGCATCCACACCGTTTTCCATGAAGGAGGACATGCCGCTGATCGTCTAAATTCATTCCAGAAAGACGCTTGCGTGAATTCCGAATACCCACCGTCGACTGTTTCGTGGGCAGAAACTCACAGTATGTTCATGGATACTATTTCGAGCAGTATTGAATGGCGGACTCGTTACGCAAAGAATGAAAGTGGCGAGGCATACCCATTTGATCTTTACGAACGTAAAGTATGCGTTCTGCATCCATTGATTCCTTTGGATATGATGTATATAAACTTCGTGGTTTTTTTTGAAAAAGAAATTTATGAATGTAAAAATCTAACGAAAGATTTTGTTATCAAAACAGCCAAAAAAATGTATCGGAAATACTTTGATCGTTCTGGAGATTCTATTGCTAACCTAAATACGCCACATATATATTCTTGGGAAAGTTCAGCATATTATCACGGCTATGGTCTTGCAGAACTTGGTGTCAGTCAGTGGCGAGAATATTTCTATAAAAAATTTGGCTACATTGTTGATAATCCAAAAATTGGTAAAGAAATGACTGATATTTGGTCGTATGCGTCTTTGTATCCAGCAAAAAAACTAGTCAAGATGGCGACTGGCAAAAAACTAAGTCCTAATACGTTTATTCATGAAGTGACAAGACCGCTCAATGTAATGATAGACGAAGCTAAAAATAAAGTTAAACGCTTGGAGAAAGTTCCTCAATACACCAAACTGATTGATTTGAAAGGAAAAATTACTATGATGCATGGCAAGAAAAAGATTGCTGATAATAGTATTTCATTTGAAGATATGGATAAGAAATATCAGTCGTGGTTGAAAACAGTGAAGTAATTTCTCTGTTTATTATGGTTATTCAAAAATTGGAATCGTAGCCTAAATTTGCTAGAATGTGACCTATGAACTCCTCTGAAATTCGATCCCGATTCTTGAAATTTTTCGAGAAACGTGGACACACGATCATCCCATCTGCTTCGCTTGTAACTCCTGATGAAAAAGGTGTGACAAATTCCACTCTATTCAATACTGCTGGCATGCAGCCGTTAGTGCCATTTTTGCTAGGCAAGCCATTCATAACAGCTGACGGTCAGGAGGTGAAACGGCTTGTTGATGTACAGAAATGTCTGCGTACTGTTGATATTGATGACATTGGCGATAAGACGCATGCTACATTTTTTGAAATGTTAGGCAATTGGTCGCTTGGCGGTCCACCAGATGGTTATTCAAAAAAAGAGGCGATTGAGTGGAGTTATGAATTTTTGACTTCGAAGAGTGAAGTGCCTGGTTATCAAGGACTTGGTTTGGATCCGGCACGCCTGTATGTAAGTGTTTTTGAGGGTGATGCCAATGCACCACGCGATGATGAAGCGGCAAATATTTGGCGTGAGATTTTCAAGAAAAATGGAATGGATGCTGGTGGAGATACGTCGAAAGGCGAAGCTGGCAGGATTTTCTACATGCCCGCAAAGAATAATTGGTGGGAAGCTGGCGAAAATGGACCATGCGGACCTGATACTGAAATGTTTTATGACATTATGAATAAATTTGGTGGGAAGACACTGACTCATGCTGAATATGTTCAATCTGATGATGCTCGTGAAGTTGTTGAGGTTTGGAATGATGTTTTCATGCAGTATGAGAAGAAAGATGGAAAAATTATCGGCACATTACCAAAGCCGTCAGTGGATACTGGTGCTGGTTTGGAGCGCTTGGCGATGACATTGCAGGGTGTGGATAACATTTATGATACGGATTTGTTTAAACCTGTGATGGATAAAATTAAAGAGTTTTCAAAAAATTGGAATGTGAAGTCGGCTAGAATTGTCGCTGATCATATTAAGTCGGCCGTAATGCTCATTTCAGATGGGGTAACACCAAGTAACACAGATAGAGGGTATGTTTTGCGTAAACTTATTCGCAGAGCTGTACGCCATTCAGATATTTTAATAATGCATGGTGATTTAATTGAAGTTGTATCTGCTATTCAGAATCAGTATCGATTTGTTTATCCCAATGTTATTTCTAATGACAAAGGTTTTGGTATACAAGCAATTATTCAAACAGAAGAATTAAAATTCCGCGAAACTCTCAAACAAGGCCTAAAAGAATTTGAAAAATTAGCTGTACAAAACATTTCTGCTCATGATGCTTTTTCATTATTTTCAAGTTATGGATTTCCTCTTGAATTAACAGTTGAATTATCAAAAGAAAAGGGAATTTTAGTTGACACTGTGGGCTTCGAAGCCGAATTCAAAGCTCACCAATCCCTCTCGCGTGCTGGTGCTGAACAAAAATTCAAAGGTGGACTCGCTGACGCAAACGACCCGATGGTTGTGAGGTATCATACGGCGACTCATTTGCTCCACCAAGCGCTTCATGACGTCCTGGGTGAAGGTGTTGGTCAGAAAGGTTCGAATATTACCACAGAACGATTGCGTTTTGATTTTTCATGGGGTGCGAAGATGACTGATGAGCAGAAAAAGAAAGTTGAAGATATTGTGAATGAAAAAATCGCCGAGGAATTACCGATGAACAATATTATTATGTCGCGTGAATCAGCGGAGAAGACTGGCGCGCGTCATTTCTTTGGAGAAAAGTATGGCGACCAGATTTCCATTTATTTTATTGGGAAGACTTCAAATCCACCCGTGCCTGACGATTTGAAAAATGCTTACTCAAAAGAATTCTGCGGCGGACCGCATGTAAAAAATACAAAAGAGCTCGCTGGTCCAGAAGGGAAGTGGAAGTTTAAAATCCAAAAAGAAGAGGCTGTGGCGCAAGGTATAAGGAGGATAAAAGCGGTGTTATCTAGGTGACACCTCTGGAGGTGTCACCTAGATAATGTGGTATAATAATCCCAATGTTTTCTTCTCATAAATCTAGTGAACTAATTTTAATTCTCGATGTTCAGAGCTCGATCGTGCGTGGCACACTCGTCCATATACAAAAAGAGGCTCTGCCAACGGTGTTATACACACATAATGTTTCTATTCCACACAAGCCTCGCGCTCAAAGTGGATATCTGATAAAAATGGCACTCAAAGCGATCGGTGAAACTATAACCGAAACAGCAAAGCATGTTCATGTACGCTCATCAGCATCAACTGAAGGTATACCAAACAAAATATCAGCGGTTCATTACGTCTTGTCTTCACCATGGACTATATCTCAAGCAAAAACTCTCAAGCTTTCATTCAAAGAAGATACTCATGTAAGTCGCGCCTACATTATGGGTATGATTTTGGAAGAACGTTCAAAATTTGGAAATGCTAAGACTGATGATATTCGTGTAGTTGAAGAGAAAGTATTCGATGTGCGTCTCAATGGTTATTCAGTTGGATCTTGGGAAAGCAAGCATACTCGTGAATTGGAAGTATCTTTTGTGGTAAGTGTTGCTGGTGGACGAATGATAGATCGTTTCGTTGAAGTTTGTGACCATATCGTTCGACGAGACGCAGTGCGATTTCATTCTTCATTATTTTTACAACATGTTGCTATCGAGAAAGTTATGCCAAACTATTCAAATTACGCGTTGTTACACATCCATGGTGAGTTAACTGATATTGCTATAATTCATTCACATTCTTGCATCTTTTTTGGATCATATCCTTTGGGTATACACGGGATAATTCGTATTATTGCCAACAAAACAAAAACTGACGAACAATCCGCGGAATCAACTCTGACTATGTCTGAACAAGGGCATCTTGATCGGGTTCATGCCAAAAAAGAACTTGCTGTTATCGAAGATATGAACCAAAGTTGGGTAGGTGAATTCAGAAAACTTCTCAAAACAAATTCCATCTCGGACAGATTGCCAAAACATATTATCATTTCAGCTCGTTCGCATGAAAGTTTTTTTATGAAATGTTTGAAAACAGTATACCCAGAAAATTCACTAGAACTTTTGACTATAGAAAGTATTATTCAACATGTTAAATTCGATGGTACTCACACTGAACAATTACGTTTGACTGGATTGTACGTTGTCGCTATTCACAGTTTAGAAAAATAATAACCGTGTGGTATAATAATCTTATATGCCACGTCGTGTTCAAGATATCGTTCCAAATAAACACCGTTCCATACAGGATATTCCTGTAGAGCGTAGTACTATCTCCGCACCAATCCAGCCACCAAAAGAAAAAGTGACCACGAAAATCCGCGCGCAAACAAACGATATGCGACATATAAGTAAGGATGCAGTACCAAGCAAACTTTTAAATAAAGAAACACCTCCTCATAACATTCCGATCCACAAAGAAGTCACTACTAAACCTCCGCACCATCGAACCAAGAATTCAGGATCAAAAAAGTGGTTATACGTACTCATGGGCATCGTTATTATTGTTGCTGGAGTAGCATATATAGCCTCGGTTTATTTTTCACGTGCGTCTTTTACTATCGTCCCTAAAACCGTTCCTATATCTATAAATAGCACATATGTCGCGCAAAATACTCCGAACAAAGGAAATTTGATGTACGAACTTGCCGCGGTAAAAGGTAGTGAAACCGCTACTATTGCCGCTGTTGACGGTCCAAAGATATCAATAACCGCCAAAGGCAAGCTTACTTTATACAATGCATATGGATCTCAATCCCAACGCCTTATTGCGGGTACTAGATTATCAGATGAAACAGGTCGCGTATATCGTTTAACAAATTCTGTTGTCATTCCAGGATATACATCGTCCAATGGAACAAATATACCTGGAAGTCTTGTAACTGTCGTAGCAGCTGATCAAGCGGGCCAGTCATATAATATTTCAAAAAGTGATTCGATTAGTGACTTCAAAATCGTTGCTTATAAAGGAACTCCAAAGTACGAAAGTATATACGGTCGTTTGGCAACGGATATAAGTGGTGGATTTATCGGAACTCAGAAAAATACAAGTCCAGCCGCGCTAGCGTCAACAACAGCCGAACTACAAGCCAAAATTACGGCGTCACTCCTCGCTCAAGTCAAAGGAACTGTGCCCGAAGGTTATATTATGTATCCAAAAGCATATGTCACTTCTTTCACAGCACCTGTAATTGGTGGGGTTGATCCAAAATCAGCAACAGTCACTATCCAAGGAACTCTTTACGGAATATTATTTAAGAGGACTGAATTGGTAACACGTGTAGCTGGCGAACAAGCAGTGGCAACTTTTGATACATTTTCATATGACACACCCGGTCTTGAATCATTTGATTTCAGCATTGCCAATCAAAAAGATTTTTCACCAGAAAAGAAAAATACACTGATTATAAAGCTCAAAGGGGATGCTCTCCTCGTCGGTTCAATACCAGTGGAAACTTTGAAAAAGAAATTCGCGGGCATGTCTCTGGCTGAAACAGAAGCCGTTTTCAGATTGTATAAGCCAGTGATCGAAATAGACAAGAGTTCCGGTGAAGTAACTCCACCGTGGTCGAAAGTGCCAAGTGATTTGAGCAGGATTACCATAAAGGTATTGACTAAATAGGGCTATATCTGCTAGTATGTTCAAACGCGCTAAATAAGAAATGGACATCGCGCCACAACCTAAAAATTCCGCAAAAAATACCGCAAGTGGCATTGTCGTTGAGGCATTGCCCAATACGTTGTTTCGAGTCGAACTTCAAGAATCAAAAGAAGTCATACTGGCATATCTTGCTGGTAAAATGAGAATGAACCGTATTCGTGTTCTCATTGGAGATAAGGTTGAGTTAGAACTTGATCCATACGGGGGTCGTGCTCGCGTCACCAGACGTCTATAAATATACATAATGAGAGTCAAAGCATCAGTTAAAAAAATATGTCCGAAATGTTCCATCGTTCGCCGAGGGAGTTATATATACGTGGTTTGCAAATCAAATCCAAGACACAAACAGCGCCAAGGCTAATTTTATATATTTAACTTAATTATTTTAATACAACCATGCGTATCCTAGGTATAACAGTTCCAGAAAACAAGCGACTTGAGTTCGCTTTAACCGCTATTTATGGTATCGGACGTTCACGAGCTTTGCATATTTTAAAAACAGTCAAAGTTGACGGTGCTCTACGTTCGACCGCTCTAACTGTTGATCAAGAAAATGCTATCCGCAAACTCGTCGAGAGTTACAAGATTGAAGGCGATCTAAAACGCGAAGTTGCCGGTAATGTCAAACGTTTGAAAGATATTAAAGCTTATCGTGGACTCCGACACGCAAGACATCTTCCAACACGTGGACAACGAACCAAAACCAATTCCCGAACAGTCAGAGGTAACGTCAGAAAGACTATGGGATCAGGTAAGCGTAAAGAGGAGAAGAAGTAATGCATAATGCGAATATACGAATTATACGAATGCCACAAATAATAAACTACCATGGGTAAAAAAAGAATTGTTACAACCGCAGGGGCCGAATCAACTGATGCAAAGAAAGCACCAGTTGTTTCCGCGAAGAAACGTATTGAATCTGGCATTTTACATGTCCAGTCAACCTACAATAACACCAAGGTTATGTTGACAGATACCAAAGGCAACGCGTTGATGTGGGGTTCCAGTGGTGGTGCTGGTTTTCGTGGGGCAAAGAAGGGAACTCCATTTGCGGCCGCGAAAGTTGGTGAAACTTTGGCTCTAAAAGCGCAAAATATCGGCCTCAAAGAGGTAGCTGTTGTGGTCAAAGGCGTTGGTTCAGGTCGTGAATCAGCCATTCGAGGTTTTATTAGCAAAGGTATAGTCATCACATCTATCAAAGATGAGACTCCTATCCCATTCAACGGACCTCAACCAAAGAAACCTCGCCGTGTTTAATTTTTTATTTTAATTTTAAATTTTTAATACCATGTTAATTGGCCCACGATATAAAAAAGCTAGATACCTCGGTGCCGCGGTCTTCAGAAAGACGCAGACTCCAAAGTACGCCATGCGCGCGCAAGCCAAAACCAAGACTACCAAACGTCGTGGTCAAAAAAGTGAGTATGGTCGACAACTTTTGGAAAAACAAAAGGCTCGCTATAGTTACGGGGTATCTGGCGGTCAGTTCACCAACTACGTAAAGTCGGCACTTCAGACCAAGGGTGATAATGCCAAAAACCTTCTACGTATTTTGGAAGGTCGTCTGGACAACGTCGTTCTTCGCGCGGGATTTGCCTTGAGTCGTTCCGCCGCTCGACAAATGGTCGCGCATGGTCACCTATGCGTGAATGGAAAGATAGTCAACATTCCTTCATATCAAGTTCGCATTGGTGACATTGTTACCATTCGCGAGGGAAGCAAGAAAAAAGTGATTTTCAGTAAGTTAGATGAAGAATTCAAGAACATCAAGGTTCCAGCATGGTTATCCATGAATCCGGAGAAAAAAGAAATAAAGGTCGAAGGTGAGCCAAGCACCGAGATGACAGAATTACTTTTTGATGTGCGTTCAGTGCTCGAGTTCTATACCCGCTAGACAAGTATTATTTTTAGTGTATAATTAATCGTCTATTTTACAAATACTATGACACACGACCTTATCCTTCCTTCGAAGCCAAAAATCATCAATGAACAGGGTGTAAGTGGCACCTATGAAATCGATGGCCTTTATCCTGGTTATGGACACACTCTCGGCAATTCACTTCGCCGAATTGTCTTGTCATCTCTACCAGGTGCCGCTGTAACCAAAGTCAAAATCAAGGGTGTTGAGCACGAATTTTCAACTATTGATGGAGTCAAAGAAGATGTTATCAACATCTTGCTCGCGCTCAAGAAATTACGCGTTCGAATCACTGGTGATGAACCAGTTGTGCTTACACTCAAAGTTAAAGGCTCAAAAGAAGTTACAGCCAAGGATATTGACGCTCCTGGTCAAGTTGAGATTTTGAATACCGATCTTCATATCGCTTCACTCACCGACAAATCATCCGAATTGGACATGGAGATTACAGTTGAAAAGGGTCTAGGATATGTTTCCAAGGAAATTATCCAAAAAGAGCGCGTTGAGATTGGTGCAATCACTCTCGATGCCGCTTTCACGCCTATTCGCAAAGCAAATTACGAAGTTGAGAACATGCGTGTTGGGGATCGTACTGATTTCAATCGCCTCCGCATGACCATCGAAACAGACGGCACGATCACTCCACGTGAAGCTCTTGAACAATCCATCACTATCATGATTCATCAGCTCAAAGCTATTGTCGGATTTACAGAAAATGAACCTGAAGCAAAATCTTCACGCGATGATTCTGATGAAAAATCAGAGAAAATAGAAGGATCACTCCGAGATATCGACGCTGATCTTTTGAAGACTCGTATTGACTTGCTTGGTTTTTCCGCACGTACTGCCAAAGCTTTGACCAATGGCAACGTCCGTACGCTCGGAGGCCTCGCTCGCAAGAAAGAATCCGACATTATGGATATTGACGGTCTTGGCGCAAAGGGTATACAAGAAATCAAGAAATTATTGGCACAACATGGTATAACATTAAAACAGTAATTCAAGATTAACGATTAACGAAGCACGAATAAAAACATGCGACATCATTCAAACAAAAGAAAATTTGGTCGAGAAAAGAATCAGCGAAATGCTTTGATGTCATCTTTAGCGCGCAACTTGATTCGCGATAGTCGCATTCAAACAACAACAGCCAAGGCCAAGGAACTCCGTCCGATGATCGAGAAGCTCATTACAAAAGCCAAAAATCCTACAGTCGCCGCACGCCGTTTGATTGTCTCTAGTATTCATAGTCAAATTGAAACCAAGAAATTGTTTGATATCATTGCTCCAAAATACAAGGAGCGTAATGGTGGCTATACCCGCATTGTAAAAATGCCAAATCGTGATTTAGATAATAGTCCAATGTCTTTGATTGAATTTGTATAATAAATAATACGAATCCACGAATTACACGAATGCCACAAATAACAAACACTATCATGAAACACACCATTGATGCACAAGGTAAAAAGATCGGAAGGATTGCAAGTCAAGCTGCAAGTATTCTTTTGGGCAAACATTCTCCAGCATTTCAAAAAAATAAAGTTTCAGCGGATACTGTCGAGATTATTAACGCAACAAAAGTTGACGTGACCCTAAAAAAGAAAGTTGGGGATAAATACGTCACTTATACTGGTTTCCGTGGCGGTTTGAAAAGTGAATCATTGGGTGAACTTATGACACGACGTGGCATGACTGAGGTTTTCCGCCGCGCTGTCACTCGTATGCTTCCAAACAATCGTTTGCGTGATGAGAGAATTAAGAATTTAACTATTAAAGAATAATGCCAAAATCAACCCAAAAATACTTCGAAGCTGTCGGTCGTCGCAAGACTGCCATTGCTCGTGTACGCATCTTTCCTGGAACAAAGACGGGTTTTGAAATCAACGGCAAATCATTGGAAACATATTTTCCAGTAAAGGAAATGCAAATGAACGCTACCGATCCTTTCACCAACGGCAAGGCGGCAGAGAAGTTCCGTGTTACTGCCAAACTCTCGGGTGGAGGCATTTCAGCCCAATCAGAGGCGCTTCGCCATGGTATTTCCCGCGCACTTCTTGTTTATGATATTGAGCTTCGTGGTAAACTCAAGAAGCTTGGTTATTTGAAACGTGACCCTCGTGCCAAAGAACGTCGCAAATTCGGTCTCAAAAAAGCTCGCAAGAGTCCACAATGGAGTAAGCGTTAGTTTAATTAAGTTTTCATTCAAAAGCGTTGGATTCACGGGATTCGAAAAAGGAGTTGCAAGACTCCTTTTTCTGTGGTATGTTTTTGGAGGAATAAAAACGGAAAACAACAACCATTGAACCCTGGTGAACCTATGAAAACGTACTTAGCAATCAGCGCCTTAATCGTCATTGTCGTAGTCGTGCGTGAATACTTGATCACCTTAAGACGCCCTCAACAGAAAAGGGAGCTTCGTCATCACATTGACATGATTACCCATTCTGACGGATGTAATTATGTGCAAGCAGAAAGACATTACGAGGCTTGCAAACACATCATTGAGTATTACGGGATTGAACTCAAAGAAGTTGGAGATCCCAAAACTGGCTATATCAAGAGCTGTGACGGATGCATCATTGCAGACCTGGCCGATTTATATGCAGAAGTCGACAAATCTTCAAAGCGTGCAGGGGCGAGGGAATACGCTGCTCAATTACCACTTGCGTCTGCTCTCAGAACCCAATCAAGTCATTGACGACTTACAAACTAACACCACGCCTCCGCTCGTTCGGAGGCGTTTTTTAATTACAAGGAAACTTAGCGCCACAATACCTATCGGAGCGCAACATTTATCCCCATTTTTTAACATACATATCATGGATACCGTGCTAAAATATAGTCAAT
>JAVHOW010000019.1:0-5735 GCA_036170235.1 Minisyncoccota bacterium
CATTGAATACGCCAGCAAACGGCACTCAACTTATTACTATCAAGAGTGATGGAACAGGACAGGCGACTTTTACAGGTGTACTCAGTTTTGGATCAGGTTATTGGACTATAGATGGAGTGACTGGTGCTGGAGCATCAGTTAATCCGCCCGACACTAATCCACTTAATTATGGATTCGTAAGTACGGCTGGCACTCAAGTGATCGGAGTTTCTGTGCCCGGCGTAGCTATACCCAACATTACGATTAAGCATTTCTATGCGAAAGCCACAACATCTGACATAGAAAAAATGTTCGCCGAAGGTTATATGGGAGGAGGTAGTTATGAAATGAACAACTTCACCATGTCTTATAGTCTATTGGATGGCTGGCAAGGAGGGTTCACGACCAGAGGTCAAGGTAGCCATGCATATAGTGGTTTACTATGGGAATATAATATCCTTTTGAACGGATTTAGCTCTTCTCTAAATCATGGTGAATGGATAAATGCTAATGAGCAACCATTGAATAACTCAACAATTCGATACAATGTGTTCAAAGGATATGGCGGCTCGGCTGGAATGACAAATACAATTGTTGCAAACAATTCCTCGATGGATGGGATAATTATTTACGGCAATGTATTTGACGGTCTTCGAGTTGGAGCTGGTTCTATAGGACCAAATCATGGTAACTTCAGCAACGGAAAGATATTTAACAATACTTTTCTTAATTTCACTTCGGATTCAGGTCCATGGTTAGGAAACGTTCAAGCAGAAGGTTCCCCAGTATCGTCTGTTGCCTACAATAATCTTGTGTATAACCAGAAAGGTGCATACGTTGGGACTTGGACGGGTGATTACAATGCATTCTTCAGCACAACTAACACTCCATCAGAAGCAAATGGACAAATCAGTACAGGCAATCCATTCGCCAATCTCGCAGGAGGTAGTTATGCTCTAACTAGTCAGACAACTCCTGCAGATACAACTGTTCCTGCACTATACAGAACAGATATGTTTGGAAATGTCGGCACGAGTCGCGGAGCGGTGCAATACCAAGGTAATTGGTATGTTCGTCCTTCAGCTTCAGGTTCTGCAAATGGTACCAGTTGGACTAATGCATGGTCTGCATCTAGTATTAACTGGGCGTCCGTTCAGCCTGGCGATACTATTTGGCTAGCGGGTGGAAGTTATACATCTGGCATAGTAATTGGTAAAAGCGGAACAGCAACCAGTAGAATTTATATCAAACGAGTCTTGGCTTCAGATAGTGTTCCTACTAGTGCCTCTGGATGGAGTCCTTCATTTGATTCCACTGTGTATCTTAATTCCATAAGTTCTAATACCAAAGGATTCATTACTATTGATGGAAGAACTGAAGGACTTGCAGATGGTCAAACTGGATCAAATGATTATGGTATTGCAATGGTGCTTGGTAATGGCGCTAATGGAATTTGGATGCCGGGTTCTAATAGTATTTCCTTGTCTTATATCCAAATGATTGGACCTGGTTGGGGAGACTACTGTGGTTACGGAATCTTCATCAATGGAGCGGGTGGAGCTGTAAACTCCGATCACTACATCGGTCATGTGTACATTGACGGAGTTATTCAACAGATTACTGTTGGTGAATGGAAGAGTGGCCTTATTGAATACGCCAAGTTGTACAATGCCGGCACTGGTAGTGCTGCAGGATGTCATTCGGATTCTATCTATCTTAGTGCACCACAGAATGTAACGGTAAGATATAGCAATGTATACAATTCATGGTC
Source organism: Minisyncoccota bacterium (assembly GCA_036170235.1). Taxonomy (GTDB): domain Bacteria; phylum Patescibacteriota; class Minisyncoccia; order Phycocordibacterales; family PALSA-1337; genus C7867-002. Next base: position 1,751 of record JAVHOW010000019.1, read on the forward strand.
ACAATCTATATTCTTTGATAATGGAGGAGATAGTGGAACTTATTTCTATGGTAATGTCTTTGATCAAGGACCAAGAGGTTCTGGAACAGGTATTCAAACAAAACAGGATTACACTCATGGAGATGTACATATCTTTAATAATACATTCATCGGTTGGAACACCATCGCTGTTCAGCTACGTGGAACATCAAGCGCTGTGAATGAGATACATAATAATATATTCTTAAATACTCCAAATCCTTGGACTAAAGAAGTTGGCGTATTAACATTAAATACAGATAACAATATTATCACCAACACTAGTCCATTCCGTTCTGCAACTGATTACCACCTAGTTGCATCTACAACTGCAGGAACTAGACTTTTGTCTCCATACAATACTGATCCTGATGGTAAAATACGCGGTGCTGATGGGACATGGGATATTGGGGCGTATGAATACACTGCCCCAATTGCTCAACAAAACAGCAATGTTTCTAATAAAAACACACTCTTAGCTTCTTCAATCGTTTCATTTGGAAACATTCCTTCATGGGGTTGGGTAATCATACTCGTCCTTCTAGTTCTTATTGCAATAGGTATTAATCTTGCTCTTAAGAATAAGAGAGGGTAGGTCATAGTACAGCTTGTAATGATACCTTTACCAGTGTTTTCATTGCGTCAATTCCAGTTTTCGTATAAGCTAGTAACACTATGTTCAAAAAGAAACCAGCGAACAATACTGATGATAGTGACATAATTCCTGAAGAAAACGCTGAAACGAAAGCGACTACTACAGCTTCCGACGATTCTGACCTATCATCTGAAACTTTGGCGAAGGATGACACTTTGGACGACTCTGTTATAGCGGAAGATGCGATGGGCGAAACCATCAAGAAACTTCGCGAGAAACTCAAAAAAGCCGAGTCAGAAAAACAAGAATATTTGACTGGCTGGCAACGCGCCAAGGCTGACATGGTCAACGCTCGCAAACGTGACGAAGAAGATCGCCGTGATTTTGCAAAGTTCGCCAATGAACGATTGATTGAAGAACTTATTCCTGTATTGGGAAGTTTTGACATGGCAATGGGGAATAAGGTAGCTTGGGAGAAAGCCGATAAGAACTGGCGCACTGGGGTTGAATACATTTACTCACAACTAGTTAAAGCCTTGACTGACAACGGTTTGAAAGAGATCAATCCTGTCAATGAAAAGTTTGACCACGCGCATCATGAAGCGACTTCTTATGAGCCAGTAACTGATGAAAAATTGGATCATGTTATTCTACAAGTCGTTCAGAAAGGATATTCTTTGAATGGAAAAGTTCTGAAAGCTCCGATTGTGAAGGTTGGCGAATTTCGGCCTTAGCGAAATTTGGATCGAGAGAATTTTATAAGCGTAAGCGAAGAAAATTTCGAGACCAGAATTCAAAAAATAAAAAATTTGCGTGTAAAAATTAGTTTCAACATATTTTTTGCGCTTGTGAACTTGTGCACTTTAATACGAGGCGTATAATTTAGGCACGCCTGCAACCCGTGAGCCTGCGAACGGAGCCGTAGTCGTATGACTGCGAATTATTAATCTCTAATTTGAAAATATATGATGCACAAAAACAATATACAAAATCAACCCAATATTACAATCAATGAACTAGCGGTTCGTATAGATAAGAACTTGATACTTACAAGTGATTTGGCAACTGAAATGAGAAAGGGTTTTGACAAGCTCGATAAAAAAATTGATGATTCTGTTGGTGAACTCGCGCAATCAGTGGCTAGCGGGTTCAAGGAAGTAGATGTACGTTTTACTGAGATGAGAGATGAAATAGCTACAAAAGCAACGACAGAAAGCATCGAGCATCTTGAAGACAAACTTGCAAACCGCGTAGATATTCTTGAAAACCTTATTGTCAAAGACCATGGTACCCGCCTCCGTCGTATTGAACGTAAACTTCAGTTCGCATAATTTCATCAAAAAATACCCCTTGTTTAGGGGTATTTTTCTGCTATAATAGACAAGCAATGTTGAATCCATTCAAGAAACAACTCCTAGGACATGCGCAGGTCTACCCTGCGTCAACTGCGTCAAAAACAGCCCTCCAGCACGGCATTGTCCCGAGCTCGTCGAGGGGCCAATTCCTTTCTCGTATCTTCACTGACCTCTCTGGCCAGCAGTTTCGCCTGACCTTTTTCGTAACAATTATCGCCGGCGAACCTCGCGGTCATCTCGTCTCTGCACAGCCGATTTCAACTGCCGCCCATCTCCGCCTTTCAGGTAGTTGTGCTTCTTCAAATGGTTCAAATAATTCAGGTGAACAAATTTTCTGTCTTCCAGTCGCATGTCCAAAGAAAGAAATTGAGACCACTTACATCCCCGTATACACACCTATCATTTCTCCTTTTAATGAACTTTTCTTTTTTACAAGTCAACCTACGAGGGCGCCTTCTTATAGATAAAGTTGTCCAAGGTCCGACCTTGGAGTATTGGAGTAGTGCGCAGGGTAGACCTGCGTGAATTCGTGAACATTAAAAATTAGGTGTGTTATAAGGATAAAAGAAAACCCACCGAAGCAGGCTTTCCTGTTCGGCGGGACAGTATTGATCAGTCGCTCTTTTTGAGGATAATCCATTTCGAGAGATAATACGCAGGAAATAAACAGACGATTGCGACAAATCCATCTTTAATGATGAATGTAACTGCTACAACCCCAATCCAGCAGAACAGCAGACCACATACGTCACCGAAACTAAGATGATAATTTTGTGAAGCCATGTTAATCCTCCAAGCTCTAACCTCCAAGCGACGCTTGGTCAAAATGAGCAAATTGTTAAGGTTACTAAAACTGTAAATAGAATAGCATATTACTAATTAATTGTCAAATATAAACCTTATGTCCAAAATCATCGGAATCGACCTTGGAACAACCTTCTCAGCCGTGGCTGTCATGGAAGCAGGTGTCCCAAGAGTCCTAGAAAACGCAGAAGGTCAGCGTACAACACCTTCGATTGTCGCCCAATCTAAAACAGGCGAGAGACTTGTCGGACTTCTTGCGAAGCGACAAGCAGTGACGAACCCAAAGAACACGATCTTCCAGATCAAGCGATTCATGGGTCACACATTCGACGAACCAAGTGTGCAGAAAGATATCAAGAACGTCTCATTCGAAGTCCGCAAATCATCGAACGGGGGCATTGAAGTCAACATGGCAGGGAACTGGTTACGCCCAGAAGAAGTCTCCGCTATGATCCTTCAAAAACTCAAGACTGACGCAGAAGCTCGTCTTGGAGAAAAAGTCACTGAAGCAGTTATCACTGTTCCAGCTTATTTCAACGATTCACAACGTCAGGCAACCAAAGACGCTGGAAAAATCGCTGGACTCGATGTAAAACGTATTATCAATGAACCTACAGCCGCCGCGCTCGCTTACGGATTTAGCAAAAAGAAAGATGAGAAAATCGCTGTCTTCGACTTTGGAGGCGGTACTTTCGACATATCCGTACTAGAAGTTGGAGATGATGTTATCGAAGTCAAATCAACTGATGGTGACTCACACCTCGGCGGTCGTGACATTGATGCCAAGATTGTGAATTGGCTGGCTGACACATTCAACAAAGAAAATGGCATTGACCTCAAGAAAGATCCATTGGCACTACAGCGTCTCGATGAAGCCGCAGAAAAAGCTAAGATTGAACTATCAGCCGCGATGCAAACCGAGATCAACATCCCATTCGTCACTTCTGGCGCTGATGGACCAAAACACTTGCTCGTCGTTATGACACGCGCAAAGTTGGAAGAAATGACCCAGGAATTCATCAACCGAGCTATGGAAATCACCAAGCGTGCAGTTGAAGCTTCACCATTCAAGGTTGGTGAAATCAACGAAGTAGTTCTAGTCGGCGGCCAGACTCGTATGCCGGCTTTGCAAGACGCTGTTAAGAAATTCTTCGGAAGAGATCCTCACATGGGTGTGAATCCCGACGAGGTGGTTGCGGTGGGCGCGGCGATC